>NZ_PPRT01000034.1 GCF_002902725.1 Staphylococcus caprae
AAATAACGCATTATTACAAAAATAGCCCTTAAAATGAACTTTTAAATACACTCACTTTATGGGCTATTATTTATGTGTAATAATCTTACGCTATCATTTTTTGTCGGAAAGAAATTAATTTTCATTTTCTCATTTATTATTCAACTATATCGATAAGTTCTGATAAATCACTTATTTCAAAATGTGGTTGAATATCAGTTTGATTTATTTTATTCCGTTTATTAAACCAACATGTTGCAATATTTGCATTTAATCCTCCCATAATATCAGAAGTCAATGAATCCCCAACTATCATTGATTGTTCCCTTTCATTTTCTCCGATTTTTTCGAAAATGTAATCAAAAAACTCAGGCATAGGTTTTTGATAACCTGTTTGTTCCGAAATAAAAATCCCATCAAATATCTCATTAAAATTTGTCTGTGCAATTCGACGCTGCTGCGTTATTGTCACTCCATTAGTAACAATATATAAACAGTGATTGTGTTGAAGCTGTTCGATTGTTTGAATAGTATGATCAAAAAATTTTAAAGGTGCTTTGGCTAATTCGTCTCGAAATATTTCATCAGCTTCTTTACCATTAACTTCAATTTGATAGTCTTTAAAATAATTGATAAATCTGTGTGATAACACTTGTTCTTTAGTTAATTTATTTTGTTGAAAAGCTTCCCAATGCGCTTGATTGACCTTTCGAAAATGTAGAAAATCTTTTTCACTAGGAAAATGGTGATACTGATGTGCCATATTATAAAAAGCCTTCTCCTCAGCATCAAAAAAATCTACAATTGTATCATCAAAATCTAAGAATATATTTTTATATGTCATTACTACTTCTCCTAGTCCAAATATGATTAAAGTAATTCATATATTTCATATTATCAAATATTTTTACATTAAAAAAAGACCAGAGCGCTTGCCCTGGTCCATTTATATATTAAGAAAATTAGAATCCGAATACTTTACCTAATAAGCTGATTCCATTTTCTGCAATTCCTACGATGCTTGTACCTAATTTTGCCCAGTCTTGGTCTTGTCCTGCTTTAACTGCATTTGCAATTGCGTCTGCTAATTTTGTCATGAAAATCTCTCCCTAACTTTTAATAAGATTGATAATTTAGCGTGAAAATTAACCGCCAAATACTTTGCTTAATAAACCAATACCATTTTCAGCGATACCAACGATACTAGTTCCTAATTTTGACCAATCGTGATCTTGTCCTGCTTTTACTGTATTTGCGATTGCTTCTGCTAATTTTTCCATTCTTATCTCTCCCTTTAGTAATTGATTATTATAATATTTGTAATTTGTTTAACTTAGAATCCGAATACTTTACCTAATAAGCTGATTCCGTTTTCTGCGATTCCTACGATGCTAGTTCCTAATTTTGCCCAATCGTGGTCTTGTCCTGCTTTTACTGCATTTGAAATTGCTTCTGCTAATTTTGTCATGAAAATTTCTCCCTTTCTTTATTTAAATTTATTTATTATCCACCGAATACTTTAGTAAGTAAGTTAACACCATTTTCTACGATATCTACAATGCTTGTACCTAATTTAGTCCAATCGTGATCTTGTCCTGCTTTTACTACGTTTGCGATTGCGTCCGCTAATTTTTCCATGTTAATCTCTCCTTAATATTTGTATTAATATTTAAAAATTAAGCACCGATTAATTTAGAAATAACACTTACACCGTTTTGAACGATGTCTACGATGCTTGTACCTAATTTAGTCCAATCGTGGTTAATACCAGCATCTACAGTATTTTTAATTGCGTCGAATAATTTTTCCATTACAAACACTCCTTATAGTATATTAGAATAATGCGTGAGTTAATTAATTTAAAACGATGAATGAACTTGTGTTGTTTGTTTATCTATCGTTTTGTTACTTATACTATAAAGCCCATATGGCACAATTTGTTCATATTTTCTTAAGACGGCAATTAAAGGTCATAACTGTCGAATGTAAACGTTTACACAACAGTTTGGCATTCATCACTGTATTGTTTGCAATTTAATTGTTAAAAATTCCTTGCACCTTTACAATTAATTAACATTTAAGGATAAAATGCACTACTATAGTGAAAAATATAAACATTTTTTATAAGTCAGCTATTGCTAAAAGCCTCCTGTTTAGATATAATAATTCTTGTGTTAAAAAATGTCCTGGTAGCTCAGCTGGATAGAGCAATGGCCTTCTAAGCCATCGGTCGGGGGTTCGAATCCCTCCCAGGACGCTAATAACCTAAAGTTAAACACTTTTCGACATTGAGAACTCCGTAACGACGGAGTTCTTTTTATTTTGTCTATTAATAGCACACTATATAATACAAACCTAAACTGCACCAAGACTTCACCAAAAATGTTGTGAAACAAAATTAGTTCCTACCATTGTATGTTTGATTTTTTGAGGTATAAATAAAAAACCACGCCTTTTAGTGACGTGGTTAATAATTGAAGTACAATTATGATATTTCTATTCCATATAATACATAAAATTTATTTTTGTAAAATCTTTCCTTTGTTAGCGACTATTATTCCATTTTCAGGTACATCTTCAATAACTAAAGCCATCGCTCCAATTTTAGCATTATCTCCAATTGTCACATCCCCAATTATAGTCGCTCCAGCACCAATTAACACATTATCCTTAATTACTGGTGTTCCACCTTTTGAATTGCCTCCAATAGTTACGTTTTGGAGTATCTTACAGTTTTTTCCGATAACTGTTCTTTCATGTATAACACAACCTAAACCACTGTGAGCGAATTTAGTACCTTTTCCAATTTTAACGCTTTTAGGTATATCAGTTGAAAACAATGCTCTGTTAAACCATTGCATAACTCTAGGTACGATTGGAACTTTCTTCTGATATAATTTTGTTGTTAAATGAATCGATTTGTTCATTAATGACATATTTTTCTTCTCCTCGAACAATAAAAGTGTATTACAGACTATAATTATAATACACTATTTACTTTTCATTTTATATGTATAAATATATGCAGTCTGAGATATAGTCTTTGATACGCTCCCTCCAAAGTGACATTTAAAAATGAAAACTTTAAAGGAATCACTTCGATTTAATATCTCAGCCTCTTTAAACATATAGGAAGTATATATAGATGAATTGAAGTTGCACATATATCAAGCTCCTATCGATTCTAGTCATCTTTGCTGGTGGGTCTTCAACATAGAAAATTTCTTTTTAAAGAAATTTTGCAAACAATGCAAATTGAATGAGGGATAACGAAAATAATTTTGCTAAATTATATTTCTGTGTCACTCCCTTACCATGCTTAACTGTTTAAATAACTATCTTAACTGTATCGATAACTTTATTTTCTCTATTTCTAAAGTTTAGTTTTGCTTGCTTATTCGTATCATCAATAAGCAGTTCGGCAAATGTCTCTTCTATATTACTTCGTGATTGTGAAATACTACCTGGATTAATGACGTGAATTCCACCAATATTTTCATATTTAGCTATATGAGTATGTCCATAAAATGCAAATTGACAAGCGAGAGATTTAGCCTTTTCAGCAAGTTTCATGCGTGTGCGATTAACATCATAAAAATGACCATGTGTATAAAAAGCTTTAATACCGCTATTTTCAATTATTTCTTCCTCAGGAAACTCAGGATAAAAATCACAATTGCCTTTTACTCTATGATATAAACTTAATTCCGTATCATCATATTGAAATTGAGAATCTCCTAGATGAAGAAATACATCTGCGTCTTTGTGCGCTTCAAACACTTCATATAGAATCCCTGCTTCATTATGATTATCACTCACTATAATCCATTTAGACATGGTTCTCACCTTCTAAGTATGCATTCAACTTTTGAATCGCATTACTTCTGTGACTTATTTTACTTTTTTCTTCATTAGATATTTCTGCCATAGTACGATCTTTATCAGGTACAAAGAAAACGGGATCATACCCGAAGCCATTCTCTCCTCTTCTTTCACGAGTTATCTCACCAGAAACTGTTCCTTTAAACGTTTTGGTTTCTTCACCTGGGGCACTCATGCTAATAACACAAACAAATTGCGCACGACGGTCGGACTCATTTTCCAAATTAGATAATAACTTATCAATATTGGCATCGTCGCTCTTATCTAAACCTGCATAACGTGCGGAATATACACCAGGCTCCCCATCAAGTGCGAAGACTTCAAGACCACTATCATCAGCAATCACTCGTTTATTAAGTACTTTAGCCACTGCTTCTGACTTTAATATTGCATTCTCTTCAAACGTCGTACCAGTTTCTTCCACATCGAAGTCTTGAATCAGTTCAGAAATACCAATCACGTGATCATCTTTAAATATCGCTTTAAAGTCATTAATTTTACCTTGGTTGTTTGTAGCAATGACAATATCTTCCATAGTCATCGGTTCCCCCTTTATCTAGTTATCTAAAGTAATTCGTTCAACATGTACATTCATCTTTAGCCATTCAGCAATAATGTTCTCAATGTGTGTCGTATCTCCAGTAGCGAAGAAACGGTGTTTTGGATGTTCAGTATAACTTGCATGTTCGTTACTGAATGTTAATAATGCGCTCACTTCACGTGCCGTTTCTAGTCCAGAAGAAATAACAGTTTTTGTACCGTCAAAGTAATCATAAATTGGTTTATAAAGTAATGGATAATGCGTACATCCTAATATGACTGTATCCGCATCACTATTTCTCCATTGTTTCAATGTTTGGTGAATGACAATACTTGTAATCGTTGGGTCGTTGTATCTCATTTGTTCAACTAATGGAACGAAGCCTGGACAAGCAACACCGTATACATTCACATTGGGATTAATCTTTTTAATATGTGTACGATATGCTTCAGATTTAATTGTACCTTCCGTACCTAATACTAATACATTTTGATTTTTGGTCGTCATAATGGCTGTTCTTGCACCAGGTTCAATAACGCCAATAACAGGGATAGGCAGTAATTTTTGTAAATGTTCCAATGCGACGGCAGTTGCAGTATTGCATGCAATCACTAACATTTTGATATTAAACTCCATTAATTTTTGAGCTATTTCAGTAGTAAACTGTTTCACTTCTTCACCGGGTCTAGGACCATATGGACATCGGCCGATATCACCAAGATAATATATCGTTTCGTTAGGTAATTGTCTCATTATCTCTTTAGCTACCGTTAAGCCTCCTACACCGGAGTCAATAACACCTATAGGTTTATTCATATGTCTTCATCCTTATTTTTTCAGTTAACTTTCATTTTATCACAATGGACTTTCGCTGTTGATTATTACGATTTTTGCTTCAATATTTATTTTTTAAAATAACCGCAATATCGATGAATGTTATTTTTAATCATTCAATCTTTCAAGCCTTTATTTTCAAAATTAAATAAAAATACAAAAAACGACTAAGACTTGATAGCCTTAGCCGTTACATTATATATATTAATCTACTTTGTGATCAGAACCGAAGAATGATTTAAACATATGGAATGAAGTTTCTCGGTTTAATGCTGCAATTGAAGTTGTTAAAGGAATACCTTTAGGACAAGCATTCACACAGTTTTGAGAGTTACCACATTCTTGTAAACCACCTGTGCTCATTAATGCATCTAAACGTTCATCCTTAGTCATTGAACCAGTTGGATGTAAGTCGAATAGACGTACTTGTGAAATCGCTTGAGCACCTACGAATTTATTATTAGGTGTTACGTTTGGACATACTTCCAAGCAAACACCACAAGTCATACATTTAGATAATTCATATGCTGTTTGACGTTTTTTCTCTGGCATACGTGGTCCTGGTCCTAAATCATAAGTACCATCGATTGGGATCCAAGCTTTCATACGTTTTAAGTTGTCAAACATTCTTGAACGGTCTACTTGTAAGTCACGAATCACTGGGAATGTGCTCATTGGTTCTAAACGAATAGGTTGTTCTAATTGATCAACGATGGCAGAACATGATTGTCTCGCACGACCATTGATTACCATTGAACAAGCACCACATACTTCTTCAAGACAGTTCATATCCCAAGTTACTGGTGTTGTTTTTTCACCTTTTGCATTCACTGGGTTACGTCTGATTTCCATTAAACAAGCGATAACATTTAAATTTTCTTTATATGGAATTTCAAATGTTTCTTCGTATGGTTTAGATTCATTATTGTCTTGACGTTTAATAATTAATTTAACCGTTTTTTGTTTAGGTTGTTGATTCTTTTCTTCTGTTTGTTGATTACCTTGAGTGTCTGGAGTATTTTTTACTGATTGTTCAGCCATTATTTTTTACCTCCTTTAGACTTACTAGTGTAATCACGTTTACGTGGTGGGATTAAACTTACATCTACTGGCTCGTAAGTAAATTCTGGTTTTTCAGTTCTACCTTTGTAATGAGCCATTGTAGTTTTTAACCATTCATCATCGTTACGATCTGGGAATTCTGGTTTGTAGTGAGCACCACGAGATTCATTACGGTTGTAAGCCCCAATAGTAATAACACGTGCTAATACTAGCATATTCCATAATTGACGCGTGAAGAATACTGCTTGGTTACTCCAAGTTTGTGTATCTTCCATATCGATATCTTCATAGCGTTTCATTAATTCTTGAATTTTCTGATCTGTTTCTAATAATTTATCATTTTCACGTACTACTGTTACGTTGGCTGTCATAATTTCACCTAGTTCACGGTGAAGTTTATACGCATTTTCAGTACCACGCATATTTAACAATTTATCGAATCGTTCTTGTTCTTCTTTTACGCGTTTTTCGTAGATACTTTCATCTAATTCAGTATAAGATGTCTCAATATCTTGAACATATTTGATCGCATTTGGTCCAGCTACAGTACCACCATAAATTGCTGATAGTAATGAGTTGGCACCTAAACGGTTACCACCATGTTGAGAGAAATCACATTCACCAGCTGCGAATAAACCTTTGATATTCGTCATTTGATCATAGTCAACATATAATCCGCCCATTGAGTAGTGAACCGCTGGGAAAATTTTCATTGGTACTTTACGTGGATCGTCACCAGTGAATTTTTCATAAATCTCAATGATACCACCTAATTTAACATCTAATTCATGTGGATCTTTGTGAGATAAATCAAGGTATACCATGTTCTCGCCATTGATACCTAATTTTTGGTTAATACATACATCAAAGATTTCACGTGTGGCAATATCACGAGGTACTAAGTTACCGTAATCTGGATATTTCTCTTCTAAGAAGTACCATGGTTTACCATCTTTATATGTCCAAATACGTCCACCTTCACCACGAGCTGATTCACTCATCAGACGTAATTTGTCATCACCAGGAATAGCTGTTGGGTGGATTTGGATAAACTCACCATTTGCATAAATTGCACCTTGTTGGTAAACAATTGATGCAGCTGAACCTGTATTAATCATTGAGTTCGTTGTTTTACCGAAGATGATACCAGGGCCACCTGTTGCCATGATAACGGCATCAGAACCAAATGATTTAATTTCTGATGTTGTCATATTTTGAGCAACGATACCTCTTGCAGCATCTTCATCATCTTTAACGATACCTAGGAATTCCCAGCCTTCGTATTTCGTTACTAATCCATCTACTTCAAAAGAACGAACTTGTTCGTCAAGTGCATATAATAATTGTTGCCCTGTCGTAGCACCTGCGAATGCTGTTCTGTGGTAAAGCGTACCACCGAAACGTCTAAAGTCTAATAAACCTTCGTTTGTTCTACTGAACATAACGCCCATTCTATCTAATAAATGGATAATTTTCGGTGCCGCTTCAGCCATCGCTTTTACTGGTGGTTGGTTAGCTAAGAAGTCTCCCCCATAAACAGTGTCATCGAAGTGAATCCACGGAGAATCTCCTTCACCTTTCGTATTAACCGCACCATTGATGCCCCCTTGGGCACAAACAGAGTGCGAACGTTTTACAGGCACTAATGAGAATAAATCTACATGCGCACCTTGCTCTGCCGCTTTAATTGTTGACATCAGACCGGCAAGCCCTCCACCGACAACAATAACTTTTTTCTCTGCCATAGAAATGTCACTCCCCTGATATTATAAATCTAAGACTTAAGTTGAAATGTTTCTCAATTACATAAACGCGATAATAGCTGATACACCGATATATGAAACCACTAAGAATACAATTAATGAAATCCAAGTGAATACACGTTGAGATTTCTTAGATTGTAAAAAGCCCCACGTCACACAGAATGACCATAAACCATTTGCGAAGTGGAATACCACAGCAATAATACAAATGATATAGAAAATTGCCCATAATGGATTTTTCAATGTTTCATGCATCATATTGTAATCTACTGCTTTACCGAAAAATGCTTTCTGTAAGCGTGTTTGCCATAAGTGCATTGCAATAAATACGAACGCTAAAATACCACTAACACGTTGGAAAAAGAACATCCAGTTTCTGAATAAAGAATAATGTCCGATGTTTTCCTTAGCAGTAAATGCAATATGTAGTCCAAATAAACCATGGTATAACAATGGAATGTAGATAAGTACAAATTCAACCACTAAAAGAAATGGTAATGATTCCATAAAACCAGATGCTTTATTGAAAGCTTCTGCGCCTTGTGTTGCTTGATGGTTTACCAATAGGTGAACAATTAAAAATGCACCGATTGGGATAATACCTAATAACGAATGAAGTCGTCTAAGGTAAAATTCGTTTTTTGATTGAGCCAAAAGGAGTCCCCCCTGTGAAACAAATAATTAAATTTGCTAATTCCCCCAAAATTGTATGCAATATGCCCCGAAATTCCATATAAAAGACTAGCATACATTTACTTCTTTATTTTGTACTTGCACGCCAAAACATCACAAAGAAAGTAAATGAGTTATGAATCCACACACAAGTATTGCTTAAAAAAGTAAAAGGCTAGTGATTTAATAGAATTCTTTAATAAAGATGTGACGACTCATGGCTGTTGTTATCAATACCTAATTGATAACACTTCTCATTTAGAAAACGCTTCCACACAACCTTAAAAAAATTAGCTTTTTGTTAACCATATTGTAACATTATTTCTAGTATTTTTGGGCATGAGAATAATTCTCACACCCATTTTTTTAAATTTTTACTTATTTTGTAGGGCTTGTTGTAGGTTTTTCGCAACTTTTTCTGGTAAACCAGATTTTTTTAAATCATCTAAGCTGGCTTCTTTCATCTTCTTAATAGAGCCAAATGTTCTTAAAAGTGTAGTTTTTCTCTTGGAGCCGATACCATCTACATCATCCAATACTGATTTGAGTCCAGTTTTTTGTCTAGTTTGTCTATGAAATGTAATTGCAAAACGGTGTACCTCATCTTGTATTCGATGAAGTAAATAAAACGCTTGGCTATTTTTCTTTAATGGAACAACTTCTGCACTTGCACCATAGAGTAATTCTGATGTTTGGTGTTTATCATTCTTTTGGAGACCAGCGACAGGAATATCTAATCCTAATTCATTTTCAAGGACATCCATTACCCCATTCATATGACCTTTACCACCATCAACAATAATTAAATCTGGTAATGGAAGACCTTCATTTAATACACGCGTGTATCGACGTCGAACAACTTCGCGCATTGACTTATAATCATCAGGGCCTTCTACTGTTTTAATCTTATATTTACGGTAGCCTTTCTTATCTGGTTTACCATCTACGAATGTAACCATCGCAGAAACTGGATCCACGCCTTGAATATTAGAATTATCAAAAGCTTCTATTCTAATAGGTGTTTGAATTCCCATACGTTCACCTAATTCTTCAATCGCTTTTACTGTACGAGATTCATCTCTCGCAATCAATTCAAATTTATTCTCTAATTGGACCTCGGCATTATGATTGGCTAAATCAATCATTTCTTTTTTGCTACCACGAGATGGTTGAACAATTTTGGTATCAACCACTGATTTAATAATATCTTTATCAAGATTTTTCGGTACATGAACTTCTTTCGGAAGGATATGTTGATTGAGACTATAAAATTGACCAATAAATGTATAGAACTCTTCTTCTTCCGTCTGCTGAATGGGTATCATCGTTGCATCGCGTTTAATCATATTTCCCTGTCTGATAAAGAATACTTGGACACACATCCAACCTTTGGACACGCTATAACCAAAGACATCTCTAATCGTATTATCCGTAGACATAATTTTTTGTTTCTTAGTTAAATTATGAATATGTTGAATCATATCACGATACTCTTTCGCTTGTTCGAAATCGAGAGATTCACTCGCTTTAGTCATTTTATCTTCGAGATTATTAATAATGGTTTTATCTTCACCATTTAGAAAGTCCGTAATTTCTTTAGTCATTTGAGCGTAGACATTTAAATCAACATCATACACACATGGACCCATACATTGCCCAATATGATAATATAGGCATAATTTATCCGGCATATTATCACATTTTCTAAATGGATAAATACGGTCTAGTAATTTTTTAGTCTCTTGTGCCGAATAAGCATTGGGATAAGGTCCAAAATATTTCCCTGTCCCTTTCTTTACCGTACGAGTCACTATAAGACGCGGATGCTTCTCTTTTGTAATCTTAATAAATGGATAACTTTTATCGTCTTTAAGTAATATATTGTATCGTGGCTGATACTGTTTAATTAAGTTTAGTTCCAATAACAACGACTCTGTTTCACTAGACGTGACGATAAACTCGAAATTTCTTATTTCACTTACGAGTCGGGTTGTTTTAGCATCGTGCGCACCAGTAAAGTAAGAACGTAGTCGGTTTCTTAACTTTTTCGCTTTCCCCACATAAATAACCTGAGCATTTCTATCCTTCATTAAATAGCAACCAGGTTCTAAAGGTACGACATTGAGTTTTTCTTTAATTTTCTTTTGATAATCCTCCAATGGCCTCCTCCTTTCTTCAATTTTTTGAAAATAAATGTTCCAATAACATAATAAAGCTGGAGCATTTACTTAATGAAATGCCCCAGTCTTCAGTCATCTATTTCTTATAGGTGTTTATCTAATACTTCTGCTAAGTTTTCTTTAGGTTGGAAACCTACAACTTTATCAACTGGTTGACCATCTTTAAATACGATTAAAGTTGGAATACTCATTACTTCGTATTTCGCAGCAGTTGATGGGTTTTCATCAACATCTAATTTTAAAATATCAGCTTTACCATCATAGTCCCCAGCTAATTCTTCTAAAACTGGAGCGATCATTTTACAAGGTCCACACCAAGTAGCCCAGAAATCTACTAATTTAACGCCAGATTCAATTTTTGTATCGAAATCAGAATCAGTTACTTTTACGATTGCCATAAATGCCAATCCTCCTTAATTTTTCAATGATGAGCAAATTATAACAGACTTTAAGCGTAACTGCATTGCTATTGCTCAATTAAAGTATTGTTATCGTTTTGCTCTATCATATCATTTTTAATTATCAATAATACTGCGTTCATTGTACGTTATTTTCTCAAAAAATCAAATGCAGTGCTCTCTCAAAATCAACAACACTTTATTTAAGTTCTGCTACAGTAACACCAAATCCACCTTCACTTGGCATACCACCTCTAAAGTTGCTTACACTTTTATGTTTTTTTAAGTGCTGTTGCACACCTTTTTGAAGTGCGCCGGTACCTTTACCATGTATTATATAGACTTGCTCGTAATTACTTAACACTGCTTGATCGAGGTATTGATCCAATTCCGTTAACGCTTCTTCATAACGATAACCTCTTAGATCAAGTTCAGTTTTGATCGTTTGTCTATTTTGGCGAGTGACCATTTTCGTCGGTTTTTCTTTTTTCTTCTTCGTTTTCTCTAAATCTTCAATAGGTAATTTCATTTTAATAATACCCATTTGTACTACTGCTTCATCTTCGCCTACGAGTTCTAGCACTTCCCCTTTTTGACCATAGGATAGTACTTTCACTTCATCACCAGCGTTGATCTTATCGTATTTCTTCTTCTGAACATTTTGTTTAATTGATTTTTCTTCATATTGTTCATCCAATTGCTTTTTCTTATCAATTAATTCATGTTCTTTAACCTCAACGCCTTTATTATCCCTTAAATCTCTTAATTCTTTAAGAATTGAGTCCGCTTCTTTAGTTGCTGATTTCACGCGTTGATTTGCTTTTTCCTTAGATTCGTCCATTAATGATTTTTCGTAATTTTGGTATTGCTGATATTGTTTTGATAGTGCATCGTGCGTTTCTTGAGCTTCACGTACAAGTCGATCTAACTCAATTCTTTGTTCATCCACACGTTTAGAATTTCTCTCCAATGATTCAATCATTGAATTGATTTCTTGTTCATCTGTACCAATCATTGTCTTCGCTTTATTAATGATGTTGAGGCTGAGACCTAACTTTTTAGAAATATCGAATGCATTAGAACGTCCAGGTACACCCATCAATAGTTTATAGGTCGGACTTAACGTATCCACATCAAATTCAACACTCGCGTTCATCACACCTTCACGATTGTAACTATAAGCTTTCAATTCAGGATAATGTGTTGTCGCCATGACAAGTGATCCTAAGTTGCGAACGTAATCGAGTATACTCATTGCTAAGGCAGCACCTTCACTCGGATCTGTTCCAGCTCCTAATTCATCAAATAATATTAAGCTATTTTTATCTGCTTCATGTAAGATCTCGACTATATTTTTCATATGAGAAGAAAATGTTGATAGTGACTGTTCTATCGACTGTTCATCGCCAATATCGCAGTACACATTTTCGAAAACACTTAACTGACTGCCATCTAAAGTAGGTACTAATAACCCTGATTGCGCCATCACAATAATAAGCCCTAGCGTTTTGAGTGTAACTGTTTTACCACCTGTATTCGGTCCAGTAATAATGACCGTTTCCACATCATCAATAAATTCAATCGTGTTCGCAACGACTGTTTCCTTATTTAATAATGGATGAAACGCATTAGGTAAATAAACCGTTCGTTCCTTTTTAAAAGTAGGTTTCGTCCCCTTAATTGAACGTGCATAGCGCGCTTTAGCCGTTAAGAAATCGATTTGGCCCATCACTGATTCAGCAATGAGTAACGCATCAGCCTCTGCAGCTACTTGCCCAGTCAGTTCAGTAAGAATTCGTTCTCGTTCTACCGCCTCATCATTACGTAAACGGCTGATTTGATTATTCATTTCAACTACAGAACTCGGTTCGATGTAAAGTGTCTGTCCAGAAGCTGATTGATCATGAACAATACCATTGAAATCTTGACGATATTCCGCTTTGACAGGAATCACATTGCGATCATTTCTAACTGTTACAATCGCATCAGATAATTTCTTTTGATTACTTTGACTTTTAACAATACGGTCTAAATTTTGACGAATGCGTTGATTTGTACTAGAAATTTTACTTCTAATTCCCTGTAATGCATAACTTGCATGATCAAATAAATCATATGTGTCACATTTATCTTTAATTTCTTGGAATAAATCACTCAATACAGGTAGCTGATTCATTTTTTCGTCTAAAATAGGATACTTTACTTCTTCATCTTCTTCTAAAAGTTGGTTATAGAATGTCTTGAATTGATTTTGTACTTGAATCAATCGTTTAATCACATTGAGTTCTGTGACATTCAGTACGCCACCAATATTCGCTCTATGAATGAGTGGTGAGACCTTTGCTAGGCCACTCAAACTTGGTAAACGATGTTTATTGTAGATTTGAGAAATTTCATCGGTTTCATTAATTTGAAATTCTACCGTATCAAAATCTGTCGCCGGAGCCATTTGCTCTACCTTTTCACGACCTAAATCACTTATCGTTTCTTCAGCGACGAATGATTTAATTTTATCGAATTCCAAGACATCTAATGTTTTCTGTCTCATGCAATCCCTCTATTTCTTCAATTTAATATTATTTTCAATGAATGATTTAAACGCTTCTCGTGATAACGTATTAATCACTCTATCTTTTTTAACAAAACCTTTTTGTGCAGTCGCAACCCCATATTTCATAAATTCCAAATGATTCGTATGATGAGCGTCCGTATTGATAGTTAACTTCACATTTGGGTATTTACGTACCGTTTCAGCATTTAGATCTAAACGCTTAGGGTTCGCATTTATTTCTAAAATGGTATGAGTTTCCTCAGCAAGTTGCATCAATTTCTCTATATTAGGTTCATAACCAGGACGTCGTCCAATAATTCGGCCTGTTGGATGAGCGATATGACGAACATATGGATTTCTACATGCCGTTTCTAATCGTTTCATAATTTCTTCTTCAGATTGATTAAAACTTTGGTGAATCGCGGCAATAACATAATCAAGTTGTTTTAGAACGTCATCTTCATAATCTAATGAACCATCTGGCAAAATATCCATTTCCGTACCAGAATATATATCAATGTCTTTATATTCTTCATTTAACTTTTTAATTTCTTCATTTTGGCGTAGAAGACGCTCAACCTGTAATCCATTTGCAACTTTTAAACTTTGAGAGTGGTCTGTAATAACCATAAACTGATAACCTTTAGCAATATTTGCCTCAATCATATCTCTAATTGAAAAAGCCCCATCACTATAGGTTGTATGCATATGAATATCACCATTAATATCATTTAATTGAATGATATCGCTTAAATCTTTATCAAATTCACTACCATCTTCACGCATCGCTAGTGCAATCCAATTCACATTAAAGTGTTGATATATTTCTTCTTCACTCTGGTACTGTAATAAATTTCCATCCGCTTGTTCAATTCCGTATTCACTTACTTTTTCATTACGTTCCTTAGCTAATTGACGGATACGGATATTGTGATCTTTTGAACCAGTGAAATGTTGAAGCGTATGATAAAAAGCTTCAGGTTCTATCAATCTGAAGTCTACACCAATCGTCTCATCGTCATATGATAACTCTAAAGACACCTTCGTATCTCCTACCGCCACTTCTTTTATTTTATTTGGAATTTCAAGCAATTGTTGTTGTACCTTTTCAGGAGCGCGCGTGCTAATAATAAAATCTAAATCCTTACTCATTTCTTTGTAACGTCTAAAACTACCCGCTGAAGAATAATTATCAACATCATCCAATTGTTTAATAAATTCAATGATTTCATTGTTTAATCCTCTCATTTGGTCAATCGGGTAGCGTTCTTTTTTAGCGCCTAGAGCTTTAACCGCTTCTAAAATGTTTTGTTCTGTTTTCTTAGCGAATCCACTTAATTCACTTACTTTCCCCTCTTCACAAGCCTTTTGTAAACTTGCTTTATCAGTAATATGAAGCTCTTTATATAATTTAGCTATTTTCTTACTACCTAAGCCTTGAATCTTCAATAATGGGACTAAACCTTCAGGCACTTCCTTTTGTAGTTCTTCTAGAGCTGTAGATTGACCTGTTTCTCTATATTCATTAATAACGTCCCCCACGCCTTTACCAATACCTTTAAGCTCTGTAACATCCTCAATTTCATCCAGTGGACGTTCATCAATTTCTAAACTTTGTGCTGCCTTTCTATATGCAGATACTTTAAAGGTATTTTCACCTTTTAATTCCATATAAGTTGCTATTTTCTCTAATAATTGAATTACATCTTTTTTAGTCATATACATCTCTCCATAAAAAGAAGACCAGGACACAACATCAAAGTTCGCTCTTGTCCTGACCTCATATCATAGTTTATAAATTTAAAATAAAATGCGATACAAACGGCATATTTAAAATCCATCGTTTACATAATAGTGATTGTGAAATTTGGTTCTGTATAAACGTATCTGGATACAGAGAAATTAAATAAAGTCCAATTTGAATGACAATCAAACTCATTAATATCCCTAAGATCACTCCCATTATACGACTTACTAAATGTAGTTTCTTATACGCCACTATCTTATCAAATGTAACAATAATTAGATACAAAATAAGCTTGACTAAAATCACTAATAAAATAAAAGCGACGATATTTTCAAACCTTTGTTGCAATGAATTAAAATGAATTGCATACTCTGTGTCGTAGGCAACTGTTTTAGGAAACGGTAAAAAAACAATCAGCCTCTTTGCAATAGGTTGATAGAATTGATATGCAATCCATAATGATACAATTGAAGAAATAAAATGTAATGTCGACAACCAAATGCCTCTTCGAAAACCAATCACCATGAAATAAGCAATAATGATAATAACGATGAAATCGAAAATCATCTATTCTTCACTTTGTTTTAATTGATTGATTTCTTGTTGTAATCGACGATTTTCTTCTTCTAGTAAAACCTTTTCATGCATAATATTTACTGCTGTTAAAATCGATTTGCGTGTTGTATCTAAGCCTGCTGATTTTTGACCTAACTCTTGCATCTTCTCATCTACAAGATGTGCAACATAACGGATATGTTCAGGACTATCTTCGCCAATAATTGTGAAATGTTTATCGTTAATCGTAACATTTATTCTATTTTTAAATTCACCCATATTTAATTGCTCCTGACCTTATATTTAAATGATTTTAACTTTCTTTAGTTGACTTCTCAAAGAGGTTCGAACATCACCGTTTATCATGACCTCATATGAGATATGTACTTTTTTACTTATCAACACACATTATACATGAGAGTATTTAATTATGTAAGTAGCTGTTAACAAAACATTGAAACGACCAACTCGTGTTGATGATGTAATCTAAAATTAAGTTGTTTGGCTTAAATGTTTTCATTAGTAAAATTTGATAAAATGTAGAAATACGTAGTTAAAAGTGAGGATTGAAAAATGGGAAATGTCGTTCATAAATTAACACAAAACGAAATTCAAAATTTAATGTCTAAAATACAATTTGAAACGAGCAATTTGCCTCAAGGAATGAAAGCAAGAACGAAACATCAAAACACAACGATTAACATTTATAACTCAGGTAAAGTGATGTTTCAGGGGAAAAGTGCTGAAACAGTAGCGCTACAATTGTTGCCAAATGATGCTTCAGCTACTCCGACAGCTTCAACTAAGCCATCAACTAACGTTTCATCTACTATTAAATACAATACACATAATTGCATTGGCAGTGACGAAGCCGGTAGTGGCGATTACTTTGGGCCTTTAACTGTCTGTGCTGCCTATGTTTCAGAAAAAAACGCTCAAGTATTAAAGACACTTGGTGTCGATGATTCGAAAAAATTAACCGATACTAAAATTGTAGAAATTGCAGAGCAATTAATTACATTTATTCCTCACTCATTGCTTACACTTGATAACGTTAAATATAACGAACGTCAAAAAATGGGCTGGTCACAAGTTAAAATGAAAGCAGTTCTACATAATGAAGCAATTAAAAATGTTACTCAAAAAATTGAAATCGAAGACTTAGATTATATCGTTATTGACCAATTTGCTAAACGAGAAGTGTATCAACATTATGCTCTATCTGAACTACCGTTTCCTAAAAAGACTAAGTTCGAGACGAAAGGTGAATCTAAATCTTTAGCTATTGCAGCCGCAAGTATTATTTCTCGCTATGCTTTCGTAAAACATATGGATCATATCACACGCCAAATTAAAATGGACGTTCCAAAAGGCGCAAGTAATAAAGTAGATTTATTTGCAGCAAAGGTCATACAAAAGTATGGAATCGGTCAACTAGATGCCATTTCTAAAAAGCATTTTAAAAATCGAGACAAAGCACTCGCTTTAATTGATAAAAAATATAATTAAACAGATAAAAGCTGAGATATCACTCGATATCTCAGCTTTTTAACATATTGGCAGTGATAACTGAACTGAAAGTGCACTTATATCATGCTTCTTTCAATTCTAGTCATTACGCTCCAATTATCTAATTGTTGCACCTTGTTGTTGAAGTGCTTCTAAAATTTTATCGTGTACAGCAGTGACACGTTCATCTGTAAGTGTATTTTCTGTATCTAAATAACTCAATCTAATCGCAACTGATTTCTTACCTTCTTCTAAATGTTCACCTTCGTAAACATCAAATACCAACGTATCGTTTAAGATATCTTCACCATTTTCATGAATTGTAGATAATAGTTCAGATGCTGGGACTTCATGATTCACTTCTAAGGCAATATCTCGAGTGACACCTGGGAATCTAGGAATAGGTTCATAATTGATATAACCTACAGAAACGTTCATTATTGCATCATAGTTAAGTTCAAACACATACGTACGTTTTAAATCATTGTCTGCCGCTAATGTTGGATGTAATTCTCCGATAAATCCAATATCCTCGCCATTTAAAGAAACGATGGCAGTTCTACCTGGGTGTAATCCATTGATTTTACCTGCGCGATAATCAAATTTGAGGTTTAGTTTTTCAGCAACACGGTCCACGACACCTTTAGCTAAGTAAAAATCAACAGTTTCTTTCTTACCTTGCCAAGCATGATTCACATATTGACCTGTTAAGATACCACTTAAGTATTCAACTTCATCAGGTAATTCTCCTTCTCCATTACCAAAGAAGACACGACCAATTTCATATAATTTTACGTCTGTATTTTTACGAGCAACATTATATGCTACAGCTTCAATTAAATGTGGTAAAAGACTTTGTCTCAAGGTAGAATGCGCTTCACTCATTGGCATCAATAGTTCTATAGTTGAACGATCTTGTAATGCAAAATCTTTAGCATGGTCTTTAGATACTAATGAATATGTGATGGCTTGATCAAGACCCGCACCTTCTAATGTGTCTTTAACAGTACGTGTTTTATACTGACGGTCCGTAAGAGATCCACTCGTTACATCATCGAAGACTGGAAGTGTAGACGGAATATTATCGTAACCGTAAATACGTGCAACTTCCTCAATTAAATCTTCTTTAATTGAGATATCTTTACGACGTGACGGCACATTCACTATCAATTGACCATCTTTATTTTCAGTGTCAAAACCGAGTTGTTCAAAGATATTAACAATATCTTCATCACTTAGACTAAATCCAATTGTTTGATTAACCTTGTCAGCAGTAATTTCAATTGGAGTAACAAATGAACCTAAATCGCCAGCTGATACTCTATCGCTTAGGACTGTACCAGAAGCATACGTTTCTAGTAAATAACAAGCTCTGTCTACAGCTTCATCTACAAATTCTGTTGCTATACCCTTTTCAAAGCGACTTGAAGATTCGCTTCTTAAATTTAAACGACGTGATGTATGACGAATTGATACTGGGTCAAAAATGGCACCTTCTACCACAACATTACGTGTTTGGTCCGTTACTTCAGAGAAGTCTCCGCCCATCACACCACCTAAAGCAATCGGTTCACGACCATTAGTAATAACGATGTCCGTATTTAGAAGTTGACGCTCTACATCATCTAATGTTGTCATCTTCTCATCTTCATTCGCTTGTCGTACTTCTATCATTTTTGAACCGATTTGATCTTGATCAAACATATGAAGAGGTTGACCATATTCTAATAATACATAATTAGAAATATCTACTACATTATTAATTGGTCGAATGCCTGCTTTCATTAAACGTGCTTGCATCCAGATTGGTGATGGTGCAATTGTGACATCATGAACAACTCTTGCACTATAATAAGGTACTTTGTCCTCATTTTTAACGGAAACTGATAATTCATCTTTCGCAGAAATATTACTTTCTTGACTAGAAGTTTGAGGTTTCGTCATGTCCGTTTGATATAATGCAGCAACTTCATATGCTGTACCTACCATGCTTAACGCATCCGCACGGTTAGGTGTTAAATCAAATTCCATAACTTGATCATTAAGATATAACGCTTCAAGTGCATCTGTACCTGGTGTGACTTCTGTAGGGAAGACGAAAATGCCATTTTCAAATGCTTTTGGCGTCACATGACTTGAAATACCAATTTCTTGTAAAGAACAAATCATACCTTCAGAACGTTCGCCACGTAACTTCGCTCGTTTAATTTTAACGCCACCTGGTAAACGGCCACCTACTTTTGCGACAATCACATATTGACCTTCGTCAACATTTGGCGCACCACATACAATTTGAACTGGTTCGTCCTCACCTAAATCAACCTGGCAAATATTTAATTTGTCGGCATCTGGGTGTGGGGATTTTGAAACGACATGACCGACAACTAAATTTTTAATATCTTTTGTATAATCAATAATATCGTCTACTTCGATACCAGTTCTTGTAATTTTTTCCGCTAAATCTTGAACTGATTGGTTTACATCTACATAATCTTTTAACCATTCATTTGAAATCAACATTACTGGTCACCTCTATCTTCTACTGCTTTAAATTGATCTAAGAAACGTACATCATTTGTGTAGAAATGACGAATATCTTCAATACCATATTTCAACATTGCAATACGATCTGGACCCATACCGAAAGCAAATCCTGAATATTCATTAGAATCAAATCCTGCCATTTCGAGTACATTAGGGTGTACCATTCCTGCACCTAAAATTTCAATCCAACCGGTATGCTTACATACGTTACATCCTTTTCCTTTACATTTAAAACAAGAAATGTCTACTTCAACAGAAGGTTCTGTGAATGGGAAATAACTTGGGCGCAAACGAATTTCGCGTTCTGGACCAAAAAGTTTTTTCGCAAGTAGGTCTAATGTCCCTTTCAAGTCACTCATTTTAATATTTTTATCGACGACTAATCCTTCAATTTGTGTAAATTGGTGACTATGCGTCGCATCATCTGAGTCACGGCGATACACTTTACCTGGACAAATAATTTTAACCGGACCTTTGCCTTCACGTTTTTCCATTGTTCTCGCTTGAACTGGAGACGTATGTGTACGCATTAAAATTTCTTCAGTAATGTAAAAACTGTCTTGCATATCTCTTGCAGGATGAGATTTAGGCAAATTCAAAGCTTCAAAATTGTAATAATCTTGTTCAACTTCATAACCATCAACAATTTCATAACCTAAACCGAGGAATAAATCTTCAATTTCTTCGACCGTTCTTGTTAATGGATGTTTTGAGCCAATTTCAATATGTCGACTAGGTAAAGTCACATCAATAGTTTCTTCTGCAAGTTGTTGATTTAATTTTTCTTCTTTAAGTATATTTTGTCTTTCATCTAATTCATTTTGAATCGTTTGACGTAGTTCATTCACTTTTTGTCCGTAAGCAGGCTTTTCTTCATTAGGTAAATCTTTCATATTCTTCATTAATCCACTTACAGAGCCCTTTTTACCTAAATACTTAACCTTCACATCTTGTAATGCACGTTCATCATTAGCTTCATTAATATCGACAAGCGCTTGTTGTTTTAACTCAGCCATCGTATCATTTTGAGTCATGACCAAACTCCTCCTTTTTAAATGCCACTTTTCAATTTTGATTTCGGAAAATAAAACACTCAAACTTCAACATCAAAAAAAGCTTCCACCCCAAATCAAACTGGGACGAAAGCTTTCCGTGGTACCACCCAAATTTATGCATAAGCATACACTTGTAAATCTATTGATAACGGAATGACAATTCCGACTTAAATTTCTTTAAGTAACCAAAAAGATGAAAAAAATTATTTCAGGTTGGAATAACTTTCAGTCGCGGTCATTCTCCCTTGGCAACCCTTTAAATAATTTACGTCTTTTTATTGGCAGTTCATTTAGTTGTTTAAGTGATGTTCAAATTGATGATGATTGCTTTAATTCTTATAAATTTCATTCATTATTATAGCCGAACTTTGAACATAGGGTCAACCTTTCAACTGATATAACAGTATACTTCCAGCAATAGCTACATTTAAACTTTCCGCTTTACCGTAAATTGGAATAATTAAATTTTTCGTTGTTTGTTGTAACAATTCCTGATTAACCCCTTCGCCTTCATTGCCTAATAGCAAAGCGAAAGTTGATTGAGCTTCTATTTCTTTAAAGCTCACCGCATTTTCAAGTGCAGTACCGTAAACCGGCCCATCAAAATTGTTCATGTAGTTCGCCAAATCTTCCGTTACAACTGGAATATGGAAGATGCTTCCTTGACTTGCACGCATGACTTTATCTTGATAAGGATCAGCAGTGCCCTTTTCCATTACAATTAAATCTAAACCTGCAGCATCAGCCGTACGAATGAGCGTGCCTAAGTTACCTGGATCTTGAATACGATCAATTAATAACACTTGTTGTGCTTTCGATACATCATATTGTGGTTTGTCAATTACTGCAAAGAAACCTTGTGGCGTAACAGTACCTGAGAGCGCCTCAGCAACTTTCATATTAATTTCATACGTTTCATTCGCATAGTTTAAAAGCGCCTCATCAGTTCTATCTGGTTCTATAACAAATAATTGTTGAATCGTAATGCCGCTTTGCTGAGCCTCTTCAATAAGATGAATACCTTCAATCAAAGCCTGTCCTGTTTTATCACGGTCGCGTTTCTTTTTTAATTTATTGGCATTTTTTATTTTATTATTTTGAGCAGACGTAATTTGTTCCATTATATAGATTCTCCAACTCTTAAAGTGATGTATATATTGTAATTCAATTTGAGCGGATTTCAAACCTTACATTCATTCTATTATCAACTCAATGGTAAAAAATAAAAGCAAATCGGGAGCCTATTCAATTGGAATGACTGCATCGACTTGCTTCATAGGATTGCATTTAATATTTTGAAAATAAGTGTATGTAATTTAAGCTATAACTTGAACTATATACATACTCATTTAAATGATTACTTAAAATATTGATACCCTATATCGTATTTTTTCACGACATTTTCATGAATTGGACTCGTAGCATCTGCAGATTGATGACGCACATTTTTGTGCGCTTTCTTGAATACGTCAGATTTCAACCAGTCTGTAAATGCTTGTTCAGATTCCCATAAAGTTAAGATTTTCACTTCATCAAAGTCGTCTTGTTCTTGCGTTTTAGTAACAAACATTCCTTTGAAACCTTCTAATGTTTCAATGCCATGCCTTGTGTAGAACCTTTCTATAATACCTGGCGCTGTCCCTTTGTCTAATTTTAATTTGTTTTCTGCCATAAATTTCATGATGTTTTCCTCTTTTCTGTTAATTTATTTTGACTAATTTTGCGACCACAACGATTCTTCCAGATGTTTGATTATAAGCATCCTCGCATGTTGAAAAGGTCACTAACTTATCTTGATCACTGACTTGAACATGAGATTGAATCACTGATTTTTGTTTTGTTTTATTTATAAATTGTTGAAACTCTGAGCTTGATGCGAAATCTGTTTGAATATAATTATCTTTGGTCGTAGTTTGATACGCACTAAATACTTGCAGCTTATATTTACCATATTTCGTATCATATTGAATGTCTTGATGACGATGATAATATTCTTGCTTTAAATATTTTTCTAGAACATCAAACATCGTGTCATCACCCATATGATGACCATAAATAATTGTATTTAAGTTTGGATTCTTCACAGAATTCCTATAATCCATGAAAATACTGCCCTTACGACTCTTCACATGTTCGAAATCCTGCCTCAAATATTCATGATTTGTTTTACCTTGTAGCACAGGGTAATTTAACGTAGTCCCTTTAAGCTGAATCCAACCCACAATATCTTTATTAATTGCTTCTAATTTATTAAATTGAGGTCTTGTTTCACTTTTAGAAGTTAAAGACTCAAATTGAAATTCCTTCTGAAGTTCAGCGTAGCGCTTAGCTGAAGCCTTATCTTCAAGATACGTTTTGACTAATTGGTAACTAAAAACAATGATGACAACAATTAATATGATTTGAACGATTCTTATGATTTTAGTCACTTGATGGTGTCACCCTTTTTCTACAAATAATCATGCCACATTCATCATCCTGAATAATTTTAGTGTCTATTTGGTACATTTCTTTTAAAATCTTTTCATTAATTACTTGGCTTGGTTCACCTTGTGCAAGCACCCCATCGGTACTCAAACATATGACTTCATCACTGTACTCAATCGCTTGATTAATATCATGAAGTACCATAATAAATGTGATATTATAGCGTTCCTTCAAAAGTCGAATTGTATCTAGAACTTGATATTGATAATGAATATCTAAATACGTCGTTGGTTCATCTAGTAATATGTATTGTGGCTCCTGAACGAGAGCTGTAGCCAGAAATACTCTTTGAGCTTCTCCACCTGACAAAGTAATTAACTTTTTATGTTGTAGATGTTCCAAATTTAATTGTTGAATAGTATGTTGAATAATCCTTTCTTTATGTTGATCTCTATTCAACACACTTCCATAACTATAACGACCTAATTCAATATATTCTCTCACTGTAAAACCTTCAGGAATTTTCATCGTTTGGTGAACCGTTGCGAGTTCATGTGCCAACGCCTTTTTACTAAACTTTTTCAAATCCTGTTGATTAAGATAGATTACTCCAGACGAAGGTTTCAAATTACGAGAAAGTATTTTCAATAATGTTGATTTACCGCAACCGTTGGGGCCTATAATTGAAGTGATGGCATTTGAGCTAAATGTTAATGAAAGATTTTTAATGATTTCCGATTCATTCTTATATTGAAAATGAAGTCCCTCAGTATGCATCATTAACCGCTCCTTTACAAATGAGATAAATTAATACAGGACCTCCAATTAACATCATGATGACATTAGCCGGTATTTCAAGAGGCGGATGAAT
Organism: Staphylococcus caprae; assembly: GCF_002902725.1. Lineage (GTDB taxonomy): Bacteria > Bacillota > Bacilli > Staphylococcales > Staphylococcaceae > Staphylococcus > Staphylococcus caprae. The sequence continues at coordinate 24,571 of NZ_PPRT01000034.1, forward strand.
CGTTCTACCTAGTAAGTCAGTCATTACTACAAACCATGCGCCTATAATTATGGATAGTGGAAGGACTTGCTTATAATTTGCGCCTATAAGTTTCCTTACAATATGAGGAATGATTAAACCGACAAATGCAAGTGGACCGACAATCGAAGACGATGCACTTGCTAGAAATACTGCAACCATTCCAACTATTAATCGATATTTCGTAATATGGAAACCTAAATTATTCGCTTGTTTCTCCTCTAAAGCTAATAAATTTACCTTAGACATTAAAATGATTGTCATTGCTAAACCTATCACTGCTGAAAGCACAATCATTTTGACATCATTCCATGTTTTCATAGTGAAACCTTGAGGCATTTTCAAAAATGGATTCTGAGCAAATAAATCTAACAAACCAGTTAACATTGCAAACATGGCTACCCCAATCAATATCATTCGTGTCGGTAGCAGTTTAAACTTAACACTTAAAATGAACAACATTAAAAATGGTAGCATCCCTCCAACAAAACTAAGTAAAGGAATATAGAAAAAGAGTTGCGGTGCAAGTAATAATAAAATCGTTCTCGCTACCAAAGCTCCGGAAGATACTCCGAGTAGTTGCGCTTCAGCCAAAGGGTTCTGTAATACTGCTTGTAGTAAAGCTCCGGAAGCTGACAACATGGCTCCTACACATAAGGCAATCAATATTCTAGGTAATCTTAAATCTATAATGGTATCTATATTCGATGCTTCCCCAGTTGAAAGCTTCTGAAGTATGTCTTTAAAATGGATTGGTATCGTTCCTATTACAAACGAAATATAGATGGTAATACAAAGTAAGATAAGTGAAATAATAACTAATATTCTAGGATGTTGTTGAAACATTATTTATCTCCATTACTTTTTATAAAATAGATTATAGAGTTGTGTCATGGCATCATCAGCATCTACATTCGCAGTGATGCCAAATGGAATTTCTTCCAAATCATAGACTTGGTTGTTCTTTACAGCTTTAAAGTGTTTCCAAATATCATTTTGTTTAAATTCTTTCTGGAACATTTTTTTAACTTCATCGGGCATACCATGTGGGAGTCTCAATATGATATCTGGATTGACGTTAACAAGGTGCTCTGTATTCGAAGAAATATATTGCTTTGAGTGATCTTGAATGACATTTTCTCCCCCAGCAATTTTTACAAGATCTCCAATATAAGATTGATCTGTGGCTACTAAATAACTTCCTGGAATACCCATAAGTATCAGTACTTTAGGATGTTTCTTCTCTTTCGCAACTTTGCTTTCAATATTTGCCTTTACAGTATTAAGATGATCATTCAATTCTTTAGCTTTTTTCTCTCTATTAAATTGCTTCCCTAATTCAGTTATAGATTTTTCCATCCCATTTAGACTGTCATAATCATAGAAATACCCCTTCATATTCAACTGTTTGTAAAATGGTTTCATCTCATCTTTAATCGTAGAAACACTTAATACATGTGTTGGATTTACTTTTTTAACCGCTTCTACACTCGGTTCCATTGGTTGCCCTACTTCAGGTACATTTTTATAGCGTTCTGGTAATTTCTTATATGACGTTGGTTTGCCGACTATTGGCAAATCGAGTTTATCTAGTGTCATTGTTAATGCGACTGTCGTTGGTACGATTCGAAATTCTTTTGTTTGCGCACTGTCTTTCTTTTTATCTTTACCACTAGAGTCACAACCACTTAGTAAAATGATAAATATTATTAAAGTAGTAATTAACCTGGTTATTTTCATTTTTTAGACTCACTCTTTCTATTAACAAAATATGTAGCTATTAGTACTAATAATGCCAATAAAATTAGTGAACCTAAAATCACATATGTCTTTGTATGATGCGAAGGTTTCATTTCTTTAAATTCCTTTTTAGGTTGAGGTTTCTTATCGGCATCTCTATTGAAATTCGGATTTGGTTTATCTTTTTTACTTTGAAAAGGATTTAACTGAGTTTGATGACTTGGTTTAGACTTTGTGTGAGTATTTCCAAATGAAGGTGTCATTGGAAAATGATTGTTAGTAGTTATTGCGTTAGAATTACCCATACTATCTTTGAACAATTGATGTTGATTTTCGGGCTTTAATGTTTCTTGAGAAATAGGTTTCTTTTGTTTTGAACTTACATTATCTTCTGGAATTAAAGTTTGGTTAGACAAAACGTCTGAATTTTTCTCAACATTATTATTTTCATCAAATTTTTTACTATTTAAATTGCAATCTTTATCGTCACATGTATTTACTTCGTTTTTATGATCAATTTTCAATTTATCTTTATTAGTCATAACGATGTACGTCACGTAATGATGGTCATATTTTAATGAAGGTATATTGATATGGATACGAGACTTTATTTCTTCTTTTATGTCATTGATAGGCATACGTATGGTTATAGTATCTTTGTCTTTATCCTCATCAATTGTAGTTATTTTTAATTCTTTATTTTTTTGATAAAAGTGAAAACTCTGCCACCATTTTCTATTTAGAATCGTTATTTCGAAATAGGTTTTCCCTTCGATATTCACTAAAAATCCAGGATGTTTAACATAGTCGTTCATGTGCGAAGGTTCCTTATCATTTTGACGTCGCACATAAAATTGCACAGCTTGTTTCTTTATATCTTTATCATTATGTATAGTGGTATCAGTCTTACCATTTTTTATTTTTCTTTCTATATAAGAATTGGCTGATGATTGAGTCTCATCATCAGCCTTAGCTAGATATGTGTGATTTTCATTTATTAAAGTTACGCATAAAGTCAAAGCGATAATAAAGTTTTTCGCCTTTATACGGCCCCATTGATTCATTATTGGTTACCTTTTTTCAACTTAAATGTCATAACTGAAATTGTAATCAATGCAAATAAAGAAACAATTGGAATCAAATATGTATATGTTGGAATTCCACCACTAGTTTGAGGATTTTCTACATTGGATTTATCTTGCACGATATTTGGTGAGCCAGTAGCTCCCGAATCTTTCCCATCAAATTTAAAAGTAATATTGTAATGATGATCATATTTAAAAGGTTTACCATTTACTGGTTCATTAATATAAACAGAGATTGTACCATTCACTTTACCTGAAGCTTTGCTTAGTTCAAATTCTGACGTTCTAATATCTTTACTGGCATCTTTATTAATGATTTTTTCTTTGTGACCATCAATACTCATTCCAGTAATCCAATGACTATGATTGACTGTAATTTGCAGTACCTTTTTACCATCTTTTTCAATTAATTTTGCTGGCTTTTCAAAATAATCATTCGCCATTGAAGTATCATTCGTATTATATTTGAGAACTTCGAAATTGATTGATTTCCCTTCAGCCGCATGACTTACATTTGGAACCCAACTAAATAAAAATATAAATAAAACTAGGATAAAACTTAGTGATTTATATGTCACTTTCAATTCAAAAACCTCCATGAGAGTGATGAATGTAAACACTTTCCACTCTAATTCTTGTTAAAAGAATAAATGATAATAGTTATCAATGTCAACAAAAATTTGATAATATTTTTAATTAGTTGTTTAATGCTTGTAAAATATGCTAATATATTGTTTGTCCATTATCATTTGATAATGCTCTATTTCACTCTAATTCTATAACTTCTCAAAACACAACTGAGAGAACTACTTATCAAAGGAGAGAAAAGTTATGAACAAACCTAATCATTTTTCTAACAACACCCCCACAAAGAAAAATCATTACTCAATCAGAAAATTTACAGTTGGTACTGCCTCAATTATTGTAGGTTCATTCTTATTCTTCGGACAAGCACATGCTGAAGAAAATCCTCAAGGTACGACTGGTACTGGTTTCCAAAGAGAAACTGTAGGAACAGTTGAAACAACTGGTCAACCTGCTGCTGGTAATCCTGGAACAGCTACACCTGCTCAAGGCGCTCAAAACGATCAAAATAATCAAGCTGGCGGAGCACAAACAGGTACACCTAATAATGCGCAAGATACTGGTGCACCTGCTCAAGCTAAACCAGAAGCAGGAACAACTCCAGCAGGCAATCAAGCTGAACAAAATGCTGGTACACCTCAAAATAATCAAGCAGACACTACAGTAACGCCTGCTCAAAGTGCTGGTCAACAAGGTCAAGGTACACCAGGAGCTGATCAAAACGCTACTACTGGTCAACAAACTGGTACAGCTGCTCAAGGTGCTGATACTAAACCAGGTGAAAATGGTGCTGGAACTGCAGTAACGCCTGCTCCAACAACTGGTAATAACAATCAACAAGATCAAGCCGGAGCAACAGGAGGCACTCCAGCTAAACCTGATACTACTGCAGGTCAAGACACTGCTAAACCAGGTAACACTGACGCAAGTCAAACTCCAGGTAACAACCAACAAGGTCAAGATACTACACAAGCTGGCGCATCAAAACCTGATGCTTCTACTCCAAATACAAATGCTGAAGCTAAACCTACGCCAGGCACACAAGGTCAACAAACAGATCAAAACAATCAAGCTGGCGCTGGTACTACAGTAACGCCTGCCCCTGAAAATAATACTCAAGCTGGTCAAGGTGCAACTGGAACTCCTGCCCAAGGTACTGAAGCTAAACCGGGTAATGACCAAAACGCAGGTACTGGTCAACAAACTGGTACGCCTGCTCAAGGTACTGAAACTAAACCGGGTAATGATCAACAAGGCCAAGGTGCAACCGGAACTGGTACACCTGAAAACACTAAACCAGGTGAAAATGGTGCTGGTACTACAGTAACACCTACTCCAGGTGAAAATGCAGGTCAAACTAAACCAAATGGTCAAGAAAATCAAGAAAAACCAGGTGCACCTGAAACCGATCAAAATGCTGGTACTGGTCAACAAACTGGTACGCCAGACCAAAATAACGCTGGAGACACTACAGTTAAACCACCTACTGCTCCTGATCAAGGTACTGAAGCTAAACCTGATACTCAAACTAAACCTGATGCAACTACACCAGACCAAAATGGTACTGGCGCACCAGGACAAGACGCTGGTACTAAACCTGGTACTACTCCTGACCAAACACCTGGTAATACAGAACAACAAGGTCAAGGCGGTACTCAAACAGGTACAACTACACCTCAACCGGGTACAACACCAGATCAAAACAACCAAGCTGGTGCTGGTACTACTGTAACACCTGCTCCTGAAAATAATACTCAACCTGGTCAAGGTACTGAGACTAAACCAGGTACTGACCAACAAGGTCAAGGTACGCCTGACAACACTAAACCAGGTGAAAATGGTACTGATAATACAGTAACACCTACTCCAGGTGAAAATGCAGGTCAAACTAAACCAGATGGCCAAGAAAAACCAGGTACGCCTGGAACTGATCAAAATGCAGGTACAGGTCAACAAACTGGTAAGCCTGATGAAAATAACGCTGGAGATACTACAGTTAAACCACCTACTAAACCTGATCAAGGCACTGAAGCTAAACCTGATACTCAAACTAAACCAGGTACTACAACTCCAGATCAACATGACCAATTAGGTGCTGGTGTTAAACCAGGTACAGGTACAGATCAAAATACTCAAGTTAAACCAGATGATGAACACAAACCTGATACTCAAACTAAACCTGATACTCAAACTAAACCAGGTACTACAACTACTCCTGATAAAAATGACACTGACGACCAAGATGTTAAACATCACGTAACAACTGTCGGCGATCACAAAACAACAACTACAAATGTTAAAAAAGAAAAAACTGAATTACCTGATACTGGTGTAAGTAATGAAGCTGCTTATACTACAACTGTGTTCGGTACAATCTCTTTAGCATCTGCACTACTTCTATTCAGAAGACAAAGAAAATCATCTAAATAGTTAGATAATCATAGAGACGAGTTAATCATTTGAAAGATTAGCTCGTCTTTTTATTTGGCGTAATATAATAATAAAATAATATAAAAACTATTCACTTAATTTTCAGTTAGTGTATAATATCTATGTATTAATTGATAAATGCTATCAATTGAAAAATTACATAGGAGTTGTTAACAACATGAAAAAACAGCATAGTAAAGATACTTTTATTTTTAAGAATAACTTTTCAATTAGAAAACTTAAATTTGGTGTAGCTTCAATCACTTTAGGTTCAGCACTTATTATCGGTGCTCATCAAGAAGTTAAAGCCGATGAAAATTCAGGAAACCAAAATGATAATGTATCTACAAATCAAAATGTTCAAAATAAAGATCAATCAACTCAACAAGTACAAAACCAACCTAAAAATACATCAGCTACACAAAATTCAAATACTCAAAATACTCAACCTACTACTGTTCAAGACCAAAACGCTCAAGCTAACAATAAAAAAAGCGATTCTTCACAATCAGCTGAGCTTTCAGAATCATTAAATTTCCAAGTTCAAAAAGATAAAACGAATGAAGTTTCTCACATGGATCAATACGTTCAACATCCTGGTAAAGTAATTAAGAAAAATGATAAATACTATTTCCAAATTACGCTAGAGAATGCTTCTTGGTGGAAGAGTTTCCAATTTTTTGATGAAAGTGAGACAGAATTACCTACTACAGTGGTAGATGATAATACTGAAAAAGACACTAAAACAGTTAACATAGAAGTAACTCCTGGTATGAATAATATTATTAGTAAAGTACATATTGTAATACCTGCATTAAAATATGATCACGAATATACAACACATATTGAATTAGAAAGTGTCATTCCTACTATTGAGGATCCAGAACCAACAACTCCTCAAGAGCAACCTAAACAAAATGACACTACCCAAGATCAACAACCTGCTTCTGATAAAACTGAAAGCTCTACTCCTGAAAAACCATCAACTTCAGTAAGCAATACTGAGACTCAAAAACAAGATACAAAAGTTGACGCACAGTCTAAGCAAGATGAAACATCTAAAAATCAACAACCTGCTACTGATAAGACTGAAAGTTCTACTCCTGAGAAACCATCAACTTCAGTGAACGATACTAAGTCACAAAAACAAGATGTTAAAGCTGAAACACCGTCTGAAACAGGTAAAAAAGAAGACAATAAAGTTGAAAAACCTACAACAACTCAAACTGACATTACTTCTAAACAAAACAAAACGACTACTAACCCTTCTGAAAAGGATAGAAAGGATAAAAAAGACAAACAACCTAAAAAAGATAAGAAAGTCAAACAACCTAAAAAAGATGTTAAAAATCCCGTTACAGGTGGCAAAACAGGTAAAGATTCTGGTAAAGAAGGTAAGAATGGTAAAGGTGACGATAAAGACCGTAAAGGTGTTAAGAAAGAGAAAGGTAATGATAAAGACTATAAAAATAATCAAGTTTCAAAAACAGACACTGTAAAAGATTCTAAAGTTAATAAAAATGATAGTGATTCAAAATCTACAAATGAATTACCTCAAACTGGTTCTCATAAAGAATCTAATAACGGCGTAATATTTAGTCTAATTGCACTATTCTCATCATTATTCTTTATTAAAAGAAAAAGTAATAAAAATATTTAATATTATTTAGACCACTATAACAAGTACATCATTAAGCGATGTACTTGTTTTTTAATTGTACAAATAAAAATATAAAATATTTTAAAAATACTATTCAATTTAAAAATAAATAGTGTATAATAATCCTAAGCTAATTGATAAGGTTTATCATTTAGAAATCTATCTTAGGAGTTGTTAACAACATGAACAAACATCAGAAGAATCATACACTAAGGTATGCCAATTACTTTTCCATTCGTAAATTAACAGTTGGCGTAGCTTCAATCACATTAGGAACTGCCCTCTTCCTAAGTTCAAGTCACGATGCACAAGCAGCAGAAAATTCATCTATTCAATCAGATACTAAGACAACAACTACTACTGGTCAAAACAGCGATGGTACATCCCCTACTGGAACAGCTACAACGACTGGTACGTCTAATCATAAAAACCAAGCAGATTCATCGCAAAACCAAAACAACATTCAACCATCGACTACACCAACAAACAATTCAAGTTCACAAACAACAACGAAACCTAACAGCCAATCAGACAAAAAGATTACCGCTAAGGACTATCAAGCTACAACTTACAAAAATCTTTACGACGATGTAGTCTACGATAAAAATAAATTACATAAAGAACTTCCACTCTTTGTAAGTGGTCACTTTAGAAATGCGATGAATAATGAAGAAACTTCTCTTTATGAGGGGGCGCTGAATCCTAACGTTAAAATTGAAAAAGTAAATGATTTATATAAATACACTGTACGTTTACACCCTGGGATTGCAGATGTAGGTGGCGAATTTTATGACTTTGACCTTTTCAAAATGGAGTACAAAGACCAACCATTAGAATTAAGAACAATCAATGAGAAGAATAGAATTAAAGAATTCTCTGTAACTTCAAAAGATTTATTAGAAAAAATTCAACTTACTGGTACAACTAAATATCCGGAAAATGTTAATAATCCAAGTAAAGGTCGAGATCAAGCACATGACGTAACACTTCAATTGTATTATGACAGTGCTCGAAAATTTAATGACGCACTATGGAACGACCCTAAAGAAGTACCATCAAAGCCAGCTAAACCGGCTAAAACTGCATCTTCTACAACACAAACAAAACTAGCAAATCAAACTACAACATTGACTCAATCATCTGTAGCAGATCATGAAGTTGAAGCAAACAAAGTTCCTAATGCATATCCAGTTACAATTCAAGGTGAATTAAAATATCAAAAAGATAATTCTCAAACTTCTACTTATGCTAATTTGTTTGAAAAAGATGTCAAAGTCGAAAAAGATGGAGACAAGTACAAATATACTTTTAAAGTAAAAGAAGCAAACGGTAATACACTTATCACGAAGAGAACGAAGTATCAATTCTCTAAAATTACTCACAACGGTGAAAATGTACTATTAACTGAACAAGCTGATAAAGTGAAAGAAGCAGTTTTAACTACGGATAAATTATTAGATAAAATTCAACTTAAAACAACTGTAGTTTCTAAATATGACAAAGCTGGTAATGAAGTAGATACTACCCTTGATCTCGACTTTCCTATTGTGGAAAAACCGCAGACCGATACTACTAACAATGCAACTACAAATACAACTGAAGTCACTCCAGTCAAAACAGAGTTTGAAAATGCAACACCAACGCCTACAGTATTAAAAGATGAAAAAGCCGTTGATTTCTCTGTTCTAAAGAGCTTAAAAGATCAACCGTCAGTAATGGAGAATTATATTCAAAAACCTTTCAAAGTAGCCGTTGATGAAAAAGGTAATCAACTTGTTGTTCTTACATTAAACAATGATTCTTATTGGAAAGAATTTAAAGTTGAAGGTACACGTGTAACAACAATTGCTAAAGATAAAGAACATGATACACGTACTATCACGTTCCCTTACGTAGAAGGTAAGAAAGTCTATCAGGCGTTTGTAAGCGTTGAAGTACCTAAAATCGGTTATAAAGGAAATTACAAAATTAGAATTGTAAATAATAATCCGAAAAAAGAGCCTGAGAAAGTACCTGAGAGAATCCCGAATAAAGAACCTGAGACACCACACATGAAGGATCCGAATAAGACACCAACTACACCAACTACACCAACTCACAAAAAGGAAACAATCAAAATTACTAAAAAAGACGAGACAAAAGTAAAAGGTAAAAAGACTACTAATGATGACACGTCTATCACTAAAGATAAAAAGCATGAAACTAAACATCAATCTGATAAATCTAAAACGTTACCTAATACTGGTGCTGATACAACTACACCAACAATTTGGGCAAGTGTATTATCATTCTTCGCAGGTGTATTACTGTTAAAATGTCAAACACGTAAAAGTAATAAAAAACACTAATTTCATAAAGCATTCATCATAACTTGATGATGCACAATGACCTACAGTTACCTCTATCTAAAGCTGTAGGTCATTCTTATAAATGGATATAAAAAAATCCAACAACCTCATATAGATTGTTGGATAAAAATAAATAAATTCTATATTATTTAGAAACGATTTCTTCACCATTGTAAGAACCACAGTTTTTACATACACGGTGAGATAATTTGTATTCGCCACAGCTTGGGCATTCAGTCATACCAGGTACTGAAATTTTGAAATGCGTACGGCGTTTATTTTTTCTAGTTTTAGACGTTCTTCTTTTTGGTACTGCCATGATTAATCCTCCTTAGAATAGACACTTAATTCAAAATGTCAGTTCAATTAATATTATTATATCATTAATTAAACTGCTATTGCTCTTTATCGTATAATTGTTGTAATTTCTGAAGCCTTGGATCAACTTGCTTACTTTCAGAATCATCATTATCTTGTTCTTGTTGAACTTCAATCAATTGATCTTCATCAATGACTTCCCAACCATTACCTTCTGTTAGCATATGATTGCTATTTTCAGAGAAGGCGCGCATAGGCTTTTCAATAATTACAAGTTCTTCAGCAATGTCTTTAATATTAATCATACCGTCGGAAACAAGATGATAATGTTCATCTTCTTGATCTTCACTGTCGATATAATCATTATAGCCCTCTAAGTCAAAAACTTCTGAAGTTGTTACATCTAACGGCACTTCAACTGGTACGAGTGTACGTGCACAAGGCATCGTATACGTTCCAGTCACATGCATATCAGCAATGACTTCATTGGATTTCACTGTTAATTGGCCTTCAACATTTATTTCTGATAGATCAATTAAATCTAATGATTCTTTCAAATGATCAAAATGAGCCGTTTGGTTAAACTCAAATGGCTTACCTTGATACTTTCTTAATTGTGTTATTGACCATTTCATATGGCTTCACCTCTAACAAGCACAAAATTTATTTTAACTTTCCCAACAAAAGTTGTCAAGATTTTTTCTTAACATATATAGTTCTGTTACAATACTAATGATGAATACTGAAAGGACGAATTGCAAATGAAAAGTGTTGGCCTCATTACTGAATATAATCCTTTTCATAATGGGCATTTATATCATGCTCAACAATCTAAACAACGCTCTAATTCAAATGTAACAATTGCGTTGATGAGTGGCAACTTTGTTATGCGTGGTGAACCTGCCATCTACAATAAATTCACTCGAACTGAAATGGCGCTCACAGGCGTTGATTTAGTGGTTGAACTTCCGCTTCTCGCTAGCCTATCTTCGGGTGATACTTTTGCGGAACTGGCTGTGAAAGTGGCGCAATACCTTGATATCGATACCATTTCTTTTGGAAGTGAAAGTGCAGATTTGAATGATCTTCAACAACTTGCAGATCAAATTTCAACTTTAGAAAGTCATGCTAATTTTAAAAGTAAACTTAAAGAAGGCAAGAGTTATCCTCGTATATTAAGTGAACTCACGGATAGCCATGAACTCTTACAATCCCCTAACAACTTGCTAGGAATGAGTTACCTTAAAGCAATCAATCAATTCGCGCCTCAAATAGAAGCGATGACAATTAAACGAGAAGGTTCACATCATCACCATTCAGAAATAACGCATCATCAATTTGCGAGTGGTACATCGATACGTCAGTCTCTGCTACAGGGAAATCATCATTGGCGAAACGTCGTTCCACAAGTAGCTCATAATTTATATAAATCACCACATGTTTCAGCAGAAGATACATTTCCGTTCATTAAATATCAATTAACCGTGCAACATCAAGAAGACTTGAAATCCATATATAATATAAATGAAGGATTTGAAAATCGATTGAAATCAATGATTCAACAGAGTCATTCATTTAAAGCGTTTATGCAGAATCTTAAAACTAAACGTTACACTTATACACATATTCAGCGCATTCTTATGACCATATTATTGAATATAAAGTCTCAAGATGTACATAAAGATACACATGCTGTAAGAATATTAGGAATGAACGACGTAGGTAGATATTATTTAAAACATTTAAAAAATAAATTTCCTGAACGTCAATATATTACCAATATTAACCAAAAAAATGCCCACTATTTCCAAAATGAAATTAAAGCAACACACGTGTATAATTTAATGAGTCATCAAACACAAACCGATTTCAATACACCCATCATACGTAAATAAAACCATTTCAACCCGAACCATACAGCAATTTCAATAGTTATTGATTGCAAAGCTGGTACACGTTGAAATGGTTATTTTTTAAACATCAAACTTGTCTTTTAGCGCCTTCTCTACATGTGGCGGCACGAAAGCTGAAATATCCGCTTTATACGCTGCTACTTCTTTAACAATGCTTGAACTAATAAACGAATATTTAGTACTCGTCATCATATACATCGTTTCAATGTCACTATTCAGTTTTTTATTCATCGACGTCAATCGCAACTCGTATTCAAAATCACTGACCGCTCTAAGACCTCTAATAATTGTCTTAGCTCCAACTTGATCACAGAAATCGACGAGTAATCCATTAAAATGATGAACTTCAACATTCGATAAATGTTGGACTGAATCTTTGATTAAATCTATTCGTTCTTCTGAATCAAATGTTCCACCTTTGCTGCTATTCTTTAACACACAAACATGAATCTCATCAAAGCGATCGGCACTTCGTTCTATAATGTCTAAATGACCGTATGTAATAGGATCGAAACTACCGGGAATAACTGCTCTTGTCTTACTCATATTATTCTCCTTTTTCAAGTAACAAAGTATCTGTTAAACCATAATGATAACGCTTAATCAATTGGAATGGCTCATATTGAATATCCTCATGATTACTAAACTCACAAACGATAATACCATTTTCTTTTAATAAATTAAACTCCGAAATTCTCTCAATCGCCTCATCTATGAGTCCCTTTTTATATGGTGGATCTAAGAAGATGATATCAAATTGTATCTCTCGTTTAGCGAGTGCTTTAAGCGCTCTATCAGCATTGTTCTTATAAACTTCAGCTTGTGACATGAGATCTAATTGGTTTAAATTCGCTTTTATCACTTTGACTGCTTTAAAGTTTTGATCTACGAAAATGACTTTCTCCATACCACGTGACAATGCTTCTATACCAAGGGCACCGCTTCCTGCAAATAAGTCTAACCCCAAACCTGAAACCTCGTGCAAACTATTAAAGATGCCCTCTTTTACTTTATCCATAGTTGGACGGGTATTTCGCCCTTCAAGACTTTCTAAACCTTTACTTTTATGTTTTCCTGCTATTACACGCATTTGCTCACACTTCCATTTCAATAGGTTATTTAATATAATTTGTTGTAACAAAGGAGAATGATAATCTTATGAAACAATCTTTTATCAAAATCGGAGAAGGTTTAACCGACTTGTTCGAATTCACTACGCTCATCGAGTATAATCATCCCCGAATTAATCGCATCATTTACTTTCATTCACCGCAATCTGAGAAACAATTATCCTCAGTAGCAATGGTTATGAATCCAACATCTGGCAATCATTTTCAAGCGATGTACATCATGGTTAATGCCCTTAACTATCCTTATCCAGATGGTAACAAGAAATTCGACATCATCAATACAGAAGCTGAAAAGTACGATATCCCAGTCGTCGGCATTGATGTACAACCGCCCGAGACCTATCCTGACTTAGATTTATACTTTAACTATCTTATCAGTGTCTTACGTCTCCAACGCTGGATTCCACCTTTACAATAAACGATATTTTCTTAAAGCATTTCATGTTTTTCTTTCTCATACGTTTTCTTTAGAAATTTATAAGGTGATCCGTCGATAGCGCGAACGTATTTAAGTTGCATCAATTTATGAACAATACTATCAGCATCCGCTTCGTCAACATACATGACGACATATTTTCTTTGTTTATTTGAATGAACTATATGTCCATATTTTCTAATTTGACGTTCATGCTTAATATGCTTTAAATAAATAATTAAACTTACTCTAGGAATTAAATTCATATCTCGCTCACTCCATTATTTATACATTTGTAATCATATCACGTCTGTGTGCGTATTGAAATCACTATGACACTTCTCTGAGTGTTGTTTATTTATACTATTTATAATTTTATTTTTGGAAAATGAATATCCTCATCAACTATGACACGATATCGATATGATTTAATATTAGGATAATATTTGTTAAGCTAATTCTATTAAAAACGAGGAGGCTCACATATGAGTAACACTAAAAAATGGTTGATTAATGGTTCCTTAGCTACAGCTGGGATACTTGGCAGCTTATTCTACTTCAATAAGAATAAATCACCAAAAGAAGTCAAAACAATCCCTGCATTCTTCTCTGGTCAAGCACCCTACTTATTTGCGCATAGAGGTGGCATGGCCGTTCGACCTGAACAAACACAATTAGCATTTGACAATGCTGTGGAACACGGATTAGATGGTTTTGAAACGGATGTACGTTTAACTCAAGACGGTAAATTAATCGTCTTTCATGACGCACTTGTCGACCGTACGACCAATGGTTCAGGTAAAGTGAGCGAACATACATTAGCAGAATTGAAACAATTAGATGCAGGGTATCATTTTACAGATATTAATGGGGATACACCATATCGTAACCACCCTCATGCTAAAATTCTTTCATTTGAAGAACTACTTGAAATGTATCCAAATATGTATATCAATGTAGATTTAAAAGACGCTCCAAATACGTACGAAGGACGTCTCGCTCCTGAAATCATGTACAACAATATTGTTAAACACCAAGCACAAGACCGTGTGCTAGTCACAAGTTTCCATAAAACTCAAATCCAACGTTTTGTCGAATACAGTAAAGGAGAAATAGCAGTCGGTGCAAGCCAAGCTGAAGTTGCTGAAGGCTTCATTAAATTTAATAGCATGCTTGGAAACACTTTTACTCCACAAGCAGATACGTTTCAAATGCCAACAGAATTTAAAGGCATTCCATTGACCTCTAAACGCTTTATTGATTGGCTAAATCTTAATAATATCGTACCAGGTTTCTATGGCATTAATAGTATTGATTTAATGACAGACTTGTATCATAAAGGCGTTCATACCATAGTCACTGACCGCCCTGACCTAGCAAAGCAATTTAAAGAAACCTTACTTAAAAACTAAAACTGCATGAGGCAGGAACGGAAATATAATTTTGCAAAATTATATTTATTGTCTCACACCCAACTTGCATTGTTTACGGAATTTCTTAAAAAAGAAATTCTCTATGTTGGAGCCCAAGATGGCTACGATTGAAAGAACATTATATATGCGCACTTTCAATTCAACCATCTACAGCCAATTTGTTAAAAAGTACTGAGATAATAAATGATGCCTCAACCTCAGATCGATAATGAGATATGAAGTAAAATGATGTGCACCCCTAACTCTCTTTAGAAGTGCACATCATTTTTGTTTTATATTTTAATGTACGGTTAAAACCAGAAAAATGCCGGAGGGTCTGCTTCATATTTTGATTTATCTAGATGTTCTTTCTTGATAATCTCATCAATATTTATCGAATCGCCTGTCTCTTCATTTTTTAATAACTTCCCAAAAGTCTTAGGATTATAGATTAAATCACCTATAAATTGAAGATTATCTACAGTAGATATTTGAGCTTTGAAATGATATTTTTTATTTTTATTAATATAACCACTTACAAAGTAAGCTCCCGTCGGATTCTTTCTAAATGAAGTTACATGCATAGTGTTATAATTTTTTAGATTGTATTTGAAATATAAATTTATGCGTTCCTCTTGAGTTTCTATGTAATTTTCTTTCTTATTTTTATGCATAATGTATCCTATAGTTAAACAAATGATTGCAGCTATAACGATGAGAAGGATTATTTTATTTTTACTATTTTTCATTGATAACCTCTCTTTTTAATATATTTTCAGGATATTATATCTCAGGAAAATAACAAAAATGATAATCAAAAAATAAAAAACAATGGTGGATATGCTTCATATTTTGATTTATCTAAATGCTCTTTTTTGATTATCTCATCAGGTTTCCACTGATTTTTAGATTCATTTTCTTTAAATAGCTTTTTTAAAGTTTTACCATTATAACTAATTCTTCCATTAAATTGAAAATTACTATCATAAGAAACAGTTGCGCTAAAATTGTAATCTTTATCATGATTAACATAACCATAGAAAAAGTATCCTCCCATTGGATTTTTTTCAACTTTAACAATCTTCATAGAGTCATACTTTTTTAGGTTATATTTAAAATATAGGTCTATTCTTTTTTCTTGGGTTTCTATAAAATTATCTTTCTTATTTTTATGCAAAATATATCCTATAGTTAAACAAATGAGTACAGTTAAAACTGAGCAAAGGAGTATTTTCTTTTTCTTATTTTTCATAAATAACTTCCTTTTGTAGATTTTCTAATTAGAACATAAAGATTTTGAAAGTAGAAAAATACATTACCGATAATCAGTAAACAATTATAGATATACTTCAAATTACAATCTAACGAAATTAATCAAACTCCCTATATGTTTATAAAAGTTACTCCAAGCCTCAAATCTATTAAATTTTAAAATATTAAACAAATTAAAAATGTTTCCATATTATTAATTTATAATAAATTAATGTGCACCACTAAAGTTGGATTTTTATATAACTTTGTGTGTGAACATCAGTTCTTATAATATTTCTAAAACCATATAAATAATGGTGGATTAGCTTCGTACTTTGTTTTATCTAAATGTTCTTTTTTGATTATTTCGTCAGGTTTCCACTTATTCTTTGGTTCTTCCTCTTTAAATAACTTTCCCAAAGTTTTGGGATTATAGTTTATCATTCCATTATATTGATTATTATCTTCAATAGACAAGAAAGCTTTAAAATCATAATCTTTCTTACCATTGACATAACCATCTATAAAGTAGTCTCCCATTGGATTCTTTTCAACTTTAGTTATTTTCATAGAAGTATATTTTTTTAGGTTATATTTAAAATATAAATCAATTCTACTTTTTTGAGCTTCGATATAATGATTCTTTTTACTTACATGGGAAATATATCCTACAGCTGTTAATATTGTCATAATTAAGATTATGAACAACAGTGTTTTCTTTCGCATTAATAATCTCTCTTTTCTATTTTAAGTTAGCTAATATAGAAATCAAAACTATAAAATTATATTAATTAAAACCAGAAAAATGCCGGAGGATATGCTTCGTACTTTGTTTTATCTAAATGTTCTTTCTTGATAATTTCATCAGTATTTATCGAATCTGCTCCCTCTTCATTTTTAAACAACTTCCCAAAAGTCTTAGGATTATAAATAAAATCACCTTTAAACTGAAGATTATCTGTAGTCGATATTTTAGCTTTGAAATGATATTTTTTATTTTTATTAACATAACCACTTATGTAGTAAGCTCCCATCGGATTCTTTCTAAATGAAGTTACATGCATAGAGTTATAATTTTTTAGATTATATTTGAAATATAAATTTACGCGTTCCTCTTGAGTTTCTATGTAATTATCTTTCTTATTTTTATGTAGAGTATATCCTATAGTTAAACAAATGATTGCAGCTATAACGATGAGAAAGATTATTTTCTTTTTACTGTTTTTCATTCAAAACCTCCGTTTTTAGGATTTTTAAGTAATACTTAATGTCTTAGAAATGGCATAAAATACATTATTATAAAGCAAAAAATAATGGAGGTTTAGCTTCGTATTTTGTCTTATCTAAATCATGTTTTTTTATAATGTCACTTGGATTTAACAAGTTTTTAGGATTATCCTTCTTGAATAATTTTCCTAGAGTTTTAGGATTGTACCCAATATCCCCATTAAATTGATAATTATTCATGTCTGTTATTAAAGCATGAAAATAAAACTTCTTATTATTATTTATATAACCCTTAACAAAATACCCTCCCATTGGATCTTTTTTAAAACTAGTAGTTTTCATGGACTTATAATTATTAATATTGTATTTGAAATATAAATTTATGCGTTCCTCTTGTGTTTCTATGTAATTTTCTTTCTTATTTTTGTGCAAAATATATCCTATAGTTAAACAAATAATTACAGCTAAACCAATGAGAAAGATTGTTTGCTTTTTCTTATTTTTCATAAATGACCTCTAATTCAAATTGGGTTTCCATTCATATATTAGTTAAGTTTTAATATAATGTTTCCTTTTATATAATTTCCAAATATAAAAACATATCATTATTATTGGTACTATATGTATTAATATAACACTAATCTTTTTCCTATACTATACTTCTAATAGAACTCAAATATTATAATTACAAAAATCCCATAATATTTTTATTATTTGTTTAACGAGGCTACTCATTACCTATACCTACAAATAAGGTATTTCAGGTTAAATATAACAATTAGAAAAGAAATAATAGAATATCATCTTCGTACAATGAGTTTTCTATTCTTACTATTAATCTTAATTACTTAGTTTTTGTAAATTTGTTATTTCTAATCTAGCTCAATTGTCAAAATGTATTACTAGCAATTAAAACACTCGTTTACTTCTTAATGCTTTAAAGCAAATAGCAAATCTCATTTACCTCTAATTCCAATAATAAAAAACACTTTCGATGGGGGCTTCATTTGTCTACCATCGAAAGTGTTTTTATAGTTAAATTAAGTTTTTATATCATCTCATCTGTTCTCAACCATTATAATGAACAGTTACATGAACCACCTGTTGCGCATCCGTTATGTCCTGTTTGGAAGAACGGGTTGCCTGCTTCAATTTTCACATTTTCAGAAACTGCAAATGCTATTTTTGTTACTACTTCATCGATTAGGTTTTGGAGTGCGACTTCCTTTGTTTTGTACTCCATGACAACTGGAAGCATTTCATATGCACGTTTACGTTGACGTGTTTCCATCATAATTCTTTTATAATCAGGGTGATATTTGCCAAATCTCATAACATCATCGTATTGATCTTTCGACTTTAAGAATGCTTGATAAAGTAAATGTGCTTCATCATCATTTTCCAAATAATCTTTAGCATGTTGATACGATTGATACACCTCTGATTGAACAATCATATCAGAGAGATTTTCTATTTCATCTAAAATTGATAACGTTTCTTCAGTAATCATGTTTTCACCCTTTCGATTTTATTTTTCCAAGAATATTAATGAATAATAATCTTTCATCACTTCGCCACCCATTTCATCATATTTATTATTTAACATACGAGAGCGATGAATGTCAGAGTTCATCCAACTATGAATTAATGTTGGTACATCGTCAAAGTCATACCCAACGTTCTGACTTGTAGATTTATATGTCACATTGTTTTCGTCTAATTGTTGCGTAAGGGCATTCTCAGTAAATTCAACACTATCTGATCCATTGTCTGTGGCTTCATATAGATTAATAGAGGCGATATGTGCAATATCATTATTCGTTTTAAGAGGTTTTAGACCTTTAAGATGTCTCATCTCATTTGTCACTTCGTATAATGTAATCAGCTGATTGGGATTTTGTTCATAAGGAATAGACGCTTGGTCATTTGAACTACTATTTTCTTGCTTATTAATTTTATAGGGTTGAAGTGCTGTTAGTGTATCTGCATCTATAAAGCGTACGGCTAAAATTTTATTTGTTTCTTGATCTGAATACACTTGGGCGTAAATGTTCCCATATTTAATTAATGTTTGTGTCTTCATATCTTCATCGGACATTTCGAATCGATATGTTTTACCCTTTGATTGAATTGTTGGTTCAGGATTAATACTTGTATTTTCAAAAAGATGAGAGGCACTTTCACCAATCTTTAATGGATTCACTTTAACGTTGTCCCCTGTGGCGTACACTGACGTAATGATATCTTTTTTAGTGCTCACAATATAATATTGGTCACTTTTTTTAAATATGTAATTCTTATAGCCATTTTTAAAAGGATATGTTCGATCAGCTTGTCCATAATGTTTTGTCATAAAGTCAATATTCTTACCTATCCATGTTCCAACACCTTGTTTGGGTTTAGGATTTTCAGTATGATTGTTGGACTTCTCAAATTGCTCAGTATGATTACTTTTATTTCCTTTATTCGGGTTCTCTAAGACATCAAATTTGAGACGTGGTGAGTAAAATAAATAAATTAAAAAAGTAATTAAAAAAATGACGCCTACTACTTTGATAACTAACTTTTTCATTTCTCACCCACCTCTAAAGAATTATATTTATTGTACAAAAATATTCTGCTATTTATCAAGACAAGTGGTCATACTTGTCTGACTATTTCATTTTCGTCAAGTTAATTTGGTTTAATTTTAATAAAAAAACTGATAAAACCTCATATGAAGTCTCATCAGTATTGTGAAATAGATTGAACTTGTTTATAAACTAAAGTCCTAATGTTGCTTTAATTAATGACGTTGTTTCTCCACCTGGATAAAGTACATATAAAAGAATGTAAACAGCTACGCCTGTAATCGCAGTGAAGAACCAAATAATTGAAGCAATAGGTCCAATCTTTCTATGAATATTGAATTTATCTTTAAATGCTAAAATAATTTGAATTAATCCTAGCACGCCACCAATCGTAGCTAAATTAATATGGAAAACTAAAAAGATAGTGTAGTAAATCTTCACTGAGTCTGGACCACCGAAAGCGGTATTTCCAATGAAAATTGTTCTACTTGCATAAATAATAAAGAAAGTTAATGCAAAAATTGCTGCCCATAACATGACTTTTTTATGTTTATCAATTTGACGTTTCCAGATTAATCTCCAACCGATAGCGACTAATATCGCACTAATGACAATACATGAAGTACTGATCGTGGGTAAAATGGGTACGCTCATAAGTTTCATCCTTACTTAAGTAATTTTATATCATTTTTATTAATGAAACGACAACAACGAGTACGAAAAATACGACTAAGTAGTTCAATGAATAGATGAACATTTTTGTCGCCCATTTCGTTTGGTCTGAATCCTTTTTGAAGGTTGTAAATCCTAAAGCTAACCATCCTAGGTTGAGTAATGTAGCAATGACTACAAAAGTGACACCTAAGTTTGATAATAAGAATGGTAACGGCAATAAGAATATTAACCAAATAAACATGCTTATTCTCGTACGTTTGAAGCCTTTAACGGATGGTAACATTGGAATATTCGCTAATGAATATTCGTCGCTTCGTTTAATGGCCAATGCGTAAAAGTGAACCGGTTGCCAACAAAATACGACTAAGAATAGTGCAATGGCAGCCAAGCTCATTTGACCATCTATTGCTACCCAACCAATTAATGGCGGTACAGCACCTGGAAAGCTTCCTACAACAGTATTCCAAGTTGTGTGTCGTTTAGACCAAATGGAGTAATAAGAAACATATCCTACGATACCAATTAAACCTAAAACGCCTGATGGCACGTTTAATAAGAATAGACAAGCTTCACCTATTAACATCATCCCGAAGCTTAAAATTAATAAGTTTCTGTCTGAGATTCTATCGTTTACAGTTGGTCTACCTTGTTTGCTAGGCATGATGCTGTCAATATCTTGATCGTAATAGTTATTTAACGCACATGCGCCCCCCATGATTAGGGTAGACCCAACAATCATCATCAATATTTGAGGAATAGACGATAGGAAGGAATGGTTTGTCATTACAACTGCAAGCCAAGCGCCTGCAAATGCAGGAATTAAGTTACCTTGAACGAGACCCATCTTAATAATTTGTTGTAATTCTTTGAAGGTTACACGGCCCGTATCCTGTGACAAAGTTTGATCTTTGTTCATAGTTCCCCTCCTTGAATTTTTCATATAGTACAATGATATAGCAATTTTTATTAAAAGACTAGGTTTTATAAAATTAAATTGTGACACTTTAGCGACATTATAAATCGTCGATTTTGTGACACAATTAAAAATGGTATTCTTGTTATAATAGGTTAAAAGTAAAAATATGTACATTAATCTAAAGTACTGAATCATCAAGTGTCATCACAAGTGTCTCATGAAGTAGTTTAAGGCTTAACTTTGAAGTTAAACTCATCGTTTAATTGATAATAAAGCTAGTTTCTACATATCGTTTAAAAGTGAGTACTTTAGTTAATGATGGGGTGTTTATCATTGTTTAGAAAGCAAAACCTTAAATGGTTAGGTGTTTTAGCTACGATTATTATGACCTTTGTTCAATTAGGTGGCGCCCTCGTAACTAAAACAGGATCAGAAGATGGCTGTGGTTCATCATGGCCATTATGTAATGGTGCACTTCTTCCTCAGAACTTACCAATTCATACAATTATTGAGCTTAGTCATAGAGCAGTATCAGGTCTTTCTCTTATTGTTGTCCTTTGGTTAGTAATTACAGCATGGAAGAATATTGGGTATATTAAAGAAATAAAACCACTTTCAATCATCAGTGTTGCTTTCTTACTTATCCAAGCACTTATTGGAGCTGCCGCCGTGATATGGCAACAAAATGCATATGTCCTAGCATTACATTTCGGTATTTCTTTAATTAGTTTTTCATCTGTATTTGTAATGACTTTAATTATATTCTCTGTCGACCAGAAATATGAAGCTGATGAATTATTTATTAAAAAGCCACTTCGTACGTTGACATGGTTAATGGCCATTATTGTCTATCTTACAATTTATACGGGTGCATTGGTAAGACATACGAAATCAAGTCTTGCTTACGGTGCTTGGCCTGTACCTTTCAATGATATTGTGCCTCATAACGCACATGACTGGGTACAGTTTGCACATAGAGGTATGGCGTTTATTACTTTCATGTGGATTATGTTCACATTTATTCACGCGATTAAGAATTATTCAGATAATCGTACTGTAAGATATGGCTATACAGCAGCGTTTATTTTAGTTATTTTACAAGTCATTACTGGTGCATTATCAGTGATTACGAATGTGAATTTAATCGTTGCATTATTCCATGCATTGTTTATTACATTCTTATTCGGTATGATCGCTTACTTCATCTTGTTGATGTTAAGAACAACTCGCAGTATGAAGTAGTCTCATTTATCGAACAAACACACACTAAAGTTCATAAGCTATTACACATCATAAATACGCGCCCTTCAAGGTATACTCACGTAAATTATCCTTGAAGGGCGCGTATTTATCTATGCTGAAGTACCAAACCGTTATCGTTGGCGAATACAGAAGCCCGCCCAATTGTGTAAACTGACGTATTGTCACACAATTGGACGGGCGGGCATGTTATAATAGCTTTTCTATTTCAACGAGTAAATCGCCTGTCGCAATC
Source organism: Staphylococcus caprae (assembly GCF_002902725.1). Classification (GTDB taxonomy): domain Bacteria; phylum Bacillota; class Bacilli; order Staphylococcales; family Staphylococcaceae; genus Staphylococcus; species Staphylococcus caprae. Next base: position 47,759 of record NZ_PPRT01000034.1, read on the forward strand.
GCATCGCCACTGACTACATTCACTTGTTTAATTACACCATCAAATGGCGCTTGTATAGTAGTTTCCATCTTCATCGCTTCAGTAATCAACAATGGTTGATTTGCTTTTACTTCATCGCCTACAGATACTTTTACTTCTGTTACTGAACCAGGCATTTGTGCCCCAATATGACTAGGATTCGTTTTATCAGCTTTTGGTTTTACATTTGCATTCGTCTTTACATTTTCATCTTTAATATAGATACGACGTGCTTGACCATTCATTGCGTAATAAATGGTACGATTACCATTTTCATCAGGTTCACTAATCGTTTCAAGTTTAATAATTAAACGTTTACCAGTATCAATTTCAATTTCTACTGTTTCACCATTACGCATACCAAATAAGAATGTTGGTGTATCTAATAACGATAAATCACCATATTGAGCTTTCGTTTGAATATATTGCTCATAAACCTTTGGATATAAGACATAGCTAATCACATCTTGCTCAGTCACTTCATCATGTTGTTTCTCAGCTAACGCTTCACGAATTGCTTCAAAGTCCACAGGCTCTAAATATTCTCCTGGTCTTTCAGTAAGTGGAACTTGTCCTTTAAGAATGACATCTTGTAACTTTTGATTAAATCCGTTTACCGGTTGACCAATTTCTCCTTTAAAGAATGAGACTACCGATTCAGGGAAATCAAGTTTATGACCTTCGCTAAGTACTGACGATTCATCCAAATCATTCTGTACCATGTAGAGTGCCATATCACCGACCACTTTAGAAGATGGTGTCACCTTTACAATATCTCCAAATAAGAAATTCACTCTACGATACATATCTTTAACTTCATCGAAACGCTCTCCTAAGCCTAAACTTTTAGCTTGTTGACTTAAATTTGAATACTGTCCGCCTGGCATTTCATGTTGGTAAATTTCAGTATTAGGTGATTTTATGTCACTTTCAAAGTCCGTATAATATGGACGAACTGTTGCCCAATAATGGCTCAGTTCTTCTAATCCTTCAATGTCTGTTCTTAAATTACGAGGGAACCCATTCAATGCGTAGTAAAGAGAGTTTGCGCTAGGCTGACTTGTTAACCCGCTCATAGACGCGACAGCTGTATCAATAATATCAACACCTGCATCAATCGCTTGTTTATACGTGAGTAAGCCATTTCCACTCGTATCATGTGTATGCAGATGAATTGGTAAATCGACTGCTGATCGTAATTCTCCAATTAACTCATTCGCTGCTTTTGGTTTCAGTAGGCCTGCCATATCTTTAATTGCTAAAATATGGAACCCTTCTCTCTCGAGTTCTTTAGCCATATTCACATAATAATCTAATGTATAAATATTAGAACGTTCAACATTTAAAATATCTCCAGTATAACAAATTGCACCTTCAGAAATTTTACCTGCTTCTTGAACGGCCTCGTTTGCGACTTTCATTTGATCTACCCAGTTTAATGAATCAAATATACGGAATACATCTACGCCTGCTTTAGCACTTTCCTCTACAAACTTTTTAATGACGTTATCAGGATAATTTTTATATCCTACTGCATTGGATGCACGTAAAAGCATTTGGAATAATACATTTGGGATTGCTTTACGTAGACGTTCAAGACGTTCCCATGGATTTTCCTTTAAGAAATTATAAGCAACGTCAAATGTTGCACCGCCCCACATCTCTAAAGAAAAGCTATCTTTAAATACTTCAGCCGTTTTAGAGGCGATATTCATCATATCTTTCGTTCTTACACGTGTAGCTAGTAAAGATTGATGTGCATCTCTAAAAGTTGTATCCGTAATTAATACATCTTCTTGTGCTCTAACCCAATCTGCTACGCCTTTAGGGCCCTGTTCATCTAGAATTTGTTTCGTACCAGATAAATGATTGATACGCTCTTGAGACACTTTAGGTATAGAAGTAGATTCATAATCTGGTTTAAGACGTTGCGCTACATTAGGGAAACCGTTAATCGTCACATTCCCAATATATTCCAGTGTCTTCGTACCTCTATCAAGCGTCGGTGCAATATCAAATAGTTCTGGCGTTTCTTCTATAAATTTAGTTGTATAATCGCCACTTCTGAATTTATCGTTACGCATCACATTAATTAAGAAAGGTATGTTCGTTTTCACACCACGGATACGCATTTCACGTAATGAACGTTCCATCTTCTCTTCGGCTTGCTTAAATGAAAATGCATGCGTAGAGAGTTTAACAAGTAATGAATCGTAATAAGGAGAGATTTCAGCACCTTGGAAACCATCACCAGCATCTAATCTTACACCAAAACCACCACTTGAACGATAAGCGATAATTGTACCTGAATCAGGCATGAAATCATTGGTTGGGTCTTCTGTTGTAATACGACATTGAATTGCATACCCAAGTGTTTGGATATCTTGTTGTTGTGGCATTGCTATTCTCTCACCAAATAACGATTCGCCATCAGCAACTAAGATTTGTGTTTTAACAATGTCAATTCCCGTAATCATTTCAGTAATAGTATGTTCAACTTGAACACGTGGATTCACCTCTATGAAGAAGAATTCATCGCCTGAAACTAAAAATTCAACTGTCCCAGCATTGACATATTTAATATTCTCCATGAGTTGAATAGCCGCTTCACAAATACGTTCTCTCAAACTTTCCGATAAACCAACTGAAGGTGCGACTTCTACAACTTTCTGATGGCGTCGTTGTACCGAACAATCTCTTTCATATAAATGTATGATGTTACCTTGTTCGTCACCAATTACTTGCACTTCAATATGTTTCGGATTATCAATGTATCTCTCAATATAAACTTCGCTATTGCCGAAAGACTTTTCAGCTTCTGACTTAGCACGGTGAAAGGCATCTTCAAGTTCACTCTCTTCACGAACAATACGCATCCCTTTACCACCGCCACCACTTGTAGCTTTAATCATCAGTGGAAAACCAGCTTCAAGAGCAAATTGCTGTGCCGCTTCAAAGCTTTCAATTGGCCCATCAGTACCTGGAATCACAGGTAAATTGGCGCGAATGGCTGTTGTTCTTGCCTTAACTTTATCTCCAAACATATCTAAATGTTCTAAATGAGGACCGATAAACTTAATACCTTCTTCTGCACAACGACGCGCAAATTGTTCATTCTCACTTAGAAAACCATACCCAGGGTGAATCGCATCGACACCTGCACGTTTTGCTACCTCGATAATTCGTTCAATATTTAAATAACTTTCAGCAGGACCTAAATCACTACCAACGAGATAGGACTCATCTGCCTTATATCTATGTAATGAACTTTTATCTTCATTAGAATATATTGCTACTGTACTGATATTTAATTCTGCTGCTGCTCTAAAAATCCTAATGGCAATTTCACCACGGTTAGCAACAAGTAACTTCTTTATATGTTTCAAAAGCTGAGACACCCCTCGTAATATTTTGAATTTTCTAACTAATTAGATAATAAAATTTTATCTTAAATGCTTGAATAATTCTATAGTAATTTACAAAGTTAAAAACAATTTATCGTTTTGTAACATTTTGTTGAATCAAAAATTTTCCCACCACTTCAAAATGAAATAACGATCATGTTTATGATTTAACTTCAATAAAACTTATTACTATTGATAACTTAATATTATCATCTATATTTCTCATATGCTAGTTTGACATCTTTCCTTTACAGAATTTTAAAATTTTCACCAGTCTAATTTAGTTTATAGACAAAAAAAGACAACCTATAGAGAAGTGATTCCTACATAGTAAGGACACAACTTCAATAGATTGTCTCTCTTTTATATTCAATTATAACGGCGTTTGATATCGATTTTACGTTGTTTAAGACGTTTATCATCTTGTTTGATTTGTTTAGCGGTAATTAATAAAAGTCCCATCGCAATACTTAAACTAATCATAGCTGAACCACCAAAACTAATAAATGGTAACGGGACACCTGTTAACGGAATCGTCGCAGAAATACCACCAATGTTTACAAATGTCTGACTTCCAATATAACTTGCGATACCGACACATACTAATTTATAGAAATGTGAAGGTGTTTTATTCGCTAATTGGAACGCACGATATACAATGAAATATTCTAAAATAATAACGATTAATCCACCCACAAGACCTAATTCCTCACAGATGACTGCGAAAATAAAATCGGTATGTGGTTCAGGTAGATACCCTAGTTTCATTATACTGTTGCCAAGTCCACGTCCGAATAAGCCTCCATTACCTATTGCCATTAACGAGTTAGAAATATGATAACCCGTACCAGATTCCTGACCAAATGGATTAGTTAATGTGCTAAAACGCGCCTCTAAGTAACTTGGAACCATGTGTAAAATCAACATAAAGGTGGCAATGATAACAAAGCCTATAAATACTAATATTCCCCATTTCAACATGTTCTGTACACCGATGCCAGAATAGAAAATGATAGAGAAAAATATAATCAGTATTAACATTGTTTGTCCGACGTCTTTTTGGAAAAGTACAAGTACCAGACATGTTACTACAAATAGAATTGGACCTAAGATTAACTTGATGTTTTGTCTCACTGCCGGCATTTTCTTTTCAATCATAAAAGGTATGTAAAGAATAATGGCAATTTTAAGTAACTCTGATGCTTGTAGGTTCATAAATCCTAAATTAATCCAACTTTTAGAACCATTGATATTTTTACCAATAACTAATGTTAAAAGTAAAAGTAGGAATATACCAATCATCATTCCCTTTTGAACATTAGGTTTCTTCAGGATTTTCACATTCATGATGAATGCCATAAAGAATACGATGGCGAAACTCATAATGACGTACAGTAGCTGTCTATTATAAAAGTACGTTCCAGAAACGGCTACACCACCGGTTAAGGTACCTTTAGTCGCAGCGACCATACTTGCACTATAAACCATTACTAATCCAATCAAACAAAGGACTACATATGTAACCAACAATGGATAATCGATAAATTTAGAAGTTTTTCCAATATACCGCATTATATTTTTAAAATTATTCATATACTAGATCATCCAATTCTAAATTTTTAAAGTTAATCACTTCGTTGACTTAGTAAATTTATCTTCACTTTTTAAAAAGCTGTCTTACCTATTATATACTTGAATCCTTAGAATTAACAAATATTATTAGGTTAAATGCGCATTTATTTTAAAAACAATTAAACAAAAATGACTGAGCAAGATATCGAATTAGATACCATCTCAGTCACTGATACGATAACGTATATGTACAATGGATGTTTATACGTGGTCGCGATTATATATTAAATCAACGCAATTATTTCGACACTTTAAATAAGTGCGTTATGTTATCTATGATAAATAAAACATTAAACGTTTGTGAAAGCTTCATGTAATTTAGAAAGTTCTTTTTCCAGTCTTAACATTAATTGCTTACCATCTTCTTTATCAACTAAACCAAGTTGAACAGCAAAATCAACCTCTTTTTGAAGGCCAAACATTTGAGTATCTAGCACTTCTTCATAAAGCGGACAAGAAGGTAAAGTTAAGTTATCCATTTGAACTTTAATTAGATGTAAAATTCTATCCGCATCTTTATTCAACTGGTCATATGCCGCATTATTTAATTTCGATTGGTTAGCCATGACATATTCCCCCTATCATTTCAATTAATATCTTCACATTAGAAGTTTATCTTAATAGATATTAAAAAGCAAGTGAATTTGAATTAAGTCGGTATGAATTTATGTTAAAATAATTGAAGATAAAAAATTAGGGAGTGGGCATATATGATTCAAATTAAAGGCGCAGTCAAGTTCCCTATCTCATTAGATAGTACAACTTGGATTTTTGATGACAGAAAGGTAAGTATCGACGATTTAGAACGTGGGGTATTCGACGGTACTCGTCCAGTTAAGTTTGAAGATAACACTGAATGGAATCGAGCAATTCTAGAAGGACAAACAAATCCGCCTACGCTTGATTCTGAAATTAAATATAAAAAACGTTCAGTTCTAGAAGGTACATTTGTGATTAATATGACTCCATTTTTCAAAAATGCTGAACCACATCAAGAAGCAAAAGCGATTAAATTATATAATGAAGAGCATTCTATTGAAGTACCAATGGATTTATTACCATATTTATTCTTCCAATTCGCAAAAGATGGCAAACGTTTATACAACGATAACGCAGTAGATAGCTTTGTTTACATTCCTGAAGAAGGGTATACATATGAATTTAAATATGTAACTCATATTGAGGTGATTTAATGTGTTAGAAGTTCAATGTATCATTTGTGAAACTAAAGTATTCATAGATGAGAATACTTTGGAAGCTAAACGTCTAAGAAATAACCCTATTCGCACTTTTATGTGTGATGATTGTAAGAGTCGTTTAGACACGCCTAAGCAACGACAACCACAAGTGATCAATGAGAATCCTCAAAAGCAAGATAGTAACTCACAAAATAATAATGAATCGTAACTGAAAAAAGGGGGAGAGGGACAGAAATATAATTTAGCAAAATTATTTTCGTTGTCCCTCTCCCAACTTGCATTGTTTGTAGAATTTCTTTTTAAGAAATTCTCTATATTGGGGCCCCGCCGGCAAGGATGGCTAGGATTGAAAGAAGCTTGATATAAGCGAACTTTCAATTCAGACATCTACTGCCAATATGTTAAGAAGGCTGAGACATTTGATTATGTCTCAGCCTCTTCTATATCTTATTGATCTTCTTGCATCATTTGTTTAACACGTTTTGCTTCTTTTTCACGTGCAGATTTATTTAAGATTTTCTTTCTTAATCTAATACTTTCTGGTGTTACCTCTACTAACTCATCGTCATTGATAAATTGTAGCGCTTCTTCAAGCGTTAAAATTCTAGGACGATTCATTGTTTGTGTTTGGTCTTTCGTTGCTGAACGTACGTTAGTTTGATGTTTCGCTTTAGTGATATTAACTGTTAAGTCATTTTCACGATTATGCTCACCAACGATCATACCTTCATAAACTTCTGTACCTGGTTCCATAAAGTTTACACCACGGTCTTCTAAGTTAATAATCGCATATGATGTTGCTTGTCCTTGGTCCATTGAAATCAATGCACCATTACGACGTCCACCAATTTGAGCTTTAACACGAGGTCTGAATTCTTCGAAAGTATGGTTGATAATACCATAACCACGTGTCATAGACATGAATTCAGTTGTATAACCAATCATACCACGCGCTGGAACCATAAAGATTAAACGAGTTAGACCATTATCTGTTGTCAACATGTCTAACATTTCACCTTTACGTGCACCTAATGATTCGATAACTGCACCGGCATTTTCTGAAGGAACCTCACACTGTACACGTTCAAATGGTTCACTTAATACGCCATCAATTTCTCGTAAGATAACTTGAGGTTTAGAAACTTGTAATTCGAAACCTTCACGTCTCATGTTTTCAATTAAGATTGATAAATGTAATTCACCACGTCCAGCTACAACCCATGCATCTGGTTGGTCTGTTGGTGTAACCTTTAATGAAACGTCTGTTTCAAGTTGTTGTTCTAATCTTTCTTGAATTTGACGTGCAGTTACGTAGTCACCTTCACGACCAGCGAATGGTGAGTTATTAACACGGAAAGTCATTTCAAGTGTTGGTTCATCAATACGTAATACAGGTAACGCTTCTTGATGATCATGTGGTGTAACTGTTTCACCAACGTTAATGTCTTCCATTCCTGATACAGCAATCAAGTCGCCTGCTTGTGCTTCTTCAATTTCTTCACGTTTTAATCCGAAATAACCAAAGATTTTAGTTACACGGAAGTTCTTAATAGACCCATCTAATTTAATTAATGAGACATTATCACCAACACGCATCTTACCTCTGAATACACGTCCAATACCAATACGGCCAACGTAGTCATTATAGTCTAATAATGCAACTTGGAATTGTAATGGCTCATCATGATTGTCAACAGGTGCAGGTACATAATCAATAATTGTTTCATAAAGAGATTGCATATTTTCATCTTGTTTATCTGACTCAAGACTTGCTGTACCATTTACTGCTGATGCATAAACAACTGGGAAGTCTAATTGTTCATCATTTGCTTCTAATTCGATAAATAAGTCTAATACTTCATCTACTACACCTTCTGGTCGTGCAGCAGGTTTATCGATTTTATTTACAACTACTACAGGTTTTAAGTTTTGCTCTAATGCTTTTTTAAGCACAAAGCGTGTTTGAGGCATTGTACCTTCATAAGCATCGACAACAAGCACAACACCGTCTACCATTTTCATGATACGTTCAACTTCCCCACCGAAATCGGCGTGTCCAGGTGTATCTAATATATTAATACGTGTGCCCTTATAATCAATCGCCGTATTTTTAGCAAGAATCGTAATACCACGTTCTCTTTCTAAATCGTTTGAATCCATTGCACGTTCGTCGACATGTTCATTCTCTCTGAAAATACCAGACTGTTTAAGCAACTCATCTACTAAAGTTGTTTTACCATGGTCAACGTGCGCAATAATCGCTATATTACGAACATCTTCTCTTAAATTAGTCATTTTATAAATTTCCTTTCTTGAGTAAACTCCCACTTTTAATTACAACTGTTTTATTATATCATATATTAGTGAAAAGATAAGTAAAAGGTGGGGTATGGGATGCAACAAAAAAAATCAAAAGGCATCTTCTGGGTGTTCTCTATTTTAGCAGTCGTTTTCTTAACTTTATTTAGCTTTGCAGTAGGCGCTGCAAATGTTCCAATGATGATTTTAACATTTATACTACTCATTGCAACATTTGGCGTTGGCTTCACAGTTAAAAAGAAATACCGTGAAAATAATTGGCTATAAAGAAATCATCTGATTAATTTATTTTGAATCATGTTACAAACTGGCTAGACCATTAATATAAGCATAATAGCTCCTAAAATGAAGGATATTCACTTTCATTTTAGGAGCTCATTTTATTTCAAGATTTCATTTATCATTTTCAAAACAAAACGTTGTGTCTTGTCGTCTTTTCCATTATTTTCTACCAAATCGCTTTTCATGATGCGACGCGATGGTCTCTTTAAACTCACTTAAATATTGATTTAATATTTGGTCATGTAATTGTTTATTTGCCATTACTATAGAATTAGGTCGATTCATTTCCAATGGGTCACCTAATAAGTTTGTACCTATTCCTCCAACTTCATTCAAAATCATCAAACCACCGGCATAGTCCCATGGTTGCAATCTTGGAGTGAGATATGCAGCGAGTTGTCCTTTAGCCACACTTATAATTTCGAGTGCAGCACTTCCATAAGCACGTGCACTTCTTGCATCATTTACAATTGGCATAAATATCTTGCCCATAATCGGTTTGGTTAACCAATTAGGATTGATTCCAATGATACTTGTTTTAAGTTCAGTATCTTCTAGAGGCTTAAGTAGATGAGTATTTTCATAGGCACCTTCTCCAACCTTTGTATGATACAGAACATCCTTCATGACATCGTAAACAAAACCAGCATAAGGTTCCCCATTATAATAAATCCCAATTGAAATAGCGAAATTTTCTTGTTGATGTACAAAGTTAAGCGTTCCATCAATTGGATCAATGACCCAAATGACACCATTCGTATCCGTTAATTCATGTCCATGCCCTTCTTCCCCTATCACACGGTGGTCTGGATAATTATGGTGTATTGTTTCATAAAGGAAATTTTCAGTAGCTTTATCTACATTTGTAACTAAATCATTAGGATTAGACTTCGTTTCAATATCCAAGTCTTCTTTCATCCAATGTCTTACTTTATTCCCAGCCTCTAATATTATACCTTTAGCAAAATCGTATAGTGCCATCGTATCATCTCCTATTACTTAACATTATACATGATGTTTTCTCGAAAATTATATTAATACATATTGATATACCTTAATTGTAAAATTTGAAACCCTCATAAGTAAGGTTCTAACTTTAGATAATAGATAAATACTTGTGCTACAATAACGGTAACCAATACATGAGGAGGCATAAAATGACTAAATATACATTTGCGCCAAAAGATTTTAAAGCATTTGATGTTGATGGTTTAGAGAATAGAATGGAAGCACTGAATGAGCATGTTAGACCACAGTTAAATCAATTAGGAGACTATTTCGCTGATTATTTCAGTTCACAAACAGGTGAAGAATTCTATCCTCACGTAGCGAAACATGCACGTCGAAGCGTGAACCCACCTGTAGATACTTGGGTCGCATTCGCACCTAATAAACGTGGTTATAAGATGTTACCTCATTTCCAAATTGGATTATTTAGAGATCAACTATTTATTATGTTCGGTGTCATGCATGAGGCTAAAAATAAAGCCGAGCAAATGAAAATCTTTAAAAAGCATTTTGATAAAATCAAAGCATTACCTAACGACTATAGCTTATGTTTAGATCACATGAAACCAGAAAAAACACTTATTAAAGATATGAGTGAAGATGATCTTAAAAAAGCAATTGATCGCGCAATTAACGTAAAAAAAGGTGAGTTTTTCGTAGCACGAGCAATTGAACCTTCTGATAAAAGATTGAAAAGCGACAAAGCTTTCTTACAATTCGTAGAAGAAACATTTGATCAGTTCTTAAAATTTTATCAATAAAATAATTTTGATTTATAAAGTTTGAGTAGTATTTAATACAATGCTATTCAAGCTTTTTTAATGTGATGCAATATTTTTAGGTTGACCTAACTTTTTGTTTAGGTTAATATATTTTCATAAGATTTTAGAGGTGAGTTTATTGAGTATAAAAGACAACAATTATGAACAACATCAAAGCTTAGATGAAATCAATAATACTATTCATTTTGATCATAAAAGTAGTGCAAGTCAGAAATTTCTAGCATTTCTCGGGCCTGGGTTATTAGTAGCTGTGGGTTACATGGATCCAGGAAATTGGATTACATCTATGCAAGGTGGCGCACAATACGGTTATACCTTGCTATTCGTGATTTTAATCTCAAGTTTGGCAGCGATGTTATTACAAAGTATGACGGTAAGATTAGGAATAGCAACTGGTAAAGATCTTGCACAAATGACACGTCATTTTTTAAGTAAACCCATTGCGATAGTTTTCTGGATTATTGCAGAGTTAGCAATCATTGCCACTGATATCGCCGAAGTGATTGGGAGTGCGATTGCTTTAGATTTAATTTTCGGCATTCCACTAATCGTTGGTGCATTAATCACAGTATTCGATGTATTCCTATTACTATTTATTATGCGTTTCGGTTTCAGAAAGATTGAAGCCATTGTAGGTACTTTAATATTTACAGTTCTAGCAATATTCGTGTTTGAAGTGTTTATTTCTTCACCACATTTAACTGATATTCTAAATGGGTTTGTTCCACATAAAGAAATTGTGACAAACCAAGGCATACTATATATCGCTTTAGGTATTATTGGGGCTACAATCATGCCACATAATTTATATCTACATTCATCTATCGTGCAATCACGTAAGTATAACCGTCATGATAATCAAGAAAAAGCACAAGCTATTAAATACGCAACGATTGATTCAAATCTTCAATTATCTATTGCATTTGTAGTCAATTGTTTATTACTAACACTAGGTGCTGCCCTCTTTTTCGGAACTAAAACTAACGATTTAGGTGGTTTCTATGATTTATATCATGCGTTGAAAACTGAACCGGCATTAGGTGCAGCAATGGGCGGTGTGATGAGTACACTATTTGCAGTTGCCCTATTAGCATCAGGACAGAACTCAACGATTACTGGAACGTTAGCAGGACAAATCGTTATGGAAGGATTCTTAAGATTATCCATTCCTAACTGGATGCGTCGTCTAATCACACGTTCGCTTGCAGTCATACCAGTTATTATTTGTTTAATCATTTTCAGAGGTAATGCTGAAAAAATAGAACAATTACTAGTATTTTCACAAGTATTCTTAAGTATAGCGTTACCTTTTTCATTAATACCGCTTCAATTGGCTACAAGTAATAAGAAATTAATGGGACCATTTATTAATAAGATGTGGGTTAACATTATTTCATGGACGCTGATTGTAATACTAAGTGGATTAAATATTTATTTAATTATTCAAACGTTTCAAGAGTTATAAAAAAAGATGGCATACGCCATCTTTTTTTATGTCCAATCAACTAATATATATAAGGGTCATCTTTTTTACGATCCTTAAGTTCTTTTTCTGGGTCCCACTCATCTTGGCGAGTATGATTCTGGTTTAAATTATCATTGTTTGCTAGATTACGACGCTCATTTGAATTCTGCGTACCATTCGTATTATTAAAGTAACTTTGATGACGACTATCTTTTTTAGAAAATAGCAATACAGCTACAATAATCCATAAAATCATAGCAATAAGATTCATAGTAACAATTCCTGTAATCGCTGCTGCTATAAATAAACAACCTGCTAAATTTTTACGTCCTTTGATAATTAACGCCCCTACAACACCAAGCAAAGTAGAAAAGGCTAAAAAGCCAATTGAAATAATCATAGATGCAAATAAAATATCAGGAGTAACATTTTGTTCGCTTCCATAGAATTGTTTGAGTATATCGTTATATTGTTGTTGATTCTCACTACTTTTCATAACAATGAGTGACATCCCTGTTAATAGTAAGTACATGATACTTAGCCCATTCGCTACCCATGCTAAAATGATTTCTGTTTTTCTGTTCATAATTCTATGCACCACCTCAAATAATCTTCTTATCTTAATCATACTAAAATTTAAGTTGTATCGCGAATGCATACAAAAAAGGCTGGGGTAATAAATTGATTATGCCCCAGCCTAACAATGATTAATATTATTTATTTTCACTATTGTCATCTTGTTCAGTTGTGTTCTCTTTTGTACCTTCATCATCATGATTACCATGGAACATTTGACGTCGCTCTTCATAATTCATTCGACGTTGATTAACAGCACTTGGTTGATTTTTTCTTTTTTCTTTCATGCGTTTATTATAAGCTTTTTTCTTTTCTTTTTTCTTCGCACGAATTTCAGCTTTTTCTCTCTTCCGCTGTGCCTTAAGTTCTTTAGGATCAACTTGAGGTTCTATTGGTTCCTGATAATTATTGTAGCCATCGTCATAGCCATAACTATAATCATCATTATCCTGATAGTTATTCTCTTGCATTTGATCTTCGCGATTCGCTTTTTTAGATTTCTTGTTATATTTTGCCTGTCTAGACATCACTTCAGGTTCTTCCTCAGTATTCTGACTAGAAGCATATTCACTTTCTACAGCACGTTTAGGAAATTGTGAATATTTATCATCTGTTTCCTCATACTGTTCTCTATTAGCGTAGTCATGATCTAAATGATTATCATATGGCTGTTCATATTGTTGCGCTTCAAATGCTTCTTTTTGTCGACGTTCTTTTCTAAGTTGTCTTCTTGTATTTCTATTTTCCTTTTCGTCTCGTGGTTGTTCATATTCATCGTAATAACCTTGATGATAGTCCTCTTCATAATAATCATCTCGAGGTCTAGAATGAGGTTCGTGATGATCATAATATTCACGTTCATCATAGTATGGTTGACCATAATCATCGTTATAATATGCGGGCACTGTCTCAACTTTATTCCTTCTAGCAAACATCATAATTGCGATGATAAAGAATAAAATTGGAATAATTAAAGTGACCACTAAAAATACTAAAGGAATCGTAACTACTGCTGCCAATAGAAATAAGAAACCTGAAAGAATTCTAATATTCATTGATATTAATGCTAAAAAAGAAATTAATAGACAAACGATAAAGTAAACAATAATCGCCCATACGCCATTTTGTAACCAAATGACAAATTGAGTTGTACTTAAATCATTGTTTCCTAAAATTTGTTGTATCAGCTCATTGTTATTTAATGAACTTTCTAAATTAGCTATTGACGTATCATTACTAAATGATACGAGTGCAATAAACATAGTTATAATCGTCAATATGAGTAAGAATACCCAACTAAACCAACCTAAAACTTTTTCAGTTAGCCGACTGACTGGACGCTTAATTTGTGTGTATTGCTCTCCTGACATCCGCTACAACTCCTTACTTTACTATCAAATCATTATATAGGATAAACGAATAAATAACTACCATTTATCTCTACATTATTTCAGAGACATTTTGAAATTTAAAAAACTTTCATTATAATCTCCAAGCGTTTTTTGTCCTAAATCTTTATATACCTCTAAGCGATTCTGTTCTTTCTTTGTAGGATAAAATCTATCATCATCTCTAACATCTTTAGGCAATTGATTTCTTGCTGCTTTGTTAGGTGTTGCATAGCCTACCCATTCCGTATTCTGTTTATTATTTTTCGCATCTAATAAGAAGTTCATAAATTTATATGCACCTTCTTTATTTTGTGCTGTTTTAGGAATAACCATGTTATCAAACCAAAGATTAGAACCTTCTTTAGGTATCACGTAATCAAATTTGTCATTATCTTGTACTAAAGGTGCGGCTACGCCACTCCAAACAACAGCAATATTACCTTCGTTTTGTTGAAGCATCATCGTAATTTCATCACCTACGACACCTCGCACTTGTGGCGCTAATTTTTTTAAATCTTTTTCCGCTTCTTTAATATGGGAAGGGTTTTTATCATTTAAACTATATCCGAGTTTATTCAGACCCATGCCCATGATTTCCCTAGCACCGTCCACTAATAAAATATCATTTTTATATTTAGATTGATACAAATCACTCCAACTATTAAAGTTTGCGTGAGGATATTTTTCCTTATTATATAGGATACCCACTGTACCAAAGAAATACGGTAAAGAATATTTATTATGTGGATCATATGACATATTCGTATAATCTGAATCAAGATTTTTCATATTAGGAATTTTTTTATGATCCAAGGGCACTAACAAATTTGAACGTTTTAATTTTTGGACCGTATACTCACTTGGGAATGCTACGTCATAATGTGTACCACCATTACGAATCTTAGCCTCCATTGCTTCATTAGAATCAAATGTTTCATAAACCACTTGTATACCAGTCTCTTTTTCAAACTTTTTAATTAAACTAGGATCGATATATTCACCCCAATTATAAACATAAATCTTTTCATGTGTTGGGGTGTTCTCCTTTGATTTAAACCAATGACTTACAACTAAACATAATACGCCAATGACTATTGCAGAAATGATGAGTTGTAAAAATCGTTTCATTCATTTACACCCCGCTTCACCATCTTTTGTCGTTTAACGAAGTGTTGAATAGCATAATATCCTATTATGCCTATTAATATAGCTACAAATAAAATTGTAGAAATAGCGTTTATCTCCATACTTATACCTTTTCTAGCCATCGCGTAAACTTCTACAGATAAAACACTAAAGCCATTTCCTGTTACGAAAAAGCTTACTGTAAAGTCATCTAATGAATAAGTCAATGACATGAAAAATCCACCAATAATGGAAGGCATAATATTAGGGATAATAACACTACTTAACAATTGCGATTCATTAGCACCTAAATCTCTAGCAGCATTCAGCATATTATCGTTCATCTCATATAGTTGCGGTAGCACGATAATCACCACGATTGGGATACAAAATGCTATATGAGATGCTAAAACTGTAGAAAATCCTAAACCTAAGCCTGTAAAATGTCCAATTGCTGTAAACATAATTAAAAATGAAGCACCAATAACAACATCTGATGACACCATCAGTACGTTATTCAAAGTCAGTAAAGTAACTTTGAATTTCTTGTTACGTAAATAGTATAAAGCAATCGCACCAAAGGTACCGATGACTGTTGAGATTGAGGCAGCTAACAATGCAATGGCAATCGTATTAAATATCACAGACATTAATCGGTCATCTTGGAAAAGCGTTTGATAATGTTCTAACGTGAAATGCTCAAAATGAATCATATTTCCAGCTGAATTAAAAGAATATACCATTAAAAATAGAATAGGTATATATAAGATTGCGATGAGTATTCCTATGTACAACTTTCCATACCACTTCACGTCATTCACCCCTTCCCATTCGATGATTTAGATTTCGTTACAATTAATATGAACGCCATAAATATAATTAAGAACAATGCAATGGTTGAACCCATGCCATAATTTTGAATCGTTAAGAATTGTTCTTCAATTGAAGTTCCGATATTAATAACTTTATTACCAGCAATCAGTCGAGTAATCATAAACAGCGACAATGCAGGAATAAATGTAACTTGAATACCCGTCATGACACCTTCTTTTGTTAAAGGCATAATGACCTTTCTAAAGGTTGTCATTGGGCTAGCACCTAAATCACTCGACGCTTGCAATAAATGATTAGGGATTGCTTTCATACTATTAAAAATTGGTAATATCATGAATGGAATATAGATATAACTTGCAACAAGTAGAAACGCACCACTTGTAAACAGCATATTGAATACTGGCAAGTGAAAGATGTGAAGTGTTTGATTTATAATACCATCATGACTTAATAATCCTATAAATGCATAGGTCTTCAGCAGTAAATTAATCCATGTCGGAATAATCATTATCATCAATAAAATATTTTGATACTTAGAATGCGTGATAAAATATGCCGCTGGATAACTAACGACTAAAGTAATCAATGTAATGAGAATTGCATACCATATTGAATCTATGAACATTTTGAAATATCGCATCGTGAAAATTTGTTCATAGTTGGTAAAGCTAAAATGGCCATGCACATCCATAAATGAAAAATATACAAGTAAAATGACTGGAATGATGATAAATATTACCATCCACAATAAATAAGGAATAATTAATAATTTATTGATATTACGCATTATCTACATCCTCATAACTCTCAATTCGTTTATCAAACTCTTCCTCAGTCTCACCTGGCACCATAATGTGAATCGCTTCAGGTTCAAAGAATAGACCTACTTCACTGCCAACTTCAGCTTTCTTAGTCGATTGAATCACCCACTCGTATCCTTTTCTATCGATACAACAAATTTCGTAATGGACACCTCTAAATAACATAGAATCCACTCTTGCTTTGAAAAGCCCCTGCTCCTTATCAATGAGTGAAATGTCTTCAGGACGTATTACGACTTCGACTTTTTTATTTTCTGGAATACCCATATCTACACATTCAAAATCTTGACCATAAATATTTACAACGAAGTCTTCAACCATGCGACCTTCAACAATATTAGATTCGCCAATAAAGTCAGCAACAAAACGATTGACTGGCTCATCATAAATATCAATAGGTGTCCCGAATTGTTGAATTTTACCGTCTTTCATCACAAATATATAATCACTTAGTGCTAATGCTTCTTCTTGATCGTGTGTAACAAATATAAAGGTAATACCTAAACGAGATTGAAGTTCTCTCAATTCATATTGCATTTCTGTACGTAATTTCAAATCCAATGCAGATAAAGATTCGTCAAGTAACAAAATTTCAGGTTCATTGACAATGGCACGCGCAATCGCTACACGTTGTTTTTGACCACCACTCATACCCTCTATTTGTCTTTGTTCATATCCAGATAACTTAACTAATTTTAATGCTTCAGTCACCTTTTTATCTATTTCCGATTTGCTTTGTTTTTTTAATTTTAAACCATAAGCAATATTGTCATAAACGTTAAGATGTGGAAATAGTGCATAATCCTGGAACACTGTATTCACTTTACGTTTGTTCGGCGGTAATTTCCCTATAGGTTTATTCTGATAAATAACTTCACCACTATCAGGATATTCGAATCCAGCGATTAACTTTAATATCGTTGTCTTACCACAGCCTGAAGGCCCTAATAATGTATAAAAATGCCCTGACTCAATATCAATATCTATTTCGTCTAAAATTTGTACACCGTCATAACCTTTACTCACAGATTTAAATGAAAGTAATGGATTCATGAACATTCCTCCCTATAAATATGAAGCTGTGGCAACTATTAAAATCTTCACTTCTTCATTTGTGTCATTAAATAAGCGATGTTTATCTTTAGCTTTAAAATAAAGAACATCTTGAGTGGTAGCTTGATATGTTTGATTACCTAATAATAAAGACACTTCACCTTCTAAACAATAAATAAATGTGTCTGAATCAGATGGTTTGAAATTCTTGTAGGATGCGCCTGGTCGTAAAGTAAGAATGAGTGGCTCCATTTCAAATTCATTAGAATCCGTAACAAGCCAGTTCAGTATGTATCCACGATCATATTCATCATATGTGACTTGATCTGCTTTTTTATATAAAACTTTCTCGTTAGTACTTTCTTTAAAAAAGTCACTTGCTGAAGTACCCAATACTTCCAATATACTTAAAAAGGTTTCCATACTTGGAGACGCATGTTGACTTTCAATCTGTGAAATATACCCTTTCGATAAATCGGTACGTTCTGCAAGTTCTTCCTGAGTTAAGTTTTTAATACGTCTTAAGTTGCGCAATTTACTTCCTATATCCATTATTTAACCACCTAAAAAAGCTATATTAAGTTTACTAATATCAAACATTTTGTTTAATGCTTTATAAAAGTAACAGAATATAGCTTTGTAAGCAATAGTTTTATGAGATATGTTCAAATAAATGAATATGTCATTATTTTATGTTTTAAATCAATAAGGATGTATTTCAAACTTCTTTACCAAATATTTGCTGTTCGGGATGTTTATTAACCTCTTGAACAACTTTATAACTATTGTATCCACTTTTATTTTCAAATTCTTTAAAGATTTGTTTTTCTTCAGCTTTACCTGGCACAATTTCTTTAAATTGTTTATAAGCATGCTTAACCTCTTCACCTTTGACAGAGGATTCATAATAATTTTCAATTTTATTAAAAAAATGAATGACTTTCATCATTTCTTCATTTGTCCAATCTAAATCTAGAGGATATTGATATTCCATTTAATTCTAGCCTCCTAATGTTAATGATGTATTTTTAGTGTATCGGAGCTTTTTTTATAAAACAACTAGTTTGAATAGGTGCATAAAAAAACTGAGACCCGTGAATAACGAGTCTCAGCTATATATAATGATTAATCCTTAACTATTTTAATTAAGGTTTAATTACATAGTATGGATTGGATATCCAATTGCTTTTTCAGCAGCTTCCATTGACATTTCACCTAAAGTTGGGTGAGCATGAACAGTTAATGCGATATCTTCAGCATTCATACCTGATTCAATTGCTAAACCTAATTCAGAGATAATATCAGAAGCACCAGTACCAACAACTTGCGCACCGATAATTGTATCGTCTTCTTTAAGTGTGATGAGTTTAACGAAACCGTTAGTGTCATCTAATGATAACGCACGTCCGTTAGCTGCGTATGGGAATTTAGAAGCTTTGATTGATAAACCTTCTTCTTTAGCTTGTGCTTCAGTGTATCCTACTTGAGCTAATTCTGGCTCAGTGAAGCATACTGCAGGCATACCAATGTAATCAACTTCTGCTGCTTGACCATCAATGGCTTCAGCAGCAACTTTAGCTTCATAACTTGCTTTATGTGCAAGTGGTAAACCAGGTACGATATCACCAATTGCAAAGATATTTTCAATAGAAGTACGGCTTTGTTTATCTACTTCTAATAAGCCACGATCAGCGAATTTAAGACCTAATTCTTCTAAACCTAATTCATCAGTGTTTGGACGACGTCCAACTGTTACTAATACGTAATCAGCTTCGATTGTTTGTTCTTCGCCTTTAGCTTCATAAGTAACTTTAACACCGTTTTCAGTTTCTTCAGCAGATTTAGCCATCGCTTCAGTGACAATTTCGATACCTTTTTCTTTCATGCCTTTTTTAACTGGTTGTGTCATTTGTTTTTCAAATCCGCCTAAGATGTCTTTCGCACCTTCAAGGATTGTTACTTCTGAACCGAAGTTTGCAAATGCTGTACCCAATTCAGAACCGATATATCCGCCACCGACAACAACAAGTTTACCAGGAACTTCTTGCAAGTTTAATGCGCCAGTTGAGTCAATAACGCGTTCACCGAATTCAAAGTTAGGAATTTCAATTGGTCTAGAACCAGTTGCAATAATTGCATGTTTGAAATTGTAAGTTTGAGCACTCTTTTCGTCCATTACACGAAGACTATTATTGTCTACAAAGTAAGCTTCACCTTTAACGATTTCAACTTTGTTACCTTTTAATAATCCTTCAACACCGCCAGTTAATTTATTAACTACTGATGATTTGAATTCTTGGACTTTTTCATAGTTTAAAGAAACGCTTTCAGCAATAACCCCTAAGTTTTCTGAATGTTGCGCTTCAACAAAACGATGAGAAGCATGTAGTAATGCTTTAGAAGGAATACAACCAACGTTTAAGCACACGCCACCTAAATTACCTTTCTCAACGATTGTTACTTTTTGTCCTAATTGTGCTGCGCGGATTGCTGCAACATATCCACCAGGACCTGCTCCGATTACAATAGTATCTGTTTCAATTGGGAAATCTCCAACTACCATGTTTTTACCCCTCCATTAATAATAGTTCTGGATTATTTAATAAACGTTTAATGTGATTCATAGCATTTTGTCCAGTCGCACCATCAATTTGTCTATGGTCAAAGCTTAATGATAATGCAAGTACTGGAGCTGCTATAATTTCTCCATCCTTAACAATAGGTTTTTGAGCAATTCGGCCAATTCCTAAGATGGCTACTTCTGGGTGATTGATAACTGGAGTGAACCATTGTCCACCAGCTGAACCGATATTACTAATTGTACAAGTTGCACCTTTCATTTCTTCAGAAGTCAATTTACCATCACGTGCTTTAACAGCAAGTTCATTGATTTCATCTGAAATTTCAAAGATTGATTTACGGTCAGCATGTTTCACTACAGGTACTAATAAGCCTCTGTCAGTGTCAGCTGCGATACCGATATTCCAATAGTGTTTGTGTACAACTTCACCAGCTTCTTCATTAAATGAAGTGTTAAGTGCTGGATATTTTTTAAGTGCTGAAACTAATGCTTTTACAACATATGGTAAGAACGTTAGTTTCGTACCTTGTTCAGCTGCAATTTCTTTAAATTTCTTACGGTGATCCCATAACGCTTGCACATCAATTTCATCCATTAAAGTAACATGAGGTGCTGTATGTTTAGAGTTAACCATTGCTTTAGCGATTGCTTTACGCATAGCAGGAATCTTCTCAGTAGTTTCTGGGAAGTCACCTTCAGGTAATGATTGACTAGTTGAAGCACTCGTTTCTTCGCTACCTGTTGATGCAGCTGATGAAGCAGCACTTTCGTTAGAAGCTGAATCTGCGCTTCCTCCGTTTAAGTATGCATCTACGTCTTCTTTAGTAATACGTCCGTTTTTACCTGAGCCCGTAACAGCTTTGATATTTACACCGTTTTCACGTGCGTATTTACGTACAGAAGGCATAGCTTTAACAGTTTTGTTCTCATCAACTTCTGCTTCTTGACTTGAAGATGTTGAAGTTTCTTGAGATTGTGATGAAGTTGTTTCTTCTTTAGCAGGTGCTTCTTCTTGTTGTTCTTCTTGTTTAGAAGAAGAATCATCACTATGACTACCTTTAAATTGCATTTCTTCAGCATCAGGAGCATCAATTTTTACAATAACGTCACCAACTACTGCAACAGTTCCTTCATCTACTAAAACTTCTTCTACAGTTCCGCTAACTGGTGAAGGTATTTCTACTACGGATTTATCGTTTTGTACTTCTGCTAAGACATCATCTTCTTCGATGGTATCTCCAGCTTTAACAAACCACTTAACAATTTCACCTTCGTGGATACCTTCCCCAATATCGGGTAATCTAAATTCAAATGCCACGTTCTTGTCCTCCTAAGATTTTTACTTGATCAAAATCATTTCAAAAATTTATATACTAAAGTTGCAAGTTAAGGAAGCCCTTACAACTTAGTTTACACTTATTCATTACTCAATGCTATAGATAGCTAAATAATTCGTAGAAACTAAATAAAATTAGAATTCTAATGTCGCTTTAGCTTGCTCGATAATGTCATTTTTATTAGGTAACCATACATTTTCAGCTTGAGTAAATGGATACACTGTATCAGCTGCAGCAACACGAGCAATAGGTGCTTCTAATGAAAGGATTGCACGTTCTGCTAATTCAGCAGCTACTTGAGCACCAACACCAGCTTGACGTTGTGCTTCTTGAACAACAACCGCACGACCTGTTTTCTCTACTGAAGCTACTAAAGTCTCAATATCAATAGGTTGAACTGTGCGTAAGTCAATCACTTCAACAGAATGTCCGTCTTTTTCAAGTTCTTCTGCTGCTTTTAATGATTCTTGTACCATAGCGCCATATGCGATAAGTGAGATATCGTTACCTTCTTTTTTGACATTAGCTTTACCAATATCAATTGTATATTCTTCTTCAGGTACTTCTTCACGGAATGAACGATATAATTTCATGTGTTCTAAGTATACGACAGGGTCATTACTTTGAATCGCTGAAATTAATAAGCCTTTCGCATCATATGGACCTGATGGAATAACAACTTTTAACCCAGGAGATTGAGCTAAAATACCTTCTAAGTTATCTGCGTGTAATTCTGGAGTATGTACTCCCCCACCAAATGGTGCGCGAACAGTTACAGGTGCAGGTTTAGAACCACCTGAACGGAAACGTGTACGAGCGATTTGACCAGCAACTTCGTCAAATACTTCAAATACGAATCCTAAGAATTGGATTTCCATAACTGGTCGATATCCTGTTACAGCTAAACCTAAAGCTAAACCACCAATACCTGATTCAGCTAAAGGCGTATCGAATACTCGATCTTCACCAAATTCTTTTTGTAATCCTTCAGTAACACGGAATACACCGCCGTTAACACCAACGTCTTCACCAAAGACTAATACGTCTTCGTCTCTTTTAAGTTCACTTTTAAGCGCGTCGTTAATCGCTTGAACCATTGTCATTTGTGCCATGGCTTACTTCGACTCCTTCTCTTTGTAAATTTCATATTGTTCTGATAAATTTTGAGGCATATCTTCATACATAATATCCATTAGAGAAGTAACAGTTTGTTTATCTGTATTGTCGGCCTCTTTAATAGCTGCTTTAATTTCAGATTTAGCACGCTCAATGACTTCATTTTCTTTATCTTCGTTCCATAAACCTTTAGCTTCTAAATATTTTCTGAAACGAACTAATGGGTCTTTTTTCTCCCATTCTGCATCTTCATCTGAAGTTCTATAACGAGTAGGATCGTCACCAGCCATTGTATGTGGTCCATAACGATAAGTTAAAGTTTCAATGACAGTAGGTCCTTCACCTGCGACAGCACGTTCACGCGCTTCTAAAGTCGCTTGATATACTGCTAAAGCATCCATACCATCTACTTGAATACCAGGTATACCTACTGAAACTGCTTTCTGAGCTAATGTAGTAGCAGCAGTTTGTTTACTACGAGGTGTAGAAATAGCATAATTATTATTTTGTATTACAAAAATTGCAGGTGCTTTATATGCTGAAGCGAAGTTGATTCCTTCATAGAAGTCACCTTGTGATGAACCACCATCACCTGTGTAAGTAATAGCTACAGCGTTTTTACCGCGTTTCTTAAGACCAAATGCTACACCAGCAGTTTGTACGTATTGAGCACCGATAATAATTTGCGGGCTTAACGCATTAACGCCTTCAGGGAATTGGTTACCTTTGAAGTGTCCTCTTGAGAATAAGAAAGCTTCTGTAAGTGGTAAACCATGCCAAATAATTTGTGGAACATCACGGTAACCAGGTAGGATGAAATCTTCTTTTTCTAACGCATACTGTGAAGCAAGTTGAGATGCTTCTTGACCAGCTGTAGGCGCGTAGAAACCTAAACGTCCTTGTCTATTTAATGAGATTGAACGTTGATCAAGGATACGTGTCCATACCATTCTTTCCATTAATTCTACTAATTGTTCATCTGTTAAATCAGGTACTAAGTCTTCATTTACGACATTACCATCCTCATCCAAAATTTGAACCATTTCAAATTTCGATTGAGTTTCATTTAATACTTTAACTGCATCGAATTGGGCTTGTAACTTAGGAGCCATTCAATTCACCATACCTTTCCCATGTAAATAGAAATTCATTTTATCCTCCCTAATTGTATCACAAATGAATTTACCTGTTAAACGATTTCATAAAGTTCTGTTTCAATACAAAAAGATACAGTTACACGGTCTGTTATAGTACTTTCCGCATAACTGTATCAATATTTTCATTACTTCAATTGATCAACATCTTGTTTCTCTTGAGTTACCTTTCTCATCGCTTTTGAGTAGGCATTGAACTTTTTATTCATATCTTTATAAGCACGAGATAAATCTTTAGATTTACTATCTACTTCAGATTGTGTTGCACCATCTTGATTTAAGTAAGTAAACAGTTCTTTTTCTTTATTAAGTGCCTTTTTGTAAGCCTTTGCATATGCATCATGTGCTTTGTATTTTTCTTTAATAGCATCATTAAGTTGTGTAACTTCTTTTTTCTTAGTTGAATTATCAATATGATTCATATATTGATTCGCTTTTTTAAATTCTTTTTCTGATTTGCTTAAAGCTTCCTCTTCATTTTTAAATTCATTCTGACGTTTCTTAACATTGTCTACAATATCTTCAGCTGCTTGCTTTCTTGTATTTTGATCTTTGTCATTAACTTTTTTGAATAATTTTTGTTTATCTTCTTCTAATTTATTAATTTTCTTACTAGTAGAATTGACTGTTTTTTCTTGGTCAAAAGCTTTTTGAACCTGATCATCATATTTTTTTATTTCTTTTTTGTCAGTTGTACATCCAGCTAATAACACTGTTGACGTTAGGACAATTGCGACAGTTTTACCAAACTTCATTAACTGTTACCTCCTCATAGTTGTTCGCTTGTAATATTAAATAATAATTGATTATAAATCAATACAGAGGAATAAAGCTATTGATTAGTGTCTGTGATGTCTTGTATGAGTTTGATTTATTTTTCACTATTAAAATTAAATCAATACGTCATATTGAGTATCTAATAATGTACTTATAACTGTAGTATCTGATATATTATTTAATAAGGAAGGTGTATGACATGTTAACAATGAAAGATATTATAAAAGATGGTCATCCAACACTTCGTGAAAAGGCTAAAGAATTAAGTTTCCCAATTTCAGAAGAAGATAAAGAAACATTACGCTCAATGCGAGAGTTTCTAATTAATAGTCAAGATGAGGAAATCGCTAAACGTTATGGTTTACGTTCAGGTGTAGGCTTAGCTGCACCACAAATAAATGTTGCTAAACGTATGATTGCAGTTTATTTACCGGATGATGGTAATGGTAAATCATATGATTATATGCTCGTAAACCCTAAAGTAATGAGCCATAGTGTTCAGGAAGCTTACCTACCTACTGGCGAAGGTTGTCTAAGTGTTGATGAAAACATTCCAGGTTTAGTACACCGTCACAATAGAGTAACAATCAAAGCTCAAGATATTGACGGAAATGAAGTTAAACTAAGACTTAAAGGGTACCCTGCGATTGTATTCCAACATGAAATTGACCATTTAAATGGCGTCATGTTTTATGACCATATTGACGCTAACAATCCACTTAAACCTCACGAAGATGCAGTAGAGGTTTAATCCAATTTTTTAAAATAACGGCACTTCGCCAAATGTAATGATTTAATTACATTTGGCGAAGTGTCTTTTTATGTATTTTTAAAATTCAATACATGAGACAATATACACCATTTATCACGAACGAATATTAACGATGTCTAAATTAGATTGTTTGAAAATTAAAAGATTATCCTTGAAAAGTTTGTCGACTGGATAAGATAAAACTGCTTTATTTATTCAAATACATCATGTAAAATATAACTTAACTGAAATCTTAGTAATTCAATACTAATTTCAAATAATGAACGACACTATTACCCTAGAAAGCATACTGGGCAGTGAAATTAAACGAGCGTTGAAGAAACCAAAGTTTAGATTGAGCTGGTATGTTTCTAAATTAAAAATTAGAACACTAAATTATTGAAGAAACAAATTTTAATATGGATCAAACTCTTTAATAACCCGAGTATTTCACACTAGGGTCGTAAATAAATTGTAGAATTTTAATCTAGGAGGAAATATATAAAATGGCAGTATTTAAAGTATTTTATCAACATAATAAAGACGAAGTTATCGTCCGTGAGAACACACAAACAATTTATGTTGAAGGACAAACAGAAGAACAAGTGAGACGTTATTTAAAAGACCGTAATTTCAATATTGAGTTTATTACAAAATTAGAGGGCGCACATTTAGACTATGAAAAAGAACATTCAACTCATTTTAATGTGGAGAATGCTGAATAATGAAGCAATTACATTCTAATGAAGTAGGTGTATACGCACTTGGTGGTCTAGGTGAAGTCGGAAAGAATACCTATGCAATCGAGTACAAGAATGAAATCGTTATCATCGATGCAGGTATTAAATTCCCTGACGATAACCTTTTAGGTATAGACTATGTTATTCCAGATTACACTTACTTAGAACAGAATCAAGATAAAATTGTTGGCCTGTTTATTACACATGGCCACGAAGACCATATAGGCGGTGTGCCCTTCCTATTAAAGCAAATTAATGTACCTATTTACGGTGGTCCATTAGCGTTAGGTCTCATACGTAACAAGTTAGAAGAACATCATTTACTTAGAACTACCGAACTTCATGAAATAGATGAAAATAGTGTGATTAAATCTAAACACTTTGAAATTTCATTCTATCTCACTACACACAGTATTCCAGAGGCATATGGTGTCATCGTTGATACCCCTGAAGGTAAAATCGTCCACACTGGTGACTTTAAATTCGATTTTACTCCTGTGGGTGAACCTGCGAATATCGCTAAAATGGCAAAAATTGGTGAAGAAGGCGTTCTATGTTTACTTTCTGATTCTACAAATGCACTTGTACCTGACTTTACACTTAGTGAACGTGAAGTTGGACAAAACGTCGATAAGATTTTCAGAAATTGTAAAGGACGTATCATCTTTGCAACATTTGCTTCTAATATTTACCGTGTACAACAAGCTGTAGAAGCTGCGATTAAATATAATCGTAAAATTGTTACCTTTGGTCGTTCAATGGAAAATAATATCAAAATTGGTATGGAACTCGGTTATATTAAAGCACCACCTGAAACATTTATAGAACCTAATAAGATTAATAATATCCCTAAACATGAATTATTAATTCTTTGTACAGGTTCTCAAGGTGAACCGATGGCAGCTTTATCAAGAATTGCCAACGGTACACATAAGCAAATTAAAATTATTCCTGAAGATACAGTCGTATTTAGTTCATCTCCTATTCCAGGTAATACGAAAAGTATTAACCGCACTATCAATGCTTTATATAAAGCAGGTGCTGATGTCATTCATAGTAAAATTTCAAACATTCATACATCAGGTCACGGTTCTCAAGGCGACCAACAGTTGATGTTACGTTTAATTCAACCTAAATACTTCTTACCTATTCACGGTGAGTATCGTATGTTGAAAGCGCATGGTGAAACGGGTGTTGAATGTGGTGTTGATGAAGATAATGTATTTATTTTCGATATCGGAGATGTCTTAGCTTTAACACATGATTCTGCACGAAAAGCTGGAAGAATCCCTTCAGGAAATGTTCTTGTAGATGGTAGCGGCATTGGCGACATAGGTAATGTTGTTATTCGAGATCGTAAATTACTTTCTGAAGAAGGCTTAGTAATTGTTGTCGTAAGTATTGACTTCAATACCAATAAATTATTGTCTGGTCCAGATATCATTTCACGCGGATTTGTCTACATGCGTGAGTCAGGTCAATTAATTTATGATGCGCAACGTAAAATTAAAACAGATGTTATTTCTAAGTTGAATGGTAATAAAGATATTCAATGGCACCAAATTAAGTCTTCTATTATTGAAACACTTCAACCTTATCTATTTGAAAAGACTGCTCGTAGACCTATGATTTTACCAGTCATTATGAAAGTTAATGAAGATAAAGGTAATCATAAGCAATCAAATAGTAAAAATAATAATAAACAAGAAACGAAGTAATTGTAGAAGTTAATAAATCGGGATATATACCCAAAATAATAAGCTCTAAGTCGCTTTCTTTGATGAAAATGTCTTAGAGCTTTTTTATATCAATTGTGGTTCCAATCTCGTCTTTTCTTTAATTTACCCTAGTTGGAACGCTTATGTTTGCTTGTTATCTAATAGTTTTTTGTACTCTTTATACTTATAGGGGTTTTTAACTTTTTCTCCATTTATATATACTAAAGGTACTTTTTTAACATCTTTCTTTTTAGCAGCTTTTTTATCATCGTTAGCCATTTTCCATGCTTTACTATCTTTATCTCTGTACATCTTCTTAACTTTATTTTTTTCATACTTATTTAAATCAAGTTTATCTATTTGTTTATCCACTGTACGTTTAGTAATCCACGTTTGATGGCTATTCTTCGGCTGCGCTTTGAAAATAAGTCGATTTAATTTTAAATATTCATCATCAGATATGAGTTTAACTGCATGTGTAGCCCTTCCAGCATTCATTGAATCCTTTCCTAGAAATCCAAGATTGACGAACTTCACTTCAGCCTTACCCTTGTTGATGTAATCTTTTTTGAGCTTAGGAACAATAGACGCTTCAATTTGTTTACAATATGCGCATTTGTAATCACCATAGATTGTCACGCATTTGGTATGATCTTGAGGCTTCTTAGTATTCCCATATTTAAAAGTGGAACAACCACATAAAAGTAAAATAATCGCTAACATTGATGTGCATTTTAAAATAAACTGATACATACCTACTCTCCTTATATACTATTTGTCATAAATAATGCTAACATCAATGTTTATATATTTTTGTTATCTTCCCTAAATGATATATTCTTTTTCTTAAGTGTTTACAAAATATTATATAATATTAAACGTTTATTAATTAGAATACTATTCAATCAAGTTTATTT
>NZ_PPRT01000035.1 GCF_002902725.1 Staphylococcus caprae
CATCCTTGCCGGCGGGGCCCCAACATAGAGAATTTCTTAAAAAGAAATTCTACAAACAATGCAAGTTGGGAGAGGGACAACGAAAATAATTTTGATAAATTATATTTCTGTCTCACTCCCTTTTTGCTTTCGGGATGTAATTTTCGCAATAAACATACTGATTTCAAATAAGATAATTAGCGGCAATGTTAATACCAAATTTAAAATTAAATCTGGTGGTGCGATAATACTTGCTGCAACAAAGCATGCGAAGTAAACATATTTTCTATAACGTCCTAACTGAGTCACATCAATTAATCCGAAATGTGCTAATCCCATAAATAATATAGGTAATTGGAATATAAATCCAAAGACGAGTAACCATCTTATTAGTTCTCCTAAATAAGCTTTGAATCCGATAACTTGATCAATACTTAGTAGGTGAGATAGATTTTCCGAAAAGTTAATAATCATAGGGAAGCCAATGAAAAAGGCAAAGGCAACCCCTGAAATAAATAAAATTGCACAGAAAAAACTGTATTTATATATAAACTGTCGTTCATATGCATGTAAACCTGGTGCAACAAATGACCAGAGTTGATAAAAAATGATTGGTATAATAATACATATCGCAACTGTGAATATAATCATGACATAGATTTGAATTGTTTCTGTAAACGAAAAAGTATGCAACGTAACATGTGCACGTTTAATATATCTAATCAATGATTGAATCCACCAATGAGATGAAATGTAAACGATGATGACTGAAATAATAAATGCAATGAAGATAACGACTAGTCTATGACGCAATTCACCAAAATGTTCTATTAATGAAGAATTACTTAGATTGTTCTCGTTGTGATTTGGATGCTTTACTGGGAGTTTCGTGTGAATCTTCGTCTATATGTTCAGCTGCTGATTTAAATTCTTTCAAAGTTGAACCGATTGCTCTACCAAATTGTGGTAATTTCGTTGGTCCGAATATAATTAATGCAATAATTGCAATAACGACTAAACTCGTTGGGCCAGTGATACCTACGACAAACATACTTCCTAACATAATATAACCTCACTCTATTTTTTACGATTTTCATCTATAACTTTATACTCATTGATAAATATTATCAATACCCAAATGATAGTATTGTAAAATAATTAGGTTTGATGCTACGAATAAAAAACAGTGCCATTTTTATTAAAATACGTTAAAGTGGTTTAAACGATAAAAAGGGGATGTTGATGATGAATGAACGTATTCGTGAAGTGAAAATTGATGAAGTAACCATTTTACAAGATATAGCTAAAAGAACGTTTTATAATACATTTAAATCATCCTATAGTGACGAAGACTTTAATAAATTTTTTGATGACGCGTATCATCTAGATAAATTAGAAAATGAACTCCAAAATAAAGCATCGTTTCATTATTTTTACGAGGTTGGCGAACAGGTAGTGGGTTATTTAAAATTAAATATTAATGACGCTCAAACTGAAAAAATGGGTGATGCGTATTTAGAAGTGCAGCGCATTTATTTTGATGAGAACTATCAAGGTGGAGGTAGAGGCCACCGTTTGATTGATTTAGCTATTAAAAAAGCACATGAACATGACAAAACTAAAATTTGGTTAGGTGTGTGGGAACATAATCCTAAAGCGATTCGCTTTTACGAAAAAAGAGGATTTGAAATCACGGGGTCTCATGAATTTTATACAGGAGATGTGATTGATAGAGATTTAATCATGGAGAAGACATTGATATAAATGTTGGAATAGAATTTACTGTGTTTATATTAAAGGCATTAAAAAATAAAAGCGTGTACCTATTATTATTAGCGTTTGTGGCAATTTTTAGATATAATTGTAACATTAAATTTCCATTAATTATAAGTTAATTTATAGTAAACCATTAAGTAGTATTCCTACATAATTTATCTAAAACTTACATGTTGGATCATTTTTATATAGTAGAAAGAAAGGACGTATAGTATGAATACACTGACAATTATTGTCACATATTATAATTCAGAGGAATATATTCAAAGTTGCTTGGAAAGTATTAAACAACAAAGAACTCAAGATTTTGATGTCATTATCGTTAATGATGGTTCTACGGACCAAAGTGAACAATTAATGAAAGAAGCTTTAAAGGACTATAACAAAGAGGTCAATTATATTAAATTAGACCGTAACCAAGGACACGCACACGCGCGTAACGTTGCATTAGATGAAGTAGATACACCATATTTTATGTTTTTAGACGCTGATGATGATCTAGCTTCTTATGCGGTAACATTTTATTTGGAAAAGTTAAATTCAACCGATGGATTAGTCGCTCCAATACATTCATTTTCAATTAAACGTCCGCAATATGTCGATTTAGATAGAGTGAAAGTTGAATATTACCATGCCGCTCAAAATTTAAATTCATTTTTAAGAAAGCAGACAGCTTGTAATATTATTTTTAGAACAGCGATTGTTAAAGCACATCATATTCGATTTAATGAAGATTTGGATATTTATATTGATTGGTCATTCCTTCTTGAATACATGAAATATGTCAACAAATTCATTCGTATCCTGAATTTCCCATTCTACTTCCGTGGCGAAGTGTATGATCCATTTGAGACATTAACGTTAAGTGAACAGAATTTTGATGTATTATTTGAAGATTACGTCAGAAGTTTCTACGATGCGTTAGAACGTACTTCAAACAAAATGACACGTGAATTTATTATTTATAAAATGCAAAATAGAATTGCGAGAGATTTCGATCCTACACACTATGATATTAAGCAAAGATATGAGGCACATAAAAACACACTTGTAGAACTATCACGCTTCCTCAATGTACATCTTGTTAAACAACAAAAACTTATCAATATGATAGAAACAATACTATTAATGAATGATGATACGGATAAAGCCTTTAAAGTGAATCAATTCAGAAAGACATTGCGCCATGTGAAGAACGTTGTGTTGAGAAGAAAAAATAAAGAACGTTCAATGTATGAATTAACAGATAAGGAAGAGAATGTTAAGCCTCAAACAATTGTATTCGAAGCCTTTGGCGGTAAAAACTATAGTGATAGTCCTAAATATATTTATGAATATATGCAAAAATACTATCCAAATTATCGCTACGTTTGGTCACTTAAAAACCCTGACAAGAGCGTAATCCCAGGTAATGCAATTAAAGTGAAACGTGGTTCAACTGAGTTTTATCAGGCTTATTCTGAAGCAAGTCATTGGGTTTCTAATGCGCGTACGCCTTTATATTTAAACAAAAAAGAGAATCAAACATATATTCAAACTTGGCATGGTACACCATTGAAACGTCTTGCTAACGACATGAAAGTGGTTCGTATGCCTGGAACAACAACTTCTAAATATAAACGCAATTTCAATCGTGAAACTTCACGTTGGGATTACCTTATTTCTCCTAATAGATATTCATCTGAAATTTTCAGAAGTGCATTCTGGATGGATGAACCTAGAATCTTAGAAATTGGATATCCACGAAATGATGTATTGGTAAATCGAGCAAATGATAAAAAGTTTATTGAGGAAATTAAAACGAATCTCAATTTACCACATGATAAAAAAGTCATCATGTATGCACCAACATGGAGAGACGATGAGTTTGTGAGTAAAGGTAAGTATCTATTTGAATTGAAAATTGATTTAGAAAATTTATATAAAGAACTAGGTGATGATTACGTTATCCTATTACGTATGCATTATCTTATTTCAAATGCTTTAGACTTATCTGGATATGAAAACTTTGCCATCGACGTTTCCAACTATAACGACGTTTCAGAATTATTCTTAATTAGTGATTGCTTAATCACCGATTACTCATCTGTGATGTTTGATTACGGTATTTTAAAACGTCCACAGTTCTTCTTTGCATATGATATCGACAAGTATGATAAAGGATTACGTGGCTTCTATATGGATTATATGAAGGATTTACCTGGTCCAATCTATACAGAACCATATGGTCTAGCAAAAGAGTTAAAAGATTTAGAGAAGGTACAAAATGAGTATCAAGATAAAATTGATGCTTTCTACGATCGATTCTGTTCAGTGGATGATGGTAAAGCGTCTCAATATATCGGAGAATTAATTAATAAAGATATTGAAAAGAAACGTTAAATTTAATACTTAGTTAATAAAAGTGGGGTATAATATTAATAAGGAATTAATATTATACTCTTTTTTTATGCTTTTTTGAAAGTGAGTAGCTATAAAATCAGAGTAACTAGCGTTTGATTTTTATATAAAGCAGGAGGAGATTCACATGAAAAGATTATTAGCAAGCATCACTGTACTGTCCTTATTACTCGCAGCATGTTCTCATAATGAAAATAATGAGAATGATAAGAAGGACAACAACTCAAAAACAGAACATAAAGATAAAAAATCTGACAGTAACTCAAAAGATAAGTCTAAAAATCATCAAAAATCTCAAGAGCAAAATGATAAAAATTCAAAATCTAACGATAATGGAGACAATAATCAAGCATCATCCAGTAATCAAGCGAATAATGGTGACCATTCACAAACAGGAAAGGATAATAGTAATCACAAAGATTATGTAGCGCCATATCAAAGTAAAGATGCGACACAGGTAGCAAGAGGTCTCTCACCATTCAAAGGTAATGAAGGGCAAGCATTACAGCAGTTACCAAATTTCAAAACAGCCCTTGATATCGCGCGTAAAGAAGCGAATATGTTTGGTAATTCAACTAAGAAGTATAATGATTATTCAATAGAAGCAACTGAAGATGGCTTTAGATATGTATTTAGCTTTAAAGATTCATCTAAAAAGGATAATTATTCTATTGTAACTGTTAACCGTCAAGGCGAGCCAACACTTATTGATCCAAATTATCAACCATAATATAAATTGAAGTAACATACCAATTGCAGGTTAAAATCAAATCTATATTGAAAAAAATAATCCCTCAGAAAGATTGAAGTACAATCTTTTTTGAGGGATTCGTTCGTCTTAAGTATACATATCATCTATAGCTGTTAAATTAAGATTAATATGTTTAATTTAATTGTTGGGTAATTAAATGGCTCAGTTCTTCTAATGATTGATTATGTCTGTTTACCAATTTACTGTCGATATGAGGTACTTCATCAGAAATTAAATTATTTGTGAGTAATGTTGCATCTGTGTACCATACTTGTTTAAGGCTCTCAAGTACATCTTCATACACGCCACGTTCTTCAACATATTCAGCATGCTGAGGTGTATAAAGACATACCTTTTTATTAATCGTGAGTGCATCGAAAATAATAGAAGAATAATCCGTCAATACGATATCAGATACAATAATTAAGTCTTGAGTTTCCACACTTTCAGGAGGGACAATGACTTGTTCGGGTATGTGTATATCCTCACTTTCAACATGTCCTTTAAATATGACATTATATTTAGCGAGTAACTGCTCTGAAATAGGTAAAATATCCTCTTCGGATGGATTCGTTTTCCAGGTAGGTGCATAGAGTAGTACAGGTTTCGATGGATCTAAGTTTAGTCCTTTGATAATTCGTTTTCGTAATGATAGATCCTGTGCTCTATTCAATAAATAGTTGACTCTTGGATAACCTACAGGCAAGATGTCTAATTTCTGACTTGGAAAAGCTGATTCAAAATACGTAACAACAGGTTTTGAATCAACGACAAGATAATCTTGATGAACCCATTTATTATATTTACGTGCACGATAGTTATAAATATTTAAGTTTTGATGTGGCTCTTTACTATCTAAGAAGAGACGCTTAATCGGTGTGCCATGCCATAATTGAATGACTTTACCGTTAGGACGTATGTCATCAGGTAAGTAGCTCTCGATAATAACCACTTTAGCAGTTTCAATTAATTCTTTAGCCTTTTCATCCTTAGGAGAGTAGAAATGAGGCCCCGTTCTATCCTCTGTTATAAAATAAGATTCAACAGTAGGGTTATGTTTAACAAAATAATTAAACAAATACTTCGAGTTTCCTCTGTAATTATAATCAAAACCTAAGAATATGACATGGTCTTTCGTTTTAGATTCATCTTTGTCATAAAGATAACTAATTTCTCTATGCTTTCTTAGAGAGTAATTTTTAATTGGATTGACTAGCCATCTAGGTGCTTTAAATTTAGTGCTTAGCAATACTGAATCAGAATAACGAATGCTGTCATGATCATTAAAAGGTACACGTGTAAACGGAATTCTGCGTTGATGTTCATAGGCAATTTTATTTAAGAAAAATTTGTCCCTATAACTCAAGTGATTACGATCAAAACTTCTCCAAAATACTTTACTTGTTCGAAGCGAATCTTTGAAATCTAATGCTACATGTCCATCTACAGCGACATGGCCTTTAAGAATGGTGAATAATGCTAAATCGAAGATAGTCTCAACTTCAAATTTATGTAATAAGGCAATAGTAGATTTCATTTCATAAATGACGTTCGGATATAAATTAATATTTTGTACCCAATCTTCAAATTCAATATACGATTTACCAAAGTATCTACAATCATTAAGATACTGATTATGTATTGTATAGTCGACCACAAATGATGTTGATGGTAACTCAATCGATTTCAACATTGATTGATGAATTTGAATTTCGTTTGAATAGGGTACAAAATGTGTGTAACCTTCATGTATTGCTCTTTCTAATTGTCCTTCTAACTTTTCCATATGGGAAATATTAATTTGTTTTATCATTCAAATTCCTTCTATCTCATAACTTTTTTAATGTATTTATTTTAACACGAGGGACGTTATGATTCATCATTTCACAATTTAAAAATGATTAAATATGAAATTCCAAAATCTTGAGTGAAGATAAGTTGAAACGTTTTCCAACGCAACTGAATAAAGAGTGAAAAGTCTGTTGAATTTTTAAAAGGAAGATGATATATTTTAATTGTGAAAAACTTCACAAAATCGTGAAAGCATACAGATGATTTTTAGTTATCGATAACACATTTTTAATTTTTTCAGTATGTGACTAGCTAGTAATTTTATAGAAAATTTTAGGAAAGAAGAGTCAAAATATGTTAGTACAAACA
>NZ_PPRT01000036.1 GCF_002902725.1 Staphylococcus caprae
CGTTGTTTTAATAAGAAGTTGTTCCATTTAATTTGATTAATGTTTCATTTTTTTGTATATATATGATGTAATTTTTAACTTTGCAACAGAACCATCAAAAAGCTAATAGACCACTCTTTTAAATTTTACACTACTTTTTCATACAAAATCAAAAATTTTAATTATCTATAGTTACAATACCAAACTAATTGTGCTTTTCTTTTATAAATAATGAGAGAATAAAAGCAATAATAATTAAGAAAGTTGTAAAAATAAAAGCAGCATCAATACCGTACACTATTGATTGTTTCATAATGCTTAATTTAGAACCATGAATATCAAAAATTTGTGCAGAAGCTTTTGTGATGATAGACATTACTGTAATACTAAGAGCTGTACCCATAGCCCCAGCAATTATGCGTACAGAATTCATAATTGCAGTACCATGAGAGATATCTGTGTTAGGCAATGCATTAATAGCAATAGTATTTAAAGGCATCATTAGAAGTCCTACAGAAAACATTCGAATAGCATAAATAGTAACTACGTACCAATAAGGGGTATTAGTAGTTAAAAATGAATGTAATATTGTCATAATAATAAGTAAAATAAACCCTGGAATGATTAGTATACGTCCGCCAAATTTATCAAAAACTTTTCCTGTATAAACAGAAATAAATGCATTAAATACTGCCCCCGGTAAAATTACAAGTCCAGATAACAAAGCTGATAGACCTAAACCTAATTGTATATACATTGGAATTAGCAGGGCTGGACCTACAATACCAATAAAAATAATCATACTAGCGATTGATGATAAAGTGAAAGTAGAATTTCTGAATACACGTACATTTAATAAAGGATTTTTTAAATGTAATTGGCGAAAAACAAATATGGTAACTACGAAAACTCCTAATATAAATGTAATAAGTACACTAGGAGAGGTTAAACCTAAAGTTCCAATGCTACTAAAAGAAAAAAGTAAGAAACCAAAACCTAAAGTAGAATATACAACGGAAAGTTTATCTAATTTTAATGGCTTTTTGTCATCGTTACTTTTAACGACACGTACCCCTAGTATAAAAATAATTAAAGAAAAAAGGGCAACAACAAAAAAGGGCATACGCCAACTATAATTATCTAATAAAAGACCACTTAAAGTTGGTCCAATTGCAGGTGCGGATTGAGCTACGATACCTGTCAATCCCATTGCAAAACCTCTTTTTTCAACTGGAAACATTATAAATATAGTAAATTGCATTAAAGGCAATAAGATACCTGCTCCTACAGCTTGAAATACACGCGCCAGTAGTAAAAATTCAAAGTTAGAAGCACATACTGCTATTATAGATCCTAGTACAAAAGTAACCATAGAAAAAGTATATAAAAAGCGTGTCGTGTATTTTTCCATTAAAAATGCTGTAAGGGGTATCATTATGCCGTTTACAAGCATGAATCCTGTTATTAACCATTGAGAAGTAGTGGCTTCTATTTCCATACTCTTTGAAATATCTGGTAATGCTGTATTTAAAATAGTAGCATTTAGCATAGCTACAAAAGCACTCAAGAGCATAACTAATACTATCATATTCCTTCTAGAAGTAGTTAATTCATTATTCGACATTTTGACCTCTCCTTTATGTGATTTCAGATAAATATAATATCATTATTCATTCTTTTAAAAAAATTCTTGCTTAGAATATTTTATACTACATAGAAATATTGTAATGCTAAAATGTTTTTAATATCTTTGAGTTATTTTTAGTATCAAGACAATAAGAAACTTGTTTCAAAACTATAAAAATTAAAAAATAAAGTTTTCTCTTTAAATACAAAACTAAAAAATTTACTAGACATAATATTTTAGGTTTTTTATTAAACAATAAAAGCTGATTCTATGAAAATGAGCAACATTTAATCCATTTATAACACCTAATAAATATTTACCATTATGCCGGTTATTAATTATCTGAACAGATATGTAAAGTTTTTTAGATAAATAATCATGTCATATCCTTTTTGCTTTCATAAGGTTTTTCAATTTTCTATAGTTGAATTGAAATTTCTTATAATAAAGAAGGATTAAAATGCTAACTATTTTTGAAGTGACAAAATAAAGAGATAATTTATTTATGAAAAAGAAAACTATAGAAACCATCATAGGAGCAATTTTACTATATTTAATCGTAACTGCATTACCAGTAAGTCTAATCCCTCAAGCAAACGCATCATTAAATCATGAAATACAAGCCAAAGAAGGAAAAGTGCTGCCAATACATATGCTTTCAAACTGCAGAAAAATAATTACTAATGCGTTAAAAAGTACAAAGTCAATGTTTTGATTATTAAATAACAACTATTAAATCATAAATATATACAAAATATCACAATTTTTATGAAATATTATTATATTGACATTGAGCCTTTAACTCTTTAATAATCTAAAAAATGTAGAATAATTAGCCTAATAGCTTAGTCTACATCGACATTCATTTACAAACTCAGTTAAGGGTTCTTCTCAGCATCGATAAATTTATCAACGTAAATGCGTAGTTTAATTAAGACTCTATATTTTCTAATGCCACATTTATACATCTTAAAAAATACTTTATGAAAATTTGCATGTGATAATTCAATATATTCCATTTGTATTTTAAGAGGGCAATTAGAGTAAAATCTACATTTAGGATTTATTAAAGCGCCAATTATAAGCAAAATAAGGATAGATCTTTTTGATATTTATTTTGTAATTAAAGAATGTTACTTATTGGAATAAAATAATTTTAAATATAATCATAATAAACTATAATGACTATATAGTTTGTATTAATAAATTGAGAGGGAGAGATTCATTATTAATTTTGAAAATATTACAATTGCTGGTGGAGGCGTACTAGGGACACAAGTTGCTTTTCAAACCGCTTGGAAGGGCTATAAAGTTACCATCTATGATATTAGTGAAGACGCTTTGATTAATGCTAAAGAAAGAGTAGAAAATTTAAAATCACGTTATCAAGAAGATATGAACTTAGATGAGAATAAGACGAAAAAAATCGTCGAATCAATAAAATTTGAAGAGGATTTAGAGGAAGCAGTAAGAAATTCAGATTTAGTTATCGAAACTATTCCTGAAAAGTTATCTATAAAGCAAGCTTTTTATAAAGAGCTTGCTGATTTTGCCCCCTCCAAAACTATTTTTGTAACTAATTCTTCTCAACTATTACCGAGTAAATTCAAAGATGCAACAGGTAGACCTAAGCAATTTGCAGCACTTCATTTTGCGAATGAAGTATGGAAAAGGAATACTGCGGAAGTTATGCGTACTGATGATACAGATGATAATGTATTTGATGCAGTACTAAAATTTGCTGAATCTATTGGTATGGTTGCTCTACCAATTTACAAGGAAAAATCAGGGTATATACTTAACTCGATATTAATGCCATTTAATGCTGCTGGCGCTTATTTATTAAGTAATAAAATTGCTGATTTTAAAACAATAGATAAAACGTGGATAAGTGCAACAGGTAATCAATTAGGACCTATAGGATTAGTTGATTTAGTAGGTTTAAACTCTCAATTAACTGTTTTCAAAGAAAAGTATGGTCATATTAATAATGATTGGCACGCAAAATATATTAAAATCTTAGAAAAAATGGTTGATGAAAATCGTATTGGCATTACAGTCAATAAAGGTTTTTATGAGTACCCAAACCCAGAATTTACCCAAAAAGAATTTTTTAAAAATACCCTGGACATTCAAAATTCGAATCATTCCTTTGAATATATAACAATTCTAGGTGGAGGTATTATAGGTACTCAACTCGCTATAAAAATAGCAGAAAAAGGATTCAATGTCACAATTTATGATAAAGATAAAGCATGTTCTAAACGTTTTGATGATACTTTGAAAATTTATCAGAAAGAAACAACTGCCTCAGATCAAAAATTGAGTGAAATAAAAAATTGTGTAAATATTGAAATGAATTTAGATTTGGCAATTGAGGAAAGGGATTTACTTATTGAAGCTATACCAGAGATAATGAGAGACAAACAACAATTATTTGAACAATTGGCGACTAAGCCAATTAAGGACAAAATTATTGTAACTGTTACAGATACATTTAAACCAACGGATTTCTCAAATATCTTACAAACGCCTAAAAAATTTGCAGCATTTCATATTATAAACCGACCTTGGAAAAACAATGTTGTAGAAATTATGACTAGTAAACAGACCTCTCCAGAAACCATTAATAAACTTGCGGCATTTGGGAAAGACCTAGATTTTTTAGTGACTATTATAGAAAAAGAGCAATCTTCCTATATTACTAATACGTTATTACTACCACATCTTCAAGAAGCACTTAAATTATATGTAAACGAAATTGCTAACTTTAAAGATATTGATAAAACTTGGATAGTTGCTTTAAAAACAAAACAAGGACCGTTCGCTCTTATGGATTCCATAGGATTAAATACAATATATAATATTCAAAAGACTAAGTATGAACAAACAAAAAATGCAGAAGATAAAAAAGTTGTGATTATGTTAGAAGAAAAAATAAAGAATGGACACATTGGCTTAGAAAGTGGAAAAGGTTTTTATACTTACGAGTGAAACTTTTTTAGAAATAAATATATTTGAAAAATTTTAATTTATATATAACAATAACTATACTAGCATTTGGATTATCTTACATTTAATTGGACAACTTCGATGAGTTGACATATTTAGATTAAGAATGTAGGTGGTCTTTTTATATCGAAGAGAATAAAGAATATCTTTACTAAAGAATCCAAATAACAAACGGTTCATCTGTATTAATCTAAAGGTACAGACTCAATTGAGCATAAAGACAATTATTGAACAATTGCGTATAAGAAATGATACTTTAAAGTAAACTGCGATGATTATAGAAAAAAATATAATATGGACTAATATTTTAACTTCTTTCGTTTCTTTCTACTTAATAAATGAGTCATAAAATAGATGACTGGAATTAAAAAGTGTAGAATTATTTGAGTAATTTATATAATAAGATTAAAATGGGTGATTAGGATGTCACATGATTTGCTAATTGAAAATTTATTCTCAATTTGGTGGATTATTTTAGCAGCAATGCTAGCACCTATATTTGCACTTATTACACGAAAATACATACCTGATGTTATTTGGCTTTTAGTATTTGGTATCATAATCGGACCACATTTATTAGGAGTAGCTAAAACTACTGAATCCGTTGAAATACTGCGTGAAACTTGATAACTTTGTTCACATCATGACCACAGCAGCGAGTGGTTGTATCGTCGCATTATTTGCGCATTGGCTACGCAATCGCAACAAATAATTAATAGGCGACTTTATAAGCCAGCATCGAAAAAATCCCCACACTATTGCAGTAGTGTGGAGATTAATGCATTAATTGTTAATCATTTTCGTTATTTAAATTATAACATTACCTATTGAAGGATTGCAAAGTTATGAGAAATAATGATTAAGAAAAGAAGATATCTAAATACTTTTAATTGAGGATAATATATTGATACTTTAATTGTTTTATTTTTGCGTTAAGTAACCATCTTCCATATGAAAGATTTTGTCGCAAAATTTAGTTAACCGTTCATCGTGAGTAACAATAATACATATTTTTTGACGTTGCTTAGACTGTTCTTTTAGTATTTTTATAACTGCCATCGCATTTTCAGTATCGAGTGATGCGGTTGGCTCATCAGCTAAAATAATAGATGGCTGTGTATAAATTGCTTTAGCAATCGCAACACGTTGTTTCTGTCCTCCTGACACTTCAGAAGGCAATTTATTCTCGATTTCTTTCAAACCTAAATCGTCTAACAATTTATCATGTTCTTGAGTACTTAACACATCTTTTTTATAACTTTTTAATAAGTGAAATTGTTGTTTGATTGTTAAGAACGGAACTAAGTTAGTCGCTTGTAATATAAACCCAATTTCTTTCATTCTCATTCTGGATAAATTCTTCTGATTCATTTTTGAGATTTTCTTATCGTTAATATAAATTTCGCCAGATGTAGGCGTTTGTAAGGCACCAGCCATTGTTAGGAATGTACTTTTACCAGAACCAGAAGGACCAATAATAGCTATAAAATCGCCTTTTTCAAAAGATAATGATGTTGGTTTAACTGCTTTAATCATATGATTTCCATCTTGAAATTCTTTTGTTACTTTCTCGAATTTTAACATAATGAAGTCTCCTTATCCGATTACTTTAAGTGGATCAATTTTTCTAATAGATAGTACTGAGAAAAGACTACCTACAAGTGAAATAAGTATCAGAACAATACCGAAAATAACAAGTGTTATAACATCAAATTGAATCGGTACTGCTTTGGGTAAAATTAGACTTGTAAGCAAGGTCAACATTAATCCAATTAATGAGCCAATTAAAGCTAATATAAAGGTTTGTGCTAATACCATCTTCATTAAGAACCCATTCGTAAATCCTTGCGCTTTTAATACACCGAATAAACTCTTCTTCTGTAGAGTAATAACATATAAAAATACTCCAATAACTGTAGCAGAAATAACAAACAAGAATGTAATCATGAAATTCATTGTTAAGTTTTGAGGTTTATAACCTGGTAGATTTTCTACAAACTCATCAATACCAATCACTTCTAAATCACTATTCATCTTTTTATCATTCCAATTACTATCTTTGACAACTACTGAATTGGTTTTGTCTGATGATAATGCTGGGTTAATTTTTTCCATTGTTTTATTATTAGTAAAAATAACAGGGGAAGCATTATATTTCGCACTTTCTGACACTCCAACGATATGTAATTTCTCGTCAGATTGAGATAAATTGATTATGTCATTAACTTTAAATCCTTTATCTTTCAATGATTGATCAATGACGACCTCATTATCTTTATTAAACGCTTTGCCTTCCTTGATCTTCGGAATCAAGAATGAATTTGATGTTACCCCAAAGAGTATCGCATTCTCTTTACTACTTCCATTTGAAGCGATAATGCCCATTTGCTTTAAAGGAGCCTCTTTTTTAAATTTCCCTTTAACATCCGATGTTGTTATTACTGATTGTTGTACAGTTTGATTAGCATCTTTATTTAAGACAATTGCATCTGCTTTCCACTTCTTAATACCTTCTGTGTTCATATTAATTAAACCATTCGCTAGTCCAGATAATAAAAAGAGTAAATAACTAATTAATACAAGAATGCCTATAATTAATCCGAATTTTAGCTTATTGTATTTAATTTCATTCCATGCCAAAAACATTTAATTCGCTCCTTTAAACACGATATTAATAAGTATAACAATAAAAGCTTTGTTTAATATATTAAAAATAATAATTTGTATAATTATGGTACACCCTAATCATACAAATGAAATGGTTGAATTTATAACAACTTAAACGTATGATTAGGGTGTATATTAATTACGGAGTGAAGATGAATGATTATAGGTTATGCAAGAGTTTCTTCAATAGATCAAAATTTAGAAAGACAGATTGAAAATTTAAAAACATTTGGCGCTGAAAAAATATTTACAGAAAAACAATCCGGTAAATCTGTTGAACACAGACCCATTTTTCAAGAAGCATTGAACTTTGTGAGAATAGGAGACAGATTTGTCGTAGAATCGATTGATCGTTTAGGACGTAATTATGATGAAGTGATTAATACGGTTAATTTTTTAAAGAATAAAGAAGTTCAATTGATGATTACTAGTTTACCTATGATGAACGAAGTCATTGGTAATCCATTATTAGATAAGTTTATGAAAGATTTAATCATACAAATATTAGCGATGGTTTCAGAACAAGAAAGAAATGAAAGTAAGCGTCGACAACAACAAGGAATTAAAATAGCTAAAGAAAAAGGCGTTTATAAAGGGCGACCTTTATTATATTCTCCCAACGCGAAAGATCCACAAAAACGCATTATCTATCATCGCGTTGTAGAAATGTTAGAGGAAGGTGTGTCTATCAGCAGGATTGCGAAAGAAGTCAATATCACAAGACAGACCATTTATAGAATTAAACGTGATAGCGAATTATAGGAACTTTAATAAATAACTAAGGATTATATTGCGTTGGTATCACTTTGTAAAAGAATCAGAGGAGAATATGTATGTTTTTACTAGAATTCAATCAATTTTCAACGAGAAAAGTAGTAGGTCTATTCAAAACAGTAGATGACATCAAGTCATGGATCAATTCAATAGACAATATAAAAGTCTATAGAGAAAACATCGATGGTGTTATTTTTAAAGATTATGTTTTAGATTATAAAGAACTTCCTTCATACTTAGAGATTAAGTGGAGGGATAGTAAGTTTATACTTAGTAAGTATATGTTTTCTCCAGATGAGGGAGATATAGTATTAACTTGGGAAAAATTAGATGTACTATCTGAGATTGAGGGGGTTGTTTCTGGTCAAAGTAAAATAGGTGCTTATGTTATTAGTAATGAGGATTTAGAATATTACATTAAATCATTAGAAGATATGAAAAAGTATTTAATTAATTATTTCGAAAACAAAAACCACAATGTAAAAATTTCAGGTCAAGGATCCGAAGATGGTGAATATTTATTAGTGGATGATAGGTTCGTATGTCATCTAGAAGATTCAATTGTTGAGAAATGGCAAAAAAAGAAATCTAAAAAACATTTTATCGAGTACTTAAAATGCGATGACATATTTTGATATTC
Source organism: Staphylococcus caprae (assembly GCF_002902725.1). Taxonomy (GTDB): domain Bacteria; phylum Bacillota; class Bacilli; order Staphylococcales; family Staphylococcaceae; genus Staphylococcus; species Staphylococcus caprae. The sequence goes on from NZ_PPRT01000036.1 coordinate 8,700, forward strand.
TATTTCTATGAAAAATGATAAAGATATGTAGGAGCAAAAGGTATATAGTTACCTCAAAATACAGACACAAACAATGTTAGAACATTATTTGTGTCTTATTGGTTAACATAATAGGTCATTATAAAAACTATACAAACATCTTCTGTAATAATCCTTGTTTACGTTGCTTTAATAATTCAACTTTTGTAGATTGTTTTTTAATTAAAATTTCAACTTTATCTAAGAAATTACCAATCTTAGTTTGTTCTTCTCTACAAGGTAATTTAATAGTGGTTCTGTTGCAAAGCTGAAAAATAAATGTCTAGTCTCAATTTTAAAATAATAATTTGTGTCAATTTGCTAACATGATGTTAATTTCATGGCATGGCGAAAATCCGTAGATCTGAAGAGACCTACGGTTCTTTTTATATAGACCGTAAATACATTTAATACCTTTTAAAGTATTTTTTGTCGTATTGATACTTTGATATCTTGTCTTTCTTACTTTAATATGACGGTGGTCTTGCTCAATGAGGTTATTCAGATATTTCGATGTACAATGACAGTCGGGATTCAGTTTAAACGTTTTAATGACTTTAGCCATGGCTACCTTCG
>NZ_PPRT01000037.1 GCF_002902725.1 Staphylococcus caprae
ATTGAGAGCCGTACACACGTTTTAATTCAATTTTCAAAATAGTATGTTATTCTATGTTTATAAATAATCATTAATAATATAAATATATTACTTAATTACGCATTTTAGTAAATTTAATAGTAATAAATTCAAATTTATATTTTGTGTGTTTGGGAGACAACAGGGTATGAATAAAAAGAAAGTTCTAGCTGTTTTTGCTACAAGTGCATTACTATTATCAGCTTGCAGTCATGATGAAGGACAAGACAATAAAACGAACGATGAAGACAAAGGGGATAAACAATCAACTAAACAATCTAGTAAGAAACAAAGTGACAATGCGGTTCAATATCCTAAAGATGGTGTAAAAGGCATTTATGTGGCGAGTGGTTCTACTAAAGATGAGAAAGTGGATGAACTGATTCAATATATTAAAGATTCTAAACTAAATTCAATGGTTATAGACGTTAAAGATGATGCTGGTAACATCACAATGAAGTTCCACACTGGAAATAAACTCATAGATAAAAACGAAATGGATCTTGCTGAAGCAAAGCCACTTTTAAAGAAATTGAAGAAAAACAATATTTATCCAATCGCACGTATTGTTACCTTCCAAGATACTAAATTGGCTAAGGAACACCCTGAATGGTCATTTAAAGATAAAGATGGGTCAGTTTGGGAGAATGGCAAAGGCGATAGCTTTGTTAATCCGTTTGTAAAAGATGTTTGGAAATATAATGTGGCAATTTCTAAGGCTGCAGCAAAGGCTGGGTTCCGTGACATTCAATACGACTATGTTCGATTCCCTGAAGGCTTTGAAAATGAGGCAAGCAACTTAGAATATGATAAAGGCGACTATCAAAATAGTAAGTTAAGTTCTGGAGACCAACGTGTAGATACTGTAACTAAATACTTGGAATATGCACATAAAGAATTGAAACCATATCATGTTAAAATTTCTGCAGATGTCTTCGGATATTCAGCATTAGTTAAAAATGCTCCAGGAATTGGACAAAGTTTCCCTAAAATCTCTAAAAATGTAGATGCGATATCTTCGATGATTTATCCATCTCATTGGAGTCCGGGAGACTTTGGGTTAAAAGCACCAGATACAGAACCTTATAAAACAGTGAATCGTTACGTTCAACGTGAAAATAGTATTTTAAATAAATTAGGTAACGATAAACCGAAATCAAGACCGTGGATCCAAGATTTTACTGCCTCTTATTTAGGTGAAGGTAAATATAAGGAATATGACGCACAAGCCATTTCAGATGAAGTTCAAGCGCTTAAAGATAATGGTATCAATGAGTTCTTAATTTGGAATGCAGCTAATGACTATACAAATGGACCTAATTATCACCCTAAAAAAGAAAAAATTAAAGACGAAGGTGAAAAAAAGCAAAAGCATAAAGACTCAAAAGAAGATAATCAAAATCAAAGCAATTAATATATATTTCAATCATCTTAGTGTCATTCTATATTAGACGCTAAGATGATTTTTAACATTAAAAAACCCAGTAAGACGACGATAGCGTACGCCTTACTGAGCATTTATTACTTATTCAAATGAATTAGAATAACATTTTGTCGCTTCCGAACGTATCGCCCAATGCTTGTTGCGCTAATACATTGAGATAGTTCCAAGGACGGTCATAATCAGGTTGGAAGAAGAAATCTTGTACAGCAAATTGTTCTAAAGTGAAACCAGCTGATATCGCAATAGAAATTGTATTGATAGAAGCTGTTACATCTTCAGTAGACATCACTTGTCCACCTAAAATTTTATGACTATCTTCATCGTAAATGATTTTCATATGAACTTTTGTATCATCTTGCATAAATTTAGGATGAATAAGTTCTTCTACATATTTCTGACCTAGATTACCATCATAACTATCCGCTTCAGTACCATGGACACCTGTTTGTCCGAATTTATAATCAAATAATTGTAATCCAGAAGTACCGGATACTCTAGGCATTGTCATATCGTTACCAGTCATGTTTTTCGCTGCAACAACGCCTTGACGACGAGAATTGGTTGCGAGCGCGATATAACGATCCTCATTAACTGGTGCAAATGGTACAAGCGTTGCGTCACCACCTGCGTATACATCTTTAGCAGATGTTTGTTGTTGATGATCGATATTGATAATACCTTTTTTACCTAAATCAATTTTGCCATCTAACCATTCTGTAGCAGGTTCAACCCCCACTGCGAATAATACGGTATCTGCTTCGTATTCAGCTTTATCTGTCACAACTTTTGTCACATTACCATCGTTGTCACCTGAAAGTGATTGAACGGTTTCGCCACCTTTGAAATAAAGACCATGTTGTTTAGAATTTTCTTCTAAAATATCAGTGAATTCTTTATCAAGGTAAGTGTTTAAAATTCTATCTGCAATATCAACAATTGTTGTTTCAATACCTGCTTTAGCAAAGGCTTCAGCAGCTTCAATACCAATGTAGCCACCGCCTACAACAACTGCTTTTTTAGCTTGTGGCATACGTTGTTTAATTTGATCTGCCCATTCACGACCTCGCATAAATAAGACGTTATTATATTGATCTATACCGTCAACAGGAGGTGTGACAGGTTTGCCACCTGGACTTAAGAACAATTTATCATATGACACTTCTTTAGATTGTCCGTTTTGTTCTACGGTAATCACTTTTTTATCAGTGTCTAAGTCAGTCACAGTACTATTAGTATGAATGTTCACACCTTGTTCTTCATAAGAAGATGTTGAAGCATAGTGTAATGAATCAAGTGAAGGAGAAACATTTTCTAAATAACTTTGAATTCCACAGGATAGGAATGAAGGTTTATCGCCACTTTCAAATACTTCGATTTCAGCACTTGAATCTTCTTTTAAAAGGGTTTCAATGGCTTCATAACCTGCATGTGACGTACCAACAACTACATATTTCATAATCTAACTCCTCCTTAAAGAATGTATATCTATTTACAATTAATATGCATAAATTTAATTTAGTGTTTACAATACTTTATTTTCCCTTTAAAGCCTTGTTTATTCATTTGTTACTTGTTTCAAAGTTATTTTTCAAAAAATCGTCATAAAAAAAGGCCGAAACAATAGCGATTCCTCACTATCTTTCGACCAGTTATAAAAGTAATTAAGGTTGTTCGATTATGAAGTTTTGAGTAAAGATTTACGTCTAGCGATCAATAACCCACCTGCGAGTAGTGAGGCAGTAGCTACGACTTCTGTGCTTCGATTACTGTGATCATTACCACTTTCTGGAAGCGTCTGTTTCGATTGCTCCGGTAGATCAGAAGACTGCACATTTCCAACGTAGAACGCGTTAAGTTCTCTAGCAGAGTCTACTGATGTGTCAGTGTTTGTCGCATGATGTGTTTCTTTATAAGTTTTAGTTGTAATACCTTGTCCTGTATAACAATCTTTATTATTTAAAGTACTATACTCACCATAGTTTCCACTTTTATATTGAACTTCTCCATTTTTGTAGACTTTATAAGTGCCTACACCTGCGCCAGATTTATTACTAATGTCGATTTTGTAGTAATCTCCTTTGTCTTTGACAGTTTTGAAATTCTGTAAGTAGGGATTGCCACCGCTGTTTTTCATAGCTTGTTGTGCTACATGTTTTGCATTATTTACAGTTACTTCATCCGCTTTTGCTTCAGAAATATTTACAGTGGAAAATAATACTGTACTTGTTAAAACAGTTGATGCAAGAAGAACAATCTTGTTCACAATGATAACCCCTTTTCGAATTAGAGAATTTAGAATTTGATAGAATGTTTTCTACGCTTTTAGTGTACCACCTGAATCGAATAATCATACCGCTTTAAATGAAACCACATCGAAACTTTAAGGTAAGTTAAAAAAGTTAATATAAACTCATAAATGTTTATTTGAAATCGTAGGAATACAAATCGCCATCAATACCATGAAAATAATATGAGCAACCATCCACCAGAAGTATTCAGGCCAGCTAAATGTAAAGAATGAACGTTGTGCTATAGCGATTAAAAAAGGGTACATAATAATAAAAATAACTATTAAAGGAAAGTATGCTAAATAGTAAAGTGACTTTGAATATTGATAAATGATTAAAAATACGACATAAATTGTAAGCCCAATACATAGATGAATCAGACCTTCGACAATGGTAGGTACGTTTTTGGGATTTACAAGAAAATCAATATTAAGCAATAACTGTGTTAAATGTGTTGATTGTAAAAGGACATCCATCACCATCGTAGTGATTAATAGAAGTGCACTTATGATGAATGCACATAGTAAGTGATAACCGTATCTTAACCACATATCATTTCCTCCAATCATTGTATTACTTATTTTAATTCCCGTATCCATTATGTTTATACATCGTTGCTTATCAAGTTGTTTTCAAATTTAAATTAATGAAGAAGTTTAATTTTTTAATTATTCTGAAAATATTTACAAATCAGAAAATTATTAGTATATTGATTACTACCATAATATCAAGAATTCATTTTGAGACTGATAAAAATATAAAAAGAGAGTGTTTAGATGGACTAAAAACAGTATGAAGAATGAATGATAATTCATAGGGAAGGTGAATTTATCATGAGTAAAGCAGAAAAACTAATAAATGAAGATGGAGAATATTTCGCGAAATCAGGACGAATCAAATATTATCCTTTAGCTATTGATCATGGCTTTGGTGCCACATTAGTTGATGTAGACGGGAAAGAATATATTGATCTCTTATCAAGTGCTAGTTCACAAAATATTGGACATGCACCTAAGAAAGTGACTGACGCGATTAAAAGACAAGCAGAAAAATTTGTGCACTATACGCCGGCTTATATGTACCACGAGCCACTTGTACGTCTATCTAAAAAGTTATGCGACATTGCGCCAGGCGATGATGAGAAAAGAGTGGCATTTGGTTTATCAGGATCAGATGCTAATGATGGCATTATCAAATTTGCACGTGCTTATACTGGACGGCCGTATATTATCAATTTTACGAATGCTTATCATGGTTCAACATTCGGTGCATTATCGATGTCAGCCATTAGTTTAAACATGCGTAAACATTACGGACCATTACTCAACGGTTTCTATCATATTCCATTTCCTGATAAATATAGAGGGATGTTCGAGCAATCGCAACCTAATACAGTAGAAGAATATTTGGCTCCTCTTAAAGAGATGTTTGCAAAGTATGTGCCAGCTGAGGAAGTTGCATGCATCGTGGTTGAGACGATTCAAGGTGACGGTGGGTTGTTAGAGCCAGTGCCGGGTTATTTTGAAGCATTACAAAACTTATGCCACCAACATGGCATTTTAATTGCTGTTGATGATATCCAACAAGGACTTGGTCGTACTGGCACATGGAGTTCTGTATCGCATTACAATTTCACCCCAGACCTCATCACATTTGGAAAGTCCTTAGCAGGTGGTTTACCAATGTCAGCGATTGTAGGCCGTAAAGATATCATGGAAAGTCTTGAAGCACCGGCACATTTATTTACAACTGGAGCGAATCCAGTAAGTTGTGAAGCAGCTTTGGCCACAATTGAAATGATCGAAGAAGAAGATTTATTAACGGCTTCCACTGAAAAGGGGAACTACGTACGTCAGCGTATGAATGAGTGGGTTAAACAATATGAAAGTGTAGGAGACGTGCGAGGTGTAGGTTTATCAATAGGTATTGATATTGTGTCTGATAAAAAAGAAAAGACACGCGATCCAGAAGCGGCTTTAAAGATATGTAATGATTGCTTTAAACATGGCGTTGTGATTATTGCTGTAGCTGGCAATGTTTTACGATTCCAACCTCCACTAGTGATTACTTATGAACAACTAGATCAAGCGCTCGACACCATTGAAAATGCCCTTCAAGCTTTGCAACAAGGTAAACTAGATCAATATGAAGTTACAGGTCAAGGATGGTAATCATCAAATCATGAAATTGTAGCTCAAGTAAATAAAAATAAGTTAAATTAGCAACAATAAATATGTAATAAGCCTCGCTATGCATCATTTAATGGTCATAGCGAGGCTTTAGTATATTAAATCTATAACAATTGGATACTTAAGAAATACTTGATAATAAGTAATTGTGTTTTATCATGTTATCAATTTATTTGAATGCACTAGTAATGATTTTATTCATAATAGTTGCTAATTCATTAGGTTTCTCTATACATCCTCTATTAACCCAATCTTGTATTACTCCGAAAATGGCATTACTGATAAAAATTAATAAGAAATACTTTTCTTTTGTCGTTAACAACTTTGTATTTAAGATGGGTACGATATTGATTTCTATATTTCTTTGTAATACTTTTTTGATTTCTTGATGCAACTTATGTGCACTGTTATCACCTAATAATATTAATATAAGAGACCCACTTGTTGACCAGAACTTAATAGCATTTTCAAAAAAATAAGTTTGTGAGGAAAATTCTTCTTTTAATAATTCTCTTTTTCCTTTTTTTAATAGTTCATTTAGATGAGAATAAATAAAATGTTCTTTATCATTATAGTGTGAATAAAATGTTGTTCTACTGATTTGGCTTTCTTTACAAATGTCTTTCACAGTTATGGTCTCATATGTTTTTATTTTTAAAAGTCTCATCATTCCATTACGAATACGATTTTGAGTTTTGGTTACACGGATATCCCTAATATCTCTTTCTCTCATTATGATCCACCTTTTAGTGAACAATTAATGTAAATGTGTTCGCTTTTTAATAATTTTTATCACTATAATTACATAAAACTCTTAACATTAAATATATATAAACTGTAAGTTATGTCAACAAAGGAGGCAATTTGTATGGATCGAAGCATTGCTAGCTTGTACGAAGTGGTAAAATCATATGGAACACATAAAGTGTTAAATCGTATTACTTTAGAAATTAATAGAGGAGAACTTCTTGGTTTAATTGGACCTAGTGGTTCAGGTAAGACGACAACGATAAAATGTTTACTTGGTATGGAAAATTTCGATTCTGGTTCAGCTGAAATTTTCAAACAAAAAATACCTAATCGTCAAGTTTTAAATAAAATCGGTTATATGGGGCAAACAGATGCACTTTATGAAAATTTAACTGCTTATGAAAACTTAGACTTCTTTGGTCACCTTTCAGAATTAAAAGGTAAAGAATTGGAAGACAACATTAAGAAAAATATGTCTTTAGTTGATTTAGAAAACACATTGAACAAAAAGGTTAATCAATTTTCAGGGGGAATGAAACGCCGACTATCTTTAGCAATGGCTTTGCTTGGTCAACCCGATTTAATCATATTAGATGAGCCGACAGTAGGGATAGATCCTAAGTTACGTAATCAGATTTGGACACAATTAAAAAATATAGTCGATAAAGGAAAAAGTGTGGTAGTAACCACTCATGTTATGGATGAAGCTGAGCGTTGTGATAAGGTTGGTTTAATTATAGAAGGTAGATTGTTTGCCTTAGATACTCCTAAAAATCTAAAAAAGAAATTTAACGCTGATACGATTGAAGAAGTATTTATAAAAGCCGAGGAGGTGAGTTCATCTTGAAACTTTTCGCAATAGTCAAACGTGTTATGAAGGAATTACTTCGTGATAAACGTACGCTCGCACTTATGTTTTTAGCTCCCATGCTGATATTGACATTGATGTATTTCGTCTTTAATGGTAATGAAGAAGACTTGAAAATTGGTATAGATCATTCAGTGTCATCTAATATTACAAACCATCTTCCTACTTCAAATTTAGATATTAAAAAATATAAAACACAAAAAGATATTAAATCTAAAATAGAAGACGACAATTTAGATGGGTTTATATATCAAAAAAGTCATACACTTCATGTGACTTATACAAATGAAGATCCTAGTAAATCTAATCAGATTAAACAAATGATTGGCCAAGCAATTCAGAAAGATAGACTTAGTAGTGTAAAGAAAGTTTCTGAAAAAATGCCAAAGTCAATGCAAATGAAGAATAAGCAAGATATTGATATATCTAATCATTATTTATATGGCGATTCTAATAGCAACTATTTTGATAAAATGTTTCCAATTTTAATGGGATTCTTTGTATTCTTCTTTGTATTTTTAATTTCGGGCATTGCATTATTAAGAGAACGCACTACAGGAACATTAGAACGTGTTTTATCTACTTCTATTCGTCGTACGGAAATTGTTTTAGGTTATCTCATAGGTTACGGAATTTTCGCTATCATTCAAACACTGATTATAGTGTTATTTTCAATTTATCTTCTTAGTATTCATTTAGCGGGTAGTTTAGGATATGTTATTTTAATTAATATATTATTAGCCATTACCGCCTTATCAATGGGGATTTTCATTTCTACATTTGCTAATTCAGAATTTCAAATGATTCAATTTATTCCACTATTTGCTGTGCCACAAGTATTCTTTTCAGGTATATTTCCTTTAGAAAATATGCCCCATTGGCTTAGCAATATAGGATATTTATTCCCATTGCGATATGCTGGTAATGGTTTAACAAACGTAATGATAAAAGGACAAGGATGGACTCATATTTGGTTCGATTTACTCATACTCACAATATTCATAGTTGTGTTTATCGCTTTAAATATTATTGGGTTAAAACGCTATAGAAAAGTATAAAAGTGTATTGTGGGGTATATGAAATCGAAACGTCTTATTATATATTGATGAAAAATTACGTGTAAATACGTAGTATTGAATATAAAATTAGCAGTAAGAAGATTCTTAATTGAAATCATCTTACTGCTATTATTTTTGGGAATTATGTCCAAAGCTCTATAATATGAATTATTTTGGTACGTGATACTCTTCTTCTTCATTTTTCTTAGAATGTTTTAGGCCATAGAGTAAATAAATCACAATACCTATAAAGAACCAAATTAAAGTATATAATTTAGCTTCATGACTTAAACCCCAGAATACAAGCAATACGAGCACAAATGTAATCGCAGGTAAAACGGGATATAATGGTAATTTAAAAGCTGGTTTAGGTAAATCTTTACCTTCACGTTTTCTTAGACGATACATTGCAAGTGATACAAACATAAATGCAACTAATGTACCTGCAGAAATCAATTGCGCTAAGAAAGTGAATGGGAACATTGACCCAATTAATACACCAATAATTGTTAAAACCACTAACGCTCTATTAGGTAAATGTTTATGATTTAAATGACTCAACCATGCAGGGAGTAAGCCATCACGACCAAATGAATATAATAGACGAGATCCGGCTAACATCATACCTATTAAAGCCGTAAACATACCGATCACCGAGATAGCTTGAACGACTGCTGCGATGATACTGTGACCACTTTGACGTAATGCCCAACCTACAGGTTCAGCGTTACCAGCATATTTAGAATAGTGGAACATACCAACTAATACTAAGGCTACAGCTACAAATAGTACAATTGCGACAACTAAAGATCCTAAAATGCCTCTAGGCATCGTTTTTTGAGGATTAATTGCCTCTGCAGAGTTAGCCGCAATTGAGTCAAATCCAATATATGCTAGGAATATCATTGAGACACCAGCGTATACACCTTGCCATCCACCGAAGTGACTGCCTGAAGCAGTGACTTTATGCTCAGGAATAAATGGTACATAATTGCTGAAATGAATTGCTGTTAAACCAACAATCACGAAAAGGATAATCGCTAACACTTTAAGTATAACTAAAATATTTTCAAGACGTGCAGCCTCACTCATACCACGAGAAAGTAATAAAGCAGTCAAGATAATAACCACAGCTGCAATAATATCAATGACGCCACCATCACTACAAAACGGATTCGATAATGCTTTAGGTAAGCTAATTCCAAGTGGTGCAATAAGTCCTCTTAAGTTAGCTGAAAAACCTGATGCTACGAAAGCAACTGCAATAAAGTATTCTGCTAAGAGAGCCCATCCAGCAACCCATCCGAAGAGTTCGCCAAATAATACGTTAATCCAAGAATAAGCTGAACCTGCGAAAGGCATAGTTGATGCCATTTCAGCATATGTGAATGCTACAAGTCCTGCTACGATAGCTGCTAATAAAAATGATAATGCTACTGCAGGTCCTGCATGCTCTGCAGCTACCACCCCAGGTAAGGTAAAAATTGATGTTGAAACGATGGTACCTACACCTAATGCAAGGAAATCACGCACACGCAACGTACGTTTAAGGTGTCCATCTTTGTTTTGATAAATTGTTGGATTCTCTTTTCGAGTAATCCGGTTAAAGAAACTTGCCATAATGAACCTCCACTGATTAAAAAGTAATCTATTTCGAACAGCTATTTAAATTGTTTAATATTCTTGAAAAACGCTTTATTAACAATATGAATGATGAGCTATTTCTAATAATTTATATCATAGCACAGAATAATGTGTTTTTATCTAAAAATTCTGAAAAATTAAAGCTTTTTATGTCTATTTGATGAATAAATCAAACTTAAGCTTATCGCGAAATGATAAACTTGATTATATCAGATATCTGAAAAATAAGAATAGCTTTTTAAAAGGAATTTTTACCAATATTTTACAAATTACATTTAAACAGTGTAAAACTAATAAATTAACAATTGGCATTTAAAAGGTGTATGATAATTTTGAAGAAAATTGAAAAGAGGTGGGTAGACATTTCACTAGATAAATATCTCACTCAAAATATTTATCAATTTAAAGAAATAGCAATTGCATTGACGTTTGTCGGTGGATATGTAGATGCCTATACCTTTTTAGAACGAGGTGGAACTTTAGCAGCTGGACAAACGGGGAATATCATCTTTTTAGCTTCTGAAGTGTCACATCATAACCTTGATGGTGGTCTTTTAAAAATTATTTCAGTACTCTCCTTTATGATTGGCGTCATGTTTGTTTCATTGCTACATGCTAAAATTGCGACAAGATATTGGCGTTTAATCGCGTTACTTCCAATCACAATTAGTAGTATCGTTGTCGGTTTCACTCCGAGTACAGTATCTAATTTATTTATTATTCCGCCACTCGCATTTAGTATGGCCATGCTAACTACCGCTTTCAGTAAAATCGAAGGCGAAGGTTATGCAAATACATTTTCAACTGGTAATTTAAAAAAAGGCGTTGTCGCATTAAGTGAATATATGATAAATAAAGATAAAGTACAATTGAGTAAATCGTTACTTTACATTAGAATAGTAATAAGTTTTGTTGTGGGGGCAATTGTATCTGCGTTACTTCAAAAATTTATGGGAATTTATACCATATTAATTGCTGCAATCATTTTACTGGGTGTCTTAATATTTTATAGCTTCCTCATTTATCGCAGAGAACGTAATATACAGTAATATTAATTTGCATAAGGATGAGAATAAATGGAAATTAAACAAATAAAATATTTCGTAGAAGTTGTTCGCCAAGGTGGAATGACACAAGCATCTGAACATTTATATATTGCTCAATCAACGATAAGTAAAGCGATTAAGAACATTGAAAATGAATACGATATTACTTTATTCGACCGTTCTCAGAAACAAATTAAACTCACTGACATTGGGCAAACATTTTATGATAACAGTTTAGAATTTTTAGCATTATTTGAAAAGCTATCATTAGAAATGAATGATGTGGTGAATGTTCAAAAAGGTCACATTAAAATAGGTCTGTCACCTATGATGAATGTGCAAATGTTTACGAATGCCCTCAACCAGTTTCATAAGTTATATCCGAATGTGACGTATGAAGTGATTGAAGGCGGAGGTAAAATAGTTGAGAATTTAACTGCCAATGACGAAGTAGATATCGGAATCACTACTTTACCAGTCGATCACACGCTATTCCATTCAATTCCTTTATACAATGAGGAATTACTACTTGTGGTAAGTAATGATCATCACCTTGCACATTTGAAAAAGGTCGACTTAGCTGAACTGAAAGATGAAGAATTCGTACTCTTCCATGATGATTATTATTTAAAAGACCAGATTATCGAAAATTGTAAACGCATAGGCTTTTACCCTAAAACAGTGGCAAACATCTCACAAATCAGTTTTATTGCCAATATGATTCAACAAGGTATAGGTATCAGTATCGTACCAGAAAGTTTAGTACATTTAATGGGGGATAATGTTACGTCTATACAGTTAGAAAATGTAGAGCTCTCTTGGCATCTAGGTGCGATTTGGAGAAAGGATGCATACCTGAATTTTGTTACGCGCCAATGGATTGATTTTATATCACAACTTGAGCCTATTAAATAGAATACGTTTAATCTGTTTGAGTTATTAATCTTAGACTTAATATAAACTGGATAATAAATTCCAAAATACAAAGCTCCTAAAACGAAGTGAATGAATACTTCGTTTTAGGAGCTTATTTTATGTTGTTACCTCACTGTTTAAACACGTAATGTAATATGACTGATTACGTTTTTCTATAGATGAACCATTCCTTTTAAGAATAGTAATAATCGTTATTATGTATTTTATTAATACTTCATTGTGTACTATAATTGTAAATGTAATGAAGTTGGTCACTAAATACTATATTTTGTATAAATTGTAACAAATTTATCACTGAAATGATGAATATATAAAGAAGTAGAATTAAAATTCTAGTTATTTTAATGAAAATATTATAAAAATAAAACTAAGCACATCATTGTGTAACTTTATTTCGAAGGAGTTCGTTAAAATGAAAAAATTTAGTAAAAAAGTAGTATTAATTGGTGATGGATCAGTAGGTTCTAGCTATGCGTTTGCAATGGTCACACAAGGTATAGCAGATGAATTTGTCATCATTGATATTGCGAAAGATAAAGTAGAAGCTGACGTGAAAGATTTAAACCACGGCGCGCTTTATAGTGCATCACCTGTTACAGTCAAAGCGGGAGAATACAGCGATTGTAAAGATGCAGATTTAGTTGTTATTACAGCTGGTGCGCCACAAAAACCAGGAGAAACACGCTTACAACTCGTCGAAAAAAATACAAAAATCATGAAAAGTATCGTTTCAAGCGTGATGGATAGTGGTTTCGATGGCTTCTTCTTAATCGCAGCGAATCCTGTAGATATCTTAACACGTTATGTTAAAGAAGTGACTGGTTTACCAGCAGAACGCGTCATTGGTTCAGGAACAGTATTAGATAGTGCTAGATTTAGATATCTTATTAGCCAAGAGTTAAATGTTGTACCTTCTAGCGTTCATGCAAGCATTATTGGTGAACATGGTGATTCTGAATTGGCTGTATGGTCACAAGCTAATGTTGCGGGTATCTCAGTATTTGATACTTTAAAAGAACAAACAGGCAGTGAAGCAAAAGCTGAAGAATTATACGTTAATACAAGAGATGCAGCTTACGACATTATCCAAGCTAAAGGCTCTACTTATTACGGTATTGCTTTAGCACTTTTACGAATCTCTAAAGCATTATTAAATAATGAAAATAGTGTTTTAACTGTGTCAAGTCAATTAAATGGGGAATATGGACATAAAGGGGTTTATTTAGGTGTCCCAACACTTATTAATCAATATGGGGCAATTAAAGTATATGAAACACCTTTAAGTGATAATGAAAAACAATTATTTGATCAATCAGTGAACACATTAGAAGAAACATATGAATCAATTAAGCATTTAGTGTAAAGTTTTAAAATTAAAAGAGGATAGCTAGGAAATTAAATTTTTGAAAGGATATGAAAATAAATGGCTGACAAACAATATTCAGCAGCAGATATGGTAATTGATACTTTAAAAAATAATGGAGTTGAATACGTATTCGGTATTCCGGGAGCTAAAATAGATTACTTATTTGACGCATTAGAAGATGATGGTCCAGAATTGATTGTTACACGTCATGAACAAAACGCAGCAATGATGGCACAAGGTATCGGACGCTTAACAGGTAAACCGGGAGTAACACTTGTAACAAGTGGCCCTGGAGTTAGTAATTTAACAACTGGTTTACTCACTGCTACATCTGAAGGTGATCCAGTGTTAGCAATTGGTGGTCAAGTTAAACGTAACGATTTATTACGCTTAACTCACCAAAGTATTGATAATGCATCATTATTAAGATCATCTACGAAATACAGCGCAGAAGTTCAAGACCCAGAATCATTATCAGAAGTTATGACAAATGCCATGCGCACAGCAACGTCAGGCAAAAATGGAGCAAGTTTTATTAGTATTCCGCAAGACGTTATCTCTGCACCAGTTGAAGCGCAAGCGATTTCGCTTTGTCAACAACCTCAACTCGGTGTCCCAACTGAAAAAGATGTTCAAATAGTCATTGATGAAATCAAAAATGCAAAATTCCCAGTTCTTTTAGCTGGAATGAGAAGTTCAAGCCAAGCAGAAACGGAAGCTATCCGTCTTTTAGTTGAAAAAACAAATCTCCCTGTCGTTGAAACATTCCAAGGTGCAGGTGTCATTAGTCGAGAATTAGAAAATCATTTCTTCGGACGTGTAGGTCTTTTCAGAAACCAAGTTGGTGACGAATTATTAAGAAAAAGTGATTTAGTCGTTACAATTGGTTATGATCCAATCGAATATGAAGCAAGTAATTGGAACAAAGAATTAGACACTAAGATTATTAATATCGATGAAGTACAAGCAGAAATTACTAATTTTATGCAACCAGTTAAAGAATTAATTGGAAATATTGCTGGAACAATTGAATTAATTTCTAATCATGTAGATGAACCATTCATCAATCAAGACCATTTAGATGAACTTGAAAAATTAAGAGCTGAAATCATTGAAGCAACGGGTATTAAAGCTACACACAAAGATGGTGTGATGCATCCAATTGAAATTATTGAAACGATGCAAAAGGTACTAAGCGATGATACAACAGTGACTGTTGACGTAGGAAGTCATTACATTTGGATGGCACGTAAATTTAGAAGCTATAATCCAAGACATTTATTATTTAGTAATGGTATGCAAACATTAGGTGTTGCACTTCCTTGGGCTATTTCAGCAGCGCTTGTTCGTCCAAATACACAAGTCGTTTCAGTAGCTGGTGACGGTGGTTTCTTATTCTCAGCCCAAGATTTAGAAACAGCGGTACGTAAAAACTTAAATATCATTCAATTAATTTGGAACGATGGACGCTACAACATGGTTGAGTTCCAAGAAGAAATGAAATATAAACGTTCTTCAGGCGTAGAGTTTGGTCCAGTTGATTACGTTAAATATGCTGAAGCATTTGGAGCTAAAGGATTACGTGTTTATAATCAAGAAGAATTAGAAGCGGCGATTAAAGAAGGTTATGAAACAGATGGTCCCGTAGTCATCGATATTCCAGTGAACTATGAAGATAATATGAAATTATCTACAAACATGTTACCGAATGCTTTAAATTAATTCGACAACGTATGTGATAGTACTATCATTTTCAAAAATAAAAGAACGCATTCTAAAGAGAAAGTTGAAATCTTTAGATTGCGTTTCTTAAAGTGTAAGAACGAGTGAATATTAATAGGAGTGAAATGAATAATGACTAATGTATTATATCAACACGGCACGTTAGGCACGTTAATGGCAGGTTTATTAGAGGGAACAGCCTCTGTCAATGAGTTACTAGAACATGGAGATTTAGGTATTGGCACGCTTACTGGTTCAAATGGTGAGGTCATCTTTATAGATGGTAAAGCGTATCATGCAAATGAACATAAGGAATTTATTGAGTTAAATGGAGATGAAATGACACCATATGCCACTGTGACACAGTTTAAAGCGGATAACCAATTCCAATCTTCGAATAAAGACCAAGATGCGATATTTGAGGAAATTAAAGAACAAATGGTAAGCGAAAATATGTTTTCTGCAGTGAAAATCTCAGGAAAATTTAAGAAAATGCACGTACGTATGATGCCTGCTCAAGAACCTCCGTATACGCGTTTAATTGACTCAGCACGTAGACAACCTGAAGAAACGAGAGAAGACATTAAAGGTGCAATTGTAGGCTTCTTTACACCTGAATTATTCCATGGTGTGGGTTCCGCAGGTTTCCATATTCACTTTGCGAGTGATGAACGTGACTATGGTGGTCATGTACTAGACTTTGAAGTCGACGATGTTAAAGTCGAAATCCAAAACTTTGAAACATTTGAACAGCATTTCCCTGTGAATGCGAAATCATTTACAGAAGCGCATATCGACTATAAAGATGTTGCAGATGAAATCAGAGAAGCTGAATAATCTTTCGATTCCCAAAGACGTATCAATAACGCCTTTGGGATTTTTTTATCCTTTGATAACTATTTATTCACTTTCTGTTTGTGTGAATTGACGATGATAGGACTTTAAGAATATATAAACTGAGTCGAGATAGGGGGTTTCTAGTTGATGATAACGGGCACGTTCATAAATATATCCTTGAATCGCCTCGACTTCCAAAGGTTGTTGATTCATGACGTCATAATACATGCTTGTTCCCATCTCGTCTGGATAACCTTTATAAATTGCCATGATGTCATCAACCGTTTGCTTTGGAAAATGAATACCCTCAGACTGAGCAACTTTAAGACCATCTTCAAGAATGTTGCGACAAAGTTGACTTATTTCTGGCAATTGTAAAATTTTAGCAGTTTGATGACCAATCGCAGTGATTGAATTAATACCTAGATTAACTAGTAATTTATACCAAATTTTATGTTCGATATTATTTTCTAAAATAAGTTCAATTTTAGTAGAAGAAAGTAGTGTTTTTAATTCTCGTGTTTTTGGCGTATCTTGGACGTGAAGACGATAATCTCGAAAATGTGTAACCTGATTTGCTACTTTTTGACCACTAATGTAGACGACTGCTTGATGAACATGTTGGTATGGAATACGTTGCACTTGTCCGTAACCATTTTGCGATAAAATAATTAATGTATCTGGATGTGCGAGTGCTTTTAATTGATTAATTACAGTGCCGAGTTGATGTGTTTTAACAGCAATGATAATGACATCGAATGTTTGATTCATGTTATCGTAAGAACTAACATCAATGGTTATCGCTTTAGAAGTATTTTCCGGGAAATAAGTCATCGATTGCTTTCGACGACCAATGAGTTTCGTTTCTGGTAAAATCGCTTTTAATTCGGCAGCAATCGTTGTTCCAACGGCGCCAGGACCTATGATAGCAATTGTCATGAGATAATTCTTTCCTTTCTTGGTGCAATTCATTATACTATTGCTAATAATAAAGGAAATAAAGGATGAAATGAATTGAAAACATTAAGTCAATTAATGAAGATGAAACACGAGCAAACGAAATTATCTATGGTTACAGCTTATGATTTTCCGAGTGCAAAGCAAGTACAGCAAGCTGAAATCGATATGATATTAGTTGGAGATTCACTTGGCATGACCGTTTTAGGTTATGAAAGTACAGTTCAAGTCACAATTGAAGATATGATTCATCACGGTAAGGCAGTGAGACGAGGCGCACCTGACACATTTGTAGTTGTTGACATGCCTATTGGGACTGTAGGTTTAAGTGTTGAAGACGACTTAAAGCATGCTTTACGTTTGTACCAAGAAACGCAAGCGAATGCACTAAAAGTGGAAGGCGCACATCTTGTTTCTTTCATTCAAAAGGCGACACGTATGGGTATTCCAATCGTATCTCATTTAGGACTAACTCCTCAAAGTGTCGGTGTGATGGGCTACAAATTACAAGGTGGCACGAAAGAAGCAGCTATTCAGTTAATTGAAGATGCCAAGGCAATGGAAGAAGCAGGCGCAGTATTACTCGTTTTAGAGGCAATTCCAAGTGACTTAGCTCAAGTGATTAGTGAGAAACTTACTATACCAGTGATTGGTATTGGTGCCGGTAAAGACACAGACGGACAAGTATTGGTATATCACGATATGTTGAATTATGGTGTGGATCGCCAAGCTAAATTTGTTAAACAGTTTGCTGACTTTTCAATAGGTATTGAAGGTTTGAAACAATATAATGATGAAGTTAAAAATGGAACATTCCCTTCAGAACAACACACATACAAGAAAAAGATTATGGACGAGGTTGAAATCAATGACTAAAGTCGTTACTACTATTAAAGAAATGCAAAACATCGTTAAGTCATATCATCAACAAGGACAAACAATAGGCTTTGTGCCAACAATGGGCGCATTACATGAAGGCCATTTGAAAATGATGCGTATGTCAGTAGAAGATAACGATGTGACAGTGATTAGTGTCTTTGTTAACCCATTACAATTTGGACCCAATGAAGACTTTGATGCTTATCCATGTCAAATTGATCAAGATGTTGCGGCTGTAGAAGCGATAGATGTTGATTATGTTTTTTATCCGAGTGTTGAAGAGATGTATCCAGATCAATTAGATATCACTTTGGAAGTAGGCCGTTTGGCTGAGGTGCTTGAAGGGGCGCAACGTCCAGGTCATTTCGAAGGCGTGGTTACAGTTGTTAATAAATTATTTAATATTGTACGTCCTGACTTTGCTTATTTTGGGAAAAAAGATGCCCAACAACTTGCAATTATTGAAAAGATGGTTAAAGATTTCAACCATCCTATTGAAATTGTAGGTGTGGATATTGTAAGAGAAGACGATGGTTTAGCTAAAAGTTCACGAAACGTTTATTTAACAAATGAGGAACGTAGTGAAGCTGTACATTTGAGTAAAAGTTTGCAACTTGCACGTGAATTGTACGATAAAGGCGAACGACAAAGTGACGTCATCATTCAAAGTATAGTTTCTTATTTAAATGACCATACGAGTGGACATGTAGACGAAGTAGCTATTTATAGTTACCCTGAATTAATCGAACGGGAATGGATTAATGAGCAAATATTTATTTCATTAGCGGTGAAATTTTCAAAAGCGCGCTTAATAGATAATATAATAATTGGAGATGAAAAGTATTGATTAGAACGATGATGAATTCTAAAATTCATAGAGCAAGAGTTACGGAGTCGAATTTAAATTATGTAGGAAGTATTACGATAGATACTGACATTTTAGAAGCAGTGGATATTCTACCTAATGAAAAGGTAGCAATAGTAAATAATAATAATGGCGCTAGATTTGAAACATATGTTATTGCAGGTGAAAGAGGAAGCGGCAAGATTTGTTTAAATGGAGCAGCTTCAAGATTAGTTGAAGTTGGAGACGTTGTGATTATAATGACATATGCACAATTAAACGAAGAAGAGATTAAAACACATGCACCTAAAGTAGCTGTTTTAAATGAAAATAATGACATCGTTGAGATGATTCATGAAAAAGAAAACACGATAGTTTTATAGAATTTATAGACTTTTCTTAGCCGAGGTACTTATAGAGTAGCTCGGTTTTTTATGTTAAAAAGCGTGTATTACTTTAAAAATATTATATAAATATAAAATTATATAGATAGCAATATAAATATAGTATATAATCTAAATTATCTTAATATTGGAGGTCCAAACATCTATGAATTGTCCTAAATGTGGTCAGAACTATCAACAAGAAGACGTCTTTTGTGGCAACTGTGGCACAAAGCTCCCTGAGAGCGTAGCAGAAACTACAAAGACAACATCAGAAACTGCAAATAAAGAGGCACAAGGTGAACAAAGTGTAATCCAAACACAAGTAACAAAGGAAATTGAAGAAGTAACTACAAATTCAAAGGAACAAGCATTCCATCAGCACCAAAACATCAATCAGTCAGTAGTCAATCAAAATGATACGCATGAACATATTGAAACGCCGTTAGAACAAGGTACACAAAGTAATAATAAAGATACATTCTATGAAATGAAGCAATTTTTTATAAGTGCATTTACACATCCAGATCAAGTTTTAAAAACGGAACAAACATTTAGTACTAAATTACTTTTAATACTCATCATTGCTGGATTAGCTGTAGTTGCCTTGTTATTTAATGCATTAATTCCAGACCAAGTAGGTTTTTTTGAAGTGTCAAAATCTAGTATCGTATTTAAATTTATAGTGAGCTTAGCTATTATCTTAGCCGTTCACATCGGCATCACTTATTTAGTTGTCAGATTAACGATACTTCCAGAAGTCAAGTTCAATAAAGTATTTTCAGACTATGTATTAATCAATACATTCACAGTTGCATTATTAATTCTTTCAGCGTTTTTATTTGCGTTAAGTTCTTACAAATTTGCTTCGCTGATTATTATCATCATGTATTTATTTTTAACAATATCACCAGCATTCATGCTTGCGAAATATAGTTCAATATACAATACAAGAATTTCAAGTTTGTATGGAATTTTGATTCTATTATTTGTACTTTCAATTATCATTTTAGTTTTTGGTCAAAATATCATTGAAGGTACCCTAATGCAAAACTTTAGTAAATTATTTGGAAGAGTGATTTAAGTGAAGTTTTGTAAACACTGTGGAAATCCTTTAAACCCTAGTCATAAAGTTTGTACGAGATGTGGTAGGCCAATAGGTCATATAACACAAACAGCACCTAAACATGAAGTTCATCAGCCATATCCTCCGGGTCGTTATCATGATGGGTATCAATTTAAGAAGCCGAATAAACCGTTAATTGTTATTTCAATTCTCGTCGCTATGATCACGATAACACTGATTGCACTCTTCTTTTTTCTGAAACATCAGCTTTCTCCTGAACAAACTGTTGATCAAATTTCAGATGCACTTAAAAAAGAAGACGCTCGTCATCTTTCTAAATTATTAACTTCTGACGGTAAGAAGCTCGACGATAGTGAAGCACAAGCATATCTTCGCTTTTTGAAAAATGAAGGCAAACTAAGTGAACTAACGCAAGATTTGAAAGATAGTCTTGATAAAATGAATACATCGCAGACGAAAACACACACTGTAAGTATTAATAATTTAGCAATTATTCAAGTTGTTAAAAAAAGGTAAGCGTTATGGCCTGTTTAATCATTACGAGTTTAATATTCCTAAATATTCAATTGATATGTATGCACAAGATGATGGAAAAATTAATTATGAATATGAAGGGAAAAAGCATACGATTCATTTGAAGAAAAGTGAAACTGCTCATGTAGGCACATTTCCACTTGGAAATTACCAGCTTAAAGCTAAAAAGCAAGTTGGTAATAAAACATTCAAGGGGAATTTAACGATATTAATGACACCCGCTCGCTCAATCGTTAAAGAAAATTTTAAAGAAAAACGGTTTATGATCAAAGCAGATAATACTTATAAAGTGAAAGATATACGATTATTTATTAACGATAAAGGTAAAGGTAAATTAGAAGAATATAAAACGTATGGCCCATATACTTCAGATGAAAAGGTGGTCGTACACCTTGAAGGCAAAGTTGGTAAGCATCTTATTAAAACAAATCGTGAGCAAGTAAAATTACCTGAAGGAACTGAAGAATACAAAACAATCACGCTCTCATTCGATCCGGAAGAAATAAATAAGTTTGATGATGATGACACTGATTCAGATGACTCAAACAAAGATAAAAAAGAAGATAAAGAACATAAGGAAAAATCTGATGATAAAGAAAATGACAATCAAGAAAAGAAGAAAACAGATTTAACACTTTCGGAAGCAAAAGATATAATAAAACAATTTGATGAAAGTGCTCCCTCTGATTCTAACCACTCTTATGTGTTACATCCTTATATGAAATGGGGTGACTCTGTTATAGATGTTAAAGATAAATCAGGAAGAACAATTTACATATATTATATTTCTACTAAAGAAAAATTTATTTCTAAAGGTAATATAAATGGTGATCATATAAATAGTGGTTATTATCATTAACCTATTATAAATCGATAATGAGTTGATTCTTTATCATGCCTCTAAGATTATTTTCATTAGCAAAATAGTCTTAGGGGCTTTTTATGTTGCTATACCACTAAATTTTAAATTAAAATAACGTGAATCAATAAAAATATTTAAATTACTGTAGATTCAGAAGATGGTCTTGTTACCGAATATGATAAAGATGGCGAAAAAGTTGGTTCAGGTTACTAATAGTTAGAAGAAAAGCACTAACATAAGCAACTAAATCAATTAGAATTTGAGTAATTCAAAATTGGCTTAGCATGACTTAGTTAGTGCTTTTTATTATTGAGGTATGATTGGAATAATCAATTGAGAGTCATAGTTTCCACCGGTATGAACATGATGGATACCTTGATTGACAGTTTCATGATGTTCATAACGTGTGCTTAAACCTGGAGAGCTATTGCCTTTAATGATTTCGTTCCCTTTAATCACAACTACAATAGATTCTCCTTTTTTGAAATATGTGCTTGAAGGTAATATCTCAATTTCAATAGGTACAATTTCACCGTTTTTAATTTTTAATTCTTGTTCATGTTTGTGCCAAGGCTGTGCAATAGTTGATTTGTC
Source organism: Staphylococcus caprae (assembly GCF_002902725.1). Classification (GTDB taxonomy): domain Bacteria; phylum Bacillota; class Bacilli; order Staphylococcales; family Staphylococcaceae; genus Staphylococcus; species Staphylococcus caprae. The sequence goes on from NZ_PPRT01000037.1 coordinate 22,307, forward strand.
TTTATCTAGTTCTCGGTGTGATACTCTTAACCAACCTGTAGCTACTTGTCCATTTTCAATGTGGTTAAAGTCAGGGAAATGAACTTCTTCACCCTGTTTATTGAGTTTTTTGATTCCTGCAAAGATATCCATATCGTTAGTTTCTTCAGTTGAAACCCACAATTTTAAGTTCATATTACCTGTGATTTCTGTATCTTCTGAAAAGGTATGAGTAAATCGTAATTCGTCAGTATCTTTTTCAGAATGATAACTTGTAACGTGAGTTTGATTTGGTACTTCATGAGTTAATGACATGTCTTCTCCTTCTAAATATAGAGAAGTATATTGTGTGTTTGGAATAGGGAAATTTGAAGCTTCTCGATAATGGCCTTGATAGAATTGATTTCTAACTTCATAAGTTACACGAGGAGTATCTTTCCAATCATTGTCTTCTTTTTTTAAATAATAATCGAAGAATGACTTTTGTTTTTCTAGATTTTCACGTGCATAGTAACTTTCCCATTCCTTACGTCCATGTATATATAACCATTTATCAACTGAGCTTGCTTGTTTGAAGCCTTCGAAAGAGCCACGATTGTGTAATCCTTGTGTAGACCAACTTGCACAAGTTAATAAAGGAATACGTATATTTGATAGAGGAACTTGGCGTGCTTTCCAATAATCATCGAAAAGTGGATGCGCACTTTGTGCTTTAATTAAGTCTTCTATGTTAGGATTTTTTGGCCATCTTGCGAAAATACCTTGAATCCAAAAGCGATAAAAACCTGTATCTGGAATACCGCCGTGGAATGCAATTTCACGATACATATCATTTAAACCTTCCCAAGGAATCATAGCTTTCAAATGAGGTGGATTTAGAGATGCGACCCACCATTGAGTAACAGCTAGATAAGAAACACCATTTGTACCAACATTTCCATTGCTCCATTCTTGTTGTGAAGCCCATTCAATCACTTCGTAATAATCTTTGGCTTCTCGTTCTGACCAAGGTGATAACACGCCATTTGAACCAGAGCTTCATCTAAGTGCTACTTTAACTACGACATAATCATTTGGTACCCAAAATCCAGGATCTGGAGATTCTTCTGGTGTAAAACTTGAAGTCGCTATATTTCCTAATGTAGGCCATTTTGCTCCCATATTAGTGATTTTAGGTTTATTATCTTTCCCATATGTGTCCGCTGACATAACGACTGGAAAGCGTCCTTCTTTGTTAGGTCTGAAAATATTTAAATATAACGCTTCGCCATCTTTCATAATAACTTTGACATCTTTTTCCATGATCATTTCTTGGTTACCATATTGTACGCTGTCTACAACAATATGGTTAGTGCCTGATTTTACATCGTTAACATGAGTCACTTCTAAATTTGGATTTCCTAATAATTGTTTCATAGCTTACCCCTTCCTTTGTTGAGAATCATTTTCAATACATCTTCATCATACAAAGAGGGAATATAGATAACAATCCTCATTTCTTTAAGTTTGTCTAAAATCCAACACATTGCTTATAATTGTGGAAAGAAATTAATAGAAGGTGACATGATGTCTCAAGATAGAAGAGTAAGAAAAACACAAACAGCTATTAAAGACGCGCTCATTTCATTGCTCAACAAGAAAAGCTTTGGTGATATTACAATTCAAGAAATTTCAGATATGGCAGATGTTAACAGAAGTACATTCTATACACATTATTTAGATAAGTATGATTTATTAGATCAAATGGAAAATGAAAAGATTGATGAGATACGAAGTTTTATAAAAGGAAATACTCATTTTGATAATGAAACCTTTTCTGAAAATCAGCTACGAGAAACAATGGAATTTGTAATAAGTAGTATAGGAAAGCATCTAGAATTTTATAAACTGATGTTTAATATTGGAAAAGACTCTAATTTGCATGAGAAACTATATGAATTATTAACAGGCCACCTTAATAATGTTGTCAACGACGATGACAAAATCGGCGATATTCCATTCCCATATTTTATGAGTTATGTTTCAGGAGCAGGTTTATCATTGATACGTCATTGGGTTGAAGATGAAAATAGAATTTCACAAGAAGCATTGATTCAACATTTTTATGAAATCGTGAATTATGGTCCTGCAACGATTATAAGAAGAGAAAAAAGAAGTTGAAAATACAGAGAGGAAAGTTGACTGCTAGGGAAACGCAACCACATAAAACTGACCTATCAAATTAAATAAACTCCTAAAAAGAAGTCTTAAATGCTTCATTTTAGGAGTTATTTTTTCGAATAACTTATTATTTATTCATTTTCGAATAATCTTGGCCGTTTAGCATCCAACGTACACCATATTTATCCGTAAATGCTCCCATTGTTCCACCCCAAAATTGTTCAGCAAGAGGCATTTCAATATTTAAAGATTCATGATCTTTAATTCTATCGTAGAAATTTTCAACTCTTTCAGCATCGTCTTTATCATTAACATCATAATCAATTAATAATGATATTCCATTATTAATGTTTTCCACGCGACCAAAAGAATCAGAACATAAGATTTTAACACCTAATATTTCAAATTCAGCATGCATTGTCGCTTCATCAGCTTGATCTTTTGTTAAACCAAAGTTCTCAGCTTGCTCTTCTCCAACTGCTAATCTATTCACATTTGTTGCGCCAAACACATCTTCATAGTATTCAATAGCATCTTTAGCTTTTTCAAATGATAAATAAGGATGTAATTGTGTCATATTTTTATAACCCCTTTATTTACAAAATTTCTTTCTAAAGCGATCATACTATAAATATATATGAGTGTCCTCAAATTAAAATTATTAAAATGTCGGCTATATTTGACACATTTGAACTTGTCGTATATATTTGACATTGAGAAAAGATATTGAGGAGTGAAACGAGATGAGTAAATTCAATGATTTAATGCTTAATTGGGTCACAAGTACCTCTACGAAAAAAGATGAAAGAGAAAAATCGGAGCTCAATCAAAAATTGGCAAACATGTTCGGGATATACTATATAATTACTGCAATATTAATTGCAGTGTTTACAGGTATAGATATGTATCATCACACCATTTCGATACAAACGATACTTTTATTTGCTACGTTCTTTATATTTAATTTGATAATCGTATTTAACTTTAGTAAGAACCGATATTTTGAGGAAGCGGCGTATTCACCAAAAGAATATAAGAAATTAGTAAAGCGATACACAATACTCAGTATTATATTTATGGTTTATTTTGGTTGTTGCATGGCATTCTTTTCGGTAATGTTAGATTATTTTTGGAACGATCCTATTAGTTGGACCAATAATATACTACATGGATTGATTTCAGGATTCTTTTTTGGTGCATTCATGTTTTGTGTGTATATTATTAAGCTGAAAAAGGAATACTGAATGATTAAAATAAAGTGCTAGCGTATGAATGTTTAACAAGAAAACTTCATTTTTAAGTATTTTAAAAAATAAATATTAAAATAGCCTCTCTTTATACATCTGATAATATATAATAAAGTCAAACTATATTTACCGGACGTATTAAAGGGAGGTTTTGTCA
>NZ_PPRT01000038.1:0-28309 GCF_002902725.1 Staphylococcus caprae
ATTTAATATATTTAGATTTGAGGTTGGGATATCGTTAGTTATCTCAGCCTTTTTAATATATTGGAAGTAGATATCTGAATTGCACGTGCACTTTTTAAACGCTTATTTTAGATTTATAACTCTAAAAAATATATAATGAATTTATTGTGGAAATCGATAGATAAAGGGGTAAAAGTTCAATGAAAATTTCAATAATTGCTGTAGGATCTGAATTACTTTTAGGCCAAATTGCTAATACAAATGGTCAATATCTTTCTAAACTTTTCAATAGTATTGGTAAAAGTGTTGTTGAGCATACAGTTATTGGTGATAATCCTAAAAGATTAGAATATATTATCAAACAAGGTCTAGAGCGTTTTGATACACTAGTTTTAACTGGAGGATTAGGTCCTACAAAAGATGATTTAACAAAACATACTGTAGCGAAAGTATTGGGCAGAGAATTAGTTACTGATGAATCATCTTTAAGTTACATTGAAAGTTATTTTAGAGAACAAGGTCAGGAGATGACTCCAAATAATAAACAACAAGCTTTAGTCATTGAAGGTTCTAAAGTATTACCTAATAAAACAGGTATGGCACCAGGTATGTTAGTAGAAAAAGAAGATAAAAAAGTTGTGCTATTACCTGGTCCACCTAAAGAAATGAAACCCATGGCTAAAAATGAGCTATTGCCTTACTTATTAGATGATGACAGGGTTATCTTTTCAGAATTATTAAGATTTGCGGGTATTGGTGAATCTAAAGTTGAAACAATATTGATGGATCTTATAGACAATCAGTCAAACCCAACTATCGCACCTTTAGCAGGGACACACGAAGTATACATTAGATTAACAGCTAACGCAGATACGCAAACAGAATGTGAGAAACTCATCCAACCTATTAAGAAGGAAATCCTTAATCGAATAGGAGAATATTACTTTGGATCGGATGATATTACGATTGAAGAATCGGTTATGTCTAAGGTGAAACGTACATTCGCAATATACGATGGTGTAACCAATGGTGCGCTATATACAAGGCTGAAAAATGTAGATACAGACAATTTACTTAAAGGCATTTTACCGCATAGTTCTGTTTTTGTAGAAAATGATGAAAACATACATGCTCAGCTTTTAAGTGCAGCTCAATATGTAAGAGATTTATATCAAACAGAATTGGGTATTGTGTTATTAAATAAAGACGGAGAGGTATATTTAGCGATATATGATGGTGAAAACTTGAATATAGATACCTTCAAAATGGCTCAAAGTCGAAATTTATTAAGAAACAGAAGTCAAAATTATGCGATGATAAGATTATTAAAATGGTTCGAACAACAAGAATAATTCATTTTTAGTGCAAAATATAAGTACGTTTGTTCGTTTCTGTTCTGGTAAAATCACAAATTACACGAACAAATATTCGCAAAATGCTTGTGTTTTGATTTGATAGCTTGTATAGTAAGGGTAAGATATTAAACAGATTACTTTCTGAATTAGGAGGTCTCGCTTTGGATAACGAACGTCAAAAAGCTTTAGATACAGTAATAAAAAATATGGAGAAATCATTTGGTAAAGGTGCAGTAATGAAATTAGGCGATAATAAAGGTCGCAGAGTCTCAAGCACATCAAGTGGTTCTGTCACAGTGGATAACGCACTAGGAGTAGGTGGTTATCCTAAAGGAAGAATTATTGAAATATATGGACCTGAAAGTTCAGGTAAAACAACTGTAGCATTACATGCAATTGCAGAAGTACAAAAAAATGGAGGCGTAGCAGCTTTCATTGATGCTGAACATGCGCTTGACCCTGTTTATGCTCAAGCATTAGGTGTAGATATTGATAATCTTTATTTATCTCAACCTGATCACGGTGAACAAGGTCTAGAAATTGCTGAAGCTTTTGTTCGAAGCGGTGCCGTTGATATTGTAGTTGTCGATTCTGTAGCTGCCTTAACACCGAAAGCTGAAATTGAAGGTGAAATGGGAGATACGCATGTCGGCTTACAAGCAAGATTAATGTCTCAAGCGTTAAGAAAATTATCAGGTGCAATTTCTAAATCTAATACAACTGCAATCTTTATTAACCAAATTCGTGAGAAAGTTGGTGTTATGTTCGGTAACCCTGAAACAACACCAGGCGGTCGTGCATTAAAATTCTATAGTTCTGTACGTTTAGAAGTAAGAAGAGCAGAACAATTAAAACAAGGTCAAGATATTGTAGGTAACAGAACAAAAATTAAAGTTGTTAAAAATAAAGTTGCACCACCTTTCAGAGTGGCAGAAGTTGATATCATGTATGGTCAAGGTATCTCTAAAGAAGGAGAATTAATTGACTTAGGTGTCGAAAACGACATTGTAGATAAATCTGGTGCATGGTACTCATATAATGGGGAAAGAATGGGCCAAGGTAAGGAAAATGTTAAAAACTACTTAAAAGAAAATCCTCAAATTAAAGAAGAAATTGATCGCAAACTACGTGAAAAATTAGGTATCTTTGATGGAGATGTTGAAGAAACTGAATCTGAAGAAGATACGCCTAAAACTTTATTTGATGAAGAGTAATCTATTCACATAACATAGAAAACGTTGAAATGGATGGCTAAATGGCTGTCCATTTTTTTATTAAAAATTGGTTAATTCTAATATTAACTATGAAGCTTTCAAATGAGGTATAGTGCAATTTCATATCTTGACACTTCTCTGTCGAAAAACGTACAATTAGTGTGTATGATTCTTATATAATTTCATATAATCATATTGATTTTGATATACAGAGCAAACCCTAGATAAAGGAGGTGTTTATGTGAATTTATTAAGCCTCCTACTCATTTTGCTGGGGATTATTCTAGGCGTTGTTGTAGGGTATGTCGTTGCCCGAAATTTATTACACCAAAAACAAGTTCAATCGAGACAAACTGCCGAAGATATTGTCAATCATGCTAACAAAGAAGCTGACAATATTAAGAAAGAAAAATTACTAGAGGCAAAAGAAGAAAACCAAATTTTAAGAGAACAAGCAGAAAGTGAACTGCGTGAAAGACGTGGTGAACTTCAAAGACAAGAAACCCGACTTCTTCAAAAAGAAGAGAACTTGGATCGAAAATCTGATCTATTAGATAAAAAAGATGAGATTTTAGAACAGAAAGAATCAAAACTTGAAGAAAGACAACAACAAGTAGATGCAAAAGAGAGTAGTGTTCAAACATTAATAATGAAGCATGAACAAGAATTAGAACGCATCTCCGGTCTCACTCAAGAAGAAGCTGTAAACGAACAACTTCACAGAGTTGAAGAAGAACTGTCACAAGATATTGCAATACTTGTTAAAGAAAAAGAAAAAGAAGCGAAAGAAAAAGTAGATAAAACAGCAAAAGAATTACTTGCCACTACAGTACAAAGATTAGCAGCCGATCATACAACTGAGTCAACCGTTTCAGTTGTTAATTTACCTAATGATGAGATGAAAGGTCGAATTATTGGTAGAGAAGGTCGAAATATTCGTACATTAGAAACGCTTACTGGTATAGATTTAATTATTGATGATACACCAGAAGCGGTTATTTTATCAGGCTTTGATCCAATTCGACGTGAAATAGCTAGAACAGCGTTAGTGAATTTAGTTTCAGATGGTCGTATCCATCCTGGACGTATTGAAGATATGGTCGAAAAAGCTAGAAAAGAAGTTGACGATATCATTAGAGATGCTGGTGAACAAGCTACATTCGAAATAAATGTTCATAATATGCATCCGGATTTAGTTAAAATACTTGGTAGATTAAATTACCGTACTAGTTACGGTCAAAATGTTCTTAAACATTCTATTGAAGTGGCGCATCTCTCTGGCATGTTAGCAGCTGAGTTAGATGAAGATATCACTTTAGCCAAACGTGCTGGTTTACTTCATGATGTTGGTAAAGCAATTGACCACGAAGTAGAGGGAAGTCACGTAGAAATAGGTGTTGAATTAGCTAAGAAATACGGTGAAAATGAAACAGTAATTAATGCGATACACTCACATCATGGCGATGTAGAACCGACTTCTATAATTTCTATATTAGTTGCGGCGGCTGATGCTTTATCAGCAGCTCGACCAGGTGCACGTAAAGAAACACTTGAAAACTATATTAGAAGATTAGAAAGACTAGAAGCGTTATCTGAAAGTTATGATGGAGTTGAGAAAGCATTTGCAATTCAAGCAGGTAGAGAAATAAGAGTCGTTGTCTCACCTGAAGAAATTGATGATTTAAAATCATATAGATTGGCTAGAGATATCAAAAATCAAATCGAAGAAGAATTACAATATCCTGGTCACATCAAAGTGACAGTTGTTCGCGAGACTAGAGCAGTAGAATATGCAAAATAATTTATTAGAGCCACTTACCGATTCATCGGTTAGTGGCTCTTATGCTTGAAGCGCAGATTCAAGTATTACCAAAAGCTTACCGATTCATCGGTTAGTGGCTCTTATGCTTGAAGCGCAGATTCAAGTATAATGAAGTGAGTGACATTTAATTTTAATTTCAATTTCAGACAAATACTTAAGGGTATGTATGAGTCTTAAAAAAATTAAAATTAAAAAATACATAAAAAACCTGCCAATAAAGTCGAAAAAGACATTACTGACAGGTTGATTTTAAATTACAATGTTTATAGTTGATATATCAATTTGAAATTATTTTAATTGTAAATCTGCATCATTAATTTCTCTAATGATTTCAGCTGTGTCATAACAATTAGTAGCTATGTTAGAGTATCTCTCAGCTAAACGGTAAGCGTTAATATATAAAGTTAAACTTTCTTTAGCGATATCTTCAGGCTCATCTGATTTAGCTGGATTAGAACTTACTACTAATTCTGCAAATTTTTCAGGATCAATATTAATAGACATGTGTTATATACAACTCCTAGAATTTTATTAACTTCATACTAACATAATTAATAAATTCGAAAAAGAAAAGTCTTTTAATATTCAGAATAATTAATTTGTACTGAATACTTTAATTATAGAACGGTATCTATTAAACTATTTTTATGAGAGGATGAACGATTTATGAGAATATTGTTTATCGGGGATATCGTTGGTAAAATCGGCAGAAATGCGATTTCCACATATCTACCTAAAATCAAACAAAGCTATCACCCGACAGTATCCATTGTAAATGCCGAAAATGCAGCACATGGAAAAGGACTCACTGAGAAAATATATAAGCAATTGTTAAGAGAAGGCGTAGATTTCATGACGATGGGTAATCATACATATGGTCAAAGAGAGATTTACGAATTTATTGATAATGCGAATCGCATGGTAAGGCCTGCTAATTTTCCGGAAGAAGCACCAGGAGTTGGCATGCGTTTTATTCAAATCAATGAAATTAAATTAGCAATTATTAATTTACAAGGGCGTACATTTATGCAAGATATTGATGATCCATTTAAGAAAGCTGATCAACTTATCGAAGAAGCAAGACAAGTGACACCTTATATCTTCGTAGACTTTCATGCCGAAACGACTTCCGAGAAAAATGCTATGGGATGGTATTTAGATGGAAGAGTTAGTGCAGTCGTGGGTACGCATACACATATACAAACTTCTGATAACCGTGTTTTACCTAAGGGAACAGGTTACATTACTGATGTAGGTATGACAGGGTACTATGATGGTATATTAGGAATTAATCGAGACGAAGTCATTCATCGATTTATCACGAGCTTACCACAAAGACATGTCGTTCCAGATGAAGGCCGTAGCGTATTGTCTGGAGTAATTATTGATATAGATAAAGAAGGAAAGACAACTCAAATTGAAAGAATATTAATTAATGACGATCATCCTTTCCAAGGATAAAAGCCTATGATTACAACGTTTATAGGTTATCGTCCATTAGTATGAATTTAATTTTGTACCACTGTTTACATAGTAAAACGGTGGTTTCTTTTGTTAAAATTAATTATGAATTATAACCACAGGAGGCATGTGATATGAAATCACAAATATCATGGAAAGTGGGCGGACAACAAGGTGAAGGGATCGAATCCACTGGTGAAATCTTTGCCACCGCAATGAATAGAAAGGGATACTTTTTATACGGTTATAGACACTTTTCAAGCCGTATTAAAGGTGGCCATACGAATAATAAAATAAGAGTTTCAACTTCGCCTGTTCATGCAATAAGTGATGATTTAGATATTTTAGTTGCATTTGACCAAGAAACGATTGAGCTCAATCATCATGAAATGAGAAACGATAGTATTATCATTGCTGATTCTAAAGCTAAACCTGAAAAGCCGGAAGACTGCAAAGCACAACTTATTGATTTACCATTTACGAGTACTGCAAAAGAACTTGGTACAGCTCTCATGAAAAATATGGTCGCTATAGGTGCTACTTCAGCATTGATGAACTTAGATACTTCAACTTTTGAAGAATTAATTACTAATATGTTCTCTAAAAAAGGAGAAAAAGTAGTTGAAATGAATATCCAAGCATTAAATGAAGGATATCGTTTAATGCAAGCGCAATTAAATGCTATTGAAGGTGATTTTGAACTAGAGGAAAATAATGAAAATCCTCATTTATACATGGTAGGAAATGATGCTATTGGTTTAGGTGCTATTTCAGCAGGCTCTAAATTTATGGCTGCTTATCCAATTACACCTGCGTCTGAAATTATGGAGTATATGATTGCTAATTTACCTAAAGTAGGTGGTACTGTCATACAAACAGAGGATGAAATTGCAGCTGCAACAATGGCTATTGGTTCCAATTATGCTGGTGTGAGAGGATTTACTGCTAGTTCTGGTCCGGGATTATCACTAATGATGGAATCAATAGGGTTATCTGGTATGACTGAAACACCATTCGTTATTGTTAATACACAACGTGGAGGTCCTTCAACTGGTCTACCAACTAAACAAGAACAATCTGACTTAATGCAAATGATTTATGGTACACATGGTGATATTCCTAAAATAGTTGTTGCGCCTACAGATGCTGAAGATGCATTTTATCTTACTGTAGAGGCGTTTAATTTAGCTGAAGAATATCAATGTCCCGTTATTATTCTCAGTGACTTACAACTTTCTTTAGGTAAACAAACTGTTAAAGCGCTTGATTACAATAAGATTGAAATTAAACGTGGTGAATTACTTCAGTCTGATATTGAACGTGAGGAAGATGATAAGAGTTACTTCAGAAGATACGCATTAACTGGTAGTGGTATTTCTCCTCGTCCAATTCCAGGAGTTAAAGGCGGTATCCACCATATAACTGGGGTTGAACACAATGAAGAAGGTAAGCCTAGTGAAGCGGCTTCTAATCGCCAAGCTCAAATGGAAAAACGTATGCGTAAAACTGAAAATCTAGTTATCGAAAAACCTGTTGAATCAAATGAAAGACATGAACATGCCGACATTCTTTATATTGGATTTATTTCTAGTAAAGGAGCGATTATGGAAGGTTCCGAACGTCTTGAAGAACAAGGCATTAAAGTGAATACTTTACAAATTAGACAATTACATCCTTTCCCTAAAGATACGATTCAACAATCTATTGATAAAGCCTCTAAAGTAGTTGTAGCCGAGCATAACTACCAAGGACAATTATCTAATATTTTGAAAATGAATACCCAATTACAAGATAAATTAGTTAATCAAACTAAATATGACGGTACACCGTTCTTACCTCATGAAATTGAAGCAAAAGGTTTAGAAATAGTTAAGGAAATTAAGGAGTTGGTTTAATTGGCTACATTTAAAGATTTTAGAAACAATGTTAAGCCAAATTGGTGCCCAGGATGTGGTGATTTCTCAGTACAAGCTGCGATTCAAAAAGCTGCAGCCAATGTAGGCCTAGAACCAGAAGAGGTTGCAATTATAACTGGTATAGGTTGTTCTGGTAGGTTATCAGGTTATATTAAATCATATGGCGTTCATGCGATTCATGGACGTGCACTCCCTCTTGCCCAAGGCGTTAAAATGGCTAATAAAGATTTAACAGTAATTGCTTCAGGCGGAGATGGCGACGGATATGCCATCGGTATGGGACATACGATTCATGCATTAAGACGTAACATGAATATGACTTACATCGTTATGGATAACCAAATTTATGGTTTAACTAAAGGACAAACATCACCATCATCAGCAGTAGGATTTGTAACTAAAACTACACCTAAAGGAAATATTGAGAAAAACGTTGCACCACTAGAATTAGCGTTATCCTCTGGAGCAACTTTTGTAGCACAAGGTTTCTCAAGTGATATTAAAGCATTAACGAAATTGATTGAAGATGCTATTAACCATGATGGATTTTCATTTGTAAATGTCTTTTCACCATGTGTAACGTATAACAAAGTAAACACATATGATTGGTTCAAAGAACATTTAACTAATATTGATGACATTGAGAACTATGATACATCAGATAAGCAATTAGCTATGAAAACTGTTTTAGAACATGAATCATTAGTTAAAGGTATTGTATACCAAGATACTGAAACACCATCTTATGAATCACAAATTGACGAATTAGAGGATGAAGCTCTCGCTAAAAAGGATATTCATATATCAGAAGAGACATTTAATGATTTAACTGCGCAATTCGTATAAATTTTAAATTAACTGAGTGCTTTTTTGTGCGCTCAGTTTTTTTACACCAATTTTGAGATTTTAAAAAATCAATTAAAAGCGTTTAGATTATGTAAATCACTTTTCAAACTGAAAATTAGGGGAATGGATAACGTAAAAGTTGTTGTAGGGAGGTTACTATGGACAAATTTAAATCAATGAAAAAATTGGAAAAAAAGACAATTGAAAATGAAGATTGGGAGATTGAAATTGAAGATAAAGACAGTGATGTTTCGATATTAGCTATTCATGGGGGTGGAATTGAACCTGGTACAACTGAATTGGCTCAAGTTATTGCTGAGAAAGGTGGGTATAATTACTTTTCATTCAAAGGTATCCGTAGTAAAGGGAATAATGAATTACATGTCACTTCCATTCATTATGACAACCAACAAGCTTTAGATTTAGTGAAAAAAAGTGAAAGAGCAATAACAGTTCATGGATGTAAGGGTGAAGAGAGCGTAGTATATATAGGTGGCGATGATTATCAACTTATTGATATTTTAAGTGAAACTTTACAAGATATAGGTATTAAAGTCGAAGGGGCGCCACATACAATGGCTGGGACTCAAGATAGAAATATCACAAACCAAACTAAAAATGATGCAGGTGTACAATTAGAATTAACTTCTGAACTAAGAAAATCATTATTCGTTAATCATAAAAGTTCGCGTAAAAGTAGAGAAAATCGTGATAATTGGGGAGATTTAATGTATGATTTTGCTGACGCAACTTCTAAAGCAATTCAGCAGGTAAAGTGAAAAGTTAATAAAAAATGATACTTACTTTCAACATGTTAAAATAGGATTGTATTAATATTTTAACGAAGAGGAGTGTTTGTATAATGAATGATACATTGATGAGCGTACAAATTGTTCCGCGAACGCCTAACAACCAAGATGTGATTCCATATGTTGATGAAGCAATAAAAATTATTGATGAATCAGGTTTGCATTATAGAGTTGGACCATTAGAAACGACAGTTCAAGGTGATATGAGCGAATGTTTAATCTTAATTCAAAAACTTAATGAAAGAATGGTTGAATTAGAATGTCCAAGTATTATTAGCCAAGTTAAATTCTATCATGTGCCTGAAGGTATTGAGATAGAAACATTAACAGGTAAATATGATCAGGAATAAAGTTTTTCAATTAGTAGATGAAAATGAATAAATATAATAAATTTGTGGCGAGAGCATGGAATTAATCTTTTTTAAGTTTGATTTCGCGCTCTTTTTTTATAAAAATTTTTCAAAAGCATATGTCAGCGTCTTTTTGCACTTTAATCTTAAATTTAATATAATGAAATAATGATTATGGGCATATAGAAAGGATTTTTCAAAGTGAATGAAGAACAAAGAAAAGCTGGTACGATAAATATTTTAGCTGAACGTGATCGCAAAGCTGAAAAAGACTATAGCAAATACTTTGAACAAGTGTATCAACCGCCAAGTTTGAAAGAAGCAAAGAAACGTGGGAAACAAGAAGTACAATATAACAGAGATTTCCACATTGATGAAAAATATAAAGGTATGGGTAACGGACGAACATTTTTAATTAAAACGTATGGTTGCCAAATGAATGCACATGATACCGAAGTCATGGCGGGGATATTGAAAGCTTTAGGTTATAGTGCGACTTCAGATATTAATCAAGCTGACGTTATATTAATTAATACTTGTGCGATTCGTGAAAATGCAGAAAACAAAGTGTTTAGTGAGATTGGGAATTTAAAACATCTTAAAAAAGAACGCCCTGAGTGCCTAATTGGCGTTTGTGGTTGTATGTCTCAAGAAGAATCCGTAGTGAATAAGATTTTGAAATCTTATCAAAATGTAGATATGATTTTTGGTACACATAATATTCATCATTTGCCTGAAATTTTAGAAGAAGCTTATCTATCAAAAGCTATGGTAGTTGAAGTGTGGTCTAAAGAGGGTGATGTAATTGAAAACTTACCTAAAGTACGTGAAGGTAGCATCAAAGCTTGGGTGAATATCATGTATGGTTGCGATAAATTCTGTACATATTGTATTGTTCCATTTACAAGAGGTAAGGAACGTAGTCGTCGTCCTGAAGATATTATTAATGAAGTGAGAGAATTAGCTAGGGAAGGTTATCAAGAAATCACTTTACTAGGACAAAACGTTAACTCTTATGGTAAAGATATTGAAGGATTAGATTATGGTTTGGGTGACTTATTAGAGGACATCTCTAAAATTGATATTCCTAGAGTACGTTTTACTACAAGCCATCCTTGGGACTTTACAGATCGCATGATTGAAGTCATTGCTAATGGTGGTAATATCGTTCCACATATTCACTTGCCAGTTCAATCTGGTAATAACGCTGTTTTAAAAATTATGGGACGCAAATATACTAGAGAAAGTTATCTTGACTTAGTAAGTAGAATAAAAAATGCTATTCCTGATATTGCTCTAACCACAGATATCATCGTAGGTTATCCAAATGAAACAGAAGAACAATTTGAAGAAACATTATCACTATATGATGAAGTTGAATTTGAACATGCATATACTTATCTGTATTCACAAAGAGACGGTACACCAGCTGCAAAAATGAAAGATAACGTTCCAACTGAAGTTAAAAAGGAACGTCTACAAAGATTAAATAAAAAAGTTGGAGAGTACTCTCAAAAAGCAATGAGCCAATATGAAGGTGAAATTGTCACAGTACTATGTGAAGGTTCAAGTAAAAAAGATGATACTGTATTAGCTGGATACACTGCTAAGAATAAACTAGTAAACTTTAAAGCTCCAAAAGAAATGATTGGAAAACTTGTTGATGTGAAAATTGATGAAGCCAAACAGTACTCATTAAATGGAACTTTTGTTGGAGAACATCAAAGTGAGATGGTGGTTCAATAGTATGTATTCAAAAGAGGATATCTTAAAACATGCTTATACCCTTGCAAATCGAATTAATAATTTGGAGATTGTTAAAGATTACCAAACTATTGAAAAGCAAATCCATAATAATAAAACAATTGAAAATAAGATGAAAAATCTTAAAAAGCAACAAAAACAATCCGTTAATTTTCAAAATTATGGTAAAGATAACGCATTTCAGCAATCAGAGAATCAAATTCATCATATCGAAAATGAAATTAATCAATTGCCAATAGTTGAAGAATTCAGGTCAGCACAATATGATGCCAATGATTTGCTGCAGATGATGATTAAAACAATGGAAGACCGACTTAATGAACATAATGAACGAGAACATAAAGAGTAAATTCTAAATGAGGAGTAAATGCTATGAAAGTAAGGAAATTGACTATAACCGCAATTTTGATAGCTATTAATATAGTACTTAGTAGTCTTATCGTAATACCATTAGGACCGATTAAAGCAGCACCCGTTCAACATTTTATTAATGTATTATGTGCAGTCTTTGTTGGACCATGGTATGGCTTAGCTCAAGCATTTATTTCCTCAATTTTCAGAGTGAGTTTTGGCACAGGTAGTGTGTTTGCATTCCCGGGAAGCATGATTGGGGTATTCCTTTCTAGTTTATTTTATATGTATAGAAAACATATCTTTATGGCAGCTGTGGGAGAAGTATTGGGAACCGGAGTAATAGGAAGTTTAATGTGTATTCCTTTAGCATGGTTTATGAATTTTGATAACTTTTTAGTTAGACCATTAATGATAGCATTTATAGTTTCAAGTGTTATAGGTTCTTTAATAAGTTATATATTACTTATTGTTTTGAAAAGACGTGGTCTATTGGATAAATTTAATAAGAAATGATTTATTTACAGGTACGCTTTATTAGTGAGGGGTTAAATATTGGGGTTAAAACAATTTTGTCTCATGTTAAAGCGTACTTTTTTATACACTTTTTTGGTTAAGCGAGTTGTATTTATATATGTTAAAATGTATGAGTTAAAAGCGTATGTAAAAAATATTAAAATTAGAAAAATATTTATAAATAAGGGTTGTGAAAATAGAAATGGCTAATGTAACACCAATGATGCAACAATATTTAAAAATAAAATCTGAATATGACGATTGTTTATTATTTTTTAGACTCGGCGATTTCTATGAAATGTTCTTTGAAGATGCGAAAGAAGCTTCAAGAGTTCTTGAAATTACTTTAACAAAGAGAGATGCTAAAAAAGAAAATCCTATCCCTATGTGTGGCGTACCTTATCATTCAGCTGATAGCTATATTGAGACATTAATCAACAATGGTTATAAAGTTGCAATATGTGAACAAATGGAAGACCCTAAACAGACTAAAGGCATGGTAAAAAGAGAAGTTGTTAGAATTGTCACGCCGGGTACAGTGATGGAACAAGGCGGCGTGGACGAAAAGCAAAACAATTATATTTTAAGTTTTGTTAAAGAGGAAGTGTATGCATTAAGTTATTGTGATGTTTCTACCGGAGAACTTAAGGCTACTCATTTTCAAGATGAAGCAACATTACTGAATGAAATTACGACAATTAATCCTAATGAAATAGTTGTAAATGAAGAATTGCCAGAAGAATTAAAACGTCAAATAAGCATGACAACTGAAACAGTTACAGTACGTGAGAATATTTCAGAAATGCAGTATAACACTAACAAGTTAACTCATAATCAAATGTTCAAGTCCACACAATTATTGTTAGATTATATACATCATACTCAAAAAAGAGATTTATCACATATTGAAGAAGTAGCTGAATACGCGGCAATTGATTTTATGAAAATGGATTTCTATGCTAAGCGAAATTTAGAGCTAACTGAAAGCATTAGACTTAAATCGAAAAAAGGTACATTACTTTGGTTAATGGATGAAACAAAAACGCCAATGGGTGCAAGACGACTGAAGCAATGGGTTGATCGACCTTTAATCAACAAAAATCAAATTAACGAAAGATTGAACATCGTAGAGGAATTTATCAATCGTTTTATTGAGAGAGATACACTACGTAATTATTTAAATCAAGTTTATGACATTGAACGATTAGTGGGTAGAGTCAGTTATGGTAATGTGAATGCAAGAGACTTGATACAACTCAAACATTCGATTTCAGAAATTCCTAATATTAAAGCATTGCTCAACGAATTAGATGCTCAGACCACATCACAATTTAGTGATTTAGAACCCCTCGATGATCTTTTAGAACTTTTAGATGAGAGTTTAGTCGAAGAACCACCTATTTCAGTCAAAGATGGTGGTCTATTTAAGACTGGATTTAATGAGCAATTAGATGAGTATTTAGAAGCTTCTAAGAATGGTAAAACTTGGTTAGCAGAGTTACAAGCGAAAGAACGTGCTCGCACAGGAATTAAGTCTTTAAAAATTAGTTTTAATAAAGTTTTTGGATACTTTATTGAAATTACTCGTGCAAATCTACAAGGGTTTGAACCTAGTGAATTTGGTTATAATCGCAAACAAACATTGTCCAACGCCGAACGTTTTATAACGGATGAACTTAAAGAAAAAGAAGACATTATTTTAGGAGCAGAAGATAAAGCAATTGAATTAGAATATCAATTATTTGTTAAATTAAGAGAACATATTAAAACGTATACTGAAAGACTACAAAAACAAGCAAAAATTATTTCTGAATTAGATTGTTTGCAAAGTTTCGCAGAAATTGCTCAAAAATATAATTATGTACGACCTTCGTTTAGTGATGATAAAACATTAAAATTAGAAAACTCTAGACACCCGGTTGTAGAGCGCGTGATGGATCATAATGATTATGTTCCAAATGATTGCAATCTAGACGATGACACATTCATTTATCTTATTACAGGACCAAATATGTCTGGTAAATCTACGTATATGAGACAGGTTGCTATTATTAGTATCATGGCTCAAATGGGTGCCTATGTACCATGTGATTACGCTATATTACCTGTATTTGATCAAATTTTCACTAGGATTGGTGCTGCAGATGATTTAGTATCAGGTAAAAGTACCTTCATGGTAGAAATGTTAGAGGCGCAAAAGGCTTTAACTTATGCTACTGAGAATAGTCTAATTATTTTTGATGAGATTGGTAGAGGAACATCTACATATGATGGGCTAGCTCTAGCTCAAGCCATGATTGAATACGTCGCTCAAACTTCTCATGCTAAAACACTATTTTCAACGCATTATCATGAATTGACCACCTTAGATCAAATGCTTCCATGTTTAAAGAACGTGCACGTGGCTGCTAACGAATATAAGGGAGAACTCATTTTCTTGCATAAAGTTAAAGATGGTGCGGTCGATGACAGTTACGGTATTCAAGTTGCGAAACTTGCTGATTTACCAGAAGAAGTGATTAATAGAGCTCAAATTATACTCGATGAATTTGAACAAAAACCTTCAGATCAAATCATGCCTAATGAATTATCTCAAGATAATCATGAAGATAGTCTTTCTACTAATGAAAGTAATAATTCTATTAATACTGAAAAAACAATAAATTTTAAAAATGATTTTGAACAAGCCACATTTGATTTATTTGAAAATAATGATCAACAAAGTGAAATTGAATTAGAAATTAAAAATTTAAACTTATCCAATATGACGCCTATAGAAGCACTTGTGAAATTGAGTGATTTACAGAAACAATTAAGATAGAGGTAGGTGTAAACAATGGGAAAAATAAAAGAATTACAAACCTCTTTGGCTAATAAAATCGCAGCTGGAGAAGTCGTGGAACGACCAAGTTCTGTAGTTAAAGAATTGTTAGAAAATGCCATAGATGCTGAATCTACTGAAATTAATGTTGAAGTGGAACAATCAGGTGTTGCTTCAATTAGAGTAGTAGATAATGGGACTGGTATTGAACAAGATGATTTAGGCTTAGTTTTCCATCGACATGCAACTAGTAAAATAGATGCTGATGATGATTTATTTCATATCAGAACATTAGGATTTCGTGGCGAAGCTTTAGCAAGTATTTCTTCAGTGGCAAAAGTTACATTGAAAACGTGTACTGATAATGAAAATGGCTTTGAAGTATATGCAGAGAACGGAGAAATTATTAACAGTAAGCCAGCTAAAGCTAAAAAAGGAACAGATATTCTAGTAGAATCGTTATTCTATAATACGCCAGCACGTCTGAAATATATTAAAAGTCTATATACCGAATTAGGAAAGATTACAGATATAGTAAATAGAATGGCGATGAGTCACCCTGATATTAGGATTTCTTTAGTGTCAGATGGTAAAACCTTAATTAGTACGAATGGATCAGGTCGTACAAATGAAGTGATGGCAGAAATTTACGGTATGAAAGTTGCTAAAGACTTAGTTCACATTTCTGGAGACACAAGCGATTATCATCTTGAAGGTTTCGTAGCTAAACCTGAACATTCAAGAAGTAATAAGCATTATATTTCAATTTTTATCAATGGTCGGTACATTAAAAATTTCTTGCTAAATAAAGCTATTATCGAGGGTTACCATACGTTACTGACAATTGGGAGATATCCGATTTGCTACATTAATATTCAAATGGACCCTATATTAGTGGATGTCAATGTACATCCTACTAAACTTGAAGTACGTTTATCTAAAGAAGAACAGCTATTTGCTCTAATTGTAGAAAAAATTAGAGAGGCGTTTAAAGACAGAATATTAATTCCTCAAAATGATTTAGACCGTTCACCTAAAAAGAATAAAGTTCTTGAATCATTTGAACAGCAGAAAATGGATTTTGAAAAAAGAAATAATTCTAATGCGTCTAATCAATCAGCTTCATCATATCAATCTTCTGAAAATGGATATCGTTCGGATAACGATGATTCGGTAGTAAATGAAGATTCGGGCCAAAAATATGAATACGACAACTCGACGATTGATGTAGATAATTCTAATTCTAATTCTGATTCCTCTCAATATATACAACGTACGAGTGAAGATAATTACTTCCAAAATCAGAAAGATATTCTAAATGAAATTGAAAATGATCAATATAATGAGTTAGATTCATCATCTGCAAAAGAAGATGATATTAAAGGTACCATAAGTAAATCGCCTCATCGCCGTGTTCCATATATGGAAGTTGTCGGACAAGTACATGGCACATATATCATTGCTCAAAATGAAAATGGAATGTTTATGATTGACCAACACGCAGCGCAAGAAAGAATTAAGTACGAATACTTTAGAGAGAAAATTGGCGAAGTTACCAATGAAGTCCAAAATCTATTGATTCCGCTTACGTTCCATTTTTCAAAAGATGAGCAAATGATTATCGATCAATATCAAGACGAATTAGATAGAGTTGGTGTACATCTAGAACACTTTGGCGGACATGATTATATTGTAAATAGTTATCCTGTCTGGTTCCCTAAAGGCGATGCTGAAGAAATTATTAAAGATATGATTAATTTAGTATTAGAACATAAAAAAGTAGACGTTAAAAAAATACGAGAAGAAGTTGCAATCATGATGTCTTGTAAAAAGTCTATTAAAGCAAATCATTACTTGAAAAATAATGAAATGTCAGATTTAATTGATCAACTTAGAGAAGCTGAAGATCCATTTACTTGTCCTCATGGCAGACCGATTATTATCAATTTTTCAAATTATGAACTCGAAAAACTATTTAAACGAGTGATGTAGAGGAGCTGCTATCTTGAAAGAAAATATTTTGCCAGCGATCAGAAATATGAGAGATCTTGAAAGATTAACAAAGACAGATTATAAAGCTTGTGTATTATTAGATATGCACATTGGCCATTTGAAAAGTATAATGGAACTATTAAAACGTCAAGGTATAGCATGCTATATTCATATTGATTTAATAAAAGGTTTAAGTCATGATGAATTTGCGTGTGAATATATCATTCAACAATATAAGCCCAAAGGTATTGTTTCAACTAAAACAAAGGTTATTAGAAAAGCCAAATCTCTAAATACCTTAACAATCTTTAGAGTATTTATTATAGATAGTCAGGCGTTAACGAGAAGTATTGAATTAATCAAGAAAGTTGAGCCTGATTTCGTAGAAGTGTTACCCGGTATTGCAAGTAAAGCAGTGAACCAAATTCAAAAAGAAACTTCAACACCGGTAATTGCAGGCGGTTTAATTAATGATGAAAATGAAGTACAAGAAGCCGTTTCAAGTGGTGCGAAATATGTAACCACAAGCTATCAAAAACTTTGGTAAATGATAATAACCAAAAAGGTGAGAGTGTGTGATATTTGAAAGGATCTACTCATTTTAAATATCACACATTCTTTTTTTACTTTAAAATTTAAAATCAAAAATATAAATTTCTCGAAAATTTAGTTACTAGGATATAAATAAATGCTAGCTATATTTATAATTCTAAATACTAATTATGACAAATTTTTTACAAAGTTATTGACAACGCTTACAAGTCGATAGTAAAATTATATCAATTTTAAAAGTTAATATTAGAACAGAGACTGGGAGATTTCTACAAGCTTAATATCGCTAACGTAGGGGTCTCTCTGTTTTTTGGGAGGAAATGATATGAATGCATATTTAGCAGAATTTTTAGGTACTGCAATTTTAATTCTTTTCGGAGGTGGCGTTTGTGCAAACGTTAATTTGAAAAGAAGTGCTGGCAACAATGCAGATTGGATTGTAATCGCTGCAGGTTGGGGTCTAGCCGTATCAATGGGCGTATATGCCGTAGGTAAATTCTCTGGCGCACATTTAAATCCAGCTGTTACAATTGCACTTGCAATGGATGGCGGATTCAGTTGGGCACAAGTTCCTGGTTATATTGTTTGCCAAATGTTAGGTGGTATCGTCGGTGGTGCACTTGTGTGGTTAATGTATTTACCACATTGGAAAGCTACTGAAGAGCCAGAAGTCAAATTAGGCGTGTTCTCTACAGCACCTGGAATTAAAAACTATTTTGCTAACTTCTTAAGTGAAATTATTGGTACAATGGCTCTAACTTTAGGCATATTATTCATCGGTGTTAATAAAATTGCTGATGGATTAAATCCACTTATTGTAGGTGCTTTAATTGTAGCAATTGGTTTAAGTTTAGGGGGACCTACAGGTTATGCGATTAACCCTGCTCGAGATTTAGGTCCTCGTATTGCACATGCTATTTTACCTATCGCAGGTAAAGGTCATTCTAACTGGTCATACGCTATTGTGCCTGTATTAGGTCCAATTGCTGGTGGTATGCTGGGCGCTGTGGTTTACGAAGTGTTTTATAAACAAACATTTAACGTGAGTTGTGCAGTTGGAATCGTCTTAGTTGTTATTACTTTAGTATTAGGATTAATTATTAATAAATCCTCTAAAAAAGGTGACATCGAATCTATTTACTAATTGATAGGGATAATTGAAGGATAATTTTAAAATATCGGGATTAAATTACCTCAATTTTGTGTATAGATGTAATGGTTGATACTTTTTTAATGAAATTTTAAATACCAACTTTACTTTATTACTTATTATTAATTACATCAAAAGGAGTCAAAACCTATGGAAAAATATATTTTATCAATCGATCAGGGAACTACAAGTTCACGTGCGATTCTTTTCAACAAAGATGGAGAAATTAAAGGTGTTTCTCAACGTGAGTTTAAACAACATTTTCCACAATCAGGTTGGGTAGAACATGATGCAAATGAAATTTGGACTTCTGTGCTGTCAGTGATGGCTGAAGTAATGAATGAAAATGACATTCAAGCTAACCAAATTGAAGGGATTGGTATTACAAATCAACGTGAAACGACTGTTGTTTGGGATAAGAATACAGGACGTCCGATTTATCATGCAATTGTATGGCAATCTCGTCAAACACAAGATATTTGTACAGAATTGAAAGACCAAGGATACGAAGAAACATTTAGAGACAAAACTGGTCTATTGTTAGATCCATACTTTGCAGGTACTAAAGTGAAGTGGATTCTTGACCATGTTGATGGCGCAAGAGAAAAAGCTGAAAATGGCGATTTATTATTTGGAACAATTGATTCTTGGTTAGTATGGAAATTATCTGGTAAAGAAGCACATATTACTGATTATACAAATGCAAGTCGTACATTAATGTTTAATATTCATGATTTAAAATGGGACGATGAATTATTAGAAATTTTAGATGTTCCAAAACAAATGCTTCCAGAAGTAAAAGAATCTAGTGAAATTTACGCCAAAACTATCGATTATCACTTCTTTGGACAAGAAGTTCCTATTGCAGGCATTGCTGGTGACCAACAAGCAGCATTATTTGGTCAAGCTTGTTTCGACCGCGGTGACGTGAAAAACACTTACGGGACTGGTGGATTCATGTTAATGAATACTGGTGAAGAAGCGGTTAAATCTGAAAGTGGTTTATTGACAACAATTGCATATGGTCTTGATGGCAAAGTCAATTATGCGCTTGAAGGTTCAATCTTCGTTTCAGGTTCAGCAATTCAGTGGTTGCGTGATGGTTTAAGAATGATCAATTCTGCACCTCAAACTGAAAATTATGCTTCACGTGTAGATTCAACTGAAGGTGTTTATATGGTTCCAGCATTTGTTGGTTTAGGTACGCCATATTGGGATTCAGATGCAAGAGGCGCTTTCTTTGGTTTAACACGTGGTACTGAAAAAGAACATTTCATCCGTGCAACGTTAGAATCACTATGTTATCAAACTCGTGATGTTATGGAAGCAATGTCTAAAGACTCAGGTATTGAAGTTCAAAACTTACGTGTCGATGGTGGCGCAGTTAAAAATAACTTCTTAATGCAATTCCAAGCTGATATCGTAAATTCAGCAGTTGAAAGACCAGAAATTCAAGAGACTACAGCATTAGGTGCTGCTTATTTAGCAGGATTAGCAGTAGGATTCTGGGACAATAAAGAAGATATCAGAGAACGTTGGAAACTTGAAACCGAGTTTGAACCAAAAATGGAAGAAGAACAACGTACTAAGTTATATAAAGGCTGGAAAAAAGCTGTAGAAGCAACACAAGTATTCAAATTAGAAGATTAAGCAAAAATTTTGAAGTAAGCGTGAGCATTAAATGGACTTGATTTTCTTAAGTGTGTTATACTGAATTTAAGTTAATAAGAAAATCGAGAAACGAGAGATCTGTTCGTACAAAACAATTAAATGTTTTTGTGGGATAGGTGTCTCGTTTTTTATTTATTTTTAGGAGGCGTTAGATAATGGCATTATCTACATTGAAAAGGGATCATATTAAAAAGAATTTAAGAGAAAACGAATATGACGTTGTTATCGTCGGCGGTGGTATTACAGGTGCAGGTATTGCCTTAGATGCTAGTAACCGTGGTATGAAAGTAGCTTTAGTAGAAATGCAAGACTTCGCTCAAGGTACAAGTTCAAGATCAACTAAACTTGTACACGGTGGATTAAGATATTTGAAACAATTACAAGTTGGCGTTGTAGCTGAAACTGGTAAAGAACGTGCCATTGTTTACGAAAATGGTCCACATGTAACAACACCAGAGTGGATGCTTTTACCAATGCACAAAGGTGGTACATTTGGTAAATTCTCAACTGCAATCGGTTTAACAATGTATGATAGATTAGCGGGCGTTAAAAAATCTGAACGTAAAAAAATGTTATCTAGACAAGATACTTTAAATAAAGAACCATTAGTAAAACAAGATGGCTTAAAAGGTGGCGGTTATTACGTTGAATACCGTACTGATGACGCACGTTTAACTATTGAAGTTATGAAAAAAGCTGCCGAAAAAGGCGCTGAAATCATTAACTATACACGTTCTGAACATTTCACTTATGATTCAAATAAAAAAGTAAATGGTATCGAAGTGCTAGATATGATTGACGGCGAAACTTATGGTATTAAAGCTAAAAAAGTCATCAATGCTTCTGGTCCATGGGTAGATGAAGTTAGAAGTGGTGACTACGCTCGTAATAATAAACAACTACGTTTAACTAAAGGTGTACACGTGGTTATCGATCAATCTAAATTCCCATTAGGCCAAGCTGTTTATTTCGATACTGAAAAAGATGGTCGTATGATTTTCGCTATTCCTCGTGAAGGTAAAGCATATGTAGGTACAACTGATACGTTCTACGACAATGAGAAAGCAACACCATTAACAACTCAAGAGGATAGAGATTATCTCATCGATGCAATTAACTATATGTTCCCAAGTGTTGATGTTAAAGATGAAGATATTGAATCTACTTGGGCAGGTGTCCGTCCATTAATCTTAGAAGAAGGTAAAGACCCATCTGAAATTTCACGTAAAGATGAAGTTTGGGAAGGTGAATCTGGTCTATTAACAATCGCTGGTGGTAAATTAACTGGTTACCGTCACATGGCATTAGATATTGTTGACCTATTAGCGAAACGCTTGAAACAAGAATACGGTCTTAAATTTGAACCATGTGCAACTAAGTATCTTAAAATTTCTGGCGGTGACGTAGGCGGAAGTAAAAACTTTAAACACTTCGTCGACCAAAAAGTTGATGCAGCAAAAGGCTTCGGCATCGATGAAGATGTTGCGCGTCGCTTAGCTAGTAAATATGGTTCAAACGTCGATCATTTATTCAATATTGCACAAACTGCACAATATCACGAAAGTAATTTACCATTAGAAATTTATGTAGAATTAGTTTATGGTATCCAACAAGAAATGGTTTATAAACCTACAGATTTCTTAGTACGTCGTTCAGGTAAATTATATTTCAATATTCAAGATGTGTTAGATTATAAAGATGCAGTAATTAACGTCATGGCTGATATGTTGAACTATACTGACGCTCAGAAAGAAACTTACACTAAAGAAGTTGAAGAAGCGATTGACCAAGCTCGCACAGGTAACGACCAACCAGCTGTTAAAGAATAAATGATATTATTTATGAGTATCAATTGATATTTAAATCTAACTACTTGTAGATTTTTGGATATTCCATTTTCTGCAAGTAGTTTTTTAATTTTTATTTGATTTATTTTCTGAAAATAAAAGTCAAATGACCGAAGAAACGCTATGCATACGATTTGATTACATATCACTCACACGGTATATTATTTATAAAATAGTTTTAAGCTAATATTGAATTAAAGTGAATTAGGAAGGTTAGGGGGCATATGTTGTGAGTCAAAGTCAGTTTAAAATCACTGTTGAAGATGGGACAATGATAGAGGTCAAAGTGGATAAGGCTAAGAAAAGTACCATAGGAATTGTTCATCTTTTTCATGGAATGGCTGAACATATGGACCGTTATGACGAATTAGTTTATGCCCTAAATTTACAGGGATATGATGTATTGAGACATAATCACCGTGGGCATGGTAAGGATATTGATGAGGTAGAGCGAGGCCACTTTGAAAATATGTCTCAGATTGTTGATGATGCCTATGAAATAGTGGAAACACTTTACGGCACACAACTTACAATTCCGTATATTGTATTAGGACATTCTATGGGGTCTATCATAGCAAGATTATTTGTAGTTAGATATCCAGAATTTGCTAATGGATTAATCTTAACTGGTACAGGAATGTTTCCGAAGTGGAAAGGTATTCCGGTAACATTCGCCTTAAAACTTATTACGGTAATATTAGGTAAGCGTCGACGTGTGAAATGGGTAAATAATTTAGTCAATAAATCATTTAACAAGCGTATCGAGAATCCTGAAACTGAGAGTGATTGGATTTCAACAAAGCGCGATGAAGTAGATAAATTTGTCCAAGACGAATATTGTGGATTCAGAGTGTCGAATCAGCTCATTTATCAAACTGTGAAAAATATGATGCTGACAACAGAACGTAAATCTCTTGAGAAATTAAACAAACATTTGCCTATCTTACTTATTTCAGGTAAAGAAGATCCATTTGGTGATTATGGAAAGGGCATTCGACAATTGGGTAAATTGTATAAGAAATCAGGTATAAATCATGTCACTGTGCAGTTATATAAAAATAAAAGACATGAAATTTTATTTGAAGATGATTATCAAATGACTTGGCAACATATGTTTGAATGGATAGAAAAACAAATTTTAAAGAAAAATAAAGCGAGTGAATAATGAAATGACGAATCAAAACAAGCCATTTCTTGTTGTAGTTGTAGGTCCAACTGCCTCAGGTAAAACTGAATTAAGCATTGAAATTGCTAAAAAATTCAATGGTGAAGTGATTAGTGGAGATTCCATGCAAGTGTATAAACATATGGATATTGGAACTGCTAAAGCGACTCGTGATGAAATGGATGGCATTCCGCATCACATGATAGATATATTAGAGCCTGATGAATCATTTTCAGCGTATGAATTTAAAAAAAGAGCAGAAGCTTGTATTGAAGATATTATCAATAGAGGGAAATTACCTATCATCGCTGGGGGCACAGGACTTTACATACAATCATTGCTTTACAACTATGCTTTCGAAGATGAAACAGTCTCCCCTGAAAAAATGCAAATTGTTCATGCGCAACTTGCAAAACTCGAACAATTTAACAATGAGGAGCTACATCATTATTTAGCTTCGTTTGATAGTGAATCAGCAGAGAATATACATCCTAATAACCGAAAAAGAGTATTGCGAGCGATAGAATATTATTTAAAAACAAAAAAACTTTTAAGTTCTCGAAAGAAAGTGCAACAATTTACTGAAAATTATGATACATTATTAATAGGGATTGAAATGTCGCGCGAAACATTATATTTTAAAATAAATAAACGTGTCGATATTATGTTGGGTCACGGATTATTTAAAGAAGTGCAACAACTCGTGGAACAAGGATTTGAAACAAGCCAAAGCATGCAAGCGATTGGTTATAAAGAACTTGTACCTGTAGTCAAGGGCAACATGAACATGGATGACGCTGTTGAGAAACTCAAACAGCATTCACGACAATATGCTAAACGCCAACTGACTTGGTTTAAGAATAAAATGAATGTTCACTGGTTAAATAAAGAAACGATGTCACTTCAGATGATGTTAGATGAGATTACAACCCAAATAAATAAAAGGAGTTCTAGACATGATTGCAAACGAAAACATCCAAGATCAAGCACTAGAGAACTTTAAAGCAGAAAAAACTGAAGTCACTGTATTCTTTTTAAATGGCTTTCAAATGAAAGGTGTTATTGAAGACTTTGACAAATATGTTGTAAGTTTAGTTTCTCAAGGCAAACAACATCTGATTTACAAACATGCGATCAGCACTTTTACAGTTGATAATGAATCTGAAGAATCAGCTGAAGAAAAAAGTGAAAAATAAGAGTTGTAATCAAAGTGCATTAATTTTGCATTTTCATTGATAAGCGGAAGTGTATGATTCATGAAGTTTATCAGTGAATTACATTTAAGTATTGAAGATAATGGTATAACACGCCTAGCACTTTAGAACAAACCAAGGAAATGTTTGTAATAAAAAATATGCTTCATGCAATGTATAGCTTGAAATCTACAATCGATTTCGATAATCATACATTACATGAAGCATTTTTCTATTTTATTTAAATTTATTATATTTCTATGATCGTTATACACAAATAGAAATTACTTTTAAATGAGCTAAATGTACATAACGCGATAATGAGTAGAAGTGTTAATCTACAGTCTGATTATAATAATTTTTCAATTTCACTTTTAATTTGATCAGGTTTTTTCTGTGGAGAGAAACGTTTAACAACGTTACCTTCACGGTCGACTAAGAATTTAGTAAAATTCCATTTAATTTTTTCATTTAACATACCTTTTGCTGCGTCAGTGAGATAGCGGAATAATGGATGTTGATTCTCACCTTTTACGTCTACTTTTTCATGGATAGGGAAGGTTACGCCATAATTGATTTTACAATTTTGAGCTGCTTCTTCTCCTGACCCAGGTTCTTGACCACCAAATTGATTACAAGGGAAACCTAAAATAACGAAACCTTTATCTTTGTATTCATCATACAATTTTTGTAAACCTTCAAATTGTGGGGTGAAACCACATTCACTAGCAGTATTAACGATGAGCATTACATCGCCTTTATATTGTTCTAATTTATAATTTTCACCGTTATTTTTTTGCACTACAAAATCATAAATCGTTTCCATATTTATCACCCTTTCGATATACTACAAATTTAACATAATTTGACTCTATAGTCTTTGTTCAAAGTCTATGATAGAATGTTTTGAGTAACTTTTTATAGAGGAGATGTATATCATGGCACAGCAATCAACTCATGATACAAAGAAGAGATTAGAAACTGCTGTATTAGTCGGTGTACATGCTCAAACGGATAATCAATTTAATTTTGCTTCAACGATGGAAGAGTTAGAAGCTTTATCTCAAACTTGCCAATTAAATGTTAAAGGTCAAATCACTCAAAATAGAGAACAATTTGATCATAAATATTATGTAGGTAAAGGTAAAATTGAAGAAATTAAAGCTTTTATCGAATTTCATGATATAGATGTTGTTGTGACGAATGATGAATTGACAACTGCACAATCTAAAACATTAAATGATAATTTGGGCATTAAAATCATCGATAGAACCCAATTAATTTTAGAAATATTTGCTTTAAGAGCACGAAGTAGAGAAGGTAAATTACAGGTTGAATTGGCTCAACTTGATTATCTTTTACCAAGATTACAAGGGCATGGTAAGAGCCTTTCTCGTTTAGGTGGCGGCATAGGTACTAGAGGTCCTGGTGAAACGAAATTAGAAATGGATCGTCGTCATATTAGAACGCGTATGAATGAAATTAAACATCAATTACAAACTGTAGTTGAACATCGTGAAAGATATAGAAATAAGCGTGAGCAGAATCAAGTTTTCCAGATTGCTTTAGTTGGTTATACAAATGCTGGTAAATCCTCATGGTTCAATGTCCTAGCTAATGAGGAAACCTATGAAAAGAACTTATTATTTGCAACATTAGATCCTAAAACACGCCAAATTCAAATTAATGAAGGATTTAATCTGATTATTTCAGATACTGTAGGATTTATTCAGAAACTTCCAACGACATTAGTAGCAGCATTTAAATCAACACTTGAAGAAGCGAAAGGTGCTGACCTATTATTACATGTTGTCGATGCGAGTCATCCTGAATATCGCTCACAATATGATACAGTTAATCAGCTAATTAATGATTTAGATATGGATCAAATTCCTCAAGCTGTAATTTTCAATAAAAAGGATTTATGTGGTGAAGATACAGAAGCACCTGTTTCTAAATCTCCACATGTCTTTGTATCAAGTAGAGATGAAAACGATAAAGAAAAAGTGAAATCACTAATGATCGATGAGATTAAACGCAATTTAGAATATTATGAGGAAACTGTGGATAGCGTTAATGCGGACAGATTATATTTCTTAAAGCAGCATACCTTAGTGAGTGAGCTGTATTTTAATGAAGAGAATGAGACGTATAGCGTTAAAGGCTACAAAAAATGATAAAGGAAGAAAAAATATGGAAGAAATGACTCAATTGATTGAAGAGGTTGAGATGACCTTGGCACCATATTTCAAAGAAATTGAAAATAATGCCTTAATCAATCAAGAAAAAGTGCTTAACGCCTTTCATCATGTCAAAGCGACAGAAAGTGATCTTCAAGGATCCACGGGATATGGATATGATGACTTTGGAAGAGACCATTTAGAAGAGATTTACGCACATACATTTAAAGCTGAAGATGCGCTAGTGAGACCCCAAATCATTTCAGGGACACATGCAATTACATTAGCGCTCCAAAGTAATTTAAAATATGATGATGAATTATTATATATTACTGGAAGCCCTTATGATACGTTGCTAGAAGTCATTGGTGTAAATGGCAATGGAATTGAAAGTTTAAAAGAACATGGTGTTCATTATAATGAAGTGAAATTAAATAATGGCAAAATTGATATACCCAATGTA
Organism: Staphylococcus caprae; assembly: GCF_002902725.1. Lineage (GTDB taxonomy): Bacteria > Bacillota > Bacilli > Staphylococcales > Staphylococcaceae > Staphylococcus > Staphylococcus caprae. The sequence goes on from NZ_PPRT01000038.1 coordinate 27,418, forward strand.
CTTGAAGCAATTAATGAGAAAACTAAAGTTGTAGCCATTCAACGTTCTAAGGGGTATGATCAACGTCCATCAATTCCAATAGTTGAAATTCAAGAAGCGATCGAAGCAGTTAAAGCCAAATATCCAGATGTTATTATTTTCGTTGATAATTGTTATGGAGAATTTGTTGAAGATAAAGAACCAATCGAAGTTGGCGCTGACTTAATTGCCGGTTCGCTAATTAAGAATCCTGGTGGTGGTCTTGCTAAAATCGGTGGTTATATTGCAGGACGTAAGGATTTAATTGAGCGTTGTGGCTATCGTTTAACTGCGCCAGGTATTGGTAAAGAAGCGGGTGCGTCTTTAAATTCCTTACAAGAGATGTATCAAGGATTTTTCTTGGCACCGCATGTAGTGAGCCAGAGTTTGAAAGGTGCTTTATTTACTAGCCTCCTTCTTGAAAAATTAAATATGAAAACGACACCTAAATATGATGTGAAGCGTACAGATTTAATACAAACTGTACAATTTGATACGAAAGAACAAATGATATCTTTCTGTCAAAGTATTCAACATGCTTCGCCTATTAATGCACATTTTAGTCCTGAGCCAAGTTATATGCCAGGGTATGAAGATGATGTAATTATGGCAGCAGGGACTTTTGTACAAGGTTCATCCATTGAATTATCTGCAGACGGACCGATACGACCTCCTTATGAAGCTTATGTTCAAGGTGGTTTAACATATGAACATGTCAAATTAGCTGTAACTCGTGCAGTCATTCAATTAAATGAGCAAAATTTAATATAAAGTAGGACTTTAACTCTCTAGATGATAAGACATTTAGAGAGTTTTGTATTTATTTGAAGTTTTTGTCAGAAAATTATAAAATTAATTTAGAAATTATAATATG
>NZ_PPRT01000038.1:28319-113713 GCF_002902725.1 Staphylococcus caprae
GGAATTTAACTCATTTTTCAATTGAACCATTGGTTTGAAATGTTGATATGATAAGGTTTTGAGCGTTTATGTGAGAAAACCTGACATACTTTTGTATTATAAGTAAATCTATGCTAAATTAGTGTCAAGTTCAAAAGTAGAGGAGAGGTACAAGTGCAGTCTAACGATTCCATCAGACGAAACATGGCCGTATTCTCTATGAGTGTTGTGAGCAAACTAACTGAATTAAGTCCAAGACAAATTCGTTATTATGAAACACATGAACTCATTACACCAGAAAGAACTCAAGGTAACAAAAGGTTATTTTCAATGAATGATTTGGACCGCCTTTTAGAAATTAAGAGTTTAATTGAGAAAGGATTTAATATCAAAGGTATTAAACAAATCATATTTGATGACCAAGATCACTTAACTACAGACGAACAAGAGACTAGAAAAAGAATGATTGTAGATGCAACGCAGAAACCGCGTAGCGAAACATTACCAATAAATCGTGGTGACTTATCAAGATTTATTAAATAAAATTTGGAGGATTCAAACCATGCCAAAACGTAGTTTTACAAAAGACGATATTCGTAAGTTTGCTGAAGAGGAAAACGTAAGATATTTAAGATTACAATTCACTGATATTTTAGGAACAATTAAAAACGTTGAAGTTCCTGTAAGCCAATTAGAAAAAGTTTTAGACAATGAAATGATGTTCGATGGTTCATCTATCGAAGGTTTCGTACGTATTGAAGAATCTGATATGTACTTACAACCAGATTTAGATACTTGGGTGATTTTCCCATGGACAGCAGGTCAAGGTAAAGTTGCGCGTTTAATCTGTGACGTATTTAAAACAGATGGTACACCATTTGAAGGTGACCCTCGTGCTAACTTAAAACGTGTCTTAAAAAAAATGGAAGATATGGGCTTCACAGACTTCAACTTAGGGCCTGAACCAGAATTCTTCTTATTCAAATTAGATGAAAAAGGTGAACCTACATTAGAATTAAACGACGATGGAGGTTACTTCGACTTAGCACCAACAGACTTAGGTGAGAATTGCCGTCGCGACATCGTTTTAGAATTAGAAGATATGGGATTCGATATCGAAGCAAGTCACCACGAAGTTGCACCTGGACAACATGAAATCGACTTTAAATATGCTGATGCTGTTACAGCTTGTGATAACATTCAAACATTTAAACTTGTTGTTAAAACAATCGCACGTAAGCATAACTTACATGCGACATTTATGCCAAAACCATTATTCGGTGTCAACGGAAGCGGAATGCACTTTAATGTTTCATTATTCAAAGGTAAAGAAAATGCATTCTACGATCCAGATGGTGAAATGCAATTAACTGATACGGCTTACCAATTTACAGCAGGTGTGCTTAAAAATGCACGTGGATTCACTGCAGTATGTAACCCATTAGTAAACTCATACAAACGTTTAGTACCAGGTTACGAAGCACCATGTTACATTGCATGGAGTGGTAAAAACCGTTCTCCATTAGTACGTGTACCTTCTTCAAGAGGTTTATCAACTCGTATCGAAGTACGTTCAGTTGACCCAGCAGCTAACCCTTATATGGCTTTAGCAGCTATCTTAGAAGCTGGATTAGACGGAATTAAAAACAAATTAGAAGTACCAAAACCAGTAAACCAAAATATTTACGAAATGAATCGTGAAGAACGTGAGGCAGTTGGCATCCAAGACTTACCTTCAACATTATATACTGCATTAAAAGCAATGCGCGAAAATACTTCAATCAAAAACGCTTTAGGTAATCACATTTACAATCAATTTATTAACTCTAAATCAATTGAATGGGATTACTATCGCACTCAAGTTTCTGAATGGGAACGCGAGCAGTACATGAAACAATACTAAAGCGCTAAACAAAACAGGGGAAAAACAATAGGGGTAAGAGCTGAGACACAATTGTCTTGGCTCTTTTTTGCGTTGTGAAAAGATATCCTTTTGGTCAGTTACATTTTGAAAAATAGATCATATTAAAGTATGGATAGAGTGAAGCTATTTTGAAAGAGATTTTATATGTGAATAAAATATTATTTTTAGTAGTTAAAGGTAATGAAAAGACTCGCTATAATTTTAGTTTTATTATTTTGGTTAAATATCTTTTTGGATAATAGAATTACTCATATTACCTTAGCACTCATTACTACACTAGTTATTATCAGACTCAATAAAATAATAGTAATAAAAATTAAATAATTAAAAGACATTGAAGTAAGATTCTGTTATTCAGTATCAAAAGAATGAAATTTGATTGACCGCTTGATTTGCATATTTAGTTACTAAATATGTGAAGCGTAAAGATTTTAGCGATGAGGCAAACAACGCACTTAAGCTTTATAACTTGTCTATGAAAGTATCTAGAGAAAAACTATTAAAGCAGCAATTAGATTTGATAGTCAAAGACTCCACTTTAGATATTCAAGATGAAATAAAAAATAACTTAGTTGATGCAGTTGATAGAGAAGTTAAAAGACAAGCACATATACTTGGTGAACATGTGAAAATTGATGACACTGAAGTAAAAGCGGTTGTTAACAGTAACTTCAAAGGTGTGAACTGGTCAACTAGATTATGGCAAGATATGGCTGTAGTTCAAAAAGAAGTAGAAAGAACAACGAGTAATGTATTACTTAGAGGGAGACATCCCAATGAGTATATAAAGGATTTTAAGAAACAAACTAACACTACTACTTATAATGCAAGTAGATTGTTAGTTACTGAATCAGCACGTGTTCAGGCTGAATCACAGAAGCTAACTTATCTTAAAGATTTAGGTGAAGATGGCGAGTATAAATACGTGGCCAAAATAGATAAGAAAACATCTAAAATTTGTCACTCTCTAAATGGCAAAGTATTTAATGTTAAAGACATGATACCTGGCATAAATGCACCACCAATGCATCCTTGGTGTCGGAGTACTACAGTACCACATGTGGGAAACTGGCGGGATAAATTCTTTACTGAGCGTAAAGGTAAGTATCAGACAGAGAATAAAGAATCAGAAAAAGAAAAAATACAAGAAAAAGCAAAAAAAGAAATGCTTGATATGATACGTAGTGGTAAAATAAAATTAGATATAAACCCAGAAAAACAAAATAGACATTTGTTAGGTCATAAATCATACGAAGAATACAAACTGAAGAATTTAAAAAATGGAAAAGCAACTCCTAGTTTTACATTACTAACAAGCGATGAACTTAATCCTTTGATAATTCAAAAAAGCGGTAGTGGAAGACTGATAACTGATTCAAAAGGAAAATGGAAAAATAAAGAAATAATTGACTTCGGAAAAATTATTGGCAAAGATTATATTGAGGGTAAATTTAAAACTACAAAAGTGGGTACAGTACATTATTCAAAAACTGGTACTCATATTATTCCAAACGGAAAAGAGGAGAAGTGATGAAATTATGGTCTTACATAGGTGAAAATGTATTGATAGAGTTGACCAATGGACAACAATTCATTGGTAAAGTTACAAACTATGATGATGAAGTAGACAACGAAAGTGGAGAAGATTCTATACATTTAGATGATGGAAAATTGTTATATGATTTTGATGAAAGTGAAATTAAATATATAAAGATTATAGATAAAGCATCTACCCGATAATAAAAGGCCGAGATGCTATTTTTATACACTTTTTAACCTTCTACGGAAGGTTATTTTTTTATGTCCAAAACGTGCTGATGACGTTATAAAAGCAAGTATGGAATGTAAAGTCGACAGACTATAAATGGAGGTATATCTCATGGAACACAATCAAAGTAATATTACTGAAGAAACGAAGCATAATGATAATTTTGAAACAACTCATGAACAAGCACAACAAAATGAGAAAACATTCTCTCAAGAAGAAGTGTCTCAAATGATTAAAGACCGTCTAGCTAGAGAAAGAAGAAAATCTGAAGAACGTATGAAAGATGCAATTCAGGAAGCTGAAAAACTAGCCAAGATGAATAAAGACCAAAAGAATCAATATGAGTTGGAAAAGCTGTTAAAAGAAAATGAAGAACTAAAAGCAGAAAAAGCTTTATCTCAAATGAAGAATGAAACGCGTTCAATGCTTAATGAATTTGGTGTGCAAAATTTTGATGAACAAATTGTTAATGTATTAGTCGAAGCATGACAGCAATAGATAATGTGATTGTTAAAGTAACATCTGCGTTTATAAGTGATATTGATATTATCAATTGAATAATTGATAATATAAAATATTCAATTAAAATTATAACATTGGAGTGATACAGCATGAGTAATATAACTATTCATATAGATGATCAATTTATGCATAAATTAGTTGAAGATAAATTAGAAAAAATACTACAAAATTATAAAAGACAATATGCTTCGGTAGATATTAAAGATTTGGTAATGATAACAGGACTTAGTAAATCAACACTTCAAAATAAAATAGTCTGTGAACCAGAAATAGTGAAAATAACTCGTCGCATTGGATCTAGGGTAATTTATCTATATCCTCAAGTACTTGAAGCATATCAACAAGTAATAACAAGAATAAGTAACTAAGATTGTATTTATCAAATTAATAAAAATATTTCACTTAGAAAGGTATTACTATGAAAATTAAAATCAGAGAAACTACAATTTAAGAAAAATTAGAATTTTTAAATGGAATTGCAATTATGACTTTACTTTATATATTTATTAAAAATAGATATTGAAATAGAAAACAAACATAATAAAAAAGATTTCGTCGAATTCTTATAATATTTAAAACGTTTACTTTTTATTACTATATTTTACGTTCAAAGTAAACTAAGAATAGACGAAATCTTTTTAACACAAACTTCCATTCGATATAATAGCTTCAAATTTAAAAACGATATATTAAATTAACTTCAATAACTCTTCTACATTTTCTTCGGTAGTTGCCCAGCTTGTCGCAAATCTTACAACGCGGTGATTATCGTCATACTTCTCCCAAATTGCAAATTTAACTTTTTGTTCTAATTCTTTAATTTTATCATTACTTATCACAAAGAATTGCTGATTCGTAGGGGAATCGAAATATAACTGATACCCTTTATCTAAAAATCCTTTCTTAACTTTCTTAGCCATATTAATGGCATGTTTACTAATTTTAAAATACAAATCATCTGTAAATAATTCTAAAAATTGTATGCCAGTTAAACGACCTTTAGCTAATAACGCACCATGATGTTTAATAATTGTTGTGAAATTCTTAGGTTCATTGTTTTTAGTAAATACAATGGCTTCACCACATAATGCACCAATTTTAGTACCACCTATGTAAAAGATGTCACAGTACTTTGCGACGTCTTTTATTGTGACATCAGTATTCTCACTCATTAAACCATAACCGAGTCTTGCGCCATCCATAAATAAAGGAATCTCGTGTTTTTTGCAAACCTTTGCCAAACTTTTCAATTCATCTTTGGTATACAATGTTCCATATTCAGTTGGGTGTGAAATATAAACCATTCCTGGAAAGACCATGTGCTCTCTTTTAAAATCACTATAGAAAGTATCTAAGTACGCTTCAACACCCTCGGCAGATATTTTACCTTCACTTGATGGTATAGCTAACACTTTGTGCCCACTAAATTCAATTGCGCCGCCTTCATGAACAGCGACATGGCCTGTATCTGCTGAAATAACGCCTTCATAACTCTTTAACATTGAATTGATGACAACTTGATTCGTCTGAGTTCCGCCAACTAAAAATCTTATCGTTGCATCAGGACATTGTATTGTTTCTCGAATTTTGTCAGCTGCTTGTGCTGAAAAATCATCAAATCCGTATCCAGCAGCTTGTATTCTGTTTGTTTCAACTAATCGTTTTAACACTTGTTCATGTGCACCTTCTAGGTAGTCATTTTCAAATGAAATCATTAACTTTCCCTCCTAAGTTAAATCCATGTTGCAATATTTTCCAACTTATCTTCACGCTCTAACTTTTATTAGAAAATAAATTCTTTATAAATAAGAGGTAGTTATCAAGAAAATATAAACTAATAAATTATAGTAAAAGATAGATAATTCTGAATATTCAATCGAATGTTGTTATTATACATCATAATACCTTAAATTCAAATATATTCCGTACAACCTATTAAAGTTCATTTCATCACATCTGATTGTCTTAATAATAATTGAATTTTTGTATGAAAAGTTCTATCATTTAATCAACATAGAGAAAGGGGAATGAACCTTATGCAACAAATTAAATTTAAAACATTTACTGAAGATTCTTTAGAAAGATTAGAAAAAAGTGTTAACGAGTTCCTTCGTTCTGACGATGGGAGTTCATACAAATTATTAAATATTTCGATTAAGCAAGTCGAGGAACGTAAGTTTCCAAATATAGAAGAAGACTATAACGCTGTGTTAACATTAGTTACTCAAGAGTAGTAAAATTAAATTATCCACTTGAATCATTTTGAGTGGAAATACATATAGGAGTACAATTTCATGGATTTTGGATATTTAGGTACTATATTAACAATCATATTAGTACTCGGATTTATTATTAATCTAGTACTTGCGTTTGTCATTATTTTTCTAGAGAAGGATCGAAGAAGTGCAAGTTCCACTTGGGCCTGGTTATTTGTTCTCTTCATACTACCGATTATCGGTTTCATTCTATATCTATTCTTAGGCAGAACCGTTTCTAAAAAGAAAATGGAAAAAAATAATGGTAAAGAGTTAGATGCCTTTCAAGATTTAGTAAAAGCTCAAGCTGATAGTTTCGAAAAATTAAATTTTGAATCTACGAATGACCAAGTTGAGAAACATCACGATTTAATTCGTATGTTATTAATGAAACAAGATGCTTTTCTAACTGAAAATAATAAAATTGACTTATTTACAGATGGTCATAAACTATATGACAAAGTAATAGAAGATATTTATAATGCGAAAGACTACATTCATTTAGAGTATTACACTTTCGAACTTGATGGTTTAGGGAAAAAGATTATAGATGCGCTTGAAACTAAACTTAAAGAAGGTTTAGAAGTTAAATTATTATATGATGATGTTGGTTCTAAAAAAGTCAATATGGCTAAATTTAAGCAATTCAAATCTTTAGGTGGAGAAGTTGAAGCATTCTTTGCATCAAAATTTCCACTTGTCAATTTTCGAATGAATAATCGAAATCACAGAAAGATCATTATTATTGATGGCCAAATAGGTTATATTGGTGGATTCAATATCGGTGACGATTATTTAGGATTAGGTAAGCTTGGCTATTGGAGAGATACACATTTACGTGTTCAAGGTGATAGTGTGGATGCGTTACAATTAAGATTTATTTTAGATTGGAACTCTCAAGCACATCGTCCACAGTTTGAATATGATCAAAAGTATTTCCCTAAAAAGACAGGCGAAAAAGGTGACAAAGCATTACAAATTGCCTCAAGTGGGCCTGCGTTCGACTTACATCAAATTGAATACGGTTATACGAAAATGATTATGAGCGCTAGAAAGTCAATTTATCTTCAAAGTCCGTATTTTATACCGGATCAATCTTATATTAATGCGCTGAAAATGGCTGCAAATAGTGGTGTTGAAGTTAATTTAATGATTCCTTGTAAACCTGACCATCCATTTGTTTATTGGGCTACATTTTCAAATGCGGCAGATTTATTAGATAGTGGCGTGAATGTTTATACCTATCAGAATGGTTTCATTCATTCAAAAATTCTTATGATTGATGATGAAGTATCTTCAATAGGTAGTGCGAATATGGACTTTAGAAGTTTCGAGTTGAACTTTGAAATCAATGCATTCGTCTATGATAAGGAGATTGCGCAACAATTGCGACAAGCTTTTGAAGAAGATATTAAAAAATCTAAATTACTTACTAAAGAAAAATATGATCAACGTCCGTTATCAATTAAATTTAAGGAAGATTTAGCTAAATTAGTTTCTCCAATTTTATAAAATACTTAGAATTCCTGCTTTCTATAAGCGGGAATTTTTTGTTGTACATAGAAATATTATGTAAACTTAAAAGAATTTTCATGACAAATGTCATATACAAAACGTGACAAAATGAACTAAATATCATAACGACTCAATGCTAAATTAGAATTATCTTATAGCAAAGGTGTGACATGTGGTGATAAAGTTACAAAACTTAGCAAAGTCCTTTAATAACAACAAAGTTCTTAATGATATCAGTCTTGAGTTGAAAGAAAATACGTGTACGGCTTTAATAGGCAAAAATGGAGCAGGGAAAACAACACTTATCGATATCCTGATTGGCAACATACAGGGTGACGAAGGGCATATTGTTGATGAATCGAAGATGATTGATACAAATCATATGGGTGTGTTATATCAAAAAACGAATTTTCCTAAATTTTTCAAAGTAAAGGAATTGTTTCACTTGCATCAATCATTTTATAAAAATCCTATTACGCTTTCACAATTTATCAATATTACTCAATTTAATGACAAGCAGATGAACCAAATGGCGAGTCAGTTGTCTGGAGGTCAGAAGAGGATACTAGATTTCGCCTTAACATTAGTAGGACAACCTGAATTTTTGATACTTGATGAGCCAACGTCAGGGATGGATATTGAAACAAGAGAACATTTTTGGAGTATCATAGAAAAGCTTAAGCAAGCGCATGACACTATTCTTTATACTTCTCATTACATTGAAGAAGTCGAAAGAATGGCCGACCAAGTAGTTCTTCTTGATCAGGGTCAAATTCAACTCGACGATTCTCCTGAACATATTAAAAACACTCAAAATAACTCAATCATCGTACTTCCAGTTATTGATGATGGATTATTAAGTGACCTAAAGAATGAGTTCAATATTAAAAAGTTAAAAAATCATTATGAGATAAAAACGAATCAAGTTGAACCAGTCATCCAGAAATTAATAGAGTATAAGTTCGATTTAAACAAAATAGAAATTCATAAAATGTCATTATTGGAAATCATGTTTTCAGGTATTGAGAATCAAAAAGGAGTGATGACCGAATGTTAGATACATTTTTAAAGACAGAAATTAAAATCATGTTTAGGAAAAAATTATATCTATTTATGTCTATTTTCCTACCTGTCGCATTTTACTTATTATTTACCTCATTATTAGATTTACCAGAGGAAGCTAAAAAACCATTTTATAAAGAATATATGTATAGTATGACAGTGTTTAGTTTGATGAATTTTTGTATGATGTCGTTCCCTTTAGATATGATAGAAGAAAGAAACAATGGTTGGTATAAACATTTAATGTCTACGCCTTTGAAACCTGTTCATTATTACTTAGCTAAAGTTTTAAAGACGATGTGCCAATTTTTAGTGGCAATTATTATTATTTTTATGGTTGCTCATTTTTATAAAAATGTGAATATGGACTTCACAAATTGGATATTATCAAGTGTTGTTTTATGGATAGGAGCGAGTTTATTCTTAACATTTGGGTTAGTTATAGCTCAATTTAATGATATTCAAAAGGCAAGTAGTGTTGCAAATTTACTCAATATAGCGATGGCCATTGTAGGTGGCTTATGGTTTCCAGTCAATACCTTTCCCGATTGGTTACAAGTCATTTCGAAAAAGATGCCAACGTATCATTTAAAACAAATAGCACTAGATCTAGGGAAGGATAAAGGTATTAACTTTACGTCATTTGGCTTTTTAATTCTTTATAGTATAATTTTTTTGAGTATTGCTTTATTGATTAATAAAAAGAAAGATGTGTCATAGATGAACGTAAAACGTAGTTTCGGAGTTAGAATGGGAGAAATTTCTTCACTAGTTTATTTAATATTTCCGATTTTTGGTTTATTTGATTCTGAACATATATTTAATAAGTCGATATATTTTATCGCTTTATCCATTTTTACGGTTTCATATTTAATGCTCGTTCTGCTGCACACTAAGTTGAATAAAAATCATCTATATATCTTACTGCTTATCCATTATGTATGTATTATGTATTTCGTTTATGCTTATGAACCATTACTAAGTATGTTTTTCTTTTATAGTGCCTTTGCATTGCCCTTCATTTTCGATGTGGGATTGAAATCAAAAGAATTTATAAGCTATATCATCACAATGATTATTTGTGTTTTGTTTATTTATATTATGCATCATGATCAAGTTTATATGATGATTATATATTATGTCGTCATTTTAATGATTATGTTTGGAAATTTTCAAGTTAGAAAGGATCGCAAAGTTCGAAAAGAGCTTGAAGAAAAGAACCGCTATATTAATGTGTTAATTACGGAACAAGAACGTAATCGTATTGGTCAAGATTTACATGATACACTCGGACATGTCTTTGCAAGTTTGACTTTAAAGTCTGAATTAGCTGCGAAACTCATAGATACTGATAAAGAATCTGCGAAGAAAGAAATGATGGCTATCAATCAACTTTCTAGAGAAACCCTTAATAAAGTTCGTTCAATTGTTGATGATTTAAAGGTACAATCTTTCGATGAGGAAGTGTCTTCGGTAGAGACGATTTTACGTGATGCGAATTTGAGGTTTATTTTCAAAAATAAAGGCGTAGCAAAGTCATTAAACCCTGCTAAGCAGTCAATATTATCCATGATATTAAAAGAGGCAATTAATAATGTGATTAAACACGCCCATGCTACAGAAGTCATAGGGCAACTGGTTGAAGAACATCAGCAAATTAAATTAATCGTACAAGATAACGGCGTTGGCATAAAAGATAAAGAAGCATGTCATTTAAGAAGTATTAAAGAACGCGCTGAATATTTAAATGGCAAGGTGGCTGTTAAATCTGAAAATGGAACAACCGTGGTCGTGACGATACCAAGGGGTGAATTAATGTGATTTCACTAATTATTGCAGAAGATCAACTTATGCTTAGAAAAGCGATGGTTCAGCTTATTGAGTTAAATGAGGAAATGAAGGTTTTGAAAGATGTTGAAAACGGCAAGGAAGCACTTCAATTTATTGAAAATGAAAAACCAGATGTGGCTATTTTAGATATTGAGATACCTGGCATGACAGGATTAGAAATTTTGGCACAAATAAGGGCTAAAGGATTAAATACGAAAGTGATTATTGTGACGACGTTTAAGCGACCAGGTTATTTTGAGAAAGCTGTCGCCAATGGTGTGGATGCCTATGTACTTAAAGAACGTTCAGTAGAAGACTTGGTCAGTACGATTTATAACGTAATGAATGGTGAAAAAGAGTACAGTACATCATTAATGACCTCTCTATTTAAAGAATCCAATCCATTGACACATAAAGAACAAGTCGTTCTGAGGGAAATAGGAAATGGTTTAAGTAGCAAAGAAATTGCTGAAAAATTATATCTTTCTGATGGCACAGTTCGAAATTACACAAGTACAATTATCGATAAATTATATTCTGACAATCGGTTTGATGCATGGAAAAAAGCTACGGCGAAAGGTTGGATATAGTTCGTTAAAATATATATTTAAATTTGATTATTTATATTTTAAGCTTGGTTTGATTCGATTTATCAATATGATCTGATAAAAGAGTTAGAATTTCTATTACTTTTTTAGTGGGTGTATCAGTACTTAATGTATGATGAAACACATTACCGCCTGTCGTTTTCACTATATAAATTGCTGAATTTGTATCAATCACGCAATCAAGAATTTCCATTATGTTGTACCTCCTATTTGAATAAGTTGTAAAGTGGCCACTTTAGTATGATGTAACTATACCACTATTGAGATTACTTACTCTTGATTTCAAGAATATAATAGGGAAATTGCTAAAAAAGTTAAAAACGCCTTCAAAAGATAGTTTGAATAATCTTTTGAAGGTGTTTATTTTCGAGATATTTAATTAATTTGAAATTCTATTTTTTTCTTTTATTAAGCGTAGATTGAATAAGGTACACGATAAAACCGACTAAGATACCTAGTAATATTGCTACAACTACACTTACTATAATCGGTAACTTAAAGACGATTTGTAATATAACGCCAACAATAATTGCTACGATAATTGCGACTAAAGATATTTTACTTTCATTAGATGAATCCATCTATTTCACTCCTAACGTATTGTATTATACCATGCACTTCTCATTTGAAAAAATAAGTTTAAAACAAGCGTTTTCAATCAATATTTTTTATTTTATCAATATTGACTGTGAAAGTATTTTTAATTAACATTAATCAGTATATAAAGTGAAGTAAGGTGACAACTATGAAATCGAAAAAATCATTATCGCTGATTGTTCTTGCACTTATTGCGATAATTGTAATAATGTTCCAATTGATCAATCATTCCGGTCCTTTTAGTAAAATTGGAACAAATCAACAGAACCAAAGTACTGATTTAAAAGGTAAAGACAAAGTGTATGTCGAACGAGTAGTGGATGGGGATACTTTTGTAGCCAATAAAGATGGCAAAGAAATCAAGGTGAGAATGATAGGTATGGATACCCCTGAAACCGTTAAACCCAATACGCCTGTTCAACCTTATGGGAAAGAGGCTTCAAATTATACGAAGAAAGCTTTAACGCGTCAAAATGTTTATTTAGAGTATGATAAAGAAAAAAATGATAGATACGGACGAACTTTAGCATATGTATGGATAAATGATAAAAGAATGTTCAATGAAGAATTGGTTGAAAAAGGTCTAGCTAGAGAAAAATATTACTCACCTAATGGTAAATATCGAGATGTATTGATTAAAGCTCAAAACAAGGCAAAACAGAATAAAGTGAACTTATGGAGTTAAGTTAATTGAAAAAGCCTAGAAGATTTCAAACGAATGCTTCTAGGCTTAACTATTGTACTTCATTATTTAGGATTTAAGAATGCAACTTTATTTAGTTATTCATATGTTGTTTGAAACTGTTAGATATTTCTTCAATTTGATTATCGTTAAGTGGATGTTTAGAAAGTTGCACAGCTTCGTCTATGACTTTTTCAAGTGAAGAACGCGTAGAGACTGTATCTACATATTTATCACTTTCGTCAGAACCTTCAATGATATTTACACTTCCATCACTGAAGTAAATCACACCGATACTTTGTATTTTAAACTGGTAATCCTTTTCAATCTGATCTTTCAATGCCTTAGCATTGTTTGCAGCTTGTTGATACGGATCATGGTCATAGAATTCATATATCACGCGATTATCTTGAAGAATTTCAGTGAATGTGTAAACACCACTACGAGTTGTGTTAAATTGGCTGTGATATCTACTACTGATGTAATGACCTACTACTTTATCAGTGTTATATTGATTGCTTCCTTCTTCAGCGTGTTTGTCTGGTACATCAAAGTGATAGAATGTTTTTTGATTCCAATTTTTAACATCTACATTAATCAGACCAACTTCTGTAATGATTATGAAATCAAAGGAGCGCGCATATTCAAATAATGGATGTTTAATAGCTAAATTACTTGTAGGAATAATTGTATATGATTTTAGTCGACCCTGTTCTATAAAACGATCTAAAATCTTTTGTAATTCACGTTTCGCATTTTTAAAAGCGTGATGGCCAACATCATTATTCGAACTCAACATTTGGTTCTTTAATGATAAATTTTCCTCGCTTAATATAGAATTTTTCGCAATTAATTGATTTCTAGCATATTCTTCCGTCTCAACTCTATCTTTCATGTATCTTTGATTTAGGAATAGAGCTATTACTAAAATAATGATAATTACAGATAAAATGACCGTTACAGACATAAATATTCACCCGAATCTTTAAATTTTAAATTCTAATTGCCAAAATAAATTATAAACGTCTTAAAATTTGAGTTCAATAAAAATGAGAAGAGAATATGATTAATTAAATAGTGAGTACGACAAATGTTTACAAAATTTTAAGAATTATAAAATTGTTCTCAGAATACAAATAATTGTTTATTCAAATCTTTATGATATGTGATAAAGATTCAATTTTTACTTTTTACAAATAGTTTAATTTTAATTTACTAAATGTTCACAAATCTGCGTTTGATTATTAAGTACTTCAAATGTATAATTAAAGTTATGAAAGCGCTTGCTTAGGAGGTGGTTGAATGAAATTAGAAGAGCGAAATGCTGTAGATGACCTTGTTCAAATTTTGATGCAAACGTCCTCGCACTCATTTAAATTTCATGGTGTTGTTGCTATGCAATTATTTTTAAATGATGAGTTTAAACTGCCAGCCAAAGTTGATATATGTGTGGAACGTAAAAAATTAATTGAAATTATTAAAGTGATTCCTAAAGACTTTTCAATACAATATTATGGGAAAGGTCATTCTCCACATCAAACTGAGAGACCTTCGCTATCAGAAGTTGCACACGTTGAGATACTTAAAGATAACAATATCGTACTTAATATTTTTGTTTACGATGTGGTAAATGATGAGTGGATTTTTAGGTTAGATAGTAGTATTCGTTTACCGAAGAATAATATATATTTTCATTCATTAAATTGGAACGTAGATTATATTAAACCAGAAATAGTTTTAATGTATGATTTGATGGATAATCAAGAGTATCATCAATTTTCAAATTATAAAGCAGTTATAGATGCATTGAGTTACTACCAATTTTATATCTTGAAATTAGTAGTAGGGGAAAAGCGTATTGAAGAAGCGGTTATTAATAATAGAAAGACATCATAAAAAGATTTCTACGACATACACACTTTTTAGATTATAGAGTGAAGTAGTATATGTTTTGTAGAAATCTTTTTTTATTTTAAGAACATAAATTTTTTAAACAGACACCGTGATAGCAAAATTCATAAGTAGAAAGCACAGCCTTCTCTGCATCTTCTTCACGAATACCGAACATCATTGAGATTTCAGAGGCACCTTGGTTAATCATCTTTAAATTAATATTGGATTCTGAAAGTGCATGAGTGATTTTACTTGCAGTACCAACAACTTGGTTCATTCCTTCTCCGACAATCATCAGTATTGCTAAATCATGATCGACACTCAACTCATCAACCTCACAACGTTTACGTATTTCATTTAACACTTGGCTTTCTTTTCCTTTAAGTTGATTGCTCCGCATAATAATACTGATATTGTCGATTCCTGATGGCATATGGTCAAATGAAATATTAAATTGTTCTAATACTTCTAAAATCTTTCTTGTAAAGCCAACTTGTCTATTCATTAGATATTTTTTGATGTTAATGACTGTAAATCCTTTGTCACAGCTAATACCACTAATAACATTGTCTGAATTAATTTCTCTGTCATGTCTGATATATGTTCCTTTATCATTTGGGCGATTCGTATTCTTAATAACAACTGGAATTCGGTCTTTATAGAGCGGTTGCAAAGCTTCGTCATGAAACACTCCAAATCCTGCGTATGACAATTCTCGCATTTCTCTATAAGTAATTTCTTCAATTAATTCTGGTTGATCAATAATTGTAGGATTTGCTTTGAAAATACCAGAAACGTCAGTAAAGTTTTCATAAATAGAGGCTTTCACACCTCTAGCAATAATTGCACCTGTAATGTCAGAACCTCCTCGAGGAAATGTAACAATGTCATTTTGTTTAGAAATACCGAAGAAACCTGGAATAATAAGTTTTTCTTTATAATCACGTAATTTATAGATATTTTCATATGAAGAATCTAAAATTTGAGCTTGTTGTGGTAAATCAGTCACTATTAAACCGGCTTCTTTAGGAGAAATATAACGTGTTGGTATCCCTTGGTTGTTATTATAATTAGCAATTAATTGCGCATTAAAATCTTCACCACAAGAGACTAAAGCATCGTAAAGACGAGAAGGTTTATCTGAAAGTTGACTAATGTAAAGTTCTAACGTTTCATCAATAGTGGTTAATATCTCATCGTCCATTTTTAAACCTTCAACAATATCAGCGTATCGTTGAATAATTTCATTCTTCTTATCCTGATAATTAATTCCGTTTAATACCTTTTCATATAAACGGATGAGTAAATCAGTTGTTTTAATATCATCTTTACTTCTTTTACCTGGCGCAGAGACAATGATAATCTTTCGTTCAGGATCTTCGTTTACAATTTTTAATACTTTTTTAATTTGTTTGGCATTGGAGACAGAGCTACCTCCGAATTTTGCAACTTTCATGAGTTATCAACCTTTCTAAAAAATCAGAAAATTCTATTCAGTTTTCTGATTAAGCATGGTACTATAGATTTGTATTTTCAATATTAAGAACTTTACAAAAATTAAGAATGATTTTATACTAAACCATTATCTAGTATTTTTCAACAGTACAATTGTTTTTCTCGAAAGCACAAACGGAGGTATGATATATGAGAGAATTGAATATTGCATTACTTGGTTTGGGAACTGTCGGATCAGGTGTTGTAAAAATCATTGAGGAGAATAGGCAACAAATTAAAGACACCATCAACAAGGATATCGTCATTAAGCATATTTTAGTGCGCGACACATCAAAAAAGCGTCCGTTAAATATTAGTCAATATCATCTAACAGAAGATATTAATGAGATATTAGAAGATGAATCAATTGATATTGTAGTTGAGGTGATGGGAGGTATAGAACCAACCGTAGACTGGTTAAGAACAGCATTAAAAAAGAAAAAGCACGTCATCACTGCGAATAAAGACTTGTTAGCAGTTCATTTAAAACTTTTAGAAGATTTAGCAGAACAAAATCATGTAGCATTAAAATTTGAAGCAAGTGTTGCAGGTGGAATTCCTATTGTTAATGCTATTAATAATGGATTAAATGCTAACAATATTTCTAAATTTATGGGTATTCTTAACGGAACTTCTAATTTTATTCTCTCTAAAATGACACGTGAGCAAACGTCATTTGAAGAAGCATTAGACGAAGCACAGCGTTTAGGTTTTGCCGAAGCGGACCCTACTGATGACGTAGAAGGTGTAGATGCAGCTAGGAAAGTAGTCATCACATCTTATCTATCATTTAACCAAGTGATTAAATTGAATGACGTTAAATTAACAGGTATTAGCGGCACAACTTTATCAGATATTAATGCAGCTAATGACTTAGGATATAAAATTAAATTAATTGGTAAAGGGACTTATGAAAATGGACGAGTTAACGCATCTGTCGAACCTACACTCATTCACAAAACACATCAACTTGCGTCTGTTGAGAATGAATATAATGCTATTTATGTAATTGGAGATGCCGTTGGAGACACAATGTTTTATGGTAAAGGTGCTGGTAGTTTAGCTACAGGTAGTGCCGTAGTAAGTGATTTACTCAATGTAGCATTATTCTTTGAGTCAAATCTTCACACTTTACCACCACATTTTGAATTAAAAACGGATGAAACAAGGGAAATGATGGATGGTGAAGAACCTGTAGCAATTAAAGAGAAGTTAAATTATTACATAGTATTGCAACGTAACAACTTAGCTATAGATAAACTGGAAAATGAAATTAAAGCACAATTACCATTCCATAAATCATTACAGATTGTTGAACGAGATGATCAAACAGTAGCAATTATCGTTATTGGTCTAGATCAATCTCCAGAGAAAGTGTTAAATAAAGCAGGATTCAATGTTGAAAAAATTTATCCTGTAGAAGGAGTTTAATAAATATGAAAAGATGGCAAGTTTTAGTTAAAGAATTTAGCGAATATTTACCAGTCAATGAGGAAACACCACAACTTACATTAAATGAAGGTAGTACACCGCTCATTTATTGTGAAAAACTTTCAAAAAAATTAGATATCGAATTATATGTGAAATATGAAGGTGCAAATCCTACTGGTTCTTTTAAAGATCGTGGAATGGTAATGGCGGTAACAAAGGCAAAAGAACAAGGCAAGAAAGTAGTCATTTGTGCTTCTACGGGAAATACTTCTGCTTCAGCAGCAGCTTATGCAGCACGTGCTGGTTTAAAAGCGATTGTAGTAATTCCAGAAGGTAAAATCGCTTTAGGAAAGTTATCGCAAGCAGTGATGTATGGTGCTGAAATTGTTTCAATTGAGGGTAATTTCGATGAAGCTTTAGAAATAGTGAAAGAAATTGCTGCAGAAAACAAAGAAATTGAACTGGTGAACTCAGTCAATCCTTTTAGAATAGAAGGTCAAAAAACAGGTGCATTCGAGGTAGTCGAACAACTTGATGGTGAAGCTCCTGATGTTTTAGCAATTCCAGTAGGTAACGCTGGAAATATCACTGCTTACTGGAAAGGATTCGTTGAATATCACGATAAGAAAAAAACGCAATTACCACAACTATTTGGATTCCAAGCAGAAGGTGCTTCTCCAATTGTTCAAAACAAAGTTGTGAAAAACCCTGAAACAATTGCAACAGCTATTCGAATTGGTAACCCAGCAAGCTGGCAAAAAGCAGTCAAAGCTCTAGACGAATCAAATGGGTTAATTGATAGTGTAACTGATGAAGAAATTTTAGAAGCATATCAATTAATGACGACAAATGAAGGGGTATTTAGTGAACCAGCAAGTAATGCATCTATTGCAGGCTTAATCAAACTTCATAGAAAAGGTAAGTTGCCTAAAGGTAAGAAAGTCGTAGCAGTACTCACTGGTAATGGCTTAAAAGATCCTGATACAGCCATCTCATTATTAGATAATCCAATTCAACCGTTACCAAATGATAAGGATAGTATTATTAGTTATATTAAAGGGGCAATTTGATATGGAAGAAGTTTTAAAACTTAAAATTCCGGCATCAACTGCTAATTTAGGTGTAGGTTTCGATTCTATTGGAATGGCATTAGATAAATATCTCTATATGTCTATTAGAAGAATAGAAGGTAGAGATTGGGAATTTTTATATTATAGTCCAGAATTAGAGTCCCTTCCAAAAGATGAAAGTAATTATATATATAAAGTAGCACAAGAAGTTGCTCAAAAATTTAATGTAACTTTGCCATGTTTACAAATTGAAATGAGAAGTGATATCCCACTAGCTAGAGGACTTGGTTCTTCTGCTTCAGCGCTAGTGGGCGCTTTATATATCGCTAATTACTTTGGGAATATTCAATTGTCGCAATATGAGTTATTACAGTTGGCGACAGAAATTGAAGGTCACCCTGATAATGTGGCGCCTACGATTTACGGTGGACTTATATCTGGTTATTACAATCCTGATACTAAAGTTACAGATGTGGCACGCATTGATGTACCAAAAGTTGACATTATTATAACAATTCCACCTTATGAACTAAAAACGGAAGACTCTAGAAATGCATTGCCAGAAACTTTTTCACATAAGGCTGCAGTACAAAATAGTGCTATAAGTAATACAATGATATGTGCGTTAATTCAACATAAATATAAATTGGCAGGTAAAATGATGGAACAAGATGGTTTTCATGAGCCATATAGACAGCATCTTATTCCGGAGTTTGGACAGGTACGACAAATATCAAGAGAACACGATGCATATGCTACTGTCATAAGTGGAGCAGGTCCTACAATTTTAACATTGAGTCCTAGAGAATATAGTGGAGAATTAGTAAGAACATTGCGCGATAAAGTGACAAATTGCATATCTGAACTCGTTACAATTAACGAAGTAGGCGTGATAGATGAAGTAGTGTACCAAAAGTCTTAAACTGTTGTAAAATATAGTTAAGAAAGAGTTTTGACTATGTCATGGAAGGAGTTCTATTGCTATATGAGTAAATATAAAATGATAGTATTAGACATGGATGACACACTAATGAATGGTGAGAATCAAGTTTCACCTGAAACTAAATCCTATTTAATTGATATTCAAGAAAAAGGATACAGTGTCGTTTTAGCTTCTGGCCGTCCTACAGAAGGTATGATTCCAGTAGCTAAAGATTTAAAGTTAAACCACAATGAAAGTTTTATTATTAGTTATAATGGTGGGAAAACTATCAGAATGTTTGACGAAGAAGTTGAAGTGAGCAAAACAGTTTCTAAGGAAAACTTTGATTTAATTGTTGATTACTGTAGAGATAGAGGATTTTTAGTTTTAACCTATGATAATGGCTATATTATTCATGATAGTGATCATGAGTATATGAATATTGAATCTGAATTAACTGGCTTGCCAATGAAACGCGTTGATGACATTAAGACTTACATTAAACATGATGTCCCAAAAGTTATGGGTGTCGATTATGTAGGTAATATCACTGAAGCACGTATTGATTTAAATGGTTTCTTCAACGAAGACATTGATGTTACAACTAGTAAGCCATTCTTCTTAGAGTTCATGGCGAAAGATGTGTCGAAAGGGAATGCAATCAAAGCGCTCTGTAATAAAATGAATATAGGTTTAGAAGAAGTGATTGCATTTGGTGATAGTTTGAATGACCAATCTATGTTTGAAGTTGCTGGTTATTCAGTTGCTATGGGTAATGCAAGTGATGAACTGAAAGCTCTAGCTGATGAAGTTACATTAGATAATAATTCGAATGGAATTCCACATTTATTAAAGACATTGCTTTAAAATATAAATAAGACTTAGGTAAAGTTTGAAAAGAAGTGCTCTGAACCTTAAAAGTTAGACTGAAATTCTAACCTAAAGGGTACACTTTTATCAAATAACCTAAGTCTGTTTTTTTATTTTTATTTAGCTGTGTGCGTCCAATCATGTTTACCTTTATATCGTTTCACATGAGCATAAACTTGATCAGCAGCATAATCTAGGTTTGTATATACAGTAATGCTAAAGGCTGATTGGTTTTCTTCAAAAGGTTCATCTAAGAATACTTCTTTTAGATGCGTAAATAAATCGTTCATTTGATTATGTTCTAAACTAGGATATTCTCTTAATGTACGTTTCAATAACTTACCGTTTTTTTCTTCTAGTGCTTGTACGACGATAACAAAGCGTTCATCCTGTTTCATAACATCATCAAATAAGTTAGTTTGTCCAACCATGTTATCCACCTCTAAACCGTTTTATTACTTATATTATACATGATTACTTATAAACATAAAATATTGAAAGTTAGCGCTAGAAAAGTTTGTTTTCAAAAATTTGAATAAGAAAATTTGAATATTGTAATAAAAAAACGATGATTCAAAAATGAATCATCGCTTTTAAAAATTAATCTTTATAATTGTGTGGTGTTAAGTCCATCGCCTCTAATTTAACAAAGTGTGTACGTTTAATAACTTTATGAACAAAATAAATAATTGCAAGTATGATGATTGGCGTAAAGTTTCTTAATACGCTTAAGAAATCGCCTGAAATAATACTTCCGAACGAGTTACCTAATAGTAAAAATAACAATGTAATAATCACTATAATTGGACCAACTGGATAAAATGGTGCTTTATAAGACAGTAATTCATTTGGATTCTTACCTTGTCGTTTAATAGCTCTACGTAATCTAATTTGAGACCATATACTTGATCCCCATACAACTATAACCATTGAACCAATGATATTAAGAAGATTAAACACTGCGTTAGCATTAAAATTTGCGTATATAATGACAAGCACAATTAATACATAAGTTGTAACTAACGCACGCATTGGTAATTTAGTTTTGTCGTTTAACTTACCGAAAAATTTAGGAGCTTGACCATTTGCACTTAATGAAAATAGCATTCTACTCGTTGTATAGATACCAGAGTTTGCCGCTGATAATAATGAAGTTAAAATGACAGCATTAATCACTGATGCCGCAAAAGCAATACCAATCCTATCAAATACAATTGTAAACGGACTTTGAGATACAGATTCGTGTTTATTAAGTAACAAAGGATCTGTATATGGAATAATTGCCGCGATAACTGCGATAGATAAAACATAGAATAAGAGAATTCTCCAGAAAACTTGTTTAATCGCTTTAGGCATAGATTTCTGAGGATTATTAGACTCTCCAGCAGTTACTGCAACAACTTCGGTACCTCCAACAGAGAATCCGGCTACAAGTAACACACTCAATATTCCTGATATACCTCCAACAAATGGTGCTTCTCCTTTAGTATAATTTTCAAAACCATAAGAATGGCCACCTAATATACCGAAAATCATTAATATACCAAATATTATAAAAACAATAATCGTAATGACTTTAATAAGTGATAGCCAGAATTCAGTTTCACCAAAGGCTTTTACTGAAAATATATTGATTAAGAAAATGAATGTTAGGAATATCAAACTCCAAGTTAAAGGACTTAATACTTTAAATACATCCCAGAATTGTAAAACATTTGAAGCTACAATGACGTCCACGCTTGTTACAAGCGACCACATTCCCCAATAAAGCCAACCCATAGTAAAACCTAAAGAAGGGTCAACGAAGCGGGTAGAATAGGAACTAAAAGAACCTGAAACTGGGTAAAATGTCGCTAATTCACCAATAGATGACATTAAAAAGTAAAGCATAACTCCAATAAGTATGTAGGCTAATATTGCACCGCCAGGCCCAGCTTGTGAAATTACACTGCCGGTTGCTACAAATAGACCTGTACCGATAGCGCCACCAATTGCAATCATAGATATATGTCTCGAATTGAGACTTCGTTTCATATTGTTATCTTCCATATGGTGTCTCCCATCTAATTAAATATATCCACCATTTTAATCGTTTTAGATAGAGTATTCAATAACTTTTTAGCACTTTAAAGTGAAAAAATATTTAAAATTTCTGTGAAAATTCTAATACGTAGTGAATTTGTGTTTAATTGCTTATTAAAACGGGTTTAATTAAAATGTATATTACATTGTAATTATTATTAAAAGTAATAAGAGGGGGAACTTATAATGTCAAAACAAGATGGGAAATTAACGGGCTTATTTGGTGCACCAGTATCAGATAGAGAAAATAGTATGACAGCTGGTCCACGTGGTCCTTTATTGATGCAAGACATTTATTATTTAGAACAAATGTCACATTTTGATCGCGAGGTTATTCCAGAACGTCGTATGCATGCAAAAGGTTCTGGGGCTTTCGGTACTTTCACAGTGACAAACGATATAACAAAATATACGAACGCTAAAATCTTTTCTGAAGTTGGAAAACAAACTGAAATGTTTGCACGTTTCTCAACAGTATCTGGTGAAAGAGGGGCTGCAGATTTAGAACGTGATATTAGAGGATTTGCTTTAAAATTCTACACTGAAGACGGTAACTGGGATTTAGTAGGAAATAATACACCTGTATTCTTCTTTAGAGACCCAAAATTATTTATTAGTTTAAACCGTGCTGTGAAGCGTGATCCTCGAACAAATATGAGAAGTCCTCAAAATAACTGGGATTTCTGGACAGGGGTCCCTGAATCATTACACCAAGTTACAATCTTAATGTCAGATCGTGGTATGCCTAAAGGGTTCCGTAATATGCATGGATTCGGTTCCCATACTTATTCAATGTATAATGACGAAGGTGAACGCGTTTGGGTAAAATACCATTTTAGAACGCAACAAGGTATTGAAAACTATACTGATGAAGAAGCGGCTGAAATCGTGGGAATGGATAGAGATTCTTCTCAAAGAGATTTATACAATGCCATTGAAAAAGGGGATTATCCTAAATGGAAAATGTATATCCAAGTTATGACAGAAGAACAAGCTAAAAATCATCCAGACAATCCATTTGATTTAACTAAAGTATGGTACAAAGGTGATTATCCATTAATAGAAGTCGGAGAGTTTGAATTAAACCGCAATCCTGAGAACTATTTTATGGATGTAGAACAAGCCGCATTTGCACCTACAAATATTGTACCTGGATTAGACTTTTCACCTGATAAAGTGTTACAAGGTCGATTATTCTCATACGGTGACGCACAACGTTATAGATTAGGAGTTAACCACTGGCAAATTCCTGTTAATCAACCTAAAGCTGTTGGCGTAGAGAACTTATGCCCATTTAGTCGTGATGGTCAAATGCGTTTCTTAGATGATAACCAAGGTGGAGGGCCACACTATTATCCTAATAACCAAGGTGTTTATGATTCACAACCTGAATTCAAGAAACCGCCATTCCCAACTGATGGCGATGGTTATGAATATAACTTCCGTCAAGATGATGATAATTATTTTGAACAACCAGGTAAGTTATTCCGTTTACAATCAGATGATGCGAAAGAACGTATCTTTACTAATACTGCAAATGCGATGGACGGGGTGACTGAAGATGTGAAAATTCGTCATATACGTCATTGTTATAAAGCTGATCCAGAATATGGTAAAGGTGTAGCTAAAGCATTAGGCATCGATATCAACCAAATTGATTTGGAAACTGAAAAAGACGAAACTTATGAAAATTTTAAATAATTAATTTGAAATGATTAGATTGCACACCTTCATATAATATGGTAGAATTTTAAATCGTAAGAATTCCTAACAACATTAGAAAGGGTGTTTAACGTGCGCGTAAATATTACATTAGCTTGCACTGAATGTGGCGATCGTAACTATATTACTACTAAAAATAAACGTAATAATCCAGAACGTATTGAAATGAAAAAATACTGCCCTAGATTAAATAAATATACGTTACATCGTGAAACTAAATAATTTTCTTATCTTTCAAATACGACAATTTGAAATTGATAGTCTCTTCTGTAATTTATGGAAGAGACTTTTTTGTTGCTTAAATAGTTTTTAATGACAGACGGGTAAATTAGTAGACATGTATGATGATTGTTAAAAGAAATTTTTTACTTGTATAAATGAGAATTTATGTTATTCTATAAAACGTAATAATTACGATTTATAGAAAAGAGGTTATTTTAATGGCTAAGAAATCTAAAGTAGTAAAAGAACAAAAAAGACAAGAACTTGTAGAAAAATATTATGAGTTGCGTAAAGAATTAAAAGCAAAAGGTGATTACGAAGCTTTAAGAAAACTACCAAGAGATTCTTCTCCTACAAGACTTACTAGAAGATGTAAAGTCACTGGTAGACCAAGAGGCGTTTTACGTAAATTTGAAATGTCTAGAATTGCTTTTAGAGAACATGCACATAAAGGTCAAATTCCTGGCGTTAAAAAATCAAGCTGGTAATTTTAATATAAGTCTTTAGTCCATTTACAATAGTCGAAAAACAATGTACAGTTAATAAGGATATAAATAACTGAATAATATAAGTGTTTTTAATGAGATTATTCGGTTTTAATAAATTATCCTGATTAAAATTTTCTATTGTAAGGGGAAAAAGAAAAAATGAAGATTTTTGATTATGAAGATATACAATTAATTCCAAATAAATGTATTGTTAGTAGTCGTTCAGAATGTGATACTTCTATAAAGTTCGGACCACGTTCTTTTAAATTACCTGTGGTACCTGCAAATATGCAAACTGTAATGAATGAAGAATTAGCTCAATGGTTTGCTAAAAATGACTATTTCTACATTATGCATCGTTTCGATGAGAAAGCACGTATTCCTTTCATCAAAAAGATGCAAAATGAAGGGCTATTTGCTTCAATTTCTGTTGGCGTGAAAGATAATGAATTTAAATTTGTAGAAGAACTCGCTTCAGAATCTCTAGTTCCTGAGTATATTACAATCGATATTGCACATGGTCATTCAGACTCTGTAATTAATATGATTAAACATATCAAAACATATTTACCAGAAAGCTTTGTGATTGCTGGTAATGTTGGAACACCTGAAGGCGTTAGAGAGCTTGAGAATGCAGGTGCTGATGCCACAAAAGTAGGTATTGGACCAGGACGTGTTTGTATCACTAAAATTAAGACAGGATTTGGTACAGGTGGTTGGCAATTAGCTGCACTTAATATCTGCAGTAAAGCAGCACGAAAACCTATTATAGCTGACGGTGGGTTAAGAACACATGGTGATATTGCCAAATCTATTCGATTCGGAGCATCAATGGTTATGATTGGTTCACTATTTGCGGCGCACGAAGAGTCTCCAGGTGAAACAGTTGAACTTGAAGGTAAAAAATATAAAGAGTATTTTGGTAGTGCTTCAGAATTCCAAAAAGGTGAACATAAAAATGTTGAAGGTAAAAAGATGTTTGTAGAACATAAAGGTTCACTTAAAGATACTTTAACTGAGATGCAACAAGATTTACAAAGTTCAATTTCATATGCAGGTGGTAAAGACTTGAAATCACTAAGAACTGTTGACTATGTCATTGTGAGAAACTCTATTTTTAATGGTGATAGAGACTAAAATGAAGTAGTAGGTGGAAATAATTAAAAGGTTTCTATTATTTTTTGTAGTTTTATTATGTGTTGTTATATTCACTCCGATTAAAGAAGTAGCGCCTTTGATTCATTTTCAAAATGAGGTTCGACACAAAGTAGACATTTGGTTAAATGATGATACAAACAGTAGTGAAAATGCTTTAGCTATACCAAATAAACAAGAATTTGCGATTAACAATATTCAAATGAATATGACTAAAAAAGATGTTGAAAATAAATTAGGTCATCAAAAGCGTGTGACTTCCAATGAGTATGGAACAAATTGGTATACGTATTACGACAAAGATTATAATAACTTTATTATGATTAGCTATATTAAAAATCGAGTTAATGCGATGTATACAAATCAGAACTTAATTTCTTCCAAATCAAAGATAAAATATGCAACTCCTAAAGAAACTGTTAGATCTCGGTTAGGAAACCCCATTCAATATATTAATAAAGGGAGATATCGTTTCGAAGTTAAAAATAAAGAGTACGATGTGTTCCACAAAGATCATGTATACACGACGGTGTTCTATGATAAACATGAAAGTAATGGGGTAACCTCATTGTTGCAAGTAAGTGAAAATATGGAGAATCGTTTACGAAATCAATACGGAGCTCCTTCTAAATCACTGGAAAAGAGTTTTGAATTACAAGATTTTGATTTAGTTAATTCAGAACGTAAACAACATGGATTAAATACTTTGAAATATTCAAGCACAATTTCTAATACTGCTAGAAAGCACAGTGTCAATATGTCTGAAGATCACTTTTTCGATCATACCGACAAACAAGGGAACTCTCCATTTGATAGATTGAAAATGGACCATATAGATTTTAATGCAGCAGGAGAAAACTTGGCCTATGGGCAAGTAAGTAGTATATATGCTCACGAGGGACTCATGAATTCCTTAGGTCATAGAAAGAATATACTCAATACGCATTATAAGAATTTAGGTTTAGGTGTTGACTTTAATGAAGATAAACAACCATTTTGGACCGAAGATTATACCGGATAAACGTTTATCTATAAGATATAGGGGTATTTGTATGTTGTAAGGATGTAGATATATATGACAACTAAAAATGAAAAACAACCCGATGTATTGGATAAAGTCAAAGATATTTTAAAAAAAGGTTCTAAACAAAAGACTAGGTAGTTCGATAAATGAACTGCCTAGTCTTTTTACATGTTATATGAGTTATATATGATAAAGGAGGTCTTATTAGAGAGAATAGTAATTAATCACTACATTTCTCTGTATAATCCAATAACTTTTCCAATTACTATGACATTATCTAAATAAATAGGTTCCATAGTACTATTTTCAGGTTGTAAACGATAACGATTCTTTTCTTTATAAAAACGTTTTACTGTAGCTTCTTCATCTTCTGTCATTGCAACAATGATATCACCATTCTCAGCAATCGTTTGGCTTCGTACAATCACTTTATCGCCATCTAGAATTCCAGCTTCAATCATACTGTCGCCGACTACATTTAAAATAAAGATATCACTGTTATGCGTTGACGTTAAATGTTCTGGTAATGGGAAATATTCTTCAATATTTTCTACTGCTGTGATTGGCATACCCGCTGTAACTTTACCAATTACCGGAACGTGAATGGTTTCTTCTACATTTACTTCATCTAATTGTTCGCTAACTATCTCAATGGCTCTTGGTTTTGTAGGGTCTCTTCTAATATAGCCCTTTTCTTCTAGTCTTGATAAATGTCCATGTACTGTGGAACTAGATGCCAAGCCAACTGCTTCACCAATTTCTCTAACACTAGGTGGATAACCCTTTGTTTGAACAATATGTTTAATGTAATCATAAATCTCACTTTGTCGTTTAGTTAGTTCTCTCATATATAGGCACTCCCTAATTTTATTTAATTTGATTATAGCATTAATCTACAATAAAAACAAACGTTTGTTCGTTTTGTTGTTGACAGAGAACATTCGTTCTGGTAAATTAAATATACAAACAAACGTTCTAGGAGTGAGATTGATGTTAACTAATACAAAACAAAAGTTTTTAATATATATAGCTGTAGTACTCGTCTCTTGCATGGTATTTCTAACATTCTTTTTAAGTGTGAATCAAAGCGCCCATTCAGAACAAACGTACGAAATGACGGATCATGAAATTCATCAAAAAGATAATAATAAAACTAACGATAAAGTTGAATATAAACAAAATAGCGAACAAAATGACACTTCAGTGTTCGCATTAGTTAATTAAAGCTATTATAAAAGAATGAATTAAGATGGATGAAATGAGCTTAACGATTTGGTTATGCTCATTTTTTTGATATATTCTATTCAAGAATTTTACTTCTATAATATTTATAGAAACTCATCGTAAAATATTAAATGAGCATCTTTAATGAGTAATTTTTATAAAAAAGGAGTTGCAATATATGTCTAAGGAAGATTTGAATATAGACAGAATTAATGAATTAGCTAAGAAAAAGAAGGAAAAAGGTTTAACTGAAGCAGAGGCTAAAGAACAATCAAAGCTAAGAAAACAATATTTAGATTCATTTAGAAAGGGATTCAAACAACAAATCGAAAATACTAAAGTAATAGACCCTGAAGGTAATGATGTAACACCTGAAAAACTTAAGAAAATACAGGCCGAAAGAGAAAATAAAGGAAAAGATTAAATGAATTGATATTGTTTATTCATCATATGATGTGAGTGAATTTATCTGATTTTTCTTTATCATTTTAATTTAAAATAAGTTATAATTAAATATAGATATTATTTGAAGAAGGGAAGACACAACGATGTTTAATGAAAAAGACCAATTAGCTATCGATACGATACGTGCGCTTAGTATAGATGCTATCGAGAAAGCAAATTCAGGACACCCTGGTTTACCTATGGGAGCAGCTCCTATGGCATATACACTATGGACACGTCATCTGAATTTTAATCCTCAATCTAAAGATTATTTTAATAGAGATAGATTTATCTTATCAGCAGGTCACGGGTCTGCTTTACTATATAGTTTATTACACGTATCTGGCAGTCTAGAATTAGAAGAACTTAAACAATTTAGACAATGGGGTTCTAAGACGCCAGGTCACCCAGAATTCAGACATACAGATGGCGTAGAAGTTACAACTGGCCCTCTTGGACAAGGTTTTGCAATGTCAGTCGGAATGGCTCTAGCTGAAAATCACTTGGCTGGTAAATTCAACAAAGACAATTATGATATGGTTAATCATTATACTTATGTGTTAGCTTCAGATGGAGATTTAATGGAAGGAATTTCACATGAAGCAGCGTCATTTGCTGGTCATAATCAGTTAGATAAGTTAATTGTGTTATATGATTCTAATGATATTTCTTTAGACGGAGATTTAAATAAATCTTTCTCTGAAAACACAAAATCTAGATTTGAAGCATATGGTTGGAATTACATCTTAGTGAAAGATGGCAATGACTTGGAAGAAATAGATAATGCTATTAATAAAGCTAAATCACAACAAGGTCCAACAATTATTGAAGTGAAAACTGTAATTGGCTTTGGTTCACCTAATAAAGCTGGTTCAAATGGTGTTCACGGTGCACCATTAGGAGAAGATGAAAGAAAACTTACTTTTGAAGCATATGGTTTAGATCCTGAAAAACGTTTCAACGTGCCAGATGAAGTATATGAAATTTTCCAAACTACAATGCTAAAACGTGCAAATGAAAATGAAGATGCTTGGAAAGCTAAATTAGATGACTATAGTAAAGAATACCCTGAATTAGCTGAAGAATTTAAGTTAGCTATTAGTGGTAAATTACCTCAAAATTACGAAAAAGAATTACCAAAATATGATTTAGATCATAAAGGAGCTTCTAGAGCAGATTCTGGAGAGATTATTCAAAAACTTAGTCAAACTGTACCATCATTCTTCGGTGGCTCTGCCGATTTAGCAGGTTCAAATAAATCAAATGTTAAAGAAGCCAAAGATTATGACAAAGAAACACCTGAAGGTAAAAATATATGGTTTGGTGTACGTGAATTTGCCATGGGTGCAGCAGTAAATGGAATGGCCGCTCATGGTGGTTTACATCCATATGGAGCAACGTTCTTTGTATTCAGTGACTATCTGAAACCTGCCTTAAGATTGTCAGCTATAATGGGTCTTAATTCAACATTTATATTCACTCATGATTCGATTGCAGTAGGTGAAGATGGCCCAACTCATGAACCAATTGAACAATTAGCTGGTTTACGCGCAATTCCTAATATGAACGTTATTCGTCCTGCTGATGGTAATGAAACACGTGTTGCATGGGAAGTTGCACTTGAATCTGAAAATACGCCAACTTCTTTAGTATTAACTCGTCAAAATCTTCCTACATTAGATATTGCAGAAGAAACTGTTGAAGCAGGAGTTCGTAAAGGTGCATATGTAGTATTTGAAACTGAAAAAGAACCTGAATACTTATTATTAGCATCTGGTTCAGAAGTAAGTTTAGCAGTAGAAGCTGCCAAAGACTTAGACAAACAAGGTAAAGGTGTTAGAGTCGTATCTATGCCAAACTGGTTTGCATTTGAACAACAATCTGATGAATATAAAGAATCAGTGATACCAACTTCTATTACAAAACGTGTCGCTATAGAAATGGCTTCTCCACTTGGTTGGCATAAATATGTAGGTACTGAAGGTAAAGTTATCGGTATTGATGGCTTTGGCGCAAGTGCTCCAGGAGATTTAGTCGTTGAAAAATATGGCTTCACTAAAGAAAATATTTTAAATCAAATTCGTACATTTTAAGTAAATAAATACTTAGAATTGTAAAATAAACAATATTATATTTGGGTTACTAGCTAAAGTTTATTAGTTAGTAACCTTTTTATTTTATTATTGATGATTGTATTGTGTTGTAAAACTGTAATTTGTTATCATAACTTTTGGAATAGCATATACGAGTCTTAAAGAAGCTCTTGAAATAACTAAGTGAATTTAGTAAAATTCAGTAGGATAAAGAAAGTGGGTGAAACAATGGCAACTTGGTTAGCAATAATTTTAATCATTTTAGCACTTATCATAGGATTAATCGGTGGTTTCTTCCTAGCAAGAAAATATATGATGGATTACCTCAAAAAAAACCCACCTATCAATGAAGAAATGCTACGTATGATGATGATGCAAATGGGTCAAAAACCATCACAAAAGAAAATTAATCAGATGATGACAATGATGAATAAAAACATGGATCAAAACATGAAAGGTAAATAAAATTTACTATGACGGACGTTGCAGTGTATATAGCATTGTGACGTCCGATTTTTTATTTTTCTAAGAAGTTGGGATATCATTTAATTTTTCAGTCGCATTTAACGCATTGGGGAGAGTTCTCAGAATTGAAAGTGTACTAATACAAGCTTCTCTCAATCCTAGCGTTTCCATAAGCAATTTTTACAAATTAAATCATTCAACTTTTTAATTTTTAGAAAGTTTAAAGTAGTCATTGATATAGTGATAGTGATATACTATCATGTGATGAATTAAGAGTATTAAGTTTATGTCATAAGAAGGTGTCAAATTGGCTTATCTAATATTTTCTATTGTAGTCGCGTTTTTAATGGGTGCAGTAGTAATTGTAATCAGAATGAAAGCTCAAAAGTTTCCTGTTAATGAAAAGAAAATCATTTTACCTCCATTTTTTATGGCGACAGGAGCTTTAATGTATATAATTCCATATTTCAGACTAACTGGAATGGAAATGTTGGAATCTCTGATTTTAGGTGTACTCTTCTCTACGGTTTTAATTTGGACATCTAGATTTGAAGTAAAAGGTAGCGAAATTTATATGAAACGCTCTAAAGCTTTTCCCGTTATCTTAATTTCTTTATTAATCATAAGAACAGTCATCAAAATTTTTATTAGTAATGAAATTGATCCTGGAGAAATTGCTGGTATGTTTTTCTTATTAGCATTTTGTATGATTGTGCCTTGGAGATTAGCAATGTTTTATAAGTATAAAAAATTAAAAAAATCATTAGTTAAATAATGGGGGAAAAGCCACTTGTCATCAGATTTGATAAGTGGCTTTTTTACTTGAAAGTATGATAAAAAGATTATACAATAAAAATACGAACAAACGTTCTTATTAGGAGGATGAATATGAAAATCATACATACGGCTGATTGGCATCTTGGGAAAATATTAAATGGTAAACAACTGTTAGAAGATCAAAAATACGTGTTAACTCAGTTTGTAAATCAAATGAAAGTGGAGAAACCTGACGTTATAGTTATTGCAGGTGACTTGTACGATACATCTTATCCTAGTAAGGAGACAATGGGTTTACTTGAAGATACAATTGCGGAATTGAATATCAAACTTCACATACCTATCATTATTATTAGTGGAAACCATGATGGTAAAGAAAGATTGAATTATGGTGCATCGTGGTTTGAAAGCAATCATTTATACATAAGGACGAAATTAGAAGATATTCATAAGCCTATTGAGATTAATGGTATTCAATTTTTCACATTACCATTTGCTACTGTGAGTGAAGTACAAGACTTTTTCAAAGATAAGGACATATCAACGCATCAAGAAGCTTTGAATAGCTGTTTAGAGTATATGACTCAAAGTATAGATCGTAACAAAGTTAACATTCTTATTGGTCATTTAACTATTCAAGGTGGTAAAACTTCTGAATCTGAAAGACCTCTAACTATAGGAACTGTTGAATCGGTAGAGAAACAATCTTTTAAACAATTTGATTACGTTATGCTCGGTCATCTACATCATCCTTTTAGTATTAATGATAATACGATTAAGTATAGTGGTTCATTGTTACAATATTCATTTTCTGAAATTAATCAAGCGAAAGGTTACCGAATTGTTCGTATTAAAGAGAAGCAGGATATTGAAGATACATTTGTACCAATAAAACCTTTACGTGAGTTAGAAGTCATAGAAGGAGATTATGATGATGTCATTCAAGAGCGTTTACCAATCAAAAATAAAGATAATTATATACATTTTAAACTCTCGAATATGTCTCACATCAATGATCCTATGATGAAATTAAAGCAAATATATCCAAATACATTAGCGCTAACTAATCAAACTTTTGAAATTAATGAAGAATATAGAAATATAGAGATAAAAAAACAAGACGACCAATCGATTATTAAAAATTTTTATGAAACGATGACGAATGAGACTATGAGTGAAAACCAGTCAAAAAAAGTTGCAGATATTTTAAATCAAATTATGGGAAAGGAAGTCTAAATTATGAAACCAATCAAACTCCAATTAAATAACTTTGGTCCTTTCCTTAATGAGACAATAGACTTTAGCCAAATTGAAAATAATCAGCTATTTTTAATTAGTGGTAAAACAGGCTCTGGTAAAACTATGATTTTTGATGCCATTGTATATGCTTTATTCGGTAAAGCTTCTACTGAAAATAGAAAAGAAGATGACTTAAGAAGTCATTTTGCTGATGGTAAATCACCTATGAGCGTGACTTATGAGTTTAAACTTCATAATCAGATTTTTAAAGTTCATAGAGAAGCACCTTTTATAAAGGAAGGAAACACAACAAAGACGCACGCAAAACTTGATATTTATGAACAAATTGATCATCAATATGAATTGAAAGAAAGTAGAGTGAATGCTGGAAATCAATTTATTGTTCAATTAATGGGAGTGAATGCTGAGCAATTCCGTCAACTCTTTATATTACCTCAAGGTGAATTTAAAAAATTTCTTCAATCAAATAGTAAAGATAAGCAATCTATTCTTAGAACTTTATTTAATAGTGAACGTTTTGAGGAAATAAGAAGTTATTTAATGGATAGTGTTAAAAATGAAAAACTTCAAATAGAAAACAGATATAATCAAATCAATCATTTATGGAACAGTCTCGCTACGTATGAAAATGATAATTTATCAAAGTTAAAAGAAATAGATAGCTCTCAAACTGATAAAATTATTCAAAAGACATCAGATTTTATTGAATATGGTAAACAGTTATTATCAGATTATAAAGATAAGAAGACATCAGTTAATAAAGAAGTAGAAGAAATATCTAATAAATATAATTTAAATAAAGAGTTGAAGCAAAATATTGAAGCTTTAAACCAACAAATAGAACAATTTGAAAATTTAAAGAAAGAACAAGACAAAATAAAAGAACTAAAGGTTGAATTAAATAAAATAAATGAATCAAATATTCTAATCACTTCTTTTAAGAGAGAACAAGTAGTGAATAGTGAAATCGAAGAATTAAAATTAGCGATAGAAAAAGCTGAGATTAAAGCGGAAAATTTTAAAAAGAAGATTAGAAATCTAGAAAATGAATTTAATACTCTAAAGCCTAAAGAAAAAGAATTTGAAAAAATTAATGATTATCTTAAATTGAATGTTAATTTTTATAATAATGCCGATACCTTCATAAAAAGTTATAACCGAAAAACGGAATTAATTGAAGAAATAGGCAAACTTGAAGAAAAGCATAAACATTTTAAAGCTGAAAAAGAAAATTTATTAAACCAATCTAATGGGAAGACGAGAGACTATGAAATAATAGATCAATATTCTCAACAAATAGTTGAACTTAAAAAATCAATAGAGGATATAGATAAATATATAGAAAAAGAAAACCAATTTAAGAAAATTCAACAAGACAGACAGGAAAACAATGAAAAAATTAAAGAAGTGAATGAGAAATATAGTAATATTAAATCTTTAATCGCTAAAGTGGATGCTACAAATGTTGATCTTAATGATAAACAAACATTTATTAAAGAAATCAAATCAGCTCTTTCTATAGGTGACACTTGTCCAATTTGTGGTAATGAAATTCAATCTTTAGGTGAACATATTGATTTTGAGTCAATTGCTAAAAAGAAAGAACAGATAGAAAAACTTGAAAATAATAAAACCACACTAAAAGAAACATTAATTCGATTAGAAAGTAGAAGAGAAGAATTAAAAAATAGAGAAAGTGAGTTAGATTTTCAGGTTCAAGAAACACAAGATATAGAGACACTCAAAACTAAGTTAGCACACATAGAAGATGTTAAAAGTAAACAACAAAAAGAAAATAAATTTTTAGAATCGATTAATGAGAAAGAAAAAGATCTTGATAAAAGTCGTCACGAATTAGATTTAGAGATAAATAATAAGAAAGCTCAACTTGAACAAATTAATATTAGACTCAATGATTTTGAAGATAGTACAGAATTTGAAAAGGTTAGTACATTTAAAGACTACTATGAAAAGAGAAAAGAAGAATTACATTCGTTCAATACTCATTTAGAAGACATTAAAAATCAATTGACTGAAAATAAAAGTAATTTAACCATTGAATTAAATAACGTGGAGAACTTTAATAATAATTTAGAAAAAAGAAACAATGAAAAAACAGAACTTGAAAATAATATTGAAAAAGAAATGAAGCGTATTGGCTTTGAAACTTATGAACAAATAGAAGAGACAATTGAGTTAAGTAATCAAAAGCAAACGATTGAAGAAAAGATAAATAAGTATAATATTGAATATCAAAACTATGAATTTGAAATAAAACGCTTGGAAAAACTTGTTAACGGCAAAGAATTATCAAATATAGAAGATATTGAAGCTCAATTGATTAATAAAAAACAAGAACTAGATGAGATTAATTCAGAAATTGCAACGATAGATTATAAAAATGAAACTAATCTTAAGAATATCAAACAAATCAAAGAACTTATTTCGATTCTCAATGATGAATTAAAAGAACAACAAGAGATATTTCTGTTAACTGAAATACTTTCTGGTAAAAATAGTCACAAATTAACTTTAGAGAACTATGTACTGATTTACTATTTAGAGAAAATTATCTTCCAAGCTAATCAAAGACTATTACAAATGAGTGGTAATAGATACCAATTGGTTAGGAGAGAAGTAGTTTCACAAGGGTTTAGCGGTTTAGAGATTGATGTATTTGATTTTCATTCTAATAAATCAAGACATATCAGTTCTTTATCCGGAGGAGAAACATTTCAAGCTTCTCTTGCTTTAGCTTTAGGATTAAGCGAAATCGTGCAACAAGAATCAGGAGGTATTACTTTAGAATCAATGTTTATTGATGAAGGGTTCGGCACATTAGATCAAGAAACGTTGGAAACTGCACTTGATACACTCATCAATTTAAGATCGTCGGGGAGAATGGTAGGAATTATCTCTCACGTTAGTGAATTAAAACAAAGGATACCATTAATACTAGAGGTTTCAAGTAATCAATACCAAAGCAACACACAATTTAAGAGAAATTAGAAGACAAAAAATGGGAGTGAGACAGAAATATAATTTAGCAAAATTATTTTCGTTGTCCCTCTCCCAACTTGCATTGTTTGTAGAATTTCTTTTTAAGAAATTCTCTATGTTGGGGGCCCTCCGGCAAGGATGGCTAGGATTGAAAGAAGCTTGATATAAGCGCACTTTCAATTCAGACATCTACTGCCAATATGTTAAAAAAGGCTGAGACAATTAATTATGTCCCAACCTCAAATGTTTATTAATTTTTTTCTCTTAATAGGTCTCTGATTTCAGTTAATAAAACTGTATTTTCTTCTACTTCTTCCTCTTCTTCTTCTTTTTTCATAATTGTATTAGCAATTTTTACAAAGATGAAAAGAGCAAAAGCAACAATTATAAAATCAATGATTGATTGTATGAAAAGACCATATTTTATGCCCCAGAAAGACCAATCTTTAGCAAAATCTACTGAACCGAAGATTTTACCTATTAAAGGCATAATGATGAACTGAACTAATGAAGTGACAATTTTATTGAATGCTGCGCCCATTACTACGGCAACGGCTAAATCTAATACATTACCTTTAAGGGCGAACTCTTTAAATTCCTTTAACATATGTATAGTCCCTTTCTATGTAAAATGTAAGAGTAATTATACAACATATAATAAATTTAGCAAATACTATATTTATGCAAATTTGATTATGAAAAAGACGTTTGATATCCTAGTAGAAGTGTATTAGTAAAGTTAAATTTTTTAAGATAAAAATATAATTATTTAATTTTACTACTTTGAAAATTAAATATTTGGATGAAGGGAGTAATTAATTATGAATTCTTCTTCTCAAAAAAGAGGGAATAAGAAGTTTTCTTCTGTATTCATCTATAGTTCGATTATAGTAGCTATAGTCGTACTCATAGGTGCAATCTGGCCTGAGAAGTTTGATGGCATTACAAATGCTATTAAAATGTGGATTACTAATAAATTAGGTTGGTATTACTTAATTCTTACTACGATTATTGTTTTCTTTT
Source organism: Staphylococcus caprae (assembly GCF_002902725.1). Lineage (GTDB taxonomy): Bacteria > Bacillota > Bacilli > Staphylococcales > Staphylococcaceae > Staphylococcus > Staphylococcus caprae. The sequence goes on from NZ_PPRT01000038.1 coordinate 65,721, forward strand.
GTATCTTCCTAATTTTCAGCCCAATCGGCAAACTTAAGTTAGGTAAACCTCATGACAAACCTGAATTCAACTCAATTTCATGGTTCGCAATGTTATTCAGTGCTGGTATGGGAATAGGATTAGTTTTCTATGGTGCTGCTGAACCAATGGCCGATTTTGCTGCGCCCCCAACAGCTGATCCTAAAACAACTCAAGCCTATACTGAAGCTTTAAGATCAACATTCTTCCATTGGGGATTCCATGCGTGGGCTATTTACGGTGTGGTTGCATTAGCTTTAGCATATGCACAATTCCGTAAAGATGAACCTGGGTTGATTTCTAGAACACTACGTCCGATTTTAGGAGATAAAGTTGAAGGACCTATTGGGACATTCATCGACGTTCTTTCTGTCTTTGCTACTTTAGTCGGCGTAGCAGTTTCCTTAGGTATGGGAGCTTTACAAATTAATGGTGGATTGAATTACCTATTTAAAGTTCCTAACAATACATTAGTCCAAGGAATCATCATTGTAGTTGTAACTATTTTATTCATCGCAAGTGCGTGGTCTGGTTTAAGTAGAGGTATTCAATATTTAAGTAACTTAAATATTGGTTTAGGTGCTATATTAATGATTATTACATTAATTATTGGACCTACAGTTTTAATACTAAATATGTTAACTAGTTCAACTGGTAATTTACTTAATACATTCTTATTCAACAGTTTTGATACTGCAGCTTTAAATGGCCAAAAACGTGATTGGATGTCTACTTGGACACTATACTATTGGGGTTGGTGGCTAAGTTGGAGTCCATTTGTTGGTGTATTTATTGCCCGTGTATCAAAAGGACGCTCAATCCGAGAATTTATTTCAGGTGTATTATTAGTTCCAGCTTTAGTAAGCTTTGTATGGTTCAGTGTATTTGGTGTATTAGGTATTGAAACAGGTAAAAAACATCCTGAATTATTCAAAATGTCACCAGAAACGCAACTATTCGGTGTATTCAATCATATGCCAATAGGTACGATACTATCTATCATTGCATTATTATTAATTGCTTCATTCTTTATAACTTCTGCGGACTCAGCTACTTTCGTTTTAGGTATGCAAACAACATTTGGTTCTCTAAATCCAAGTAGTTTAGTTAAAGTTACATGGGGTATTGCACAAGCTCTAATTGCTTTCGTACTGTTACTAGCTGGTGGCGGTGATGGTTCAAAAGCGTTGAATTCTATTCAAAGTGCTGCGATTATTAGTGCCTTCCCATTCTCGTTCGTCGTCATAATGATGATGATTAGTTTCTATAAAGATGCCAATCAAGAGCGTAAGTTCCTTGGTTTAACACTGACTCCAAATAAACATCGTTTACAAGATTATGTTAAATATCAACAAGAAGATTATGAGTCAGATATTCTTGAAAAAAGAGAAGCTAGAAGAAATAAAGAAAAAGAAGAATAGTTAAATTTTAGCCTATAGTATGAAAATTAATTCATACTATAGGTTTTTTTATTATTAAATTTTTTGAAAAGCAAAAAGGTTCATTTTAATTGGGATTGATAACCATTCTCAATTAATAATATTTACTTATTGCACTAACAGTCAATGATAACTTTTACTTATACTACCTGATTAAAAATGCGAAACGTAAATAGTGTCTTTTATGATGTTACACAGTTGTTTTGATAAACATATAATAATACAATTTAATTAACGGCATATAAATATATAGAAATATCAAGGGGGATATTAAATGGCTTCTAATTTTAAAGAACAAGCAAAGAAACATTTCCAATTAAATGGCCAGTCATACACTTACTATGATTTAAAGACATTAGAAGAAAAAGGTTTAACTAAAATTTCAAAATTACCTTACTCAATTCGTGTTTTGTTAGAATCTGTATTACGTCAAGAAGACGACTTTGTAATTACTGACGATCACATTAAATCATTAAGTGAATTTGGTAAAGAAGGTAACGAAGGTGAAGTACCTTTCAAACCATCTCGAGTAATCTTGCAAGACTTTACAGGTGTGCCAGCAGTAGTAGATTTGGCATCATTACGTAAAGCTATGAATGATGTGGGTGGAGATATTAATAAAATTAACCCTGAAGTACCAGTTGATTTAGTTATTGACCACTCAGTACAAGTAGATAGCTATGCAAACCCTGATGCTTTAGAACGAAATATGAAATTAGAATTTGAACGTAACTATGAACGTTATCAATTTTTAAACTGGGCTACTAAAGCTTTTGATAATTATAACGCTGTACCACCTGCAACAGGTATCGTACACCAAGTAAACTTAGAGTATTTAGCTAATGTTGTCCACGTGCGTGACGTTGATGGTGAACAAACTGCATTCCCAGATACTTTAGTAGGTACTGACTCTCATACTACAATGATCAATGGTATCGGCGTATTAGGTTGGGGCGTTGGTGGTATCGAAGCTGAAGCTGGTATGTTAGGTCAACCATCTTACTTCCCAATTCCAGAAGTAATCGGTGTACGTTTAACTAATTCATTACCACAAGGTTCTACAGCAACTGACTTAGCTTTACGTGTTACTGAAGAGTTACGTAAAAAAGGTGTGGTCGGTAAATTTGTAGAATTCTTCGGCCCTGGTGTACAACATTTACCATTAGCTGACCGTGCTACAATTGCTAACATGGCGCCTGAGTATGGTGCAACTTGTGGTTTCTTCCCAGTAGATGAAGAATCACTTAAATACATGAAATTAACTGGTCGTAAAGATGACCATATTGAATTAGTTAAAGAATATTTACAACAAAATAATATGTTCTTTGATGTTGAAAAAGAAGACCCAGAATATACTGATGTTATTGACTTAGATTTATCTACAGTTGAAGCTTCATTATCTGGTCCTAAACGTCCTCAAGATTTAATTTTCTTAAGTGACATGAAGACTGAATTTGAAAAATCTGTTACTGCTCCTGCAGGCAACCAAGGTCATGGTTTAGATGACAGTGAATTTGATAAGAAAGCAGAAATTAAATTCAATGATGGTTCAACTTCAACAATGAAAACTGGTGACATTGCAATTGCTGCAATTACATCTTGTACAAATACGTCTAACCCTTACGTTATGTTAGGTGCAGGTTTAGTTGCTAAAAAGGCAGTTGAAAAAGGTCTTAAAGTACCTGAATTCGTTAAAACTTCATTAGCACCAGGTTCAAAAGTTGTTACAGGTTATTTAAGAGATTCTGGCTTACAAGAATACTTAGATGATTTAGGATTCAACCTAGTAGGTTATGGTTGTACTACATGTATCGGTAACTCAGGTCCTTTATTACCAGAAATTGAAAAAGCAGTTGCGGACGAAGATTTATTAGTAACTTCAGTATTATCTGGTAACCGTAACTTCGAAGGTCGTATCCATCCATTAGTAAAAGCTAACTACTTAGCTTCACCTCAATTGGTTGTTGCTTATGCATTAGCTGGTACGGTAGATATCGATTTACAAAATGAACCAATTGGAAAAGGCAAAGATGGAGAAGATGTTTATTTACAAGATATCTGGCCTTCAATTAAAGAAGTTTCAGATACTGTTGATAGTGTCGTTACTCCAGAATTATTCTTAGAAGAATACAAAAATGTATATAATAATAATGAAATGTGGAATGAAATCGATGTTACTGATGAACCATTGTATGATTTCGATCCAAATTCAACATACATTCAAAATCCAACATTCTTCCAAGGTTTATCTAAAGAACCAGGAACAATTGAACCACTTAAAGACTTACGTGTGATGGGTAAATTTGGTGATTCAGTTACAACTGACCATATTTCTCCAGCAGGTGCTATCGGTAAAGATACACCAGCAGGTAAATACCTATTAGATCATGATGTACCTATTCGTGACTTTAACTCATATGGTTCACGTCGTGGTAACCACGAAGTAATGGTAAGAGGTACATTTGCAAATATTCGTATTAAAAACCAATTAGCTCCAGGTACTGAAGGTGGCTTCACAACGTATTGGCCAACTGAAGAAATTATGCCTATATATGATGCTGCAATGAAATATAAAGAAGATGGTACTGGATTAGCTGTATTAGCAGGTAATGATTATGGTATGGGATCTTCTCGTGACTGGGCAGCTAAAGGTACTAACTTATTAGGTGTTAAAACTGTTATTGCTCAAAGTTACGAACGTATTCACCGTTCAAACTTAGTAATGATGGGTGTTTTACCATTACAATTCCAACAAGGTGATTCTGCAGAGTCATTAGGTTTAGATGGTAAAGAAGAAATCTCAGTGGATATTACTGAAGATGTTCAACCACATGACTTAGTTAAAGTTCATGCTAAAAAAGAAAATGGCGATGTTGTAGACTTTGAAGCTATCGTACGTTTCGACTCATTAGTAGAATTAGATTACTATCGTCATGGTGGTATCTTACAAATGGTACTAAGAAATAAATTAGCACAATAATCTTATTTCATAATAATTTAAGTATGTGTTAAGTTGAACCACTTGCCGTGTTAACGTTTATGTTGGCACGGCTTCTTTGTGTTATGCTTACAATATAACTAAGAAACAAAAGCTGAAAGAAGGACTTATTAATATGATTTATAGTTTGACTGAAATTGAAGCGAGGTACCAAGAAACAGATAAAATGGGAGTTATTTATCATGGGAACTATGCTACATGGTTTGAGGTTGCTCGAACAGACTACATAAGAAAACTGGGATTTAGCTATGCTGATATGGAGAAAGAAGGTATCATTTCTCCTGTAACTGATTTAAATATCAAGTATAAGAAATCTATTTTTTATCCTGAAAAAGTAACGATTAAAACATGGGTTGAAAAGTATTCAAGACTACGTTCTTTATATTGTTATGAGGTTTACAATGAAAAAGGTGAACTCGCAACTACAGGATCAACTGAATTAATTTGTATGAAAGCTGATAATTTTAGACCTATTCGTCTAGATCGCTACTTCCCTGAATGGCATGAAACTTATAGTAAAGTTTCCGAATTAAATCAAGAAGGTAAAGATGCAGAAGTTAAAAATGGCATCGAAAATTTATAAATATTAAACTGACCCGCTTCTGAGTGATTCAAAAGAGGGTCGTTTTTTTACTTTTTACTATATGATATTTCATCTTCATGATTCACAACATCTACCTTGATTTCATCATCTTGGAAGTACCATAAGTCTTTTTCAGCTACAACAACATTTAAACCATTGTAGTTCTTTTCAAAACCAATTTCTATATCTTCTCGTTGCTCGACATTAAACGCAGGGCTAAATCCTTGTTTAAGTTGAAATTCTCCACCATATCTTACATAAAATTGAAGTACTTTATTAGCTTCTGGCAAATCAAGTTCATCTTTGAACCAATTAACCGCTTCATCTGTAAGTTCAATATTCATTTTTTCACCCCTTCAGTATTAATTATATTTAAAATGTAATTTAAATCTTTAATAATATTCGCATTATAGCACATCACAAATGTAAAGATAATTTATACAGCCTACAAGCGTATTAAAAAACACTGAGTTTAGCCGTTCTATAATTTTTGAAAATAAAAACACTAGAAGTAAGTATACCTCTAGTGTTGAATTTCAAAATTTTAAGTTACATCCATTTAATTTTAGGTTCTTCACCTTTAAAAATTCTAACAATATTTGTTCTATGTCGAATAATGAGTATAATTGATACAAGTCCACTCATTCCGAGCAATATATAGTCATGTATAATAAGAGAGCCGATGACACAGCTAATAGCAGCGATAATGCTAGATAATGAAACATATTTGAATATCTTCAAAACACTGAAAAATATAATCGCTAAGACTAAGAGTAGAATAGGATTAACGCCAAGTACTACTCCAGCACTTGTAGCTACAGCCTTGCCACCATTAAATTTAAGGTAGATAGGGTACACATGGCCTAAAATTGCAAATAACCCTACAATCAACCCGTTAGTGAAGAAAGTACTAATCACTCCGTCCGCATGTACTGGGAACCATAATGGGAAAAAGACTGTAATAAATCCTTTGAAAATATCTAGAAATGTTACTACAAAACCAGCTGGCCTCCCTAAAACACGAAAGCTATTTGTTGCTCCAGTGTTGCCACTCCCATATTGTCTAATATCCTTTTTAAAGAATAACTTTCCAATTACTAATCCACTTGGAAATGCACCGATAAGATAACTTAAAACTAACATGACGACAATCATCATAAAACTTACACATCCTTTAGTGACTTAGCTTCATTTTACCATATTCATAAACAATTAGAACATTGATAATTCAATTTATTAAATTACTGCAATCAAAACAACTTGATTATATAAATGATACTTGCAATTTAAGCCAATTTATATAAGAATAACTATTGTATAGTTTTAAAAACGAACGTACGTTTGTAGGAGGGCGAAATCATTGGCAATGAATAAACAAAATACTTATTCAGATGATTCTATACAGGTACTTGAAGGCCTTGAGGCTGTTAGAAAGAGACCTGGTATGTATATAGGATCAACTGATAAACGTGGATTACATCATCTCGTATATGAAGTTGTCGATAACTCCGTCGATGAAGTATTAAATGGTTATGGTGATGAGATTACTGTAACTATTAATAAAGATGACAGTATTTCAATTGAAGATAATGGACGTGGGATGCCTACAGGTATCCATGCCTCTGGTAAACCAACTGTTGAAGTCATTTTCACGATTTTGCATGCTGGGGGTAAATTTGGTCAAGGCGGCTACAAAACATCAGGTGGTCTTCATGGTGTAGGTGCCTCAGTTGTTAATGCCTTGAGTGAATGGTTAGAAGTTGAAATACATAGAGATGGAAATATTTATACTCAAAGTTTTAAAGATGGTGGAATGCCTGCGACAGGTTTGAATAAAAAAGGAAAAACTAAAAAGACGGGTACGAAAGTCACTTTTAAACCTGATCCAGAGATATTTAAGGCGACAACGTCATTTAATTTTGATGTTTTAAGTGAACGCTTACAAGAATCTGCGTTTTTATTAAAAAATTTAAAAATCACGCTTACTGATTTACGTAGTGGTAAAGAACGTGAAGAAGTTTACCATTACGAAGAAGGTATTAAAGAATTTGTTAGTTATGTCAATGAAGGTAAAGAAGTACTACATGACGTTACTACTTTTTCAGGATTAGCGAACAATATTGAAGTAGATGTTGCTTTCCAGTATAACGATCAATATTCTGAGAGTATTCTAAGTTTCGTAAATAACGTTCGTACGAAAGACGGCGGAACACATGAAGTTGGGTTCAAAACTGCGATGACACGTGTGTTCAACGACTACGCGCGTCGTATCAATGAATTAAAAGAAAAAGATAAAAACTTAGATGGTAATGATATACGTGAAGGATTGACTGCAATCATTTCTGTACGTATCCCTGAAGAATTACTACAGTTTGAAGGCCAAACTAAATCTAAATTAGGTACTTCTGAAGCTAGAAGTGCTGTTGATTCAGTTGTATCTGAGAAATTGCCATTCTACTTAGAGGAAAAAGGACAACTTTCTAAATCATTAGTTAAAAAAGCTATTAAAGCGCAACAAGCTCGAGAGGCTGCACGTAAAGCACGTGAAGATGCACGTTCTGGGAAAAAGAACAAGCGCAAAGATACATTACTATCTGGTAAATTAACACCTGCTCAAAGTAAAAACACTGATAAAAATGAGCTCTATCTTGTAGAGGGCGATTCTGCTGGTGGTTCTGCTAAACTAGGGCGTGACCGTAAATTCCAAGCTATTTTACCGCTTCGTGGTAAGGTTATTAATACGGAAAAGGCACGTCTTGAAGATATCTTCAAGAATGAAGAAATTAACACAATCATTCACACAATTGGTGCTGGTGTAGGTAATGAGTTTAAAATTGAAGATAGTAATTACAATCGTATAATTATTATGACCGATGCGGATACAGATGGTGCGCACATCCAAGTATTACTATTAACATTCTTCTTCAAATACATGAAGCCACTTGTACAAGCAGGTCGTGTCTTTATAGCGTTGCCTCCTTTATATAAATTGGAAAAAGGAAAAGGTAAATCTAAAAAAGTAGAATACGCATGGACGGATGATGAATTAGAAAAATTACAAAAGCAATTGGGTAAAGGCTTTACATTACAAAGATATAAAGGTTTAGGTGAGATGAATCCGGAACAACTATGGGAAACAACAATGAACCCAGAGACGCGTACATTAATACGTGTACAGGTTGAAGATGAAGTGCGCTCATCTAAACGTGTAACGACACTAATGGGCGACAAAGTTGCACCACGTCGTGAATGGATTGAAAGCCATGTAGAGTTTGGTATGCAAGAAGATCAAAGTATCTTAGATAATAAAGAAGTTCAAGTATTAGAGAACGAAGAATATATTGAGGAGGAAACGAATTGAGTGAGATAATTCAAGACTTGTCACTTGAAGATGTTATCGGTGACCGTTTTGGTCGTTATAGTAAATACATTATTCAAGAGCGTGCATTACCCGATGTACGAGACGGATTAAAGCCAGTACAACGTCGAATTTTATTTGCAATGTATTCAAGTGGTAATACATTTGATAAGAATTTCCGTAAAAGTGCTAAAACAGTCGGGGATGTTATTGGACAATATCACCCTCATGGCGACTCTTCAGTATATGATGCAATGGTACGTTTAAGCCAAGATTGGAAACTACGTCACGTACTTATTGAAATGCATGGTAATAACGGTAGTATCGATAACGATCCGCCTGCAGCTATGCGTTATACAGAAGCTAAATTAAGCCAGTTATCTGAAGAATTACTACGCGATATTAATAAGGAAACTGTATCTTTCATTCCCAACTATGATGATACGACTTTAGAACCAATGGTATTGCCTTCAAGATTCCCGAATCTTCTAGTTAATGGTTCTACTGGTATTTCATCTGGTTATGCTACAGATATTCCACCTCATAATTTAGCAGAGGTCATTCAAGCTACTTTGAAATACATAGATAACCCTGATATCACTGTGAGTCAATTAATGAAATATATTAAAGGTCCTGACTTTCCTACAGGTGGCATCATACAGGGTGTTGATGGTATTAAGAAAGCTTATGAATCTGGTAAAGGTAAAATAGTCGTTCGTTCACGTGTAGATGAAGAAGAGTTAAGAAGTGGACGAAAGCAACTTATTGTTACTGAAATACCTTATGAAGTAAATAAAAGTAGTTTAGTTAAACGTATTGACGAACTCCGTGCAGATAAAAAAGTTGACGGTATTGTAGAAGTTCGAGACGAAACAGATAGAACTGGTTTACGTATTGCTATCGAATTGAAGAAAGATGTAAATAGTGAATCGATTAAAAACTATTTATATAAAAATTCTGATCTTCAAATTTCTTATAATTTCAATATGGTCGCTATTAGTGATGGTAGACCTAAATTAATGGGATTACGAGAAATTATTGAAAGCTATTTAAATCATCAAATTGAAGTTGTCACTAATCGAACTCGTTATGATTTAGATCATGCAGAAAAACGTATGCATATCGTTGAAGGTTTAATGAAAGCTTTATCTATTTTAGACGAAGTGATTGCTTTAATTCGTAATTCTAAGAACAAAAAAGATGCTAAAGATAATTTAGTTGCTGAGTTTGATTTTACAGAAGCACAAGCAGAAGCCATCGTCATGCTACAATTGTATAGATTAACTAATACGGATATCGTGGCACTAGAAGAAGAACATGACGAATTAGAAGCATTAATTAAAAAATTAAGAAATATTTTAGATGATCATGACGCGTTATTAACAGTTATCAAAGACGAACTCAATGAGATTAAGAAAAAATTCAAAGTAGATCGTTTATCAGCAATTGAAGCTGAGATTTCTGAAATTAAAATCGATAAAGAGGTTATGGTTCCTAGTGAGGAAGTCATTTTAAGTATTACTCGTCACGGTTATATCAAACGTACATCTACTCGTAGTTTTAACGCGAGCGGTGTGACTGAAATTGGATTAAAAGACGGAGACAGATTGTTAAAATATCAAGAAGTAAATACTCAAGATACAGTATTAGTATTTACTAACAAAGGACGTTATCTATTTATTCCAGTACACAAGTTAGCTGATATTCGTTGGAAAGAATTAGGTCAACACGTTTCACAAATTGTTCCTATCGACGAAGATGAGCAAGTGATTAATGTTTATAATGAAAAAGATTTTAATCATGATGCTTTCTATGTAATGGCAACAAGAAATGGAATGATTAAGAAGAGTAGTGTCTCTCAATTTAAAACAACAAGATTCAATAAGCCACTTGTAGGTATGAAAGTGAAAGACAAAGATGAAATAATCAATGTGGTACGTTTAGAATCGGATCAGCTTATCACGGTAATTACTAATAAAGGTATGTCACTTACATATTCTACAGCCGAATTATCAGACACAGGTCTAAGAGCAGCAGGTGTTAAATCTATTAATCTTAAAGATGAAGATTATGTGGTGATGACTGAAGAGGTAAATGAATCTGATTCAATCATTATGGTTACACAACGTGGCGCTATTAAACGTATTAGCTATAAAGTGCTTCAAGCAGCGAAACGTGCTCAACGCGGTATTACTTTATTAAAAGAGCTGAAGAAAAATCCACACCGCATTGTCGATGCAGCTGTAGTGAGAGAAAATCAAGAAACGTACACAATTTTCTCAAATAGTAATGAAGAATCGGGCAGTATAACTGATGTTCATCTGTCTGAACAATATACGAATGGTTCATTTATCATCGATGTAGATGAATTTGGACAAGTTGTAAATATGGTTTTAGAATAAAAAAAGTATATGCAATCGCATAATAAAATGATAAAATTATTCTTAATAATCTTAACTAAAAAATTCACAAGGGATTTATGTTTAATTTGAGGATTCAAAAAGTTAGGTATACGGTACTGATTCAGTACTAGTAAAACTTTTTTGATGATAAAAAAGTAGCATAAATCTCTTGGTGCGTTTAAGAGAATAAATTTAAGAGGATGAGAGGGATTCGATTTGCAAGATTTCGATAATTTGATTCCTGGCTGGTTTAAATCTTTTGTTCAAGTCGGGAATGATTTGATTTGGTCGCAATATCTTATTGGATTACTATTAACAGCAGGATTTTTCTTTACAATTAGTTCTAAATTTGTCCAATTAAGAATGTTGCCTGAAATGTTTAGAGCACTCACTGAGAAACCTGAGACATTAAGTAGTGGTAAAAAAGGAATATCACCTTTCCAAGCATTTGCGATTAGTGCTGGTTCACGTGTAGGTACTGGTAATATTGCCGGTGTAGCTACGGCGATCGTTTTAGGTGGACCTGGTGCAGTATTTTGGATGTGGATTATCGCATTTATTGGTGCAGCAAGTGCATTTATGGAAGCAACATTAGCACAGGTTTATAAAGTGCATGATAAAGAGGGCGGTTTCCGTGGTGGTCCAGCCTATTACATTACAAAAGGGTTGAACCAAAAATGGTTAGGTATTGTCTTTGCGACATTAATCACGGTTACATTTGCGTTTGTATTTAATACAGTGCAATCTAATACAATCGCAGAGTCTCTAAATACGCAATACCATGTGAGTCCTGTTATAACTGGTATTATCTTAGCGGTTATCACTGCTATTATCATTTTTGGTGGTGTACGAAGCATTGCAACATTATCATCACTCATCGTACCTATCATGGCAATCATTTACATAGGAATGGTACTCGTTATTTTATTATTAAATATTGATCAAATCGTTCCAATGATTGGCACTATTATTAAAAGTGCATTTGGTTTACAACAAGTCACTGGTGGTGCTGTAGGTGCAGCTATACTTCAAGGGATTAAACGTGGTTTATTCTCAAATGAAGCTGGTATGGGTTCTGCGCCAAATGCTGCAGCAACAGCTGCTGTGCCACATCCAGTTAAACAAGGTTTAATTCAATCATTAGGTGTGTTCTTTGATACAATGTTAGTTTGTACAGCTACAGCCATTATGATTCTGTTATATTCTGGCTTGAAGTTTGGAGAAAATGCGCCTCAAGGTGTTGCGGTTACACAATCAGCACTAAATGAACATTTAGGTTCTGCTGGCGGTATTTTCTTAACAGTTGCAATTACTTTATTCGCATTCTCATCTGTAGTTGGTAACTACTATTATGGGCAATCAAACATCGAATTTTTATCTAAAAATAAAGCAGTATTATTTATCTTTAGATGTTTAGTTGTTCTTTTAGTATTTATTGGTGCAGTTGCGAAAACTGAAACGGTTTGGAGCACTGCTGACTTATTTATGGGATTAATGGCTATCGTAAATATCATTTCGATTATCGGATTATCTAATATAGCCTTCGCTGTGATGAAAGATTATCAGCAACAACGTAAAGAAGGTAAGAAACCTGTATTTAAACCTGAAAATTTAGAAATCAACTTATTTGGTATTGAATCTTGGGGACAACAAGGTAAGATACCTCGTAATCACAAATAATGAAGTAAACGTAACGACTTGAGGCATTCATATGCTTATCAAGTCGTTCTTTTTGTTTAATATCGAATGATACATTTTGTTGTACAATTTCAATTTATGAATGATACATATGTGCCTTCATAAGTCGCTTTTCATTTTCAAAAAATAGCATTATAATCTTACTAATGATAATAGAAAGGTGATTATGATGAGTAGATATGAGATAACCAAAACACTAAATAACAACGTCATCATATGCACAAGTGATAATCATGAAGTTGTCTTAATTGGTAAAGGGATTGGGTTTAATAAGAAAGTGGGGATGACTTTAGATGATAGTGCCTCCATTGAAAAGGTTTATAAATTAGAACAGAAGCAACAAAAAGAACACTATCAAACGTTGGTTGAAATGGGAGAAGACCACGTTGTACAGGCAGTAATTGAATCAGTTAATATTATCTCTGATGCTGCGATTAGAACTGATGATAAAAGTTTAGTTGTAGCACTCACGGATCATATTATTTTCGCATATAAAAGATTAAAACAAAATCAAGTGATTTCTAATCCTTTTGCAATAGAAACACAACATTTATATAGTGATGCTTATCAAATTGCTAAACAAGTGATTAATAATTTGAACCAGACATTAGATGTATATTTTCCTGAAGATGAAATCGGCTTTATTGCATTGCATATAGCTTCTAATTCTGAAGATTTATCCATGCATGATATATCAGTAATTAATAAATTGATAAGTAAAATTATGACAATTATTGAAACGGATTTAAATCACGAAATTGATAAAACTACAATTCAATATCAGCGTTTTATCAGACACATACAATTTTTAATTTATAGATTAACTAAAGGTGAAAATGTCGCCGCTCAGGACAATTTTATTTCTATGATTAAGCAACTTTATCCGCAATGTTTTAATACTGCTTATAAAATATTGAAAATGATTCAAAGACAATTTGACGTTATTATAGATGAATCTGAGATTGTATATCTCGCATTACATATTTATCATTTTGAAGCACAAATAAATATTAAACGATGAATGAATGGCTCATTTATTTTACTATTTTCAAACAAATATGATTAACTTTAATTGTTTTGTGTTATGATGATTATTGTATTTTTAAACAAATTCGTTTATTAATCTAACTTAATACAAATCTCAATATCAATTGACTTATAAATGTAAGGTATGGTGAATTTAATGACAAATGAAAATAAGTCCAGTGAAAAGAAAAAACATATTTTTAGCTTTTCTGAATCAAGATTTATGAGATTTTTAGGTGGCAATGACCTTATTTACGGTTTAACTGCACTTGTGTTACTAGGTATAGTCATTTTTATCTTTGATAAAGTGTCTTATGTGTTTGAACCATTTATAATTGTTTTTAACACGATTGCTGCACCTATTATCGTTTCATTAGTCTTATTCTATTTATTTAATCCAATTGTGAATTTAATGGAACGTTATCGAATACCTAGATTACTTGGTATTACAATTATCTATGTTGCTATAGTAGGTATTATTACGTTGATAGTGAACTTACTTATTCCATTAATTGGTTCACAAGTAGAGAGTTTCATTAAGAACTCTCCACATTATTTAAGTAAAATCACTCAATCAGTAGATAAGATTACAAATAATTCACTTCTATCTGGCTATATGGGCCAAATTAATGATTGGTTAGAGTCAGCTCAGAAGAAAATTCCATCGATGCTATCAGATTACTTTGATGGCTTTGGTTCGAAACTTGCATCATTTGCAGAGGCAGTAGCAAACGTAGGCGTAGTTATTGTAACGACACCTTTCGTTTTATTCTTTATGTTAAAAGATGGTCATCGCTTCAAAGACTATACTACAAAAATTATGCCTCCAAAATTCAGAAAAGACTTCCATGATTTACTTGAAAAAATGAGCGTTCAAGTTGGTTCATATATTCAAGGACAAATCATCGTTTCATTCTGTATTGGCGTTTTATTATTTATAGGTTATTCCATTATCGGATTAAAATATGCCTTAGTTTTAGCAAGTATTGCAGCCGTAACAAGTGTTGTTCCATATCTGGGACCAACAATCGCAATTTCGCCTGCAATTGTTATCGCAATTATTACTTCTCCATTAATGTTGCTTAAGTTAGCCATTGTATGGACACTTGTTCAATTCTTTGAAGGACACTTTATTTCACCTAACGTAATGGGTAAAACGTTAAAAATTCATCCATTAACAATTATATTTATCTTGCTATGTGCAGGTAACTTAATGGGTGTTGTAGGTGTTATTATTGGTATTCCATTTTATGCTGTATTAAAAGTATTAGTTTCTCATATCTTCTTACTATTTAAACGTAGATATAACCGTTATTATGGGGAAGATGCTGGGGATTATAGTATTAAACAAGAAGAAGAAATTACTGATTAGTTGTGGTGTTTAATCGAGGTTGAGACATCATTTAATATATTAGTCTTAAAACAGCGCAAGTTGGGAGCGGGACGACGAATATAATTTTGTTAAATTATATTTCTGTTCCGCTCTTTTTTTATTAAAATTGTGTGTCTAACAAGTTGTTTTCAAAGGATTCACTTACCTGTTTTGCATAAAATTTTCATCAAATTCATGTAATCTTACTTTGCATTACAATTCTGTTAGATACATATCTATCAATTTATATTCTATAACGGCTGGCTTTATGATATATTTTGACATGTAATAGATTTAAATTAGAATTGAAGTGAAAAAATGACGCAAGAATTAAAAAGTAAATTATTTTCCATATTAAAATTTATCTTTGCCACAGCGTTATTCATTTTTGTCATCTTCACATTGTATCGTGAGCTATCGCATATAAACTTTAAGGATACTTTGATGCAATTTGGCAAAATTAATCGAGTGTGGCTTGTTTTATTATTTGCAGGTGGCGGTGCTTCATTAATCCTCCTGTCACTGTATGACATCATTTTAGTCAAATCACTAAAATTACAAATGCCGATACCGAAAGTATTAAGAGTAAGTTATATTATCAATGCTTTAAATGCGATTGTAGGTTTCGGTGGCTTTATTGGCGCAGGGGTTAGAGCTTTCGTATATAAAAATTATACACATGATACTAAAAAGCTCGTTCACTATATTTCAATTATATTAATTTCCATGTTAACCGGACTTAGTCTCTTGTCCATATTAGTCGTTCTCCATGTATTTAATGCATCACACATGATGGATAAAATCACATGGGTACGTTGGATTTTATATATTGTGGCGTTATTCCTCCCAATATTTATTATTTATACAATTGTTAAACCAGCGGATAAGTCTAATCGCTATATGGGTGTTTATTGTACACTTGTATCTTGTATAGAGTGGATGGCGGCAGCTACAGTGCTTTACTTTGCTGCACTTATCGTTGGTATTCACGTCTCATTTATGACGTTTATTGGTATTTTCGTCATTGCTGCATTATCTGGTTTAGTCAGTTTTATTCCAGGTGGATTTGGGGCATTCGATTTAGTTGTATTACTTGGTCTTAAATCTTTAGGCGTATCTGAAGAAAAAATACTTTTAGCTTTACTACTTTATCGATTTGCGTATTATTTTGTGCCAGTACTTATTGCACTTGTATTATCTACCTTTGAATTTGGTACAACTGCTAAGAAATATATTGAAGGTTCGAAATATTATGTTCCTGCGAAAGATTTTACGTCATTTTTAAGATCTTATCAGAAAGACATTTTAGCTAAAATACCTTCATTTTCATTAGCAACATTAGTGTTTTTAACAAGTTTAATTTTCTTTATTAATAATTTAACGATTGTTTATGACGGCTTATATGATGATAATCACTTTGCCTACTATATCACCTTAGCCATTCATACGAGTGCTTGTTTATTACTTATCTTGAACGTGAGAGGTATTTTTAAACAGAGTCGACGTGCGATTATCTTTGCGATGATTTCTATTATTTTAATTGTTGCAGCTACAATTTACACGTATGCGTCGTTCTTATTATTAACTTGGCTTGTGCTTATTTTTGTATTATTAGTTTTAGCTTATCGTCGTGCGCAAGTTCTTAAACGTCCTTTCCGTTTCAGAAAGTTAGTTTTAATGTTAGTAGTAAGTGTGATTGTTTTATATTTAAATCATTTTCTAATTGCAGAAACACTCTATGCATTAGATATTTATCACATAGAAGTAGATACGTCGTTATTAAGATATTACTTCTGGATTACGATTTTAATTGTAATTCTCATTGTTGGTTTAATTGCGTGGCTTTTCGATTATAAATTCGAGCGACCTCATCGTATGACTGATGTATCAATTTGTGAGTCGATCATTCATGAATATGGTGGAAATTATTTGAGTCATCTTGTTTATAGTGGAGATAAAGATTGTTTTATCGATGAAAATGAAAAATCATTTCTTATGTACCGTTATAAATCCAATACTTTAGTAGTACTAGGCGATCCAATTGGAGATCCCAACACATTTGAATCTTTATTGGAAAAATTTTATCAATTTGCTGAATATCGTGGTTACAATATTATTTTCTATCAAATTAGTGATCGTCACATGCCACTTTATCACAATTTTGGAAATCAATTTTTCAAATTGGGAGAGGAAGCAATTATTGATTTAACCACTTTCACGACTTCTGGTAAAAAACGTCGAGGCTTTAGGGCAACTTTAAACAAAATTGAGGATTTAAATATCTCTTTTGAAATTATTGAACCACCGTTCTCACAAGATTTCTTTAATGAACTTAAATATGTCAGTGATAGATGGTTAGATGGACGAGATGAAATGCATTTTTCTGTAGGACAATTTACACAACCTTATCTCTCTAAAGCGCCAATTGGTGTCATGCGAGATCAATATGGTAAGATGATTGCATTTTGTAGTCTGATGCCGACACATTTCAACGATGCTATTTCTGTGGATTTAATTAGATGGCTTCCTGAACTTGATCTGCCTCTAATGGACGGACTTTATCTTCATATGTTGTTATGGGGTCAAGAAAAGGGATATAAAGCGTTTAATATGGGAATGGCTACACTTTCAAATGTGGGGCAATTACATTACTCTTATTTAAGAGAACGTCTAGCAGGACGAGTGTTCGAACATTTCAATGGATTATATCGATTCCAAGGTTTAAGACGTTATAAGGAAAAGTATGGACCTAACTGGGAACCAAGATTTTTAGTTTATCGAAAGGATAGTTCCTTGTGGGAAAGTATGTTAAAAGTTATGAGAGTCATTAGACATAAATAAAACAATAGCGATTGTAGTGAATTTGTTTATTCATTACAATCGCTATTTATCTTATTTATAGTAATTTGCTCTATCTTGTTGTTCTTTTGCATAGCGTTCGGGATTCTTTTTATAGAAATCTTGATGGTATGCTTCTGCTTCGTAGAATGTTGAAGCGGGTAAGATTCGAGTCGCTATCGCTTTGTCGGCGTTTAAACTGTCTTGAAGTTTTTCAATATACTCCTCAGCTGATTTCTTTTGATCTTTATTGGAATAGAAGATAGCTGTTTGATATTGAGAACCTCTATCTTGAAATTGTCCACCTTCATCTAATGGATTAATAACGGAAAAGAATATTTCTAATAGTTTATGATATGAAAAAAGAGCTACATCATATTCTATTTTTACTGTTTCTAAGTGACCAGTAGTACCGGTTTTTACTTCTTCGTATGTTGGATTCTCAGTATGTCCGCCCATGTAACCAGAAGTGACCTTTTCAATACCATCAAATGTGTCAAAAGGTTTAGTCATACACCAAAAACAGCCACCAGCAAAGTATGCCGTATTAATATTCATTTGTGACATCCTTTCATTGGACCTTAGTACCATTTGTTAAAAAAACTCTTGCAATTTGAATACTTTTTCTATAACGTTAATACATATTAATTATAGTATATAGGTATGTAATTTTGAAGATATAAGGTAGGTAAATATGACACAACAGAAGGATAATAGAGAAACAGAGTATCGACGTCACACAGGCACAACATCGACACCTTCTAGGCGACGAAAGAACAAACGACTACGCAAATTACCTTTTATCATTTTAATTTTCCTCATCATTCTTATTGCACTCATTGTATATATCGTACATCAATACAATAGTGGTATGAAATATGCTAAAGAACATGCAAAAGATGTCAAGGTGCATAAATTTAATGGCGCCGTAAAAAATGATGGTAAGATTTCTGTGCTTGTACTTGGTGCGGATAAAGCACAAGGCGGGAAATCTCGTACTGACTCAATCATGGTCATGCAATATGATTATGTAAATAAAAAAATGAAAATGATGTCTGTTATGAGAGACATTTATGCAGATATTCCGGGATATGACAAATATAAGATTAACGCTGCTTACTCACTGGGTGGCCCTGAACTATTAAGAAAAACACTTAATAAAAATTTAGGTATCAATCCTGAATATTATGCAGTTGTAGATTTTACCGGATTTGAAAAAATGATTGATGAATTAGAACCTAATGGTGTTCCTATGGATGTAGAAAAGGATATGTCTGCCAATATAGGAGTATCATTGAAAAAAGGACATCATAGATTAAATGGTAAAGAGTTATTAGGTTATGCAAGATTCCGTCATGACGCAGAAGGCGATTTCGGTCGTGTTCGACGCCAGCAACAAGTTATGCAAACTTTAAAACAAGAGTTAGTGAATTTTAATACAGTTGCAAAACTGCCGAAAGTTGCAGGTATTTTGAGAGGTTATGTTAATACGGACATGCCTAATTCAGCTATTTTCCAAACTGGATTAAGTTTTGGTATTCGAGGAGATAAAGATGTTAAATCTTTAACAGTGCCTGTTAAGAATACGTATCAAGATATTAATACGAACAACGACGGAAGTGCACTGCAAATCGATAAAGAGAAGAACAAAAAAGCAATCCAAGAGTTCTTTGATGATAATAACTAAGATGATGAGAAAAATAAATAATTGATAAAAATTAATTTAATCCCTGAGACCGAAGTAATTATGATAACATGCTTCGTGTTTCAGGGATTTTGCGTTTTATTGATCAGATTTTCTTACTCCGCCAACTGCATAGTGACTCTTTTTCATTTCTTCAATGACCACATGTATCGCTTCTTTGTTTGCTCCTGTTGTTTTCTCAACAGCATGCGTTACTTCAGTCACTAAATTTTTTAATTGTTCATCTGTACGTCCTTCTAATAATTTCACGTTGATGATAGGCATATATAACATCCTCCTTAATGAATTGAAATGTTCTTCTTTAGTATAGCATGAAAGTTATCTAAAGGTTTGCTCATAATAAAACAGAACATTTGTTCCTATTTTCATTGAATGAGAACTCACGTTCGTATATAATAGATTTTGTAAGGGAGGCGTAGTTATGTATGACTATAATCTATTAGAGGATAGAGATGTATTATGTATTGATCAGAAAAGCTTTTTTGCGAGTGTTTCGTGTATGGAAAAGGGGTTAGATCCTTTAGAAACGAAATTGGCAGTCGTAGCCGATACTAAAAGACAAGGTTCTGTGGTATTAGCAGCGACACCAAAATTGAAGGAAATTGGGATTAAAACAGGCTCAAGACTTTTTGAAATACCACATCGTAGTGATATTTATATTATTAATCCAAGTATGAGAAAATATTTGAATGTTTCTGTTGCTATTTCGAAAATTGCTTTACGTTATGTGCCACCCGAAGATTTACATCAATATAGTATTGACGAATTCTTTATGGACATTACTGATAGTTATCATAGATTTAGTTCCACGGTTTATGCATTTTGTGAAAGATTAAAAAAAGAAATATTAGAAGAGACAGGTATTCATTGTACTGTTGGGATAGGCTCCAACATGCTATTGAGCAAGGTAGCTATGGATATAGAGGCAAAGCATACCAAAGATGGAATTGCGGAGTGGCGCTATCAAGATGTACCTGAAAAGTTATGGCCAATTCAACCTTTAAGAGATTTCTGGGGAATTAATAGACGTACGGAGGCAAAGTTGAACAAAAGGGGCATATTTACGATTGGAGATTTAGCAAAATATCCATATCGCTATTTGAAACGAGATTTTGGTGTGTTAGGTGTGGATATGCATTTACATGCTAATGGTATTGATCAAAGCAAAGTAAGAGAAAAATATAAAGTTACAAACCCTTCAATATGTAAAAGTCAAATTTTAATGAGAGATTATCAATTTGAAGAATCGAAAGTAGTCATGCAAGAACTTATTGAAGATGTAGCAAGTCGTTTAAGAGCACAAAAAAAATTAGCACGTACAATTCATTTTTCCTTTGGTTATGCTGATGAAGGAGGCGTACACAAACAATATACTTTGGAAGATCCTACAAATTTAGAAAGGGATATTTTCAAGGTGGTTAATTATTTTGCCAATCGATTATGTGATAAAAATGCACTTTATAGAACGTTAAGTATATCTTTGACACAATTTGTTGATGAGCAAGATCGCCAACTTAATTTATTTATCGACGAATATGAACGCAAAAGAGATGAAAAACTTGCTAAAACAATTGACCATTTACATTTGAAGTATGGCAAAGGTATTGTTTCTAAAGCTACTTCCTATACTGAAGCTGGAACAAAGCATGGTCGATTAGGTCTCATGGCTGGACATAAAATGTAGGTGATGAATAATAGAGACATTAAAAAATCCCCTAAAAATAGTTGCAAGCAAAAAAGTTCTGCAATATTTTAGGGGATAAATATTATTCAATATACGTATCGAAGTCTTTTAACGCTTCAATGCCACGTTCACGATCTTCTGGAGTTTTAAAACTAATTTGAAGAGCACCATAGATATCCTCACGCACTTCTAAAATTTTTAAGTTGCTTATAGAAATATTATGTAAACTTAAGATATGAGTAACTTGGCTAATCATACCCGCTTTATCCGGAATATCTACATATAGATCATACGCAATAGATAGAGCACCACGTTGTTTAACGGGTAGTTCGTCACGATATTGTTTTGCCTCTGCGAAAAAATCATAAATATTTTCTGCATTTTTAGAGATAATCATATTTTCGAAAGAGGTAATTTGAGATTTTAGTTCGTGGAGCAAAGACAAGATATGATTTTGATTATTTAAAGTTATATCTTTCCACATTTGAGCGTTACTACTAGCTATACGAGTAATATCTCTAAAACCACCGGCAGCTAATTTTTCTACTAAAGTATGATGACTGACATGATTAGCGCTTAAGTGAACTAAACTAGAAGCGATAATATGAGGGACGTGACTTACTATACCTGTAACATAATCATGTTCATTAGCATTAGTAGTAATAAACTTAGCTAATGTAGTTTTAAATAATTTCTTTAGATATTCAGCTGACGCTTTATTATCTTTTTCGTTAAACACCAGGATATAATATGCGTTTTCAAACAGATGTTTTTTCGAATTTAATACGCCAGATTTATGACTACCTGCCATAGGATGACCGCCGATAAGATGAATATTATTATTTAACAATATTTTTTCAAAAGCTTGGATTGTAGATTTTGTACTACCCGTATCAGTTACAATCAAATGGGGCTTAGTTTTATAATTAGGTAGTTCCTTCAGGTACTTAACGGTTTGTTCTACAGGAGTAGCATAAATAATGATATCTGCATTTTCTACGCCATACTGATAATTAGTTATTTTTTCATCGATAATTCCAATGGACAATGCTTTGTCTAATTGTGTTTCATTAGCATCATACGCTAAAAGCTTAATGTTAGAATTATAATATTTTAAATTACTCGCTAAACTACCACCAATAAGTCCTAGACCTACAAATAGGATATGTTGCATCTAAAATCACCTTATTTCGAAATTTTCAGAATAGTAATATTGTATATGAGAGTGCCAATGTAATCAACATAATTAAAGAAGCTAGTACTTATTAGATTAAATAGACTATTTAGTTTAAAATATAATGTAATTTAAAGAGGGGGTATAATGTTGACTCATGTTATGGAAACAATCAAACAATTAACCGAAATTAATAGTCCATCTGGCAATACTGAAGAGGCAATCAATTATCTGAAACATTTAGCTGAGAATCTAGGTTACCGTACAGAATTGACTAATAAAGGTGCGTTAATTATTACGGTTGATGGTCTTAATAACAGTGAGCAAAGATGTATCACAGCTCATGTAGATACACTAGGAGCAATGGTTAAAGAGATCAAAGAGAACGGTAGATTAGCATTAGATTTAATAGGCGGATTTCATTTTAACGCAATTGAAGGAGAATATTGCGAAATTCAGACACAAACAGGTCAAACGTATACTGGTACGATATGTCTTCATGAAACAAGTGTTCACGTTTATAAAGATAATCATAAAATACCAAGAAATAGTGAACACATGGAAGTACGTATTGATGAAATTACCAGTTCTGAACAAGAAACAAGAGATTTGGGTATTGAAGTAGGCGACTTTATATCATTTGATCCAAGAACGATTATTACCTCTTCAGGCTTTATAAAATCTAGACACCTAGATGATAAAGCTAGTGTTGGAATTATAATAGAATTATTGAAAAAGCTTAAAGAAGAAAATACCAAATTGCCACATACCACACAATTTTATATCTCTAACAACGAAGAAATAGGCTACGGAGCAAATGCTACGATTTCAGATAGTATTGTAGAATTTATAGCGCTTGATATGGGAGCACTTGGAGAAGGGCAGTCTTCAGATGAATATACAGTTTCAATTTGTGCAAAAGACAGTTCTGGTCCATATCATAAAGCATTAAAAAATCATTTGGTTAATTTGTGTAAAATAAACGATATTCCTTATAAGATAGATATTTATCCTTACTATAGTTCTGACGCATCAGCAGCTTTAAAAGCAGGAGCCGACATACGCCATGGTTTATTTGGAGCTGGAATAGAATCTTCACACGCAATGGAAAGAACGCATATCGATTCAATAACCGCTACTCAAAATTTACTTTATGCGTATTGTTTATCGCCAATTAATAAATAAATTATATTAATTAAAGTTGACAAAATAGATTTATCTAGGTATGATACTAAATAATTAGAAATATCAGACAATTTGATTGTAAAAGTAGCTATTATATTTTGTAGAAATCAGAAAGCTAATGGTTGATGTAAATTAGCACAGTATAATAGACGAATTGGGCTTTCAAATTTAAATATCATATTTTAAAGTGAACAATAAAATTTGTTAACTAAGGTGGCACCACGGTAACGCGTCCTTACAGATGATAAGCGTTATTGTGGTGTTTTTAATTATAAGCAAAAGGTAGTATCTAAAGAATCGGTAGTATAAGAAAGTTAGTGGTAAATGGAAACTAACACCCTCTTTAGAGAAATTGGGTTTTGTGGATAAAAGTGAATTAATACAATGAGTGAGTTGATTGTGTTTCGAATAGTCAACTAATTAAGGTGGTACCACGCGTCAGCGTCCTTCTATTTGAGGATGCTGATTTTTTATTAAAAGGAGGATAACTATGGATATAGCTTACAAAAAATTAAATGCGCAGATTACACCAGAAGCATTAGCGCAATTAAAAACATCAAAAATTATCTTCGAGAGTACGAACCAAGATAAATTAAAGGGAAGATATTCTATTGTAGTGTTAGATGATTTTGGCTCAGTCACATTAGATAATCATCAATTAATGATAAAAACTGAATATGAAGAAAAAGAAGTGACAGAAAAACCTTATGACTATTTAAAAAGTCTCGTGAACAAATATTATACAGATATTGAAGATGAACACTTGCGAGACTTACCATTTATTGCAGGGTTTATAGGAACGTGTAGTTTTGATCTTGTGAGACATGAATTTGAAAAACTACAAGAAATAAAGCTTTCAGATCATAGAGATCATGATGTGAAATTTTATTTAGTTGAAAATACTTACGTTTTTGATCACTACAAAGATGAATTATATGTGATAGCAACCAATCTATTTTCTAATAAATCAAAAGATGAATTATTTGAAGATGTCGAAAAAAGAATTGAAGATTTAAAGCATATAAATTTAGTATATGAAAAGATTGAGTTTAACACTGAAAACAGAAAAATAAAGGCGAATATACCAGAAGATGAATTTATAAAAACGATAAAAGCTTTAAAGAAGAAAATTACTGAAGGAGATATGTTCCAAGTCGTACCTTCCAGAATTTATAGTTATGAACATCACTTTCATCATCATTTACAACAACTGACTTTTCAACTCTATCAAAAATTAAAGAGACAGAATCCTAGTCCATATATGTTTTACATTAATAAAGATATACCGATTATTGTTGGTAGTTCACCAGAAAGTTTTGTGAAAGTAAAAGATGGCTGGGTTTATACGAATCCTATAGCTGGAACTATCAAGAGAGGAAAGGACTTAGAAGAAGATGAAAAAAATAGTGAGTTATTATTGAATGATGAAAAAGAAAGAAGTGAACATAGTATGCTCGTTGATTTAGGAAGAAATGATATTCATAGAATTAGTAAAATAGGTACTTCTAAAATTACTAAATTAATGGAAATAGAAAAATATGAACATGTGATGCATATCGTGAGTGAAGTTGTTGGTGAGTTAAAAGAAGGGTTATCGCCCATGAGTGTCATAGCAAGTTTATTACCTACAGGCACAGTATCTGGAGCGCCAAAATTAAGAGCTATACAAAGAATATATGAGGCCAATCCGCATAAGAGAGGGATTTACAGTGGGGGCGTTGGCTACATTAATTGTAATCACAATTTAGATTTTGCACTTGCGATTCGGACGATGTTAATTGATGAGAATCAGGTTGATATTGAAGCAGGTTGTGGCGTAGTTTATGATTCAATTCCAGGAAAGGAACTAGAAGAAACGAAATTAAAAGCAAAAAGTCTCTTGGAGGTAACTCCATGATATTAATAATAGATAATTATGATTCATTTACTTATAACCTTGTAGATATTGTAGCTAAACGAACAGAGGTAGTGGTTAAATATCCAGATGATGTTGATATTTTTAAACTTACGAATATTTCAGCCATCATTATTTCACCTGGTCCAGGGCACCCTCTAGACAATAATTTACTCATTAAATTAATTGAATATTTCGAAAATAAACCGATTTTAGGTGTATGTTTAGGTGCGCAAGCATTAACTTGTTATTACGGTGGTGAAGTGATTCAAGGGACAAAAATTATGCATGGTAAGGTCGATGATTTAAAAATAATAAGTTCAACGCCACTATATCAAGAACTGCCTTCAAAATTTAAAATTATGCGATATCACTCGCTCATAAGCAATCCTAATCAATTTCCAAAGGAATTAGAAATCACTGGACGTACTGAAGATTGTATACAGTCATTCCAACATAGAGATAGACAGCACTATGGTATTCAATATCATCCAGAATCTTTTGCTACAGAAAATGGGGAACAAATCATTAATAATTTTATAAAAATTGCAACGAGAGGAAACTGACAATGAAATTATTAGAAGAAATCAAAGAAAATAAACATTTAACAGAAGAGGATATGAAAGAATTTATTCATCTGTTACTCAATCCACAAGTGTGTAATGAAAGAAAAATTGAAATTTTAACATTCTATACTCAAAAGGAAATGCAACAAAGTGAACTTACATATTTAGTCAAACATCTCATTCATACCATGTATCCAGTTCAACCGTTTTATGAAGGCGCAATGTGTGTATGTGGAACAGGTGGTGATGGCTCGAATAGTTTCAACATTTCAACTACGGTTGCATTTATCGTTGCGAGTGCAGGCGTGCCAGTAGTTAAACATGGAAATAGAAGTGTTACGTCTCAATCAGGGAGTACAGATGTTTTACAAGAAATGGGCATTCAAACATGCAAAGTAGACGAAGTTGTTAAAGAATTAAACGCCAGAGGTCTTTCATTTATCAGCGCAACTGACTCTTATCCGATTATGAAACATCTCCAACCAGTAAGAAAAAGCATTCATACACCTACTATTTTTAATTTAGTGGGTCCTTTAATTAACCCATTTAAGCTTACTTATCAAGTGATGGGGGTCTATGATGTTACGCAACTTGATAAGATTGCACAAACCATTAAAGATTTAGGTAGAAAAAAAGCAATTGTAGTTCATGGCGCAAACGGAATGGATGAAGCAACGCTATCTGGAAATAATATTATCTATGAAATTAATCAAGATGAACCTATTAAGACATACACAATGAATGCTAAAGATTATGGTTTAACTTTGGCTGAAAATGAAACATTAATCGGTGGTTCGCCGAAAGAAAATAAAAAAATTACAATAAATATTTTAAACGGCAATGATAAGTCGAGTAAAAGAGATGTGGTATTACTAAATGCTGCAATCGCACTTTATGTTGCTGAAAAAGTCAACGATATTCAAAGTGGTATAAAATTAGCTCGTCATCTCATAGATAGTGGACAAGCTATGAAACAGTATTTGAAGATGGGGGTCTAATCATGACGATACTGAATGAAATAGTAGAGTATAAAAAAGAATTGTTGAATAAAGGTTACTATAAGCATAAGTTGGATGAACTTAAACAAGTAGATGTTACCAATAAAACTAAACTGATAGACGCTTTGAAGAATGATAAAAACTTATCTATTATTGCTGAAATAAAGTCTAAAAGTCCGACATTAAATCAATTACCTGAGAGAAATTTGCATACTCAAGTCAGAGAATATGAGTTATATGGAGCTAATGCCATTTCTATTTTAACCGATGAGAAGTACTTTGGAGGGAGTTTTGAACGTTTAACCGAACTTACAATAGAAACCAAATTACCTGTACTTTGCAAGGATTTTATTATAGATAAAATACAAATTGATGTAGCGAAAAAAGCTGGTGCTTCAATTATTTTATTAATTGTCAATATTCTTTCAGATACGGAATTAAAAGAGTTATATGACTATGCAACACAATTAGGTTTAGAAGTTTTAGTAGAAGTACACGATCAAGATGAGCTCAAAAAAGCATATCAACTTTCACCAGAAATCATTGGCGTCAATAATCGAGATTTAAAACGATTTGTGATCAAAGTGGAACACACAAATGAAATTTTAAAAGCTAAAAGACGTGGTTTTCATTACATTTCTGAAAGTGGGATTCATAGCATCAATGATGTTAAGACCATTTTAAACTCTGGTATAGATGGTTTACTAATCGGAGAAGCTTTAATGAAATGTGATGATTTGAGTCAATTTTTACCAAGTTTAAAACTAGAAAAGGTACGCCAATGATAGTAAAATTTTGTGGTTTTAAAAGTGATGAAGATATTGAAAAAGTGAAGGATTTGAACGTTGATGCTGTAGGTTTTATTCATTTTCCTAAAAGTAAAAGACATGTATCCATAAATCAAATCAAACATTTAACAAAGTCTATTCCGCATTGCATCGATCGTGTAGCAGTTGTAGTAAATCCTACGTTGGAATTAGTGACTGAAATCATAAGTGAAACGGATATCAATACCATTCAATTACATGGAAATGAAAGTATAAAGTTAATCAATCAAATTAAACATTTAAATTCTGAAATTAAGATAATTAAAGCATTACCTGCTGATTATCAATTAAATGACAATATAAAAAAATACGAGAGTTATGTGGACTTATTTATTATAGACACACCTACAGAGAATTATGGTGGTACAGGGAAAGTATTTGATTGGAATATGCTAACTCATATCCGAGATGCTAAGTTTTTAATTGCTGGAGGTCTAGATATCAAACATTTAAAACAACTTAATCAAATTGAACTTGGACAGATGGGTTATGACATTGCGAGCGGGATTGAAACAAATAATAAAAAAGATCTAACAAAAATGAAGGAAATTATTGAATTCTTAAAAGGGGATGAATGACATGAAAATTCAAACAGAAGTTGATGATTTAGGATTTTTTGGTGACTATGGAGGACAATATGTGCCCGAAACGCTTATGCCAGCGATTATTGAGCTTAAGAAAGCCTATCATGTAGCCAAAAAAGATCAAAGCTTTCAAGAAGAACTTGATTATTATCTGAGGGAATACGTTGGAAGAGAAACACCTCTTACTTATGCAAAGTCTTATTCAGAACAATTGGAAGGGGCTAAGATTTATCTTAAGCGTGAAGATTTAAATCATACCGGTGCTCACAAAATTAATAATGCACTGGGCCAAGCGCTTTTAGCAAAGCGCATGGGTAAGAAAAAGTTAGTCGCTGAAACAGGAGCAGGTCAACATGGTGTTGCAAGTGCAACGGTAGCAGCATTATTCGATATGGATCTTATTGTTTTTATGGGGAAAGAGGACATTAAACGACAACAATTGAATGTATTTAGAATGGAGCTTCTAGGAGCGAAAGTAGTTGCAGTTGAAGAAGGGCAAGGGACGTTATCAGATGCAGTCAATAAAGCTTTACAATATTGGGTGAGTCATGTAGATGATACACATTATCTATTAGGTTCAGCCTTAGGACCTGATCCATTTCCAACCATGGTAAGAGACTTTCAAAGTGTGATTGGAAATGAAATTAAAGCACAGATACAAAATAAGGAAGGACGTTTACCAGATGCAATTGTGGCATGCGTAGGTGGTGGTTCCAACTCTATAGGAACGTTTTATCCATTTATTAAAGATAATGTTAAATTATTTGGAGTGGAAGCTGCCGGAGAAGGAGCAAATACAAATAAGCATGCATTAGCGATAGGTAAGGGAAGACCAGGTGTACTTCATGGTTCTAAAATGTATCTTATTCAGGATGATTATGGACAAATAGAATTAGCACATTCTATATCAGCTGGTTTGGATTACCCTGGTATCGGGCCTGAACATTCATATTATCATGATATAGGACGTGTCGAATACGTGAGTGCGACAGACGAAGAAGCTATGGAAGCATTAATTCGTTTTTCAAAAGCTGAAGGAATTATTCCAGCGATTGAGAGCGCTCATGCACTGAGTTATGTTGAAAAGTTAGCGCCACAAATGAAAAGTAATGAAATAATTGTTGTGACAGTCTCTGGAAGAGGAGATAAAGATATGGAAACAATCAGAACGTACATTGAAAGTCGTGGTGAAAAGGATGCGTAAATTATTTATTCCATATATCATGGGTAATTTGAACTTTATTAAGAACCTTAAAATATTAAGTGAAGCAGGCGCAGATATAGTCGAAATAGGTGTCCCATTTTCGGATCCTGTAGCTGACGGACCAACAATTATGAATGCAGGCGCTAAAGCAATAGCAGAGGGCGTAAATGTAGATTTCATATTTAACGAATTGATCAATCATAGTCGTGACATTACTTCTAAATATATTTTAATGACTTATTATAATATTATTTCTTCCTATGGAGAGAAACAATTTTTAGATAAATGTGTAGAAGCAGGTGTATTTGGATTAATTATTCCAGATTTACCTTTTGAACTTATTGAAAAATTTAAAAAAGATTTTCCAAATCATAAAGTTAAAATTATTCCTCTAATAGCTATGACAACTTCAAAGGAAAGAATGAAAGCCATTGCGAAAAAAGCAGAAGGTTTTATTTATACTGTAACTATGAATGCTACAACAGGTGAAAATGGGCAGTTCCATCCAGAATTAAAAAATAAGATTCAAATGTTAAAAGACATTGCAGACGTCCCTGTTGTTGCAGGTTTCGGTATCAGAAATGAAAAACATGTGAAAGATATAGGAGAAGTAGCCGATGGTGTTGTTATTGGTAGTGAAATTGTAAAAAGATTAGCAGAAAATGATGTTAATCAATTTAAACAATATGTAAATGGTATAAGACGCACTTTAGATGCTCTATAAAACAATAATAAAAATAGCAATATAAATTGAATAATGAAGTACGTGTCAGGGTAAATATAAATCATAATTAAATTATAAAGAGGTGAATAAGAATGAGTAAAAAAGTATTATTCGTTCTAACAAGCACTAATCAATATCCTGATGGTACTGAAACGGGTTTATGGTTAGAAGAAGCAGGCGAACCTTATGATATTCTAACTCAAGAAGGCATTGAGGTTGAGATAGCTTCTATTAAAGGCGGACATGTTAATTTAGATCCAAATTCAACTTCAGATGAATTATTAAATCAATATAGTACATTCGTATCACACTTAAATGATACACCAAGTATAGATGACATCAACGCTGATGACTACGATGCAATTTATTTACAGGTGGTCATGGAACAGTCTTTGATTTTGCTAATAATGAAAAGCTTGCAAATATTTTAGTACACTTCAGAGATAAAGATAAAATTATTTCATCAGTTTGTCATGGACCAAGTGCTTTTGTAGGAGTTAAAGGAAGCAATGGTAAATATTTAGTAGATGGTATTCAATTAACAGCGTTTACAGATAGTGAAGAAAAAGCTATGGGATTAGAAGAAAAAGTGCCATTTTTAACTCAATCTAAATTAGAAGAACAAGGCGCAAGATTCGTAGCAAGTGATGACTTTACGTCTCATTTAGAAGAAGACCGTAAATTTATTACTGGTCAAAATCCTCAATCAAGTGAAGTCATTGGTAAAGCACTCGTAAATGCATTAAAATAAAAATGAACACAAAATAATATGGACCGACACCTTGTTCAGTCCATATTATTTTTTACATAAAAGTTTCAATATTGCATTGGTTATCAATTAAGTACAATTTTTATATCAGTTAATATTTTAGTTTTGGTAATATCTATTGTATACTTGTCTAGATTAGAAATATAGTTAACATGGATCATCAAAATGATTACATATTATATGCAAGAGAACGACCTATATTCCTTAAAAGTTAAAAAGAGAGTTATAAAGATATAAATGGGAGTTATGATAATGAAGTTTACAAATTTAACAGCCAAAGAATTTGGTGACTTTACAGATCAAATGCCTTATAGCCATTTTACTCAGATGGAAGGCAATTATGAGCTTAAAGTTGCTGAAGGAACTGAATCACATCTTGTAGGGATTAAAAATAATGAGAATAAGGTAATTGCAGCCTGCTTGTTAACTGCAGTACCAGTCATGAAATTTTTCAAATATTTTTATTCTAACCGTGGTCCTGTAATTGATTATGATAATAAAGAACTTGTTCACTTCTTCTTTAATGAATTTAGTAAATACGTAAAAAAACATAACTGTCTATATCTAAGAGTCGATCCTTATCTTCCTTATCAATATTTAGACCATGATGGTGAAGTTATTGAAAATGCTGGACATGACTGGTTTTTCAATAAAATGGAAGACTTAGGATACGAACATGAAGGGTTCCACAAAGGATTTCATCCTATATTACAAGTGAGATATCATTCTGTTTTAGATTTAAAAAATAAAACAGCAAAAGATGTTTTAAATGGAATGGATAGTTTAAGAAAACGTAACACCAAGAAAGTACAAAAAAATGGAGTCAAAGTTCGATTTCTAACTGAAGAAGAATTACCGATTTTTAGATCATTTATGGAAGATACGACAGAAACAAAAGAGTTTACTGACAGAGACGATAGCTTCTATTACAATAGATTCAAATATTTTAAAGATCGAGTATTAGTACCTTTAGCTTATATTGATTTCAATGAATATTTAGAAGAACTTAATACTGAGAGAGACGTATTAAATAAAGATTTAAACAAAGCGCTTAAAGATATTGAGAAACGACCTGAAAATAAAAAAGCGTATAACAAAAAAGAAAATCTTGAACAACAGCTAGATGCAAATCAACAGAAGATAGAGGAAGCTCAAAATTTACAGCAAGAACATGGGAATGAGCTACCTATCTCAGCTGGTTATTTCGTAATCAATCCATTTGAAGTAGTATATTATGCCGGTGGTACTTCAAATCGTTACCGCCATTTTGCAGGTAGTTATGCGATTCAATGGAAAATGATTAATTACGCTTTAGAACATGGCATTAATCGTTATAATTTTTATGGAATAAGTGGGGACTTCAGTGAAAACGCTGAAGACGTAGGAGTAATTAAGTTCAAAAAAGGCTATAACGCTGATGTTATTGAATATGTAGGTGATTTTATCAAACCAATAAATAAACCTATGTATGCAATCTACAACGCACTT
Organism: Staphylococcus caprae; assembly: GCF_002902725.1. GTDB lineage: Bacteria > Bacillota > Bacilli > Staphylococcales > Staphylococcaceae > Staphylococcus > Staphylococcus caprae. The sequence goes on from NZ_PPRT01000038.1 coordinate 98,255, forward strand.
AAAAAGTTAAAGAAATAGATTTTTTTAGGAAGGGAATTATCTAATTATGAAATTTACAGAGTTAACAGTAAAAGAATTTGAAAACTTTGTACAAAATCCATCATTAGAAAGCCATTATTTTCAGGTGAAGGAAAATATTGCTACGCGTGAAGCAGATGGGTTCCAAGTTGTATTATTAGGTGTGAAAGATGACGATAATAAAGTAATCGCAGCAAGTCTTTTCTCTAAAATTCCTACAATGGGAAGTTATGTATATTATTCTAACCGTGGTCCAGTCATGGATTATTCAGATTTAGGTTTGGTTGATTTTTATTTAAGAGAATTAGAAAGATACTTACATCAGCATCAATGTTTGTATGTAAAATTAGATCCTTATTGGATGTATCAATTGTATGATAAAGACATCAATCCTTTAACAGAAAAGAATGATGCCTTAGTTAACCTATTAAAATCACATGGCTATGAACATCATGGTTTCACTACAGAGTATGATGCTTCTAGTCAAGTAAGATGGATGGGTGTGCTTGATTTAGAAGGTAAAACGCCTGCTTCATTGAAAAAAGAATTTGATAGCCAACGTAAAAGAAATATAAATAAAGCGATAAACTATGGAATTAAGGTGAGATTTCTCGATAAAGATGAATTCGATATCTTCTTAGATTTATATCGTGAAACTGAAGCTAGAACTGGATTTGTTTCTAAAACAGATCAGTATTTCTATAACTTTATTAATCACTACGGTGATAAGGTTTTATTACCATTAGCGTATATTGACTTAGATGAATACATAGAAAAAGTTCAACACACACTCAATGACAAAGAAAATCGTCGTGATGATATGATGGCTAAAGAAAACAAAAACGATAAGCAATTAAGAAAAATCGCCGAATTAGATAAACAGATTGACCATGATAAAAAAGAATTACTTAATGCAAGTGAAATTCGTCAAACTGATGGATCTATTTTAAATTTAGCTGCAGGTGTATACTTTGCTAATGCCTATGAAGTCAATTATTTCTCTGGAGGTTCTTCAGAAAAGTACAATCAGTACATGGGACCTTACGCAATGCATTGGCATATGATTAATTATTGCTTTGACAATGGCTACGATAGATATAATTTTTATGGTTTATCTGGGGACTTTACTGAAGATAGTGAAGATTATGGTGTTTATCGCTTCAAGAGAGGATTTAATGTTCAAATTGAGGAATTAATTGGAGATTTCTATAAACCAATTAATAAAGTGAAATATTGGTTATTCACGACATTAAACCGTATACGTAAAAAGATAAAAAAATAACTATATATTTAAAAAGTAGAGCATATTGGGATAGAGCCAATATGCTCTTTTGCCGTTTAGAGAAGGGTTGGTAAACTCTAAATGGCTTAATGTAGGTATATTAAATCTAAGTTGTCGAAATCGTGTTGCACCCTACATAATTAATCATAGCATATGAGTAAAATGATACAATAATACTTATTGATTAATTTTTAATAATGTTTTTATAACTTAGCTTATTAAATTAGTATAATGATGTCATTGATTTATGAAATAAAAACTTAGTCATAATGTAAATGTTAACCAACAAACAATACTTAAAAAATAATAAGAAATGAAACTTTAAAACGTTACATTAGCAATTTATATAATGTCATATACCTTTGTGCAGCAAAATAGGTGATTATAAAAGTATTATGTAAACCTATAGAGTGTCTGCTATTTATTAAACATATAGTTAAGGGTTTCTAAGGGTTTCGACTAAATACTTTTGTTTTCTAAATTTAAATCGCAATTGGGCATCCTATAATTTTAAATGATGAATGTTGATATGTAATACTGTATCTTTAGCAAATGGAGTTGTGTATCTTTATGAAGTTTAAAGAATTAGTTTTATGTTGATTCAACACGCATGTTCATAAATGAATTAGATTAGTAAATGTGATGCAGATTAAATTACAAATCACTCAAGGATAGATATTTAAATAATGAGGATGAATAACGTTAAATATTGGAACATATTTAGCTTTGAATATTTTAGTTTACATAATATATATTATAGGAAGTTATGTATAGATCTATAGGGGGCTTACCTCTTTAGTATTTGCCTCATTTACATTCTCATTCTAAGCTGAGTTCTTATCATCAATTATATCCTTATTATTCTACGTTTAAATTATCTGTGTGTTTCTCACTTCAAAAATTCTTATCAGTTTCAAATACATCCTTAACCATGAACAAACAACGCATCATCATTCCGTTAGTAATTTTATGTTTCAAGACATCATCGATATGCTATACTAGATTCATTATTATCATTTTGGAGTGACACGTTCATGAATTTTATTTTCGATATTGATGGTACGATTTGCTTTGACGGTAATCATATTGACCAATCTATTAAAAATCGTCTTATGCAACTCAACGATGAAAACCATAAAGTTATATTTGCATCTGCACGTCCTATAAGAGATTTGCTACCAGTGATTCCTGAATTTGCAGATTATACTTTAATTGGTGGTAATGGCTCAATTATATCTAAAACCGGACAAATCGAAATCATTTCGGAAATCAATTAACACGATATTAACCTCATTAAACACCTCATTAAACAATATGGATTGTCGTATATTATTGATGATAAATTCAATTATTCAACGAATTTAAATGCTGATAATGAAATTTATCAACGTATCGATCCTAATCGTACTGCACAGGCTTTACATATGGATGACATTAAGGATCCGATTAAAGCAATCCTTTTGAATATTAAACCTGATGACTTCGATACTATTGCTAAGATTTTGAAAACAGAATCAGACGGTATTGAGCTTATTTATCACTTCAATGAATCATATATTGATGTGACCGCTCAAGGTATCGATAAACATACGACAATTCAATATTTAATAGGTTCAGATACAGATTATATTGCATTTGGTAACGATCATAATGATATTCACATGTTAGATAACGCTTCGCAAGGTTATTTTGTGGCTAATGCACTGGTTGAACATCAGTCATTTTTGAAAAATCCTAATATCAAAGTCATTGATAATTCGAATGATGCAATATGTAAAGTGTTAGATAACTATTTAGCTATCAAAAGTTAAATTAAATATGAACTATATTAAAAAGCCTCTTACAATAATTAAGGTTTGAACATTATCAAACACGTTGTAAGAGGCTTTTGCTATTTTAAGAATTGATGAGTAATTGAGTATACGGATGGCGTGATTTATCGAACAAATCCTCAATCTTAAAATCATCTACCACTTCTCCATCTTTTAACACAATCACACGTTGCGTCAGTCTTTGAATAACTGAAAGATCGTGGGAGATAACAAGTAGGGTTTTAGGATTGATGTGGTCTTCGTTTATTAAAATATCAATAACATTTTGCTCAGCTACAACATCTAGATTGGATGTAATTTCATCACATATCAAAATATCTGGCTGAGAAATGAGTGATCTTATGATATTCAATCTTTGTAACTGACCGCCACTGACTTCTCGTGGAAACTTTTGCAACAAATGCTCTGATAAACTAAATGATTCTAAATATTTTAGTAAGTTGGACTTTATTTCCGAAGTTTTCATTTTATTATAAAAAATGAGTGGTTCTTCAAGAGATTGTTGGATTGTATAATGTCTATCAAAACTTTCAAAGGCATGCTGAAATACTGGGAGTACGCGTTTTGAATTGACTTTAACTTGTCCACGCGTAGGATTTAACTCTCCTAATATTAAAGAACTTAAAGTACTTTTACCTGCCCCGCTTTCACCTAATATCCCTACTTTTTCATTTTTATCGATTTTAAAGTTTACACCGTTAAGAACAGAATGGTTTTTACTATATCCAAAATGAACATTTTCAAATTTTATGATAGTCAACGATTTCCATCCTTTCTTAACGTGTTTCTGTATTTTAATAATTGCTTTGTATACGTATGTGTAACTTCATTTTCAGTAAGTTTACTAATTGTGCCAGATTCAACAATGCTACCATTTCTCATAACATTAAAATAATTTCCATAATTAAGTACGTGATTCATATTGTGAGTAATTAACAACACTGTATGATGATGGTCTTTAACTATATGTTTAAGCATTTGCATAATTTGATGACCATTGACGACATCTAAAGATGCTACAGGTTCATCGGCAATGATAAGTGGAGGTTTCAACATGAGCACGCTAGCAATGTAAACACGTTCAAGTTGACCACCAGAAAGTTGAAAACTGTATTTTTTAATAATACTAGAATCATTTAAATTAACCCAAGTTAAAGCAGTGATAATGTTCTTTAATGCCTCCTCTTTAGATACATTAAAGTGTGTTCGATATATTGCAATAAGTTGTTTATCTAGACGTGAGTATTCATTAAAGCTTTGCGCATAATTCTGAGAAATATAACCAATTTGTTTACCTAAAAGATGATTCATATTAGTAGCATTTTCTCCAAAATCATACTCATCATATGTCATATTTAATCCTTCTGGTAAATATTTCAAAAGTGCCCTTGCTGTGAGACTCTTACCTGCCCCACTTTCGCCAAAAATAACATTAAGTTTTCCTTGATAAATATTTAAATCGACGTTTTGGACTAACTTATAATTATTAGAATCGCTAATGTTAAGATTTTTTATTTTCAAAAGCGTCAAACTCGACACCTCTCTTCTCTAATAATCGATCTCTGACAGCGTCTCCGGTTAAGTTGAAGATTAATATCGTTATCGAGATTAATGTCGCTGGTGCAATGATCATGATTGGATGTGATGTGATAAAGTTACGTCCCGCTTGAAGCATAGCGCCCCACTCTGGAGATGGTGGTTGTGCGCCTAATCCTAAAAATGACAACGAACTAATGTAAAGAATAATTTTACCAAAATCAACAATCATAATAACCAAAATGGATGGAAACACTTTAGGTAATAAATGTTTAAATAAAATATTAAAAGCTGATACATTAAATAATTTGGCCATTTTTATATAGGAAAGATTCATTTCTGAATTGACGATCCCTCTTGTTACCCTTGTATAATTCATCCATTTTATAACAGTAATGGCAATCACTAAATTCCATATGCTTGGATGGAAGAAACTTGCTAAAGCAATCATAATGACGAATTCAGGTATACTCAAACCGATATCTATCATTCTCATGATAATCGAATCGATCCAACCTTTTTGATAGCCTGAAAGTAAACCAAGTGGTACGCCGATTAAAACAGTAAAAAGTAAAGTCAATAAAGTAACAAATAAAGTTGTTCGTGCGCCTATGATGAGTCGACTAAATAAATCGCGACCATAGTCATCGGTTCCTAAAAAGTGATGTAAACTTATGGGCTCGAATGTTTCTGATAAATTAACTTTAAAAGCTGCATCATTACTAACAAACAGTTGAAGGGCGATAATTATAAATATATAGATACTAAACACATAGAAAATGAGATTCTTCTTTGTTAATTTAAGCTTCATTATCATCACCTTCTTTTTTATAATTTCTCAGATGTGCAAACTTAAATAAATCTATCTTAGATGATCGATTGTAACGCTGTTTAGGATCAATAAATAAAGTGATTATATCAGCAATCGTATTAATAATTACAACGAAAAATCCTATAAAGAGTACGCAACCTTGAATGACCGGATAATCTCTAGACTTAATACTATCGACTAGAAAGTAACCTAAACCTGGAATATCGAATAAATTTTCAATCACGACGGTACCTCCGATTAAGCTTCCTACTGACAGACCTAATAAGGGAATAATAGGAATTAAAGTAGGTTTGAAAATATCATGAAATAAAATATAACGTTCTGACATCCCTCTTAATCGAGAAGCTTCTACAACTGGACTCCGATATTGTTCTAATAAATTAGAGCGTATAAGACGTATGTAATATGCACACATACCCACACTCATTGTAATAATCGGTAAAATATACGCAGCTATTGATCCATCCTCTGACGTTGGTAATACATTTAACTTTTGGTTGAAAATAAATAACAATATTAAACCAATAAAAAATGAAGGTAAGCTCACAGATAAAGAAGTTAAAACTCGAATCATTTTGTCTAAAGTTTTGTGATAATTTATTGCGGCTATCACTCCTAAAGGTATTGAAACAAGCATAGATAAAATTAATGTTCCAAAAGTAATGATTAATGTTGGAACAATATAGTTCATGATTTCTTTAGATACTGGAGCACCTGTTTGATAACTTGTACCTAAATTTAATTTTAATAATTGACTGAACCAATGCCACCATTGACTGAGTAAAGAATGATCCAGTCCTAATTGATGTTCTGTAGCTTTGATTTGAGATTGTGAAACTTGAGAGGTATCAAGATGAAGAATTTTATTAACTGGGTTCCCTGGTGATAATTTCATTAAAATAAATGTGATTGTTGTTAAAACAAAAAGCACGATAATCATTTGCAATATTTTTGAAATGATTGTTTTAAACATCTTCGCAACATCCTTCTGTATTAAATGGATTAATTATTTATATATTGAAATTTTACATTAAATTATTTTTATCGTCATTTACCTATTATAATAGTCACATTGAAAAAATAATAGTATAAGCGATGTAGCCCTCCAATTTAACAAAAAAACTCAACGCCATCTAAGTAAATAGACAGCGTTGAGTTACAAAATATTATTTACGATGGCGCCCTCTTAACATTTTTAAATCTTCTTCATCTTCATATTTACGAATTTCTTTTTCAAGTTTATTCTTCTTACGTTCTCGTCTCCATTTACGTGTAAAGTACCATAATAAGAAACTAATGATTAAACTCATTAAAGCTAAGAAAGCAGCGTAACCTAATAACGGCTGATAAGAAATGTGTTGGAAATTAGGAATAAAGAATGCTAATAAACCTAAAACTACAAATGTAATTACTGCGGCAATCAACCATCTATGTAAAACTAATGTACAGAATACTGTTAATAAAACCATTGCTAAGATAGTAATCCATAAGTAATTAGGCATATCAAAAATTGTCATAATACTATCTCCTTGTTAGTTCATTTAATAATAATTTTATTATACTATTTATTTGAATTAAACCACTCAGTCTAGAGAAGTAACGTTCCTAAAGAATATTCAGAGATTGGGACATCATTTATTATTTCTGTCCTACTCCTATTCACATACTTAAATTAATTATTCCCTACTCTTATGTTTGATAAACGAATACTTGCCTTCTCTAAACGCTTCGAATGTTATTCTGACTTGAGTTTTGTATAATAAAGGTAATACATATCAAAGGAGTGTTCCCAATGACACAAGGTTTACCTTTAAGAAAGGATGTCCCTACTCAAGAAACATGGGATTTGAAAGACCTTTTTGAAAATGATGAAGCATTTTATCAAACTCTTAATCAAGTGCTCCAATCTTCTAAAGCGTTCAAATCTACATATCAAAATCAACTTAAAGATATCGAAACAGTTGAACGTGCGCTTAAAGATTATGAAGATATTTTAATTCAATTGGATCGTCTTTATAATTATCCCGAACTAAGAGTGAGCGTAGATGCCACTAACGAAGAAGCGCAAAAAGTAAATGCTAAATTGAATACGATGTCTGGTAAAATAGCAGGCTTACTCTCATTCGTAGATTCTGAAATCTTAGCATTACCTGAGGACATGTTAAATCAATTACAACAACAATCGAATTATCCTCACTTCATTAAACAGTTGAAAGATAGAAAGCCGTATCAACTATCTACAGAAGTAGAACAAGTATTGGCTACTCTAACGCCAACACTTAGAAGTCCTTTTGAATTATATGGAACAACCAAAAGTTTAGACATTGACTTTGAGTCATTTGAGCATAATGGTATGACTTACCCTCTCGATTATGCCACTTTTGAAAATGAATATGAAGATAATCCAGATGCCGAATTTAGAATAAAGAGTTTTAAAGTATTTAGCGACTCAATTCGCAAATATCAAAATACAACAGCAGCTACGTATAATATGCAAGTTCAACAAGAAAAAATTGAAGCAGATATGCGTGGATATGATTCTGTGATCGATTACTTATTACAAGACCAAGAAGTGACACGCGACATGTTTGATCGTCAAATAGACGTTATTATGAGTGATTTGGCTCCGGTAATGCAAAGATATGCTAAGTTAATCCAACGTGTCCATGGACTTGATAAAATGCGATTTGAAGATTTAAAGATATCTATCGATCCTAGTTATGAACCAGATATTTCAATTGAAGAGTCTAAAAAATATATTTATGGCGCTTTAAATGTTTTGGGTGAAGATTATGTGAAAATGTTAGAATCTGCCTATGACAATCGATGGATAGATTTTGCTCAAAATAAAGGAAAAGACACAGGTGCTTATTGCGCGAGTCCTTATTTTACACATTCATATGTATTTATTTCTTGGACAGGAAAAATGGCTGAAACCTTTGTGCTTGCTCATGAGCTAGGACATGCTGGTCATTTTACTTTAGCGCAGAAACATCAAAATTTATTAGAATCAGAAGCATCTATGTACTTTGTCGAAGCGCCATCCACGATGAATGAAATGTTAATGGCAAATTATTTATTCAATAGTAGTGATGATCCTAAATTTAAACGTTGGGTCATTGGTTCTATACTTTCTAGAACGTATTATCACAATATGGTAACTCACTTGTTAGAAGCGGCATATCAGCGTGAAGTGTACAGATTAGTAGATGAAGGAGAGTCGCTTACTGCCCCACTTCTTAATAAGATTATGTTAGATGTTTATGAAAGATTCTTTGGCAATGCAGTTGAGATGACAGATGGTGTTGAACTCACTTGGATGCGTCAACCTCATTATTATATGGGATTGTACTCATATACTTACTCTGCAGGTTTAACAATTGGTACTGTGGTTTCTCAGAAGATTAAAAATGAAGGACAACCAGCTGTAGACCAATGGTTAGAAACACTTAAAGCTGGCGGAAGTAAATCACCAGTAGAGTTAGCGCAAATAGCAGGTGTTGATATAACAACGGAAGCACCGTTAAAAGCGACGATTAAATATATCTCGGAATTAGTCGAAGAACTAGAAACTCTTACAGATCAAATTGAAGCAGGCTAATTAAAAATTTTTTCTCATAACCAAAAAATCGCCCTCATAGACTTAAAGCCTATGGGGGCGATAATTTGTTATTAATCAAATGTATCAAAATGTTCACCTGTTAAATAGTAATAAACGCTTTCGGCAATATTACTAATATGGTCTCCAATACGTTCTAAATGTCGAGCAGCTAAATGTGCCTGACCAGCAACAAATGGATCATTATCAATTAAATAAGTTGTGTTAACAATATTGATGTATAAGTCATCAATATCTTTATCTCTTTCAATAATTTCTTTAATTAATGTTAAATCCTCTGTTTTGACAGCGGTATTGAGATCTTCCAACATGAGCATTGCTAATTTACCCATCGTTTTTAAACGTGTAAATACATAGTCATCGTTAATTTTAACCCTTAGACGAATGTGCGCGATACTCGCAGCATTATCTCCCATTCTTTCAAAGTCTGTTGAAATTTTTAACGCAGCCATCATCATACGTAAATCCGTAGCAATAGGTTGCTGTTTGGTAATTAACATAATCACTTTTTCATTTATTTCATAATCTAATTGATTAATCTCTCTATCCTTTTCAATGGTTTCTCTAGCGAAGGTTCTCTTTTCCTCACTTAACGACACTAATGCATTTTTAATATTAAAATAAACACGAAGGCCAAGACGACGTAAATCTTTAATTAACTCATCTAGCTGACCTTCGTATTTATGTCTAATGATTGCCATATATTATCCGAAACGTCCTGAAATATAATCTTCTGTTTGTTTATCAGAAGGATTAGAGAAGATTTTATCAGTGTCGTCGTATTCGTTCACATAACCATTAAGGAAGAAAGCAGTTTTATCAGATACACGTGCAGCTTGTTGCATATTGTGTGTAACCATAATAATTGAATAATTTTCTTTTAATTCTTGTACTAATTCTTCAACTCTTAGTGTTGAAATTGGATCGAGTGCTGATGTAGGCTCATCCATTAAAATAACATCCGGTTCGATTGCTAAACATCTTGCAATACAAACACGTTGTTGTTGCCCCCCTGATAAGCCATAAGCATTTGTGTGTAATCTATCTTTTAATTCATCCCAAATTGCCGCGCCACGTAATGATTTTTCTACGATTTCATCTAAAACTTTTTTGTTTTTAATGCCATGAGTTTTAGGACCATAAGTGATATTATCATAAATTGATTTAGGGAATGGGTTTGGTTGTTGGAAGACCATTCCTACGTTAGTTCTTAACTTTTCTTTAGAGTATTTCGGATCAAAGATATTTTGATCTCGATATAAAATTTTTCCTGCAGTTTTAACTGAAGGTACGAGTTCAACCATACGATTGAGTGCTTTGATATATGTTGATTTACCACAACCTGATGGTCCGATAATCGCTGTAACATTGTTTTCTAAGATATCTAAATTAATATTTTGTAATGCGTGATTTTCACCATACCATAAATCTAGATTTTGTGTTGAATAAACAATATTCTTTTGACTATCTGGTGTTGTATCTTTTCTATCATTTTCAGTAGTCACGATAGTAGAGACTGAACCATTCGTTTTGTCAGTTTGTTCACTTAATTTATTTTTTTCTGCGACTTGTGAATTAGCCATAATTAAAAACTCCTTCTATATAGAGGAAAAGATGTAAAGAAACAAATCTTTTCTTCGTTGAAATAACAATTTTCCCAATAAGCTATATTAATATTTTTTACTGAATTTATTTCTTAAAAGAATCGCAATTGCATTCATTGCTAATAAGATAACAAGTAATACGATAATTCCTGCTGATGCCACATTTTGGAATTCAGCTTGAGGCATTTTAGCCCAAGTATAAATTTGAGTTGGTAAAGCAGAGAATTGATCTAATAGTCCACTTGGTGTAGCTAATAGAATTGTAGGAATACCAATAACTACAAGTGGTGCCGTTTCGCCTAATGCACGTGATAAAGATAAAATGAAACCAGTTAAGATACCAGGTAGTGCTGCTGGTAAAACAACCTTTCTGATGGTTTGCCATTTATTAGCACCTAAACCAAATGAGGCTTCTCTTACAGAACCGGGTACAGCTCTAATTGCTTCTTGGCTTGAAACAATAATTACTGGAAGAATAAGTAATGACATTGTTAATGCAGCTGCTAAAACACTGTTTCCCATTCCAGCTGCTCCAACGAAAAGTGTGTAACCTAAAAGACCAAATACGATTGAAGGCACACCGGCTAAGTTTGAAATACTTATTTTTACTATGCTTGTAAAAATATTGTCCTTTGCGTATTCCTCTAAATAAATAGCAGTACCAATACCTAGAATAATTGTGATTGGAATGATACTAACAATTAACCAGATTGAACCAATGACTGCCCCTTTAACACCAGCATCTGCAGGTGTTGAAGAAGAGAAATTAGTAAAGAATTCAGGTGTTAAATGGCCGGCTCCTTTGATGATGGTTTGTGCTAATAATGCTACTAACACAACAAGACCGATTAACGTACAGAGGAAGAATAACCATTTGTTAACTTTATTTTTAGTATCTCGAGTAGAAATATTTTTGTCGACTTTGTTTTTGTCGATTAACGTTTTATTATTAGAATTTGTTGTCGCTGTCATATTAATACTCCTCTCTGAAGCGTTTTGAAATCCATTGTGAAAGTAGGTTCATAAGTAAAGTAAAGATGAATAAAGTGAAACCTACTGCATAGATACTGTAGTAGATATCAGAACCAAATGGTGCATCACCAGTTGCGACTTCTACAATGTATCCAGTCATGGTTTGAATTGAACTTGTTAAGCTTAGAGATGAAGTTGGCGAACTACCAGCCGCTAGTGAAACGATCATTGTTTCACCAATTGCTCTTGAAATCCCTAATACGATTGATGCAACAACTCCTGAAGTGGCTGCAGGTAAAACAACTTTAGTAGCAACTTCAAATTTAGTTGCACCTAAGCCGTAAGCACCCTCACGTATTTTATTTGGCACTGAAGACATTGCATCTTCACTCATACTTGTAATAACTGGAACAATCATAATACCAACAACGATTCCAGGACTGATAGAGTTAAACTCACCTAATATAGGTATAAAACTTCTTAAAAGCGGTGTTACAAATGTAAGGGCGAAGAAACCGAATACAATTGTAGGAATACCTGCTAAAATTTCCAAAATTGGTTTAATAATTCTACGTGCTTTATCGCTTGCATATTCATTAAGGTAAATAGCTGCACCTAAACCAATAGGAACAGAAACGATAGTGGCAATGATTGTAATTTTTAAGGTACCAATGATTAAAGCCCAAATACCATATTCTGGTGAAGAACCTGTAGGATTCCATGTACCAGATAAAAAGAATTTAGAAAATGGTACGCGTGTAAAGAAAGTAATCGTCTCAGTTAACAAAGTGAATAAAATAGCAATTGTCGTTAAGATTGAAATAGCTGAAATAATACCTAGAATAATTGGAACGATTTTATCGCTTGCTCCACCCTTTTTAGCATTATTCTTAGCTATCATTTCTCTAACATTCGTTTGTGAAGCCATGTAAAACCCTCTTTCTTAATCTCCCAAAATAATTTAAAAAAAGATTGGGAATTGCTAAAGGGAATTGTTGAGTACTAATTAAACTACCATTTAGTAATGACTCAATTCTCTTCCCTGAAGCTGAATAGTACAGACAAAGCGGTTGATTAACCGCTTTGTCAAATACCTTCACAAATTCCCAACCCTTTAAAATTCGTACGTTATATATTATTTTTTATCGTCAGATTTTTTGTCATCAGATTTTTTATCAGATTTCTTATCTGATTTTTTGTGTTTGTCTACGAATTTATTTAATTCTTTTAACTCAGATTTATAAGTTTTCTTAGGTGAAGCTACATAACCAGCATCTTCAGCTGATTTACCTTCATCTTTAAGAACGAATTTCATAAATTCAGACATTACTTTGTTATCTTTTAATGATTTATCTTTAACGTAGATGAATAATGGTCTACTTAAAGCGTATGAACCATTTTTGATTGTTTTCTTAGTTGGTTCAGTTAATTTGCCGTTATCGTCTTTGATTTTAACTTCTTTTAATTTATCTTTATTTTGTTCGTAGAAGTTATAACCGAAGTAACCGATACCTTCTTTGTTTTTAGTTACTGAAGAAACGATAGCGTTTGTATCAGCATTTTTCTCAGCTTTGATATCTTGTTTGTCCATTACTTCCTCTTCGAAGAAGTCGTAAGTACCATGACTTGAGTTAGGTGATACGGCATTGATTTTTTTGTCTGGCCATTTAGAGTTAACATCTTTCCATGTTTTAGCTTTACCAGAGTAAATTTCTTTTAATTGAGATTTAGTTAATTCTTTAACAAAGTCGTTATCTTTGTTAACTGCAATTGTTACACCATCTTGTGCAATTTTGAATTCGTGGTATTTAATACCTTTATCTTCTAATTTTTTCTTTTCTTCATCTTTAATAGGTCTTGAAGCGTCTGAGAAATCAGTTTCGCCAGCAATGAATTTTTGGAATCCAGCACCTGTACCAGCTTGGCCAGAAGAAATTTTAGCGTCTTTATGATCTTTAGCCCATTTTTCGTTTAATTTTTCAACGATTGGAGCTACTGTTGATGAACCTTCACCTTTTGCAGAACCTTTAAGATCGCTTCCACTTCCAGAACCTCCATTATTACCGCCACAAGCGCCTAGTAAGAACGAAGCTCCTAATACAGTAGTACCGACTAATTGCCACTTTTTCATTGATACATCCTCCTAATATAAATAACCCTAATGTTATATGTATTTCTTACAGTTTTTATGATACATACCTTTTGTTAATTAAAAATAGAGTAATTGTAAATCTTTTGTTAAGAATGTTTAAAGGTTGATATGGCGAGTTTTATAGAGATATAGATGGAATTTATATTTATGGGATTTGGTTGAAAAGAAACCTCGAAATTTAGCTATCGTGAGTTAATAAATTTGGAGTGGAGTTTGTGAAGTAAAACACTAGTAATAAAGAAGAGGTTTATACAAAAATTTCGAGAAATTGAAAACTATGTCGAGTTAGAAAAACGCATCACAAGACATTAATCTTGCAATGCGTTTTGGTAATTAGTCTAAACTAAAATAAGGTGTTTAAAATTTATAATTATTAATTTTTGAGAACCTTCTTTTAAATAAACAGTACTAACTATCATTTTCCTTTAATTTTTCCCATTGTGCCTTCAATTTTAGTTTGACCGTAGAGAATAGAATTTTGAAATAATATTATAAAGAAAAATACGATAATACCAAAGATGTATAAATAGTTGGACATCTTTGAAAATAAAAATTCATATAGAAGAAGTAAAAATAATAAGGATTATTTTTCACTCTTTGTTTTGTGAACAAAATCTTGTTTATATAACTTAGCTCATTCAATTTATTTCAGATATCTTTCCGTAAATCTTTATTTTTCCATATAGTCTAATATTCTGAAATAAAATAAGTAACAAAAATATAATCATTGTTAGTATGAAAAATATATTAGAATTTTCCATAGAATAAAATGCAATTAAAGACATCAAATATAGAAAAGAAAGTATCAAATAAAGTACCGTATTCTTAATAACGATTTTAAAATTAGGTAAAATGTATGCAAGTTTTACATTAGTTCCATTTCTTAAGGCTAAAACATCACGTTTTCTTTTGTCGAAAATAAATTTCGTTAATATTAAAGCAAAATTTGTTAGTAGAATTATCAATAAGTTGAAAATTCTACTTGATGGAAAGTTTCCATAATCAAATAAAGGTCTTAATAAAACTCCTAAAATAACAGTTATACCAACACTTAAGCTTAATAAAGCTTCATTAAATTTATCTTCATTTTTAGTTATACTTTTTTCATTATTTATATCATTTAATGATACTTCTATTAATTTATGAGGAGTAAAGTAATTTAGCAGTGGGAAAATGTACGACAATTTATTAGAATTGAGATCTATAACATAGTTTTTCCCCTCATATTTAATTAATTTATATTTACTGTTACCTTTTATGCTTTTAATTTCTATTTGTCTTTTTAATTTTTTGTCCATAATAAATTCCCTACTATCATTTCCTTTTAATTTCCCCCATCTTGCCGTGGATTTCAACATATGAGTAAAGCATGTTGTTTTGAAATAAAATAATAAAAAATAAAAATGCGATTAAGAAAATAAAACTAAAGTTTGAAATAGTCATAAATAAAAACGCATAAATTGTAGCTAGCAAAAAAATAGTGGAAGATATACCAATTAAAATATTTGACAGTAAAATAGAAAAATGAGGCCATACATATGCACTTTGTTGAGCATTTTCTATTAAAATATCAATTTTTCTTTCATCTTTTTTATTAATCACAATTTTAAAT
>NZ_PPRT01000039.1 GCF_002902725.1 Staphylococcus caprae
CTCTCCTTTATTCAATATCTCTGCTTTGTGCTTAAATTTATTATACTACATATATTACTAAAATGACAATAATATTACAAAAACGTTACAAAACAATATTTTTAACTTTCAAAAAACTGTTTATAAAGAAAAATTGAACTTTCGTTAGTCATCTATACCAACTTCGAGTTCAATTTAATCTTTATTATTTATGCCTTTTGATGTGGAAAATGATCTTTAATAAATGAAGTTACTTCGTCGATAAACTGACTTTGTTCTTCAACAAATGGGTATAAACTTGATTGAGCGTAAACATTAAATTGGCCGTGTTCAATCAAATCGCTAACTTCTTTAGCTTCCAATGTTGTTGTACGCTCTCCGTATTCTCCCGCAATAATTAATGTTGGCGCTTGAACATTTCTAAAAACTTCTGAAATATTAGCTGTCTTAAAGACATCTTTCACCGCTTGTATTTCTTCTTTAGTCGAGATTGCATTCGTATCTTCCACATGTTTTAAAAATTTGTTCATTTTACGTGGTTTATAATATTTCTTCTTATTCAAGAATTTATCTTGTTCTTCATCGTCCCAATTTCTAATCGTATGGGCATACTTTCTAAACAAACGTTCTTCAGGTAATTCACCCTCAATAGAGGTTGGATTGACTAACGTAAGCGATGAGACATAATCTGGATATCTCACTGCAACATCTGAAGCAACAATTGCCCCCATCTCATGTCCTATATAGGCAGCTTGATCAATGTAAATATAATCTAATAAAGCTTTAACATCATCCGCAAACTCATGAAATTCAATATGTCTTGGTTTATCCGAATATCCGTGACCTCTTAAATCAATTAACACCACTTGAAAAGATTTCGATAACGCTTTAGCTACATCATTAAACACTGAATAATTATCATAAGCCGTATGAATAAGTACGACTGGATAGCCTTCGCCCATAGTATTATAATGAATCGTCGTTCCATCTTTACTCGTAAATAAATCCATTGCCATTGCGCTCTTCTCCTTCTGGTTCAAAATTTTCAGGTAAAATATTCAATAATTCTTCAATCGTTGTAATTGTATAATCCACTTCATCTTCAAGTGGTTCTAATTCCGCATCTTCTTGTTTATACCATACACTTACCATACCCATTGCACGAGCTGGCGCAACATCATTGAGCGCGTCATCTCCAACATACATAACTTCCTCAGGTTTCACACCTAATTGTTCAATCATATCTTCAAATATTTTAGGATGCGGTTTGCGGTACCCCACTGTTTCAGATGTTGTTAAGTAGTTGATCACATGCATAATACCTAATGAATGTAATCTAAATTGTTTTATTTTTGATTTACCATTTGCGATGACACCGATAAGGTAGTCATGTTCTGATAACTTTTCCAAAGTATATAACGTATCATAATATGGAAAGACATAACGGTAAAAATGCATTTCAAAGTCATGAAATAAATCTTTCCACGTTAAGCGATCAATATGAAACTGTTTAATAATTTGCTTATATAAATCAGGTTTATCGTTATCTTCATCATCATCTAACTCGATAAATTTATTCTTAAAATCAGCCAATTGAACATGTACAAAATAATCATGAAATCGTTCAAATTGCTCTTCGATAAATTTCTCACGTGATTTGACTCTATCTAACAACGTGCCTTCTAAATCAAAGACGATTGCTTTAATATGACTTAAATCCATTTTAAGTTACCTCTTCACTTTATAGTAGTTTCTATTTTAGCAAATGAATACATTTATCGTAATACCTTAGATTGTGTAATAAGAATATAAAATAAAACTGGTATACCTAACAATGCCATGATAATACTAGCTGGTATTTGAACAGGTTGAATGATGGTTCCTCCTATAAAGTCTGCTATCAACATCACGGCGCTCCCAATGATAAGGTTAAGTAGCATGTGCGTTCCTAACTCATAACGCCAATAAAATCGTCGTATCAATTGAGGCACAATCATACCTATAAATCCTATGATACCTACATAAGCTACTACGACAGCTGTGATGATTGACGAAATCGTTAGGACTAGAAACGTGATTGTTTGAACATTAAGCCCCAATGATTGACTCTTCAACTCACCTAATTGTAGTAATTTAATGCTTTTTTGCATTGAAAATAAAATCACTATAGCGATACTTAACGTTACTGCTATGATCACGACATCGTGATACTCTGCCGATGCAAATCCTCCGAATAAGTAGTTTGCAATTGAATTCATTTTCCGTGGCTGCATTAGAACCAACATATAAAGAAGTGCATTAAATAAAGCACCTATCATCAAACCTAATAGAATGAGCACACTTACAGGATACCCTCGTGAAAGTATTACTGAAAGGCCGAGTACTAATATCAGTGTAATTAAACTGAGTGTAATCGAGAAGAATGGTAACCATAAAAAACTCAATCCGAAAAATAAAGCAAGCCCCGAACCTAATGACGCCCCACTCGCTAATCCAAGCGTAAAACTATCAGCTAATGGATTATTTAAAACCGTTTGAAACATTTGACCGGCAAGTGTCAGCGTAGCTCCAGTTAGAACCGCTTCAATGACTCTCGGAAGTCTTACTTTCAATAATATCGTTTGATTAAAGGTATCATTTAAATTTCCCAAATCCCACCATAAGCTCACAAACATAATGATTATTAATACGATTAGCCAGGTGAATATAATTTGAAATTTCCTCATCATTATCTCTTTTCTTTTTTATATTTATCAATATAATAACAAAATCGTATTTAAAAAGTCAGTGCTCGTATGACCACTGACTTTCAGTAAATATTACTTTTTATAAATAGCATCTCTTAATTCTTTTAAGCCTTCGTCTATTCGAGGTCCTGGACGAGAAATTTCGTCTCCGTTAACTGATTCAATACGTGTATTTTTTACTGCATTGATTTTATCGAAACCGCCACGTTTTTTTATCATTTTAATATAATCCGATTTGGATTTACCTTCTGTAGAAATTAATATATCCGGATTATGCTTAATAATACTTTCTTTACTTACAGACTTCCAGCCACTTATATCTGAGAAACTATTCTTCGCATCTAATTTGTTCAACATATCATTGAAAATTGTACCCTTACCTGCAGTATAAATATCTGGTTTAGAAGATACCTCCATAAATATACTTTGCTTTTGATGATGATTTGGAACAGAATTAATGACTTTATCAACATTATTTTTCGTTTCATCTACTAAATCCTTAGCTTGTTTCTCACGTCCTGTTAATTTACCAATAGATTTAAATGTATCATATGTTTCGTTAATTGATTGAGCATCTTTTACATAGACCACTTTGACGCCATCTTTCTTCAACGAATTTAACACTTTACCTGAAGAATGCTTCTGTGATTCATGTGCCAAAATCAAGTCTGGCTTCGCCTTAAGCAATTTCTCTTTATTCAAATTCATCGCATCAAATTGTTTTTTGCCTTTTTTGACGTCTTTAGGATAATCATCAACTGTTGAAACACCAACAATATTTTTACCTAAACCGAGTCGATACAAAATTTCAGTATTACTAGGCATTAAAGAAACTATTCTGTGATATTTGGTTTTATTGTCATCATTTTTAGTCGATGCCGAATCTTTATCTGATGATTGGTTTGAGTCGTGGCTACATGCTGCTAATAATAAAACGAGCACGAGAATCATCATACATAGTTTATTTCTCATTCTGTGAGCATTCCCTTCTCTGACTATGATATATGTATCTTCACTTCGTATTTATCATATCAAAAACAACAAATATTTCATTAGTTTTTTGAAATTTTAAATGATTACTTTTATTTTAATAATCTATTAATTAAAATAATCCAAAAAATTAAGGGAGTGAGATAGAAATATAATTTATCAAAATTATTTTCGTTCTCTCACTCCCAACTTTCATTGTTTGTAGAATTTCTTAAAAAGAAATTCTCTGTGTTGGGGCCCCGCCGGCAAGGATGGCTAGGATTAAAAGAAGCTTGATATAAGCGCACTTTCAATTCAGACATCTACTGCCAATATGTTAGAGAAGGCTGAGACAATTAATTATGTGCCGACCTCTTAATTTTTATTATTCACCTTTAGGGTTTGGGCCATATTGATTTGTGCCTTTTTGACTGTCTCTCACACTATACACAAGACTCATAATACAAATTACAATTATAAATAACGATAATATAATTGCAACGACACTTAAAATACCATTTAACACTTGATTTTGCGTTTGTAGAGATAATTGCGAAGTTTGATTATTACTAAATAAATTATTGTAAATACCTAATAAACTAATGACTAAAAAGATACATGGAATGACCATTGATTTACCTATATCATGGAAACGTCTAACTGCAGCTGTATACGTTCCAATAAGTATTACTAGGTTTATCATTACCTCAATGATATTGTAAATCATATCACTATGTGGAAATAGACGACTCAAACTGAAAATGATTATGCCAATAATTCCACTAAGTATTGTGTTAATCAAAAATGGCCACCAGAAATCTCGACGTCTTGAACGTCCTTCTAATTTAAAATAGTTCTGCCAAAATAGCTTATATGATTCGATCATTGTTAACCTCTTTCACATTTGAATTGTATTTATCATCATTTTTGGGGTAAGGACCATATTTATTAGCCCCCTCTTCACTATCTCGTACACAAAAGATAATGGCAAATACACCCATTACTATCATGGCTATGATATATATAAACATAAGCAGCACAAGAAACATCAATATAACAAAGTCTATACTAGCGGTAAATATAATTTCTACAATTTTGCCAATGTCGCCAATGTTATTATCATAATAATTATTAAAGTGTTGAAAATATTGAAATAAGACGATACGAAATCCTATAGGAATAACAAGCATTATCATATAAAAAATTGGAAAAGTTAAATCTTTACCTATATCATGGAATCTTCTTACAGATAAAGAGAACGTCCCAATTGTAAATACAACAGATATAATATCACTTAATCCTAGAACAAGATGGGGGTAATAATGATAAATTGCCGAATCAACCGAATCAGTCAAACTTATGATAATAAAGTTAAAGAGCATCGGCCACCAAAAATCTTGCCTTCTTGTTCGGCCTTTAAAATTAAAATAATTCTGCCAATAAAGCTTGTAAGAGTGGAGCAATTGCCCATCCTCCTTATTTATATATGTAAAATTTTTGAAGCTACAAAAACATTATAATATTAATCAATTTAAAATTAAATCAATATTAGAAATTAAAGTTAATTTTATTAATAAGAATTATTAAATATAAAAAGCACCTCCATTAACGGAAGTGCTTAAAATGAATTTTACATCTTTAATTCGCGATATATTCATGAATTGCATCAGCGATATATTGGTTCAATCCTCCATGACGATTTTTATTAATATTTTTAGCAAATCTCTCATCTTCAACATATGTTTGTGCCATATAACTCAAAAATTGATGATCACAGTTAGGCACTTGTGATTGAAGAATCATTTTTAATTTTTCAATTTTTGGACTTGCTTCATGCGCTGTCACTTTTTCTTGATATAATTGATTCATTTCAACAAAAAATGTGTTTAATTGATTATTTACTACCTCATCATTACTTTCCTTTTCAGCTTCATTCATGCTTTCGTGTTTCTCCTTATAAGCTTGATAATATTTTGTATCTCCATACTTAAGCGCTGCTTCATTTTCATATTGTGCATTTAAATCAAATTCCTTCATATTCGTCACCTCAATTTCTTCATTCTTATCGGAGTCAAAATGATATTTCAATTGTTGAATAATTGTATTTAGTTTGTCCCTCTTCATAACGATATAATCGTAATTCTCACGGAGCACTTCATTTTTAAATAGAGTATCTTTAGAAAAGTAATCCTTGATTTGACTCAACGTTAAGTCTAATTCTCTAAGAAATAAGATATGTTGCAACTTTGTAATATCTTCTACACTATAATAGCGATAGCCATTGTCGCCAATTTGATCTGGAATTAATAATTCTTTCTCATGATAAAAATGAAGTGTACGTAAACTTACTCCAGTAATATCACATAGCTCCTTAGGACTAAAATACTCTTTCATTTCTTCACCTCCTGAAATAAAGTATGAGGTATGACGTTACGTAAGGGTCAATACTTAATTTTCAAAGAATGAATCCAAAAAGGTATAACGATGTTCTCCCTTACCATTAAAGTAATTCTTTCCGAAATTATCGAGTAACGCGTGAAATTCATTGGCATCTTGATTCGTGAAGTTGGAGGGTAATTGAATCACTTTCTTAAACTTATCGTATGTTTCAGTCTCCGCGTAGCCTAATTTGGCATAAATCCGTCGCGTGTAACTATCTGGAATAAATTCAACGCCATTAAATATATATACTAGTAAGACATCAGCCGTTTCACTACCGATACCTCGAATTTTTAATAATTCTTTTCTCAAATTTTCACCGTAATGTTGCGCAATTGATTGATAATCAAAGTGATGTTGGTTCAACCAATCCATCAAGGCATGAATCGCTTTACCTTTATTTTTATAGAAACCACTTGAACGAATCGTTTGTTGTAATTGTTCGAGCGGCATTTGCAATATCTTCTTACCATCAAATTGTGTTTCCTCATAAAGACGCGTCAGAGCCATATCAGCATTCTTCCAATTCGTATTTTGCACGAGTATTGCCCCTAGCATCATCTCAATAGGGCTCTCAGCTGGCCACCAACGTTGCGCACCCATATTGTTATAAAGTTTCTGATATAATTCCTCAGTCGAAAGCATGTTATCACTCCAATTCTACACATAACAATACCCTCATAAATAGTTATTTATGAGGGCAGTTGTCTAATTATTTAGTTAAAATGTTTAATCAATTACATTGATTCTGGTGCTGTAACACCTACAAGTGTTAAAGCATTATGCAACGTAATACGTACTGCTTCAATCATTGCTACATGTGCTTTTGTTTTCTCAGCATCATCAGTTAAAACTTTCTCAGCATTATAGAATTTATGGAACGCTGAGGCTAAATCTTGAATATAATTTGTTAAACGATGAGGTGCACGGTGTTCTGCTGCACTCTCGATTGTAGTTTCAAACTCAGCCACTTTTTTCAATAATTCAATGGCCTTTTCATTTGTAATTGTAGTGAAATCCGCATCCGTTGTGATCTCTACACCTTGCTCTTTCGCTTGTTTTAAGATAGAACAAATACGTGCATGTGCGTATTGTGCGTAATAAATCGGATTATCTTGAGATTGTTCTTTAGCTAGTTCTAAGTCAAAATCAAAATGAGAATCTGGACTACGCATAGTTAAGAAATAACGTGCTGCGTCTATTCCTACTTCATCCATAATTTCACGTAAAGTAATTGCATTACCTGTACGTTTACTCATTTTAACTTCTTCGCCATTTTGCATTAAACGAACCATCTGCATAATTTGAATTTCAAGACGATCACTATCTACGCCAAATGTTTCAAGACTTGCTTTCAGACGATTAATATAACCATGGTG
Source organism: Staphylococcus caprae (assembly GCF_002902725.1). Lineage (GTDB taxonomy): Bacteria > Bacillota > Bacilli > Staphylococcales > Staphylococcaceae > Staphylococcus > Staphylococcus caprae. Next base: position 7,514 of record NZ_PPRT01000039.1, read on the forward strand.
GTCCGCACCCATTAAGTCGATTAAGATATCATTGCCACGATTAATCTTGTTATAGTGATAAGCCGTATCCGGAGTAAAGTATGTGTAGTTACCATCTTTTTTAATTAATACACGGTCTTTATCATCTTTAAAGTCACTTGTACGTAACCAAGTTGCGCCATCTGCTTCATACGTATAACCTAATTCTTTCATTTTAGCTAACGTATTGTCGATTGCGCCATTTTCATATAGAGATGTCTCACTGAACCAGTTATCGAAATGTACATTGAAAGCTGCTAAGTCTTTCTTCAATTTGTCCATTTCATAATCGACACCTAATTGTCTAAATGTTTTAAGACGTTCTTCATCAGAATAATCTTTGATTTCAGGATGTTTATCTGCTAAGTCCTTACCAATTTCAATAATATCTTTACCGTTATATCCATCTTCAGGCATTTCATGACTTGTATCACCTAAAGCTTCGAAATAACGTGTTTCAATTGAACGCGCTAAGTTTGTAATTTGATTACCTGCATCGTTAATGTAATATTCGCGAGTGACATTATATCCTGCCGCAATTAAAATATTTGCTAAAGAATCACCTACAGCAGCATTTCTAGCATGTCCAATATGTAAGTCACCTGTCGGATTAGCAGACACATATTCTAATAAGATATTCTTATTTTTTGGTTCATCTGCATAACCAAATTTGTCACCTTTATGAATGGCTTCTGGAATAACTTCTGTTAAGTATTGGTTATCTAGATAAAAGTTAATAAAACCTGGACCTGCAATGTCTACTTCTTTTACATGTGCTTTACTTGTATCAAGATGATCAACAATAGCTTGTGCAATTTCACGTGGGTTACGTTTGGCGATTTTAGTTAATACCATCGCAATATTAGATGAATAATCTCCATTTTTAGTGTCTTTAGGTATTTCAATTTTAATTTCCGGAATATCTTCAGCTAATCCAGCTTTTTTGATACTAGCTTCAATTTCTTCAATTAATGTCTGTTTTACTTGATCGATAATATTCATTTGCTTATCTCCTTATAATTTAATTCATATTGATAAGAACCCATTTTTTCTTCGTTTTGATATAACTCATAATGAATTTTTAATTTCCCACCATCTGGAGTAACAAAATGTAAAATACTCAATGTTTTTACAGTTAAGGGAATCCGTCCTGCAGGTATATCATATAACGTAGTCGTTTCTTCCCCTTCGACGAAATGTAAATTCATATTTATGTCGCCTTTACGAATTAACTTAACGCCATTATCTTCAATTTTTATTGTAACATTGACTTTTGCTTCTTCAATTTTTTCTTCGTATCGGATAAATTCCGCTCTCCGTTTTTGCCAAGCACCTTCTGTAGTAAACTCAAATTTTTGTTTCTCATCATTTTGTTTCAAAACTTGTTTCGTTTGAATCTTAATGTTTTTATCCAATTTACTACTCACCTTAATCTTTCAAATAATACATGTCATTATAGCATAAAAACACTATACCTTGTAGAGCTCTCACTGTGATTCCACAGTTACCTTTATATTATTGAAAATTAAAAAAACGTGCTCATACCATAAAGATATGAACACGATTTTATCTCGTTAATTACTTCAATTTATCACTTAAACTCAATATCAACGATATCTACGTTATACTTTTTCAAAATATAGCGATACTTTTTGAAATATATGATGCCGAATACAGTTGCTGCAATGATGAATATATAATTTTTCACCTTAATACCTCATATTTCATAAATTTTGTTGTACATCTCCATACATTATATCACTATATTTTTAAATTGTTCAAAACTATTAGAAAATAATATAAAAGTCGCGATATATTTTCGAGACTTTTTCAAAAGCTATCCGTTATTATTAAACGAACTGCCCATCTTTAAAAATCACTCGAGATTTTTCACCTTGAATAAAACGATTATAATTTTCGCTTTGGAAATCACTTAATAATGCTTTTGAAGTTCCATATTGAAATGCGATTTCTTCTGTCTCAATAATCATTTTTCTATATACTAAACCATCTTTCAATCTAATCTCTTTAACAAGACTATAATCTAATGGTTCAGCTTTAATATACTCAAATGTATTAAAAGCTACAGTTAACACTGCAAAAAAATCTTTCCCTAAATAATAAACATCCAAAGGTTCTTTTTTATTTTGTCCTACCAATAAACGCCCTTTTTCAAAAGTTTGATCTGGAAAGTTTAATTCTAAGAAATCTAAAATATCGTCTTCTTTTAGTTTAAATTGCATAGTATGACCGCCCTTTTTTATCTTTAGTTAAAAGAAAAGGTATGGAACGACTCAAATTCCATACCTTTAGAGTTACTCTCGTTGATCTAAATTAAAATTTTAATAACCTGCAACTTGCGCAATCATTGCACCTAATACCGTACCTAATAACGCAAAAATAATAGCAGCTACAATAATAATGATACCGTGAACTTTTTTACCTCTTGAAATAGTTAAAGCTCCGAATACTATCCCAGCAATTCCAAAAACAATTGGTAAAACTAGTAAAGATAATACTGAAAATACCCATCCAAGTATGATGAATACTAAAGTACTTTTATCATTTTGTTGCTGTTCCATTTAATTCAATCCTTTCTTTAAACGATAATATGTAAATTATAGTTCTAAAAGAGAATCTTGTTATTTCAAATAATAAATCATCACATTTATTATTTGTGTTAATTATACATAAATTAAAATTTAATGTATATAGCCTTTTTTAATCTTCAATTTTACGTATTTGTAAAAATATTTAAAATAGAAAAGAAATAAAACATGTTTATCTTTCATTAATTATTTTTCAAAAAGACATCTTAGATTCATTTCCACGCGTATCTCTTCGATAATGGTGCTATTCTTTCACCATTTAAATAATCTCATCGAAACTAAAATAACTATACTTACAATCACTTTTTCATAAATTAAAATATTCTAAAAATTATGCTACAATTTAAATATAATAATCGTGTTATGTTGTATTATTAAGGGTTTATAAGACTTTGTGGTAGTGATTTTTTGATAAATGGAGGGATATATGTGAAGACAGAAGTGTTGTATGGAAAATCTGAAATTGAGGTAAATGTACCAGATGACAGTACAATCATCGAACCTCAAAATATCGACGCTATTGAAGACTATGAAACAGCTATCAAAGACGTTTTGAAGCATCCAACCAATTCAAAGCCTTTAAAAGAAATGGTTAAAAGTGATGACATCGTATCAATAGTCATTAGTGACATCACGCGTCCTACGCCAAATCATATTCTTGTGCCTTTACTAATTGAGGAATTGAATCATGTACCAAGAGAAAATTTCGTAATTATTAATGGTACAGGAACACATCGTGACCAAACACGTGATGAATTAATTCAAATGTTAGGTGAAGACATTGTAGATACAGTTAAAATTGTTCATAACCACTGCACTGAAGCAGAGCGTCTTATCAAAGTTGGGGAGAGTAAGTATGGTTGTGATGCGTATTTAAATAAAGATTATGTTGAATCAGACTTCAAAATCGTCACTGGTTTCATAGAACCTCATTTCTTTGCAGGTTTCTCAGGTGGACCTAAAGGAATCATGCCGGGTATCGCTGGTTTAGAGACGATTCAAACATTTCATAACGCCAAAATGATTGGAGACCCACGTTCTACATGGGGCAATTTAGAAGATAACCCCGTACAGGATATGGCTGGAGAAGTGAACCGTATGTGCAAACCTGATTTTATGTTGAATGTTGCTTTAAATAAGAACAAAGAAATTACAGCTGCATTCGCCGGAGAAGTATTTGAAGCACATAAAGAAGGCTGTGCTTATGTTAAAGAACACGCGATGTTCAAATGCGACCATCGATTTGATGTCGTTATCGCTTCTAATTCGGGTTATCCTTTAGACCAAAACTTGTATCAAACTGTTAAAGGGATGAGTGCTGCAAGTAAAGTTGTTAAAGAAGGCGGCAACATTATCATGGTTTCCGAATGTGCTGATGGCTTCCCTGATCATGGTAAATTCGCTGAAATCTTTAAAATGGCCGACACCCCACAAGGGATTCTGGACCTCATCCATGATCCAAACTTTAAAGAAATGGACCAATGGCAAATTCAGAAACAAGCGAGCATCCAAACATTCGCTAATGTGTACGTATACTCACAATTAACAGATCAACAATTGAAAGATTCAATGTTAAATCCAACTTCAAATATCGAACAAACGCTACAAGAATTAGAAGAACAATATGGACGTAAATTATCAATCGGAGTTATGCCACAAGGTCCATTAACTATTCCATATGTTGAGAATGAAGAATAATTTGGGAGGATGATGAGAATGACTGAATTAATGAATAAAGAAATGAAATTAGATTACTTACTTAAAGAAATGCGAAGTGTGGTTATTGCCTTTTCAGGTGGTGTAGATAGTAGTTTATTGCTCAAAAAAGCTATAGATGTTTTAGGTGCTGAACATGTCAAACCTGTAGTTGTGAAATCAGAACTTTTCAGAAATGAAGAATTCAATCAAGCAATTGAATTGGGCCGAAGCCTAGGTGTAGATGTATTAGAAACTGAAATAGCTGAACTCGAAGACGATAATATCGTAAAGAACACGCCCGACAGTTGGTATTTCAGTAAACGTCTGCTATACGGCAAGCTTGATGAAATCAAAGAAGCGCTAGGCTTTAATTATGTGCTTGATGGCATGATTATGGATGACATCGAAGATTTCCGCCCTGGTTTAAAAGCTAGAGACGAATTCGGTGTTCGTAGTGTGCTTCAAGAAGCCAATCTTTATAAATCAGAAATTAGAGAATTAAGTAAACAACATGATTTACCTGTATGGAATAAACCTGCACTATGTAGTTTAGCTTCAAGAATTCCTTACGGTGAAGCATTAAGCTTTGCTAAAGTAAATAAAGTCAACGAAGCAGAGAAATATATTTTACAATTAGGAATTAATCATGTGCGTGTACGCTACCATCATAATATCGCTCGTATCGAAGTGGTTGAAGATGATTTAGCTACAATCTTAAAAAATAAAGACAACATCACTTTACGTTTAAAAGAATTAGGTTTTGACTATGTCACTGTAGATTTAGAAGGTTACAGAACAGGTAGTATGAACGAAGTTATTGATACGAAAGCAACAAATTTAGTATAAGGATGTATACACATAATGAGTAATCATAAACATTCTATTGAAGCATTGCTCGAAGGTGTAAAATCAAATCACATTCCTATAGATGAAGCCAAAGCCCAACTCAGTCATTATGACGAATTGGGCTTTGCTAAAATTGATTTACATCGAGCACAACGACAAGGCTTTCCCGAAGTCATTTTCGGTGAAGGTAAAACTAAAGAACAAATTCATCAAATTATTGAAAGTCTCACGCAACACAATCATGTGATTTTAGTTACACGTATTGATGAAACAAAGGCTAAATTTGTACTCAAACAGCACCCTTATCTTCAATATCACGCAACAGCCAATATCGTTTGTACGCCGATAGAAGAAATTAATAAATCTCAAAATTATATTTCTGTCCTTTGTGCCGGTACTTCTGATTTAGCTGTAGCCGAAGAAGCTGCTTTAACTGCAGAAGTAATGGGAATCGAAGTTAAACGCTTTTACGACGTTGGCGTGTCTGGTATTCATCGATTATTCAATCATATTCATGAAATACGCCAAGGTAAGGTATCCGTAGTCATTGCTGGGATGGAAGGCGCCTTAGCAAGCGTTGTAGGAGGACTTGTCAATCACCCCGTCTATGCTGTCCCTACAAGTGTTGGTTATGGTGCAAATTTAGATGGCGTCACTACCCTGCTCTCCATGATTAATTCATGTGCGCCTGGTACAAGTGTGCTCAATATTGATAATGGCTTTGGTGGAGGTTATAACGCTGGAATGATAGTGAAAATGATTGAAAATAACTAGAATGGAGCATCTATATGACAAATGCAATTTATTTAGATTGTCATGCAGGCATTGCCGGTGACATGTTGTTGTCAGCTTTAGTCGACTTAGGCGCTGACCCCCATGAAATTGAAAGCGAACTTAAGACTTTACCGCTAGATCATTTTGAACTCCATTTTCAGAAGAAGATGAAGCAAGGCATTCATGCAATGACATTAAACATTGATTTCGATGAACCACATCATCATCGCCACGCATCAGATATCTTGAAAATGATTGACGACAGCACATTATCGCCTCGGGTCAAAGCCAGAAGCAAGCGAATATTTGAAGTGATTGGACATGCAGAAGCTAAAATTCATGGCATGTCATTTGAAGATGTACACTTTCATGAAGTTGGCGCGATGGACTCTATCATCGATATTATAGGCGGATGTATCGCATTAGAATCATTAGACATTGATGAATTATATTGTTCACCAATTCCTACAGGCAATGGCAAAATCAATATTGCACATGGTGTGTATCCCGTACCAGCACCAGCGACTGCCGAAATTCTTAAAGGGATACCACTTGCAGCGTTTGATGTCCAAAGTGTGTTAACCACTCCCACTGGTGCAGCCTTTGCGAAAAGTTTAGTGTCATCTTTCGGCGCATTCCCTTCTGCTACGATGAAAGACATTGGGTATGGTGCAGGGAGTAAAGACTTTGATTTCCCAAACGTGTTAAGAGTCATTCAATTTGAGACGCAATCAAAAAAGCAAGATGAAGTCCAGGTTATCGAATGCCAAATTGATGATATGACGCCGGAATCATTAGGACATTTCATGGATATGGCATTAGAACGAGGTGCTCTAGATACTTATTACACCTCGATATTTATGAAGAAAGGACGTCCTAGTACACATTTGACAGTAATTTGTAAACCAGACACTGCATTTGAGTTTGAAACGCTTGTCTTACAAGAGACATCTTCACTCGGAGTTCGCAGTTACGCAGTTCGTAGAAATATATTAGATCGAACTTTTAGAGATATTGATACCGGATATGGTAAGATTTCTGTGAAATTCGCATTGCGAGAGGGTAAGATTTTGAAAATGAAGCCCGAATATGAAGACGTGAAACAAGTTGCCGAAAGATTTGAAAGACCTTTTCATATGATTCATAATGAAATTGTTAAAATCTTATTTGAAAAGTACAGTATTGGCGATGAACTCGAATAACTCGTTTACAAAGGAGATTAAAATGAACCGAGAAAGTTTAAAATTGACCATTGAAAAACTTTATAACGATATTTTAATCAATCTTGATGTTGAGAAAATTAATATGTACTTTGCCCCTTCTTATATTCAAACGACAGATCATCACACGTCGGATATTAATGAATTTACAGATCACCTTAAGAAACTCAAAGAGGTTGTGGCTCGTCTTTCCATTAATGAATTTAAAACCATGCTTATAGATGAATCTCAAAATACGATTTTCTTACGCTATGATGTCAATGTTGAGAAGAAAGATGGTTTCAAAGGGAAAGTAGAAGTTTATGCAGAATTTGTATTTAACGAAGAGGGAAAAGTTATTTCTTGTAACGAATTAACGCAACCTTATAGCGAAGAACTTAACGGAATTGGCAGTGTGAAATAATAACAAACTATGCAATATAAAAGCCTTTAAATGATTTTGTAACATACTCATTTAAAGGCTTAAATTATATTCTGATATCGTCATCATCAAAATATTAAATTTTATAATACTTATTCAAATGCTTGATATAATTCGTCGCTAGAGTTATTCCACATGTCTTCATTATGGCTCTTCAAGAATTCTTTCAAGATTTGTTTATTTTCATCACCAATTTGATCGATAATAAATTGATGTTTCATAGATTTATCCATCATATTCACATGTTCTGGCATACTCTTATAGCCACGACGTATACTTCTATTCACTAATAAATAACAAGCTGTGACTCCCGCATAGTAAGGTCCTTGTTCACTGCGTTCTGTAGTGACCCAACATAACCAATATTCTTTCGCTTCGTCACCTTCTACTTGTTCTTTATCATTAATCCATTTTACGCCCTTTTCAACTTTAGCACGGGCATGCATGCCACCAATATCTATAAAGGCTTCCTTGTTTTCTACATCTATAAAAACTGGCGCAATATTGTCTAAACTTATTGAGCCAATATTAGTGCCTTTGTGTCCGTCTAGTGGGTCATTTTTTATAATATTAAAATTAAACCCCTTTTTCTCAGCCAAATTAGATACCTCCCAATCTACATCATAATTAATTCAAAGATATTTATTTCAATCTTATCTAAGAGAGGCGACAAGCGCAAACCTTTAATTCAATTCATTTAATAAATTGATGATAGCACCTTTAATTTCGAGATTGTCTATATTAAGTATCAGTTCTTTAGGATAATATAATTTATGGTCTTCACGATTAATACCAGTAATACTATTAATTACCATAGATTGATGACTTATTTCTGTGATAGATCCATTACTTCGTAACAAATGAATCGGTTTACGATTAGATCCAGGACGATCATAATCGTAAGGTAAATCTGAAAATGCCTCACTTACAAAGTAATAGTCAGGATTAATGCCACCCGCTTCAAATAATTCTTGTAATTCTGAAATAGTAATAATTGAACCATCGAATGGAATGTATTTAAATAAATCTCGATTAATAAAACGATGTGATAAATCACTTAGAATCGCATCTTCTTCATTTATCCATTTCTTCAAGTAATATAAGACAACAGCTTCATCTAGTTCAACATATTGTTCTATTGTCATCGTACCTTCAAAGAAAGGTACAAAGTCTTGAGGGTACATTTTAAATTGATACCCTTCATTATAGAGTTGTTTGGCACGTTTAAGGCAATTATTTAATAACACTTCGCCTCCGCGACTTACTGGATGGAAGTAAATTTGCCAATACATTTGGTAACGACTCATAATGAAATTTTCAACTGCATGCATGCCACTTTCCTTAATTAATACTTCATCTTTTGAAGGACGCATTAACCTTAAAATACGTTCCATATCAAATGAACCATACGTCACACCTGTGAAATACGCATCACGTTGTAAATAATCCATTCGATCAGCATCAATTTGAGAAGATATCATAGATATGATTAACTTGTTATCGTGTGTTTTATTAATAACATCCGCAACTTCTTGTGGGAATGTTTCAGAAACACGACTAAGCACTTCATTCACTTCAGTGTCCTCAGTAATAATTGCCTGAGTAAATGCTTCATGGTCAGTATTAAATATCTTTTCAAAACTGTGGGAGAAAGGACCATGACCCAAATCATGTAGCAAGGCTGCACATAAAGCGAGTGGGCGATCATTATTATCCCAAGCGTCTCGACCTATAAATGATTCATCAATCATACGTCGAACAATTTCATACACACCTAGTGAATGTCCGAAACGACTATGTTCTGCAGTATGGAATGATAAATATAGCGTTCCTAATTGTTTAATACGTCTTAATCGTTGAAATTCTTTTGTTTTTATCAAATCCCAAATGAGTTGATCATTGACATGTATGTATCGGTGAATTGGATCTTTGAATACCTTTTCCTCAGCTAATTTACTTGTTGCATATGATGATAGAGCCATATTTCCCCTCCTTAGGAACACTTGAATTGAAATTCACAGTGATTTTTATTTCATAGACAATTGTCTATTGTAGACAGTTAAGAAAATCTCGATTTCACTCACATATTATTCGTATAATGGACTTCTTCAGTGTTGCGTCGCTTTACTCAGTGTGCAACTATTATCTGCTTAAAATGATTTCTTCATTAATGCTAAGTCCATTGTTTCGCCGTACATTTCTGGTTGATATGAACGAACGATTTCAAAGCCATTTTCCTTATAATAATCAATACCATGATTATTTTTATTATCAACCTCTAAATAAACCGTATCGTATTGACCTTTAAATTGATTTAAACCTTCTGTTAGCAAGCTTGTACCATAACCTTTATGTTGAGATTCTGGTCTGACATAGTGCGCAGCTAAGTACAATTCCTCGCCATAGATAAAGTTAGCAAAACCTATAATTTCTTCATCTTCTTCTGCTACTAAGAATAATTGTTCTGTTAATCTCTTTTTTAAATGTGTTTCATTATATGAAGCAGCTAATAATTCATTGACTGTAGAAGCTGCGTAAATATTTAAATACGTATTATACCAAGCTTTCGTAGCAACATCTCTAATAGCTACCACATCATTCTCAGTTGCCTGTCTCACTCTATACATGTTACTTTCTCCCCTAACTATTACAAGCTATTAATAAAGGCATTATATCACATTTATGTTAACTTAATTCAATTCAAACATTTAAAAACCCTATACAAAAATTATTTTAAAACTATTAATAACCAAGCCCTATTAAATAATTAATTTTCGATAAATAGAATTAATCGAAACTACTAACTCTCAAAAAATAAAAAACAACGAAAGATAACATCTAAATTCAAAATGTTTCTTCCGTTGAATTGTAATAAGCTTATTGACCTAGTTCTTCGTTCCATTCTTTTGCGCGTTCTAAAGCATATGTATCTTTCTTGATATCTCCTGGCTTTTCAGCAGTTCCAATAATATAACCTTTCAATTCGCCACCTAAAAACTCTACACTATACTTCATCTGAGTAATACATGGCTTAGCTTTGACTTTAGGACAATCTCCACCGACTAGAATTAATCGAAAATCCTTTTTAGCCATTACAGATTTAAAATCACGATAGTCTTTATCTTGCATTGTCTCAGACCAATGATCAATAAACGCCTTTAAAGAAGCTGAAATACTGTACCAATAAACTGGCGATGCGAATATCACTGTATCACTTTCTAAAACTAAATCGATCAGTTGCTTATAATCATCCTCATAAGATTCAATAAAGTAATTTTCATGTCTCACATCACGTACAGGATTTAATTGATATTGAGTTACATCTACCCAGTTATAATCTAAACCTTCCAAAGCATATTGAGTTAATTCTGCCGTATTCCCATCAGGACGACTACCACCAAACAACACTGTAATCATTATTAATTTCCTCCGCAATTTAAAGGTATTCATAGTTATGTATTTATAGTACTTTTCATACCCGTTATTTTGAAGACTACTTCAATTTTTATGTTGAAAATTTTAAAATATCAAAAAGGGAGACGTAATTTTTCATCTATGTTCTAGTTTCACACATCGCATCCATCGTTTCGTTATTCATCTCTATTCAAAATCGTAAAGTGAATTAAAAAAGTTATCATCATTACAACTACATTAACCACGCCTAAAATAATTGCTAATAAAGGCGCGTCAAACATTTTAAATGCTTCTGCTGTGGCCATAACGTCCATAAATAAATGTGTACACAGTACTGAAAATGAAATACCCACTATTTTAACAAACAACGTATAAAGAAAGTAACTTATTGTTTTAAGATACCAACCTAAGCCAACAGGATAGATAATGAGTAAAATACAAATCCATGAAGTACGCGTTTGATAAATCGTTGTAGCCATAAAATATTCAATTGCTATAAGAGAAAGTAAACCTAAAATTATTAATTTAGAAAGCTTCACTTTAAATCACCATAATTCATATAATTATTTATTTTATTTTTTATTTAATATAACATTCTTAATAGGCATCTTTAAAACTTCAGAAAAAAGAGCGATACTCAGTTTCATTAACTAGGTATCGCTCAAATTCTTCTTAAAAATTACTTTTCAATTGGGAATAATTGATCAATCTTATCAATTTCGTCTTGTGTTAATTCAATATTTGCAGCATCGATATTCTCTACAACTTGTTCAGCACGCTTGGCACCTGGAATTACAACGTCTAATGATGGACGTGTTAAGTAGAATGCTAGTATGACATTCGCAATGGATGTGTTGTGCGCTTCAGCAATATCAGTTAACTCTTTCACGCGACGCACATTATCTTTAAACACCTCAGGTTGGAAGTCACGACGTGTTGCACGATGATCATTAAATGTTTGGTCTTCATCATATTTACCTGCAAGAATTCCTGAAGCTAATGGGAAATATGGCACAAACGTAATGTTATTTTCCGCTGCATATGCCATCACTTCTTCATTTTCTCGATGTAATAAATTATATTCTAATTGCACGACATCAACATATCCATCTTTATTGGCTTCTTTCAATTGTTCTAATGAGAAATTAGATACACCGATGGCTTTAATTTTACCTTCGTCTTTAAGTTCTTTTAACGCTGCAACAGCTTTATCTTTTGGCGTCTCTTCATCAGGAAAATGAATATAATATAAATCAATATAATCTACTTGGAGACGTTTTAAACTATTCTCAACTTGCTGTTTTAAATATTCAGGGTCATTATTTTGTACAACTTCATCGTTATCTTTGATGACATGTGAGCCTTTAGTCGCAATTTGTACTTGCTCGCGAGGATATTCTTGTACAACTTGTCCAACAAGTTCTTCAGAACGTTCCGGTCCATAAATATATGCTGTATCAAGTAACGTTATACCATTATCAATTGCTTTACGTACAACCTCTTTGCCTTGTTCTTCATCTAAATTTGGATATAAATTATGTCCACCTACTGCATTAGTACCAAGTGCAATTGGGAAGACTTTAACATCTGATTTACCTAATTGTACTTTATTAGCCATTGAAGTCATCTCCTTCATTATCATTACTGTTTTTTATTTCATTTTCAAAAATGAACTTACAAATCATATTTACCCTACTTAAAGTATATAAAATCACGAAAAGTTTGTGACGGAGACTTAAAAATTGACTAAGTATTAATTATACGCTTTAATGTAACTAAATAAGTTACATTAAGGTGAGTAGATATGAATTTAGAATTCAACATTTCGATACATGTGTTAACCTTCCTCACAAAGCACAAAGACGAAAAATTCAATAGTAAGGAACTGGCTGAACTTACATGTCTTAACCCTGTACAACTAAGACGCGTTGTTTCAGTCTTAAGTGATCAGCATTACATCACCACTGTGCGAGGAAAAGGTGGCGGATACCAATCGAATCAACATACAGCTTCAGTCAATCTGGCAACACTGTATCAACAATTTGTCTTAAATAAAGAAAGTCACCATAGAATTTATACCGGAGATACATCTAGTCATTGCGATATTTCTAAACATATTGCTCACACAATGTCAGACTACTACGATGAAGAAATTCAACTTATCTTAAATTTTTATCGTAACAAAACGATTCAAGATGTCTTAAACGACATTTTGCAGGAGGTAAACAAATCATGACAACTTATGACCTTATCATCATTGGATTTGGAAAAGCAGGTAAAACTTTAGCAGCGTATGCAGCAAGCCAAGGACAACACGTCGCACTCATAGAACAATCAGCAAAAATGTATGGCGGAACATGCATAAATATTGGCTGTATTCCTTCGAAGACGTTAGTGCATGATGGTATTGAAGGCGCATCTTTTGGTGAGGCATTTTCAAGAAAAAATGAAGTAGTGTCAGCGCTAAATAACAAGAATTATAACAACTTAGCATCAATTGAAAATATCGATATATTAGATTATAAAGCTAAATTTATTTCTAATAATGCAATTGCGTTATTGGATGAAGCAGGAAATGTAAAAAATAGACTTACTGGAGACAAAATTGTCATTAATACTGGCGCACAAGCGAATATTCCAAATATCAAAGGTATAGAGACTACTAAAAATATTTACGATTCAACGAGTCTATTAAATATTGACTTCCAACCACAAGAATTAGTCATTGTAGGTGGCGGTTATATTGCACTTGAGTTCGCTTCAATGTTTAGTAATTTAGGCTCGAACGTGACAGTATTAGAATATGGAAATGTAATGATGCCACGTGAAGACCGCGAAGTTGCTGAACTTGCAATTCAAGACTTACGTAATAAAGGAATTTCAGTTTATACAAATGTAGAGACGACAGCATTTTCAAATGAGGGAGATGCGACAATTGTTCACACAAATCAAGGTGACTTCAAGTCAGATGCGGTATTATTAGCGACGGGGCGTAAACCAAATACAGATGGTTTAGGACTTGAGAATACTGATATCAATATCGGTCAACATGGTGAAATTGTCGTTAATGACAAACTTCAAACTACAGTAGAACACATTTACGCAGCTGGAGATGTCAAAGGTGGTCTTCAATTCACATATATTTCGCTCGATGACTTTAGAATTCTTCAATCTCAATTCTTTGGATATGGAACTAGAACAACGGAGAACCGAGGTATCATTCCTTATACAGTGTTTATTGACCCTCCGCTTTCAAGAGTTGGTCTAACTGCCACTGAAGCTAAGGCACAAGGTTTTAATTTCCTGGAAAATAAAATTTACGTGAACACAATCCCACGTCATAAGATCAATAATGACCCAAGAGGCGTATTCAAAGTCGTGATAAATCAAGACAATAATGAAATACTAGGTGCAAGCTTGTATGGCAAGGAATCAGAAGAATTGATTAACATAATCAAACTTGCGATAGATCAACATATTCCTTATACAGTCCTGAGAGATAATATTTATACACACCCTACCATGGCCGAATCCTTCAACGATTTATTTAAATTATAAAAATGAATAATGAAAACAGCATTTGTTTATAGATAAACATAGAAGTGATTATTAAATTATACGGAAATGCCTTACTTTTTAAAAGTAAATCGATGTAAAATTTACATGTAGATACGTAGTATTTATGGCGAGACTCCTGATTCTTTTAAAAATGAACTTAAGTGCTAAGCACTTAAGTAAGCAATTCTAATGATTGAAATCAAAGAATTGCTTTAAAGACCAAGGCTGAGACAGCACCCTAGGAACGCGAAGCCATACAATACGAAGTATTGAATATAAAAGTAGCAGTAAGAAGATTTCGATTAGAAATCAACTTACTGCTATTGTTTTTAGGATTTATATCTCAACCTCTTATAAAGCACGAGGATGATATGATTTAGAACCATCCCGTGCTTTCATATACGACTATTTAGCTGTTTTACGTTTTTCTAGTTTCTCTTTAAGTTTTCGGTCTTGCTCTTCTTTACGGCGTTTACGTTCTTCATTACGCTTTCTTAAACGCTCCTCTTCTTCAGGATCGCGTGGCTTTTTCAATTGTTTTGTAACCTTTTCCATTAACTCGTCTTCAGTCAACGCAGCAAGTGGGCGATTGTTTACGAATGCAAAGGTCTTACGTCTTCCTGGACCACAATAAGACTGACAGCCAATTTCAATTTCAGCTTCAGGATCTAATTTTTCCAATTTTTTCTTCAATGTTTTGATATTTACTGCCTGACATTCATCGCAAATCAGAAATTTATTCTGCATCTTGCTACCCACCTTTCTCATTAAATCATTTCTAATGACCTTAACGTTTAAATATAACTCTAACTATTTTACTCTTTTTATCATAAATTTCAAGTTGATTTAAACCAAATAATTATCCATAGAAAAAACAACCTTATATTCAATAATAAGGCTGTTTGATGTTACTGACCATGATAAATCTTAAATTCTAATGGTTTAATACCGTTCGCAATCCATTCATCATAAATTAATTGCTTATCAATGACGTTATTAATAATCGTGATACCACAGTCGCCACCACCAGCGCCTGATGTTTTAGACGCACCGCCGTGTTTCTCACCAATTTCACATAATTGTTTCAACTTATCTGTTTCGATGTTCACTGTCGCTTCAACGTCCATTGATTGAATCACAAGTCGGTTTTGGCGTATCATCTTCTGCACGCCCTTGATGTTATTCGTTTTGAACGCTTGTATTAAACTTTCTACACACATGTGTGATTGATCAAGAAAGTCTCCGTAGAAGCTCGGATCAGATTTTAAACGCTTTACTTCACTCACTAAGTGTGGTGAAGAAGCTGGAGAACCTGTCCACCCTATCAATACTTCCATATTTTCAGGTGCTTGTAATGGTTCAATGTGAAGACCTGGCCAGTTCTTTTCCAAAACTTCATTCACAGAAGTCTCTTCCATCTGTTGTTTAACCCATTCATGATCAAATGTACTATACGCAAGCCATCCACTGTAGACACTCACTGCTATGTCACCACAAGAACTTAAGCTTTGCAATTTCATATTAGCGATAACTGCTAATTTATAGATATATAAATTTGAAAGTTGCATCTCGTAAAATTCATTCAATGCTTTGACTACTGATACAAGTACTGCAGCACTTGAGCCTAAACCATACTTCTGACCTGAAGCGTCTGCTAAATTACTATCGATGGTTAAATGGAAATGCTTAAGCTTAGTATTACAACTCCGCGCATACTGTTCAAAGACTTCAATCGCAGTAACGACATATTTTAATTGTTTTGCAGCTTGAACATCTGAAATCTCTATCCTATCTTCATTACGATCAAATTTAACAGGCTCATAATGCAATGTTTTAGAATAAATACTGCCCTCAACTTCATTAGAGGCTTCTATTGCTGCCGTAACAAATCTGTCGACTGCAATAAGAACAGATTTGTAGCCTGGTTCTGTTACAGCATATTCACCTGCAATATAAAGTTTTCCGGGTGCTTTGACCTGTATCATCCTATCTCTTCCTTACTTAATAATTTCTACGCCAGTACTGATTATATCACTTGCAATAATTTGCTTTTCATCAAACGCTTTTAAAAATTGGTCAATAACAGCTTGCTTGTTTTTCTTTTCAACAAGAACTTTAACATTTGGACCTGCATCCATCGTAAAGTAACAGGGTAAGCCTGCTTCACGACACTGATGCACAATGGCCATAGCGTCGTAACTTTCTTGAACCATGTATGTAAATGGTGGTTGTGCGCCTAGATTCGTCGCATGCATTCTTAAACCATTTGCTTCAATAACTTCTCCCAAAGATTTGAAATCTTTATGATGTATTGCTTCTTTTGCATCAGCTAAATCTTGGTCTACATGATCAAGCCAGTACTGATAGAAACGAGATGTATCACGTGTTAAAGACATCCCAGAACGACTTGACACTTTTTTAGACTTATTATTGATAACTACGAAAATCATTGAAAGTTCGTCTTCCCAATGTTGTGCGTCAATTGGATGTGCGAAAGATGTAGCATCATCATGACCTTTTTCCCATTCAGCAAAGCCACCAAAGATACTTCTAGAAGCAGAACCTGAACCTCGACGTGCTAACCTTGATAAATCTTTATCTGATAAACCTAAGTGAAGGGCTTCGTTACAAGCCGCAGCTAACGCAGCATACGCACTGGCTGAAGAAGCTAATCCTGCTGAAGTAGGAACAAAGTTTTCGCTTTCAATAACCGCATATAACTCTGTATCTGCAACTTCTCTGACAATATCCATATATTTTTGGATTTTAGTTGTTTCTTTATCGTCCACTTTTTCTCCGTTTAGAATAAGTTTATCTTCAGTTAAGCTACTATCGAAAGTGACTTTCGTTTCAGTATAAAAGCGATCGAGCGTGATAGATAAACTATTATTCATCGGAATGATATATGCTTCATCAGCTTTGCCCCAATATTTAATTAACGCAATATTTGTGTGCGCACGTGCTTTGCCACTTTTCACCAATGATTTACCCTCCTAAATGTTCAATCCACGTATGTGCTGCGCCTGCTTTTTCAACTGCTGCTACAATGTTCTTCGCAGTTTGTAAATCATGCGCAAGAAGAAGCATGCTACCACCACGTCCTCCGCCAGTTAATTTACCAGCAATGGCACCATGTTCTTTACCTATATTCAATAATCTTTCAATTTTATCATGACTTACTGTGAGTTGTTTTAAATCTTCTTGGCATTGATTAAAGATGTCCGCAAGATGATTAAAGTCATGCTTCTCAATTGAATCACTCGCTTCATGTACAAGTTTACCGATATGTTCAACATAAGTCATATATTCAGGATTCTCACATAAAATATGAACGTCTTCTACGGCTTGCTTAGTAGAACCCTTTACGCCAGTGTCTATAACGACCATGTAACCGCCAAGTTGCAGTGATTTAAGGGTTTCTACATGACCTTGTTTGAACCAGACAGGTTTGTTAGAAACAATCGTTTGTGTATCAATACCACTTGGTTTACCATGCGCTATTCGTTCAGCCCAGTTCGCTTCTTTAATCAATGTTTCATCATCTAAAGGTATGCCCATAAAATCATAGCTTGCTCTAACAAAAGCTACAGCGACTGCTGCACTAGAACCTAATCCTCTTGAAGGTGGTAAGTTCGTTTGAATTTTCACTGAAAGTGGTTCTTTCACCCCACTTCTCTCTATAAAGCGATTAACAATAGACTTTAGATGTTCAGGCGCATCATATAACATACCGTCATATACATCACTTGTAATAGAAGAGTAATTCCCTTCTTCCATGCTTTCGATTAATATTTTAATTTTACCGGCATTAAATGGGATAGCGATGGCTGGTTGACCAAATGTTACTGCGTGTTCACCAATTAGAATAATCTTTCCGGTAGACTCCCCGTATCCTTGTCTAGTCATGTTTTCTCACCTTTTATATACCTTCTCTATACTTTTTGTTAAATTGATTCATCGACACTGCGTTATTAATTATATTTTTGAAAATGTTAAATACATCGTCGTTCGTCTGTTTTAAACGTCACTTAAATGACTATTTTAGCGAAAATTAAGGTATTATCGCTACTGTTTTAACATGTAATATATCGTAAAAAGAAATTTTTCACTACAAAAGAGTATAATAACTCTTTTTCAAATACATCACAACACTTTAATATTATAAAACTCTCCTAGAGAGTTATCAAAATCATGAATTATATTTACCTTTAACTTCAAATATGTAAACATTTAATAATTTTTTACTAAAGTTTTCTAAAATTTTCCACCTCAACTATAATACTACAAAATGTGGTGAGAATATATACAAAGCCTGTCTCTTATACACATCTG
>NZ_PPRT01000004.1 GCF_002902725.1 Staphylococcus caprae
GCTAATCAATAAAACGGCAAATAGTGTCAACATCAACGCTGACTTAAAGTAAGTCGCCCATTTGTGAACACTTTCAATATTGTCATCGAGTATTTCTTGTTTATCCTCAATTCTCATCAAAGACCATTTGAATTGTTCCATTGTTTGCTTTGTACGAAGATTAGGTATTTTTTCATCAAATTTCTCATCGATTTTTTGTTTAATAAATTTGCTTAGATTATCATCTGTCTCAATATTTACTTTAATCTCGTGCGTATTCGAGCGTTTTATCTGATCGGTCATTCGTGATATATATAGCTTGTCTTCATCACTCAAGTTCAAAGTCGTTTTCTCGTGATTGGACTCTAAGTTCTTTAGGACGTTTAATATTTTTTTCTGTATCTCTTGGTCTGTACTCACTTTCTCTTGGTTCGTATTCTGATAATTGTTGCTCGAATTCTCTCCGTTCATTTGCGACCGCAAACTCATTTTCTAATGC
>NZ_PPRT01000040.1 GCF_002902725.1 Staphylococcus caprae
TGCCTTTACAATGATTGTTTTTTAGAAAGGAGATTACTCATGAAACAAGAATGGATAAAACGATTGGATGAAAGTTTGATTCGACCGTTTTATGAGCAACAAAATGATATAGAGATAGAAGAAGGATTAACAACTCAATTGTCTTTTGGGACTGCAGGTATTAGAGGTATATTCGGTATAGGTCCTGGAAGAATGAATGCTTTCACGGTAAGAAAAGTAGCTTTAGGTATAGCTCAATTTTTTAAATCGAGGAATAAAGAAGCGAGTATTGTTGTTTTCTATGATTCTAGATTACTTTCTGATTCATTTTCAAAAGAGATTTCAACTACACTTGCACAAAATAATGTAAAAGTTATCACATCCGATATTTATAAATCCACGCCGGAACTTTCGTATGCAGTAAGATATTATGGTGCAGATGGCGGTATTATGATTACTGCGAGTCATAATCCTAAAAATTATAATGGCATTAAGGTTTATAACGAATATGGAGGACAACTGCTACCAAAAGATTCTGAAATATTAAGTAATTATATTGAAGAAGTTGAAAATCCACTGGATGTTGTAGGTGGGGAGTTCGAAGCACTAGTTAACGCTAACAAAATTGTTTATGCCAAAGACGATGTTAGAAATAGTTATAAAAATAAAGTCATCCAAGCGACAGGAAAAATTGAAAAGACAAATGCCAAAACAATATTAACAAGTCTTCATGGAACAAGCTTACCTATCGTTTCTGAAATATTGGATGAGTTGAAATATGATAATTATATTATCGAAAAGGAACAATCAAAGCCAGATGGGACATTTCCAACTGTTGATAGTCCTAATCCTGAAGATGAGTCTGCTTTTAATGCTAGTAAGATGCTCGCAGAAGAAAATGACGCACAATTGATTATAGCTACAGATCCTGATGCGGATAGACTAGGTGTAGTAGAACGTTTAGATAATGGAGAATGTAGATTTATTAGTGGTAATGAACTAGGACTTATTTTGATGAAATTACGATATCAAGATTTAATTGACGCTTCATATGAAAACTTATATATCGTTAAGTCGATTGTGACAAGTGAATTGAGTGATAAACTTGCTGAAGCACTTAACGTTAAAGTTTATAACGTGCTTACAGGATTTAAATATATATCGGAAATTTTAAATTCAAAAGATAACAGTGCTGAGAAGTTGTTACTTGCTTTTGAAGAAAGTAATGGGTATATGGTTGAGCCATTTGTTAGAGACAAAGATGCGATTCAAATTGTACCGTTGATTATTAAGTACAAGAATTTACTTTATGAGAACAATATTACTTTAACAGATACGCTGAATGACATATATCGTGCAATTGGTCATTATAGAAATGTTAATTTAAGTCCAGTTTTTGAAGGAAGAGAAGGGCAGCTCAAAATAAAAGAGATTATTGATTCCTTTAGAAATGAATCTATACACCAAATATGTGGGTTGGATGTTAAAGCAATAGAAGATTATCAGTTAGGTACCATTGAATATATGGATAGTGGCGAAAAAGAGCCAACATATTTACCTAATTCGAACTTAATACGTCTAATATTTGATGAAGGATTTATAGCGATTAGGCCATCTGGAACTGAACCTAAAATAAAAATATATTTTTCACTTAATGTAGAAGATATTGAAAGTGTAATTAAAGATTTTCAAAAAACTTATATTGAATATTAAAGACTTGAATGTGTGAGGCCAACAAAAGAAGATGAAACTTAATAAATTTAAAATAATATTTTTTATTGTCGTATTAGTTGTATTAATCGTATTAGTGGGATTAATAGGATTTAGATGGAGTAAGCATCAACATATCGAAAATCAAGTTTTAAAAAACGAAAATGATAATACCCACTATATTGAAAAAAGAGATAAAACAGTTAAAGCTCCTAAGAAGTTAAAAACAGTTCTTGATAAAAAAGAACCAATGTATGAACAAATTAATAAATATTTAAAATCAACAAATTTTAACGGGACAGTCGCAGTTTTTGATAATGGTAAAATAAAAATGAATAAAGGCTATGGCTATCAAGATATAGAAAAAGGGAAGAAAAACACTGCTAATACAATGTATTTAATAGGTTCTTCTCAAAAATTTACTACTGGATTAATGTTAAAGCAATTAGAATTAGAACATAAGGTTAATTTACATGATCCTGTAACCAAGTATTTACCATGGTTTAAAACAGATAAAGAAATTACAATTAAAGATTTAATGTTACATAAAAGTGGATTATATAAATATGAAGCTTCTACTAATATTAAAAATTTAGACCAAGCAGTATTATCAATTCAAAAACGTGGCATAGATGATTCTATTTATCATAAACATAGTTACAACGATGCAAACTATTTAGTATTAGCTAAAGTCATCGAAAAAGTAACTGGAAAACCATACGTTAAAAACTATTATCAACGCCTAGGAAATAAATACCATTTAAAACATACTTCATTTTATGATGAAAAACCTTTACAAAGTGAGATGGCAAAAGGATATAAATTCAAAAATAATAGCTTCTCATTCTTACGTCCAAATGTATTAGATCAATATTATGGAGCAGGGAACTTATACATGGCACCATATGATATGGGTAAATTGATTTATGCGCTACAACAAGATCAATTATTTAATTCTAAAGTAACAAAACCGATGCTTCATGAGTTAGGAACAGAAGAGTATCCAGAAGAATATCGGTATGGTTTCTATGTGACACCATATTTAAATAGAATAAATGGCGTATTCTTCGGACAAATATTTACAGTTTATTTTAACGATCGATACATCGTCATTTTAGGTACTAACGTTAAAAATACCAATGGTTTCGTTCCAAATGAAGATAAAATGAAACACATTTTCTATAATATACTCAATCAAAAGAAACCATATAATACACCAGGCGTAAAAGTTCAATAAAAAAGACAGATAAGCCATTAATCTATTATAAAGTGCACCCAAAATTTCATTTTTTGGGTGTGCTTTTTTTCAAGATTAATGGCTATTTGTTTATTAATTTATTTACAATAATTGAGTGCTTCTAAGAAAACCTCTTCATACATGTTATTTATAGGAGATAATACGACTGTACAATTCGGATATTGTGATTTGAAATCTACTACAGTTGCTCCTTTAGTATAACGACCATCTAACTCAATTTGTACATCTGCTTCAATCACATTAAATGCTTGTGGACTTAGTAAATAGAGGATAGTGAATACATCATAAATTTTAACACCATATTCAAAATCTTCGCTTCTATAATGTTGAAATATATCATGAAGCATTAATCCAGTTTCATTTGTGTTTTTGAATTTTTTCACAAAGTCATGTGTAAACATAGCTTCTCTCGCTAAATCAAGACCAATCATTGTTATAGGTAATCCAGAATTGAATACAACTTGAGCGGCTTCAGGATCGCAATAAATATTGAACTCAGCTAGTGGTGTGACATTACCTCGACCGGTACTTCCTCCCATAAGAACAATTTCTTTAATATGTTTTGTTACCTCTGGATAAGTTGAAAGGAGTATGGCTATATTCGTTAATGGACCTATGGCTATGATAGTAACAGGCTCTTCGGAATTTAATAATGTCGTTTTCATAGCCTCCACAGCATGAGTAGATGCTAAATCCTTTTCAGAAATAGGTGGGAATTCGTAGCCATCCATACCCGATTCACCATGAACAGGAATCGCATCGACAATTTCATTTAATAATGGTCTCGAAGCACCTCTGTGGACAGGGACATCGCTATTAAAGAATCGTTTCAATTTCAAAGCATTGGCGGTTGTCTTTTCAATTCCAACATTTCCATTAACTGTAGTAATCATCTTCAAATCAAATTCGGGATGACATAGGGCAAGACTTATCGCTGCAGCATCATCTATACCTGGATCTGTATCAATAATAATTGGTGTAACCATCATTTCTCTTCTCCTTCTTGAAAATAAATTCCCATTAAGCGTAACACTATAGCAATGTAATTTCGACAATAAAAAAAGCAAGCTAACATATAAAATGCTAGCTTGCTTGTGATTAACAAAACCATGAGCTTGATAATCTGACTCATTTTTATAAGTGGTGAGAGTGACCACCTTGCATTACCCAGTATGTTCCGATAACGATAGCTAGAGTAATGATAATTGCGAAGATAACTTTGAATGATTGAAGACGTCCGTCTCTACCTTCAGTTAAGTGCATGAACATTAATAATTGAACTGCAGCTTGGATAAATGCGAAACCGAAGATAATTGTTACCTTAGCATGGAAAGTCATTGATGTGTATAGTGTTACGAAAACTGCTAAAAGCGTTAATACGATAGAAGCAATAAATCCGACTGTATGTTTTACGATTGTATTCATCCGCTATACACCATCCCTATCATATATACGGCAGTGAAGATGAAGATCCAAACAACATCTAAGAAGTGCCAGTATAAACTTACTATAAATAACTTAGGAGCATTGTAAGAATCTAAACCGCGTGTGCCGATTTGGATTAATAAGCAAATGATCCAAACAATACCTACAGATACGTGACATCCGTGCGTACCTAATAGGATGAAGAAACTAGACCAGAAGGAACCGATAGTTGGGTTAACTCCTTCTTGTGCATAGTGTGCGAATTCGTAAATTTCAAAACCTACGAATACAAGCCCTAATAGTACAGTGATGATCATCCAAATCATCATTAAGTTTTGTTTCTCTTTACGCATGTAGTAAATTGCAATACCACAAGTGTAAGAACTTAATAATAATGAAAATGTCATTATTAGTACAAGAGGCAATTCAAATAACTCAGTAGTCATTTTGTGTGCGTAATCGCCACCGTGTTGCAAAGTTAATAACGTTGCGAATAGGGTACCGAATAACGCGAATTCAGCTGTAAGGAATATCCAGAAGCCAAGTTTATTTAATTCGCCTTCATGACTACGTGAATCGATTGTTTTTGTATCATGACTCATGACTTACAGCCTCCCTTTCTTTAATACGAGCTTCTCTTAAGCGTTTTTCAGTTTCAGCAACTTCAGAAGCAGGGATATGGTAACCATGATCAATTTGGAAACTTCTCCAAATCATAGTAATGAAAATACCTGCTAAGCAAATAATTGCAGGAACTAAAGTTTCAAAGATTAAGAAGAAACCGCCGATTGTAAAGAAGATACCCATCCAGAAACCTACTGGAGTATCGTTTGGCATATGAATATCTTTGTAATTATGGTTGTCTAAGTAATGACGACCATGTTCTTTCATATCAACAAATGTATCGTAGTCATTCCAGTCTGGAGTGATTGCAAAGTTGTATTTAGGTGGAATAGCTGATGCTGTTGTCCACTCTAAAGTACGACCAAGTCCATCCCAGTTATCACCAGTAGCTTCACGTGGTGCTTTGATGTGACTGTAAACGATACTTGCTACTAAGAATAGGAAGCCGATTCCCATTAGTAATGCACCGATAGTTGAGATGAAGTTTAATAACCACCAACCATCAGAAGGCATGTAAGTGTATAAACGACGTGGCATACCATCTAATCCTAGGATGAATTGTGGTAAGAAACAAACGTTGAATCCAATCATGAATAACCAGAAGCACCATTTGTTTAACGTTTCGTTTAATTTGTAACCCATCATTTTTGGATACCAGAAGATTAAACCAGCTAAGCAGGCAAATACTACACCAGTAACCAATGTATAGTGGAAGTGGGCTACTAAGAAATAAGTATTGTGATATTGATAGTCCGCAGATGCCATCGCTAACATTACACCAGTAACCCCACCTAATAGGAAGTTAGGGATGAATGCCAATGAGAATAGCATAGGTGACTCAAATGTGATTCTACCTTTATATAGTGTTAATAACCAGTTGAATAGTTTAACACCGGTAGGAACACCGATTAACATTGTTGAAATTGAGAAGAATGAGTTGATTAACGCACCATTACCCATTGTGAAGAAATGGTGAACCCAAACTAAGAAACTTAAGAACGCAATACCTGCAGTCGCCCAAACCATGCTTTGGTGACCGAATAGGCGTTTACGTGCGAAAGTTGGAATAATTTCAGAGTAAATACCAAATGCAGGCAAGATAACGATATATACCTCAGGGTGCCCCCAAACCCAGAAGAAGTTTGCCCATAACATTGGCATACCGCCATCTGCTACTGTAAAGAAGTGTGTACCAAATATTCTATCTGTTGTCATTAAAGCTAACGCTACTGTTAAAACAGGGAAAGCTAAAATAACAATTAAAGTAGTAATAAATGTTGTTACAGTAAACATTGGCATTTGCATAAACTTCATTGTAGGAGTTTTACATCTAAGTATTGTTACAAAGAAGTTAATACCGGTCATCAATGTACCTAAACCGGAAATCTGTATTGCAACTAAATAATAGTTGACACCTGGTCCAGGACTAAATTCACCAGCAAGTGGTGCGTAGTTAGTCCAACCTGCAGCTGGAGATCCACCTACGATAAATGAAAGGTTGAATAAAATCATACCAGCGAAGAATAGCCAGAAACTAACGTTGTTCATTACAGGGAAGGCAACATCACGTGCACCAATTTGTAATGGAACTACGATATTCCATAAACCAAAGATGAAAGGCATCGCCATGAAGATAATCATGATTACACCGTGCGTACTGAAAATTTCATCATAGTGGTTTGCTTCCAAGAACTTATTATCTGGAATAGTTAATTGAGTACGAATTAATAACGCGTCAATACCACCACGAACGAACATTAATACGGCACAGATTAAATACATTACACCGATTTTTTTATGGTCTACGGATGTGAACCATTCTCTATATAGATATTTCCATAATTTAAAATACGTAATTACTGCGATAAGTCCGATAACTAAGAACGGGGCACCAATTTGTGCCATGATAATCATCCAGTTACCTTTAACGAGTAATTCATCCCATGGAAAATTCATTAATGTCCACCTCCATGATCATCATGTTCTTTTTTTTGAAGTTTAGACGCATTTTCGTCTTTTGCTCCTTTAGAAATTTTTTCCATTTCTTTAGAGTTATGGTCCTCTTCTTTTTTGAACTCATTGTCATATTTTTCATTGTTGCCGAGAATTATTGGTTTCATACCATGACGTTCATAGTTTGCGTTTGTAACTTTAACCTTACGGGCAGGTTTAATTGGTTTGTCCTTAACATCTTTATAAAGATCTTCTTCTGATGTGAAGTTAGGATCTTTCTGAACGAAGTTATATCGTTTATATGCGTAAAAGATATATTCAGGATCAGCCGCTGGGTCAACAAACGCCATATGAGTACCATTAAATGTTAATTCTTTGTTAGGTGTACTTGGTAAGATTTGTTTGTCAAAAGTATCTTGACTTAATGTTTTCTTACCTTTAGCTTCTTTAACCCATTTATCGAAATCACTTTGGCTTACAGAGTGAACTTTAAATGTTTGACGTGCAAATCCGTCACCATTGAAGTTAGAGTTACGACCTCTGAAGGTACCTAATTGATCGGCTGTTAAAGTCCAATTCATTGTCATACCAGTCATAGCATATTTCTGACCACCTAATTGTGGAATCCAGAAACTTGTCATTGTATCCATCGCTTGAAGCTTGAATACGACTGGACGATCTTTAGGAATTGTTAATGTATTAACAGTTTCGATGTGTTGATCTGGGTAGGCAAAGAACCATTTGTAACCAGCGCTTACTGCGTAAACCACAAGTGGGTCCTTGTCTTTTTGAGGTGGTTTCTCGTAATCGTATAATGTTTTAACTGTTGGGACAGCTAATGCAATAACGATTAAGATAGGTACCACAAACCAAATTGTTTCAATTAAAGAATTGTGGTGCATCTTGCCTGATTCTGCATTTTTATTATAGCTATACTTATAAATAAAGAATGCAAACATGGCAAGCACAACGACAACAATAACAAGCATGAAGATGATTGAGTAGATGATCAAGAACTTCTGACTACTTGCTACTGGCCCTTTTGCATTAAAAACTTCTATATTTGAGCAGCCACTAAGTAAAATTAGTGTGCCAAATAATAGAAGCAAAGACTTAAATTTTGACACTTTTTTTGACCTCCTAATACTACAAATGTAGGGCTTACCATTAATTTTAGTTTATTACACAATATTTACAAGTACCTGTATTAAAAAAAATATTGTTATATGTAAAGAATATGCATTGATATAAGGTATGACGGGGATTGTAAGATTTGTTAAAATTATGTGTACATTTTGTGAAAATCGACAAATTTAACAAAATTACATGTAATGCAATATAAAATTGAGAAACGTTATCAATTAGAGGGTTTGAGAGGGTTTATAAACAAAAAAAGTTGAGAAAATTTCTCAACTTTGTAAAAAATATTTATTTTACTTCAATATATCTTGTGGAAGTTTGTTCGGCTCCGTCAGAATCAGTCACTTTATATTTAACTTCATATTTACCTACTTTTGATGTATCTACTAGACCGTCGACTTTAATTTTATGTGTTAAGTCTCCATCTTCTTTATCATAAGCACTTACACCATTTAATAAATTGTAGTCTTCACCTTTTTCAATAACAATGTCGTTAACGCCTCGTAATTGAGGTTCGGTATTTGAAGTAGCTTGGGCATTTAAATTAGGTGTCACTAGGGTAGCTGAAACGCCAAGTGCCGATAATGACTGAATTAATTTGTTCATAACGTAACCTCCGTCTGATAGTCATTTATGATTTAAGTCTAATATACTTTATATTCGATATTTATACATCATACTATGGTCTTAATATAACCTAGTATTAATCTAAATTAAATATATTTTTGGTAAATTTCGTTTAAGTTTATGTAAATTGAAAGTTTTGTGAAATATTTAGCATTTCGTTTAATTTTTAAATAAATAGGAATAAACTGTAATTGCGTCAAATTAATAGGCCTTTAAAAAGACCTTAATGTGGGAGTGGAAATAATGTTAACAGAAAAAGAAAAAAGTATCGTTAAAGAAACAGTGCCTGTACTTCAAGATAAAGGTGTGGAAATTACTTCACATTTTTATAAAAGAATGTTTAAGCAACACCCTGAGTTGAAAAATATGTTCAACCAAACTAATCAACAAAAAGGTCTTCAATCTACAGCACTAGCGCAAAGTGTTTTAGCAGCGGCTGTAAATATAGATCATTTAGAAAACATCATGCCAGTTGTAAAAGAAGTTGCGTATAAACATTGTGCACTTCAAGTTCCGCCAGCAGGTTATGATATTGTTGGAGAAAATCTTATTGCAGCCATTAAAGAAGTTGTTGGGCTAGACGATAGTCATGATATTATAAAAACTTGGAAAAAAGCATATCAGGAAATAGCTGATGTATTTATATCAGTAGAAAAAGATATCTATAGCCAAATGGCTTGGGATGGTTTCCAACCATTTAAAATTGAAAAAATTAATCAAATTTCTTCTGATATCAAATCATTCACTGTAGTATCTGATGAATATGATTTAAGCCAATTTGTACCAGGTCAATATATTACGGTCGATGTAAGTAGTGAGAAAATGCCATATCGTGCTAAACGTCACTATTCTATCGTTGAAGGAGATAAACAACATTTAACATTCGCAGTTAAACGTGATGTAACTACTGATCACGAAGGTGAAGTTTCTACTATATTACACGATGAGTTATCAGAAGGAGATTCAATTAACCTTTCTGCTCCAGTTGGTCCATTCAAAGTGAGTAACTTATCTAATGAACAGTTATTCTTAGGCTCAGGAATTGGAATTACTCCATTAGTTCCTATGTTTAATGAAGTTGTTGAAAATGGTTCAAAAGCTAAATTTATACAAGTTATTAATGATGTGAATGATATACCTTTTGAATCTTTAATTACTGAAATAGCTGATAAAAATGAAAATGCTGATTATCAACTTTATGATAAAAATGAACAAGGCTATTTAGATAAAGAAAAATTAAAAGCATATATAAATGAAGAAACTGAAATTTATATTTGTGGAGGAACACATTTCTTAAAATCAATTATTGAAGCATTGAAAGAATTAAATGTAGATGCTAGTAAGATTCATTATGAAACATTTATTCCTAAACTAAGTGTTAATGTATAAAACTGTATAGAATAGAATATAAATTTTAAAATAAAAGCTCTAAGATGATTTCTAATTGTAATTTGCACCTCGAAAAGTCGGACCAAAAAGCTAACTTTACGGTGAGTATTACATTGAAGAAATGGTCTTAGAGCTTATTTTGTATTAATAAAATATATATTTATTAAGAATTAAACTATTGCGTCAGTAGTAATTCAATATTGAGAGGCATTCTACTTAATGCCGCGACGCATTTTTTCTGCAAGTAATGTGTTATTAAGTACCATCGTAATTGTTAATGGTCCTACGCCTCCAGGTACAGGCGTAATAGCGCCAGCGATTTCTTTTACTTCTTCATAGTCAACATCGCCTTTTAATTTACCGTTTTCATCTGGCGTATTTCCGACGTCTATGATAACGGCACCCTCTTTAACCACATCTTTACTAACTAATCCGGGTTTACCTACAGCGCTCACAATAACGTCAGCATCTTTTAAATGTTTACTCATGTCTTTTGTACGAGAATGTAACACAGTAACAGTTGCATTAGCTTGTAATAATAATTTGGAAACTGGTTGACCTACAATATGACTTCGGCCAATCACTACCGCGTGTTTACCTTCTAAATCAATATCTGCATGTTTTAGAATTTCCATAATACCTAATGGCGTACATGGGACGAAAGTTTGCTCATCAATATAAAGCTTCCCTATGTTAGAAGGGTGAAAGCCATCGACATCTTTATCAGGATTAATAGATTCTAAAACTTTTTGTTCGCTTACTTGTTTAGGTAGAGGAACTTGGACAAGTATTCCGCTAACTGAATCATCATTGTTAAGTCTTTCTAATTCTTTTAATACGTCTTCTTCGGAAGTTGTTTCATCTAAATGGACAATTTCAGAAATCATTCCTATTTTTTCAGCAGCTTTTTTCTTCGCTTTGACATAACTTTGACTTGCGCCATCATTTCCGACTAGTATGACTGACAATTTCGGAGTATAACCTTGCTTATTTAATTCTTCGACTTGTTGTTGTAGACCTTGTCTATATTCTTTTGCGATTTGCTTACCATCTAAAATTTTAGCAACCACTTAAAACGCCTCCTTATTTTAATTAATATCTTAACTTTAACACTAATATTAATCTAATTAATAGTCAAAAGACGTAAATTAAATTTAAATTTAATATTAAAGTTCGATTTTTGATTGAAAAAGTATGACATGATTGTTATGCTATATCTGTAATATACAACTATTTCTTATCACAATACAAACTTTTGAAAGGGTGTGCAAAGTGAGAGTAGCAGTCATTATGGGCAGTTCTTCAGACTGGGAAATTATGAAAGAAAGTTGCAAAATGTTAGAAGAATTTGAAATACCGTACGATAAAAAGGTTGTTTCTGCACATCGTACGCCTCAGTTAATGTTCGAATTCGCTAGCGAAGCACGTCAAAATGGTTATGACATTATTATCGCAGGTGCAGGGGGCGCAGCACATTTACCAGGAATGGTAGCATCAATGACAACTTTACCTGTAATAGGTGTTCCCATTGAGTCGAAAAGTTTAAAAGGTTTAGATTCATTGCTTTCAATTGTACAAATGCCTGGAGGTATACCAGTAGCTACAACAGCTTTAGGCAAATCCGGAGCGAAAAATGCTGGAATTTTAGCAGCAAGAATGCTAGGAATAAACAATTCAACAGTTCAAAAGAATTTGGAAAATTATGAAAAATCTCTAGTTAATAAAGTGGAGGCAATGCAAAATGAGCTTCAATAAATTAAAATTCGGTTCAACAATCGGAATTATTGGCGGAGGTCAATTAGGGAAGATGATGGCACAATCTGCGCAGAAAATGGGCTACAAAGTGATTGTGTTAGATCCTAACGAAGATAGTCCGTGTCGATACGTTGCACATCAATTTATCCACGCTGAATATGATGATGAACAAGCTTTAAATGAACTAGGTGAGAAAACTGACGTCATTACTTATGAATTTGAAAATATTTCCTCAAAGCAGCTTAAACAACTGACAGAACATTATAACGTACCTCAAGGTTTCCAAGCGATCCAATTACTTCAGGATCGATTAACGGAAAAGCAAACATTACTAGAAGCAGGAGCGCAAATTGTTCCTTTTCTACAAATTAAAAATTCACAAGATTTAACACAAGCGATTGAAACATTAGGTTATCCATTCATCGTTAAAACTCGTTTCGGTGGCTATGATGGCAAGGGCCAAATATTAGTTAAACAGGAATCAGATATTCAAGAAGCAATGTCATTAATTGAAAATCAAGAATGCGTAGCTGAACAATATCTTGATATCGATAAAGAAGTGTCTCTTACTGTCACAATTGGTAACGAGCAACAAACCACGTATTTCCCATTACAAGAAAACGAACATAGAAATCAAATTTTATTTAAAACAATCGTGCCTGCTAGAACTGATAAAGAAAAAGAGGCACGTAAAGAGATAGATAAGATTACGAACGTCATCCATTTTGTAGGTACTTTTACAGTTGAATTTTTCATAGATAGGAATAATAAACTTTATGTAAATGAAATTGCGCCACGTCCACATAACTCAGGACATTACTCTATAGAGGCATGTGATTTCTCACAATTTGATACACACATATTAGCCGTCACTGGTCAGAAATTACCTCAACAGATAGAAGTGCTTAAACCTGCTGTAATGATGAATTTACTCGGTCGCGATTTAGATTTACTTGAAAATGAATTTGGAAATCATCCGGAATGGCATGTTCATATTTATGGTAAATCACAAAGAAAGCCCGACAGAAAAATGGGACACATGACATTACTAACTGATGATGTGAATCAAACGGAACAATATATGTTAATGAAGTTCGAAGGGAGAGACAAATAAGTGTCATTATTATATGAAGGAAAAGCAAAACGAGTATACACAACAGATACAGAACATCAACTGCGAGTAGAATACAAAGATGAAGTAACCGCAGGCAACGGGGTCAAAAAAGACACAATGCCTGACAAAGGAAAGTTAAATAATCAAATCACATCTATTATATTTGATTATTTAACTCACCACGACATCAATAACCATTTCATTAAGCAACTTTCTGAAACAGAACAATTAGTCGAACAAGTAGACATTATCCCATTGGAAGTAGTAGTGAGAAATATCGCCACTGGTTCTATTACCAAACGATTAGGCTTTGAAAAAGGACACAAATTTGAAGAACCATTAGTCGAATTTTTCTATAAGAATGATGACCTTAACGACCCGCTTATTACAGACGATCACGTGAAATTGCTCCACATTGCAAACGATGAAGAAATCGTCCAATTAAAACAAATGGCAAAAGAAATTAATCAAGTGTTAGTACAGCTCATGGACGAAATGTCATTAAGACTTGTCGATTTCAAAGTCGAATTCGGTAAAACACACGATGGCACTATTCTATTAGCAGATGAAATTTCACCTGACACATGTCGTATATGGGATAAGCATTCAGATACTAATTTCGATAAAGACGTTTACAGAAATGACACTGGCTCACTCATTGACACATACCAAACATTTTTAGATAAATTGGAGGATCTTAAATCATGAAAACAATCGAATTACACATCACTTTACAACCCCAGGTGCTAGATACACAAGGACAAGCTTTAAACAGAGCCGTTCACGATTTAGGTTATACGCAAGTGAATGATATTCGAGTAGGTAAAGTTTTATACATGACAGTTGATGAAGCTACAGATGAAGCCGTGGATAACATTATTACAACATTAAGTGAAAAGTTATTTGCGAACACAGTCATTGAAGAATATAACTATAAAGTGATTGATGAAAAGGAGAATGCATATGATGAAATTTGCAGTTCTTGTATTTCCAGGTTCAAACTGCGATAGAGATATGTATAATGCAGCGATTAAATCTGGTGTAGATGCAGCATATGTCGATTATCGCGAAACAAGTCTAGAGGGGTTTGACGGAGTACTGATTCCTGGAGGCTTTTCATTCGGTGATTATTTAAGATCAGGTGCAATGGCAAGTGTTGCTCCTATTATTAATGAAGTGAAACGTTTAGCACAAGAAGGTAAGCCAGTCCTTGGCGTGTGTAATGGATTCCAAATTTTAACAGAAATTGGTTTACTTCCAGGTGCATTACTACATAATGATTCACACCTCTTCATAAGTAGAAACGAAACATTAACGATTACTAATAACCAAACACCATTCACACATTTGTATGAAGCAAATCAAGAGGTTGTTTATCCAGTTGCCCATGGCGAAGGTCATTATTACTGTACCGATGACATGTTTACTGAACTTGAACGAAACAACCAAATTATACTTAAATATACGGATAATCCAAATGGCTCATACGAAGATATTGCTGGAATCGTCAATAAAGAAGGAAATGTATGTGGGATGATGCCACATCCTGAACGTGCGCTTGAAACATTGTTAGGCACAGATAGTGGTGTGAAATTGTTTGAATCAATGGTCAAAAGTTGGAGGGAACAACATGTCTAAATTTATCGAACCAAGTATTGAAGAAATTAAACTTGAAAAACTTTATCAAGATATGGGGCTCAGTGATAAAGAATACGATAAAGTAGTAGAAATTCTTGGCAGAGAACCCAACTTTACAGAAGTAGGCATATTCTCAGTCATGTGGAGTGAACATTGTTCATACAAGCATTCTAAACCTTTCTTAAAGCAATTCCCAACAACAGGTGAACATGTGTT
The DNA here is from genome assembly GCF_002902725.1 of Staphylococcus caprae. GTDB lineage: Bacteria > Bacillota > Bacilli > Staphylococcales > Staphylococcaceae > Staphylococcus > Staphylococcus caprae. The sequence continues at coordinate 14,829 of NZ_PPRT01000040.1, forward strand.
GATGGGTCCAGGTGAAGGTGCTGGTGTCGTGGACATTGGAGATAATCAAGCCGTTGTATTCAAAGTGGAATCACATAACCATCCATCAGCAATTGAACCTTATCAAGGTGCAGCAACTGGTGTAGGCGGCATCATAAGAGATATCGTCTCAATAGGTGCACGTCCAATTAACTTACTTAATAGTTTGCGATTTGGTGAATTATCAGTCAAACAAAATCAACGTTTACTTAAAGGTGTAGTGAGTGGGATTGGCGGTTATGGCAACTGTATTGGTATTCCTACAACAGCAGGAGAAATTGAATTCGACGATCGTTATGATGGCAATCCTCTTGTCAATGCGATGTGTGTGGGTGTCATTGATCACGACATGGTTCAAAAAGGGACTGCAAAAGGTGTCGGTAATTCAGTGATTTACGTCGGTTTGAAAACAGGACGTGATGGCATTCATGGTGCAACATTTGCCTCTGAAGAACTAACAGAAGAAAGTGAAAGTAAACGTCCTTCAGTACAAATTGGTGATCCATTTGTAGGTAAGAAACTCATGGAAGCTACACTCGAAGCAATTACTTATGACGAGCTTGTTGGTATTCAAGATATGGGTGCTGCTGGTTTAACCTCTTCTTCCTCAGAAATGGCTGCAAAAGGTGGAAGTGGTCTTCATTTAAGACTCGATCAAGTTCCAACTAGAGAACCTGGTATTTCACCTTATGAAATGATGCTTTCTGAAACACAAGAACGAATGCTACTCGTTGTTGAAAAAGGCACTGAACAAAAGTTCCTAGACTTATTTGATAAACATGAACTTGATAGTGCAGTTATTGGTGAAGTGACGGATACTGACAGATTCGTTTTAACATATGAAGACGAAGTATTTGCTGATATTCCTGTACAACCTCTATCTGATGAAGCACCTGTATATATTCTTGAAGGAGAAGAAAAGGAATATAATACTTCTAAAAATGATTACAGCCATGTTGATGTGCAAGATGTCTTTTCAAAATTATTAAAACATCCAACCATTGCATCGAAACATTATTTATATGAGCAGTATGATCAGCAAGTAGGCGCAAATACTATTGTTAAACCAGGATTACAATCTTCAGTCGTACGTGTTGAAGGTACAAATAAAGCGATTGCTTCAACGATTGATGGAGAAGCACGTTACGTATTTAATCAACCTTATGAAGGTGGAAAGATGGTCGTTGCAGAAGCCTATCGTAACTTAATTGCTGTAGGTGCTACACCACTTGCGATGACAGATTGCTTGAATTACGGTTCTCCTGAAAAGAAAGAAATTTATCAACAATTAATTGATTCGACGAAAGGCATGTCTGAAGCATGTGAAGTACTAAAGACACCTGTAGTGTCAGGTAACGTTTCTTTATATAACGAAACGCGTGGTACATCTATTTTCCCAACACCAGTTGTAGGTATGGTGGGACTGATTGAAGATATTAATTATTTAAATGATTTCCATCCTAAAGCTGGGGAGACACTTTATTTAGTTGGTGATACACGTGATGATTTTGGTGGAAGCCAAATTGAGAAATTATTATACGGTTCAGTAAATCATGAATTTGAAGCGATTGATTTAAGTGATGAAGTTGAAAAGGGTGAACAAATTAAGAATGCCATTCGTCATGGTGTAGCGTCACATGTTCAAACAGTAGGTAAAGGCGGATTACTCCTTACATTAGCTAAAATTAGCGCTTATTATAACATGGGACTTGAGGTTCAACTTGATGTCACTAATGCACAATTATTTAGTGAAACGCAAGGACGCTATATTGTATCGGTTAAAGAAGGGCAAACCCTAGATATCGACCATGCTAAAGAAATTGGACGATTGACTCAAGATGGATTATTCAAAGTATCTAATTCAGAAATTTCTATTTCGGAAAAGGTCTCAGACATTAAACAAACATGGGAAGGAGCAATTGCTCAATGTTTAACTACTCAGGACTAAATGAGGAATGTGGCGTATTTGGTATTTGGAATCATCCTGAAGCAGCACAATTAACGTATATGGGACTTCATAGTTTACAGCATCGTGGTCAAGAAGGTGCAGGTATCGTGGTTTCTAATGATGAACATCTTAAAGGAGAAAGAGGATTAGGATTACTCACAGAAGCGATTAAAGATACGCAATTAGAACAATTAAAAGGTCATCCTCATGCGATTGGACATGTCCGTTATGCCACTTCAGGAAATAAAGGGATTGAAAATATTCAACCTTTCTTATATCACTTCTATGACATGAGCGTAGGGATTTGCCATAACGGTAATTTAATCAATGCACAATCTTTACGACAAAACCTGGAAAAGCATGGCGCCATTTTCCATTCTTCTTCAGATACAGAAGTGATTATGCACTTAATTCGACGTAGTAAGGCGCCTTCATTCGAAGAGGCACTAAAAGAAAGCTTACGTCAAATTAAAGGTGGTTTCACCTTTGCAATACTAACAAAAGATGCATTATATGGTGCGGTTGATCCTAATGCGATTCGTCCACTTGTAGTCGGTAAAACTGAAAATGGTGCATACATTTTGGCAAGTGAAACGTGTGCCATTGATGTTTTAGGTGCGGAGTATGTCCAAGATATACATGCTGGCGAATACGTCATTATTAACGATGAAGGTATCGAAGTGAAATCATATACGCGTCATACGAATACTGCTATTTCTGCAATGGAATATATTTATTTTGCAAGACCTGACTCGACCATCGCAGGTAAAAACGTGCATGCTGTAAGAAAAGCATCAGGTAAGCGACTTGCAGAAGAAAGTCCTGCAGAAGCGGACATGGTTATTGGCGTTCCAAACTCTTCATTATCAGCTGCCAGTGGTTACGCTGAACAAATCGGTCTGCCATATGAAATGGGACTTGTGAAGAATCAATATGTAGCCCGTACGTTTATCCAACCGACTCAAGAATTACGTGAACAAGGCGTACGTGTCAAATTGTCAGCAGTTAAAGATATTGTTGATGGAAAGGATATCATTCTGGTTGATGATTCTATTGTGAGAGGCACAACATCAAAACGAATCGTGAAGATGTTGAAAGACTCAGGTGCCAACCAAGTGCATGTAAGAATTGCTTCGCCAGAATTTATGTTCCCAAGTTTTTATGGTATTGATGTTTCTACAACTGCTGAATTGATTTCAGCGAGTAAGTCACCTGAAGAGATTAGAGACTATATTGGTGCTGACTCATTAGCGTATTTAAGTGTTGATGGACTTATCGATTCAATAGGATTAAATTACGATGCACCGTATAACGGATTATGCGTGGAAAGCTTTACAGGAGATTATCCTGCTGGGCTTTATGACTATGAAAAGAATTACAAAGCGCATTTAAGTGATCGTCAAAAAGCATATATAGCAAATAATAAACATTATTTTGATAGTGAGGGAAATTTACATGTCTAAAGCTTATGAACAATCAGGTGTAAATATTCATGCAGGCTACGAAGCGGTAGAAAGAATTTCAAGTCATGTTGAACGCACAATGCGTAATGAAGTCTTAGGTGGATTAGGTGGCTTTGGTGCTACTTTCGATTTGTCTCAACTCAATATGAAAGCACCTGTACTAGTTTCAGGTACAGACGGTGTTGGTACGAAATTAAAACTTGCTATTGATTACAATAAACACGACACCATCGGCATCGATGCAGTAGCAATGTGTGTGAATGACATTTTAACAACAGGCGCTGAACCATTATATTTCTTAGATTATATAGCGACGAATAAAGTGGTACCAGAAATCATTGAGCAGATTGTTAAAGGTGTAAGTGATGGTTGCGAACAAACGAACACAGCATTAATCGGTGGCGAAACTGCCGAAATGGGTGAAATGTATCATGAAGGTGAATACGACATTGCTGGTTTTGCTGTAGGGGCTGTCGAGAAAGAAGACTACATTGATGGTTCTAAAGTTGAAGCAGGTCAAGTTGTTATAGGCTTAGCATCTAACGGTGTACATTCTAATGGTTATAGTTTAGTTCGTAAATTAATCGCTCAATCAGGCATCAATTTGAACGATGATTTTCATGGTAAATCATATTTAGATACATTCCTAACACCTACGGAATTGTATGTGAAACCGATACTTGAACTGAAAAAGCATATTAATATTAAAGCGATGAATCATATTACTGGTGGCGGTTTTTATGAAAATATACCAAGAGCGTTGCCTAAAGGCTTATCAGCACAAATCGATACACAATCTTTCCCAACATTAAAAGTCTTTGATTGGTTACAACAACAAGCAAAGATTAGTACTGATGAAATGTATCATATTTTCAATATGGGGATTGGATACACAATTATCGTAGATAAAAAGGATGTTCAAACCGCCTTAACAACTTTACGTGCACTTGATACACAAGCATATGAAATTGGTGAAATTATTGAAGATGCGGAAACACCTATACATTTACTGGGGGTAGAATCGTGATTAAGATAGCGATTTTTGCTTCTGGTTCTGGTAGTAACTTTGAAAATATTGTAAATCGTGTGCAAAAAGGGGATTTACCTGGTATTGAAGTCACGGCGCTATATACGGACAAAGCGGGTGTAAAGTGCATTGAACGTGCTGAAAAATTAAATATTCCAGTCCACATCAATCAACCGAAAGATTTTATATCTAAATCATCATATGAACAACACTTACTAAAACTGTTATCCAACGAAGGGGTTCAATGGATTGTTTTAGCAGGATATATGAGATTGGTCGGTGAAGATTTACTTCATGCATATGAAGGACGTATGTTAAATATACATCCTTCACTATTGCCTAAATATAAGGGGTTAGATGCAATAGGACAAGCATATGAAAGAGGAGATAAAGTGACAGGTTCAACTGTACACTTTGTTGATAGTGGCATGGATACGGGAGAAATTATTGAACAACAACAATGTGATATTAAACCGGACGACACAAAAGAAGATTTAGAAGAGAGAGTCAAAAATTTAGAATATGAACTTTATCCAAGAGTTATCGCTAAAATCATTAAATAGAGGAGTATCTTAAACAATGAAAAAAGCTATTTTAAGTGTTTCTAACAAAAGTGGAATTGTAGAATTCGCCAAATCATTAACTCAATTAGATTATGAATTATATTCTACTGGGGGTACAAAACGAGCTTTAGAAGAAGCAGGTGTTACTGTTAAATCAGTATCTGAGCTAACACAATTTCCTGAAATTATGGATGGACGAGTTAAAACATTGCATCCAGCGGTACATGGTGGCATTTTAGCTGATCGTGACAAAGAAGAACACCTTAATCAATTAAGAGAACAACATATTGATCTCATTGATATGGTTGTTGTTAATCTCTATCCTTTTCAAAAGACTGTGGAAAACCCTGATGTTACTGAAGAAGATGCAATAGAAAACATTGATATCGGTGGACCAACAATGTTGCGTGCAGCTGCGAAAAACTTCAAACATGTGACGACAATTGTACATCCATCTGATTACAACGAAGTCATTGATAGAATTAAGAATGATCAATTAGATGAAACATTTAGAAAAAATTTAATGGTTAAAGTATTTGAACATACAAATCAATATGATCAAGCGATTGTGAGTTTCTTTAAAGGGGATAAAGAAACACTAAGATATGGAGAGAATCCACAACAATCAGCATATTTTGTAAGAACGTCAGATAGTAAACATACTATTGCTGGAGCAAAGCAATTACATGGTAAACAACTAAGCTTCAATAACATTAAAGATGCGGATGCAGCGCTTAGTTTAGTGAAGAAATTTGATGAACCTACTGCAGTGGCTGTCAAACATATGAACCCTTGTGGTGTAGGTGTTGGTCAAACAATTGAAGAAGCATTTAAACACGCATATGATGCGGATAATCAGTCAATCTTTGGTGGAATTATTGCGTTGAATCGTACAGTTGATACTAAACTCGCAGAGACGCTTCATTCAATCTTTTTAGAAGTGGTTATCGCGCCTAAATTTACTGAAGAAGCACTTGAAATTTTAACTCAAAAGAAAAATATTCGTTTATTAGAAATTGATATGACAATTGATAATGCTGAACAAGAATTTGTTTCAGTATCTGGTGGTTATTTAGTACAAGATAAAGATAATAAGGATGTTTCTCGTGAAGAAATGACTGTTGCAACTAATGTACAACCGACTGAAGCACAATGGGATGCGATGCTATTAGGTTGGAAAGTTGTAAGCTCTGTGAAGAGTAATGCAGTTATTTTAAGTAATCATAAACAAACGGTGGGTATCGGTGCTGGACAAATGAATCGCGTCGGTTCAGCTAAAATTGCTATTGAAAGAGCCATTGAAATTAATGATAATGTAGCACTTGTTTCTGACGGATTCTTCCCAATGGGAGACACGGTAGAATATGCTGCTGAACATGGTATTAAAGCAATTATTCAACCTGGTGGTTCTATTAAAGATCAAGATTCAATTGATATGGCTAATAAGTACGGTATCACGATGGTAATGACTGGTATGCGTCACTTTAAACACTAAGTTTCACTTATAGAAAGGGGTCAACTGATGAAAGTATTAATTATAGGAGCTGGCGGTCGTGAACATGCACTCGCTTCAAAGATTCATCAATCTGCTATTGTAGATAAGGTTTATGCCATTCCCGGAAATGAAGCAATGGTGAACGTTGCGGAAATTCATAACGAGATTGCAGAATCTGATCAACAAGCTATAGTTCATTTCGCTAAACAAACTCATATTGATTGGGTTGTTATCGGTCCTGAACAACCTTTAATCGATGGTTTAGCAGATTTACTTAGAAATGAAGGAATTAAAGTTTTCGGTCCAGGTCAAGCGGCTGCACAAATAGAAGGTTCTAAACTCTTTGCCAAACAGTTAATGGAAAAGTATTCCATTCCTACTGCAGACTATAAAGAAGTATCGAATCGTAAAGATGCACTTGCTTATGTAGAAACGTGTGAGTTACCTGTTGTCATCAAAAAAGACGGCTTAGCAGCTGGTAAAGGTGTAATCATTGCTCATACTAAAGATGAAGCAATTGATGGCGTTAAAGCGGTATATCCTGAAGAACAAGGCCAAGTTGTGTTTGAAAGCTTCTTAGAGGGTGAGGAATTCTCTCTCATGACTTTCGTGAATGGAGATTATGCAGTGCCATTTGATTGTATTGCACAAGACCATAAGCGTGCGTATGACAATGACGAAGGTCCTAACACTGGTGGTATGGGTGCGTATTGCCCAGTTCCTCACATCAATGATGAAGTACTTCAACAAACAAATGCGCGTATCGCTCAGCCTATCGCACGTGCGATGTCACAAGAAGGTTATCACTTTTTTGGTTTACTCTATATCGGAGCCATTTTAACTAAAGAAGGACCTAAAGTGATAGAGTTTAATGCTCGATTTGGTGATCCAGAAGCACAAGTATTATTAACGCGTATGGAAAGTGATTTAATGCAACATATTGTAGATTTAGACGAACGTCAGCCTATTGACTTTAAGTGGAAAGATGAAGCGGTAGTAGGTGTAATGTTAGCGTCTAAAGGTTATCCAGGTGCCTATGACAAAGGTCATGAAGTAAGTGGATTCGACTTAGACTCACGTTATTTTGTGAGTGGTTTAAAGAAAGACGGTGATCTTTACGTCAACTCTGGTGGACGTGTGATTTTAGCTATCGGTGAAGGTATAACAGTTAAGGATGCGCAAACCGCTGCTTATGACAATGCCAAAAAAATAAAAAGCGATAATCTTTTCTATCGTAGTGATATTGGAGATAAAGCGATTAAATAAAGAATGAAGATTGACTCAAAAATAATAGCTCTAAGATGCATTTCGTTGAAGAAACATCTTAGAGCTATTGTTATATCATTTACTACTTGTATGAGTATGAAGCAACGAGCTTCGTTTATTGATAAAAGCAGATTATCTCACTTCAAAAGGAATATTCTATTTGAAGGATACGTTTGTTTATCCTAATTTTCCAAAACGAACATCATGAATATCAGTTAATGGTACATAACTAGATAATAAGAATGATAATCCAATAATGACTAATAGACAGAGTATAAATACTAAATCTTTATATGAAAAAGGTGTCTGATAATAATATGTTCTTGGTCCATCTTTGAATCCTTTAGATTCCATTGCGACTGAAAGTTGATGTGCACGTCTAATATTTTGACTTAATAATGGGATAACTAAATGATTTAAACGTTTGATGCCTTTATAATTTGAAGCATCAATCATTTGATATCGCATTTTTAATGAACGACGCAATTGAATCAGTGAACTAATGATTAATGGAACCATTCTAATTGCTGCCATAAAGGCATATGCGATTTTTGGTTTTACTTTCAAATGTTGCATTAAACTGTAGAAAATCATGACGATTTGAGAGGTTAATGCTATGAGAATACCAAACATTGAAACAGTAATCGTTCTTAGAGATAAATGTAAACCTCTTACAATACTTTCTTCACTGATTTGAATGATGCCGAATTTCACTAACATATGTTCACCATCACCATATAAAATCATAAATAATGAAGAAAGTAGGGCGAATAGGGCGGTTACTAATATAAAGATACCTGTAATTTTAAATTCAGTGCCGTTAAATAGAAGTAAGAAAATAAACATCAGTATAACGATATAAATCATAAAATCAAAATTATGAATAAATATAATAAAGAAAAAAAGTGCAACTCCTAATATTAATTTAGTAATTATATTTACATCGTCTACGAAGGTGTGGTGTTTTTTCCATCTTTCAAACATTGCGTTCACCTTCAATCTCTATAAGTTTACCATCTTCTACATGTAATCGACGCGTTGGGTAACGATGTATAATCTCTGGATCATGTGTCACCATTATAATTGTTTGACCTTGTTTCACCCGTTCTTGGAAAAGTTTAATAAGTTGAAATGTATTATGACTATCCAGTCCAAATGTAGGCTCATCCAATAATACAATATCTGCTTTAGAACTTAGGGCGGTAGCAACACTTAGACGTCGTTTTTGTCCAGTTGATATTTCAAAAGGATGTTGGTTTTGAACCTTATCCAAATGAAGTAACTCGAGTAATTGCATCGTTTCTTGTTTAGCATTTTCAGAATCTAAATGGTTGTAGTGGATATGAACCTCATCATATACAGAATTAGTAATAAATTGTAACTCTGGGTTCTGATATACAAGATACATATGTTGTGCTGCGTGTTTAATCTTCTTCAATTCTTTATTGTCGTAAGTCATTAGACCTATATATTTGATTAATTGTAGCATGGATTCTAATAATGAAGTTTTACCTGCACCATTTTTGCCGGTAATAGTTAACCATTCTCCGGAGCCAAATTTAAATTCATCAACGGAAAATAATGTTTTCTTACCACGAATGATTGCGCCATGTTCAAATTTAAATAACGCTTTATTAGACATAGGAGCAAGTGGCACAGGGCGAGGGGCATTATCCCAAGCTTTTGGGTGCCAAACGCCATATTCAGTTAATAAATGTTCATAGTGATTAAGAATATGGTCAGGGGTATCATCTGCAATAATTTGTCCTTCATAATTCATTAGAAGAACGCGATCCACATGTTGCCAGATATGTTTAACTTTATGTTCAACAATTAATACCGTTTGATTGTCCCATAACTCAATTAATTTCTTCCATAAATCTTCAGTCGCTTTGACATCTAACATAGCAGTGGGTTCGTCTAGAAATAATGTTTCAGCTTTTTGCAATATCGTTTCTACAATGGCTAATTTTTGCTTCATACCACCACTTAAATGATTAATATAAGTTTGATCGGTCACTTTTAAATCAACTGATTCAAGCGCGTGTTTAATTTCCTTGTCCATCTCACTGCGAGGGACTTGTCTGTTTTCAAGAACGAAAGCCAGTTCTTCATACACTTTTGGCATACAGAATTGTGTATCAGGATCTTGAAAAATAACACCACTTTGGCGGTCAATTTCTAATTCATCATATTTCATAGGAAGCTCAATCAAATTAGGAACAATGCCGCTAAGTACATTAAGCAACGTGCTTTTACCCGATCCAGATGGACCGAGTAAAAGCACTTTTTCTTTATCATTAATTTTAATATTTAAGTTATCAAATATTTTTCTATCCCCGTTTGGATATTTCAAACGTAAGTTTTTTACTTTTAACAATTAAAAAATCCCCTTATAGGTTGTCGTAGTCATTTTGAGAAGCTGGTCTAAAGAGTTTGGTTACTCCCGTCTTATCGAGTGCTTTAACAATCCAATAAGAAATTAATCCTGTAATCACAATACCACTAATTGCTCGGAACAGAATAAATAGGAATAAGTTCCATCCAGCAACTTCATTTAAATAACCGTAGAAGTAATCGACAGGGAAAGTTGCGATGGCAGTCACAAAACCGGCAAGCATTGCTACTGCTGCTGAGCGTGACTGATATTTAAAGATTGCAAATACGATTTCACACGCTAAACCTTGAAGTAAAGCGTAAATAATCGTTGGTATATCAAATTTACCCATAACGATTGTTTCCCCAGCGCCAGCTGCTAACTCTGCTAATATAGCTATCCCTGGTTTAGGAATAATGAGGTAACACACAACAGCTGCCATAAACCATACGCCGTATGTAAGCTGTTCTAGATGAATACCTGCAACTTGAACAATGTTGTAGAAGAACCACCATAAGTTATAAATGATAGCAAAGACTACAGAAATCAATACTGTTACAAGTATTTCTGATAGTTTTAAACCTTTTGACATTACTTTTCCTCCTAAAAAAACGCACAACCCTCCCTAGGAAAGTTGTGCGTCAGAAAATATATCTAAATGTTTCAAGTTCATTAGATTCTATAGTTAACAACACTTTCCTACGCTAGTATCTAGCTAGATCAGGTTCAAAGGGTTTGAGGATAAACCTCATCTCAGTATAAATACATACACCCCTAGTGCGTTCGTATATTTAATTTAACTTTAATGTATGATTTTTCTAAAGTATTGTCAAGATAGTTTTGTCATTTAAAATATAGTTTAAATATTTTTTAGAATAAAATGAATTGAATCAATAAAAGCGTATAGGTATAGAAATATCATTTAGCAAAATGAATTGCGTTCTTCCATACCCAACTTGCGTTGTTTGCAAAATATTCTTGAAAAAGAAATTCTCCATGTTGAGGCCCACGGGCAAGGAGGGCTATGATAGAAGGAACTTACTATAAGCGCATTCCGACTCAAGCCTGTACGTTTACATGAAAGAGGCTGAGATATGAAATGATATCCCAGCCTCGTAATGATATATTGTTATTAGTCTAACGTATCTTGAACATCTTTTTTGGTTTGTTCTGTATCATTAGATTTTTCTTCGTTTTGTTCTTTTAGCTTTTCTTCTGCTTCTTTTGCTTTTTCAGCTGATTTCTTTTCAAATTCTTCTTTTCCCATAATAATTTCCACCCCTTATATAGGAATTATTGTTTACACATTACATTTACCCCGTTATCCTATTAATAAACCTTTGTAGGTCTCTAGACGTATTTATGGTTAATTTAAAGACAATTAGAAAATCTTCATATATAATAACGTTTGAGGTGAACAGTATGTCTTTTCTTAAGAAACACACCGAGATCATATTTAGCTATATTATCGGTATCGTTTCACTTTTCACAGGTCTCATCATTCTCATAAATCTACCATTAATTAAGCAGTTTAATGGTGATAAAAAAGTTAATACACATGTACATAATGTATGGGAATTTCTTAATGCATTCTTCAGTGAAATTATTAAAGTGATGAGTAGGTTTATAGGTAGTTTCCCAATTATAAGTGCCATTATCATTATTTTATTTGGTATCTTAGTCATGTTATTAGGTCATACTTTATTTAGAACAATTAAATATGACTATGACATTTCTATTTTCTTTTTAGTTGTTGGTATTTTGTATTTCATCATTACATTATTATTAATGACTCAAGTATATGGTTTCTTCGCAATTGTATTTATCATACCGTTCATCGTACATATTGGTTACATTGTTTATAAAGATGAATTAAACAAACATAATCATAAAAATCATTTTATGTGGATTATTGTAACGTATGGTATCAGTTATTTAATTACGCAAATAGCTTTATATGGACGTATTGATTCTAACGAAATTGAATCCATCGATATTTTAAGTGTGAATGCCTTCTTCATTATTATGTGGTTGTTAGGACAAATGTCTATTTGGAATTTCTTATTCTTAAGACGTTCATTACCATTAACGAAAGAAGAACTCGGTGAGGAAGAACCAGAACTTTCTAGAACGAATAAAGGAAATGTATCTAATCAAACTAAAGTTCATTTTAAACAACTACAAGATAAGACAACAGAATATGCACGCAAGACGAGAAGAAGTGTAGATTTAGATAAAATTAGAGCTAAAAGGGATAAATTCAAAGAGAAAGTTAAAAATATTGTCGATATTCAAGAGGATGATATTCCTAATTGGATGAGAAAGCCAAAATGGATTAAACCTATGTATGTTCAGTTGTTATGTGGCGTAGTTATTTTATTCTTTACTTTCTTAGAATTTAATAACCGCAACTCACTGTTCTTATCAGGAGAGTGGGAGTTATCACAAACACAATACGTTGTAGAATGGGTAACGCTTATTTTATTACTCTTCATAGTCATCATCTATATTGCTACGACTTTAACTTACTATCTAAGAGGTAAATTTTATTATTTACAACTCTTTATGGGTAGTATATTGTTCTTTAAATTCTTAACTGAATTTATCAACATCATGATTCACGGTTTATTACTATCAATCTTTATTACGCCTATTTTATTACTCATGTTAATTGCGATTATTGTCGCTTATTCATTACAATTACGTGAGAAGCCGTAAGTGAATGATTGATCAAAGCCATTGTTATTGATATTTCAATGACAGTGGCTTTTTTACGTATTATTAGATTCTATTATTTGTTAAAATGATTTTTGAAATTGAACTTACGATTTTTTGAAAATAAAAGATAGAAACTGAAATAAATAGAAAGAGAGGTTTAATGATGATGAAGATTGCTACTTTAAATAAAGGTAAAGAGACAAAGTATCTCAATCATTATCCACTTATTGATGAAGATGATATTTATGCGCACGACCATTTAAAAGAAGGAGATTTAGTCAAAATTGTAACTGCGCAACAGCAATATATTGCTACGGGTTATGTAGGACGCCAACACAAAGGGTTAGGTTGGGTATTAAGTTACGATGAGAACGAAGTTATCGACACTAACCTTTTCATTAAGTTATTCGAAAAGGCATTAGAAGAAAGAGAATATTATTTTAATATCGAAGGTACCAATGCATTTAGACTTTTTAATGCTGAAGGAGATGGTGTAGGGGGACTCACTATCGATAATTACGATGGGCATTTATTAATACAATGGTACTCTAAAGGTATTTATAAATTCAGATACAATGTTATAGAAGCGATGAAGGCAGTCTTTGGCTTTACATCTATTTATGAAAAAATGAGATTTAAAGATACGGAATATACAGGTGGATTTGTAGAAGGTGAGGCGCCTGAATTCCCTATAATTATAGAAGAAAACTTTACATTTTATAATGTAGATTTAGAAGATGGATTGATGACAGGTATCTTTCTAGATCAAAAGGAAGTACGAAAGAAATTACGTGATCAATTCTCTGAAGATAGAAATGTATTGAACCTATTTAGTTATACGGGTGCCTTTTCAGTGATAGCAGCTCAAAATGCACGATCAACTACTAGCGTTGACTTAGCAAATCGTTCAAGAGGGTTAACTGAAGAGAATTTTGGACTCAATGGTATTGATCCTAAATCCGAATATATTTATGTCATGGATACATTTGATTTCTATAATTATGCAGCACGTCATGGTCATCAGTATGAAACAATCGTTATTGATCCACCTAGTTTTGCTCGAAATAAGAAAAAGACATTTTCAGTACAAAAAGATTATGACGCTCTGATTGAAGGTGCTTTAAACATTTTAGCACCAGAAGGATCATTATTATTATGTACAAATTCAAGTGCTTTTCCATTGAAATCCTTTAAAAATGTGATTAAAAAGACATTGACTGATGCAGGTGTGGAATTTGAAATAAGCGAAGTGATGGGCTTGCCAAAAGATTTCAAAACACATCCACACTATAAACCTTCAAAATATTTAAAAGCAGTATTTATTAATATTAAGCATTAATTTTTCTAAAATGGGTATAACGATTTATTGAAATGAAACTATGAAAGGGTGTAAGAATATGGGTATTAGAAGTAAATTTACTAATGATATTACAAATAAAGTAGGTAATTCACTTTTAAATATTGAAGAAATTAAAGAAAAAAGTAACTTACCCACGACACAAGAGGAGTTAAAACAACGTCGTGAGAAGGCATTAACACTTGTTAAGAAGAAATCTTTACTTTCTTCTGGTGCGAGCGTTGTACCAATTCCAGGTTTAGACTTTGGTGTAGATATTAAATTAATGAGAGATATTATTGAAGATGTTAATAAAATCTATGGACTAGACCATAAACAAGTGAATTCTCTTGGAGATGACGTTAAAGAAAGAATCATGTCTGCAGCTGCGATTCAAGGAAGTCAATTTGTAGGAAGAAAAGTATCAGAAGCATTATTGAAAGTTGTAATCAAAGATGTTGCTAAACGTGCGGCTGCCAAGCAAACAAGATGGTTCCCAGTGATTGGTCAAGCTGTATCTGCTTCAATCAGTTACTACTTTATGAGTAAGCTTGGTAAAGATCACGTAGAAAAATGTGAAAAAGTTATCAATAACTTGTAGTAAATGATATAATTTTCACTGAAATGTAAATAATGACACTGAAACCGGTTTTAAACGAATTGAATTTAGCAACCGGTTTTGGTAAAGTTATTGTATAAAATCTATGTTAGATTGTAATAATATTGAAGATTCTAACTATACGAAGGAGAATATAATTATGGAACAAAAATCATATGTAATTATCGATGAGACAGGGATTCACGCTCGCCCTGCTACAATGTTAGTTCAAACTGCATCAAAATTTGATTCAGATATTCAATTAGAATATAACGGGAAGAAAGTAAACTTAAAATCAATCATGGGTGTTATGAGTTTAGGTGTAGGTAAAGATGCTGAAATCACTATTTATGCTGACGGTAGCGATGAAACTGATGCTATTGAATCAATCAGTGATGTCTTATCAAAAGAAGGATTAACTAAATAATTATGTCTAACTTAATTAAAGGGATTGCTGCGTCAGACGGCGTAGCAATCGCAAAAGCTTACTTATTAGTAGAACCTGATTTATCTTTTGACAGTAATGAAAAGGTCACTGATGTAGAAGGCGAAGTTAATAAATTCAATAAAGCTATCGAAGCATCTAAAGTTGAATTAACTAAGATTAGAAACAATGCAGAAGTTCAATTAGGCGCTGATAAAGCAGCTATTTTTGATGCTCATTTATTAGTTTTAGATGATCCAGAGTTAATTCAACCTATCCAAGATAAAATTAAAAATGACAAAGTCAACGCAGCTACTGCGTTAAATGATGTAACAACTCAATTTGTTACCATTTTCGAATCTATGGATAATGAATACATGAAAGAACGTGCTGCTGATATTAGAGACGTTTCTAAACGTGTATTAGCGCATATTCTAGGCGTAGATTTACCAAATCCAAGCATGATTGATGAAAGTGTCGTTATTATTGGTAACGACTTAACACCTTCAGATACTGCACAATTGAATAAAGAATTTGTGCAAGGTTTTGTAACTAATATTGGTGGTAGAACAAGTCACTCTGCAATTATGAGTCGTTCACTTGAAATTGCAGCAGTCGTGGGTACACAGTCTATCACGCAACAAGTTAAACAGGGTGATATGATTATTGTCGATGGTATTACAGGTGACGTAATTATTGATCCGACTGAAGATGAGTTAATTGCTTATCAAAATAAACGCGAACGTTTCTTTGAAGATAAAAAGGAATTACAAAAACTACGTGATGCTGATACAGTAACTGTTGATGGCGTACATGCAGAGCTTGCAGCGAATATTGGTACACCTAACGATTTACCAGGTGTCATTGAAAATGGCGCACAAGGTATCGGTTTATACCGTACAGAATTCCTTTATATGGGAAGAGACCAAATGCCAACCGAAGAAGAGCAATTTGAAGCTTATAAAAAAGTATTAGAAACAATGGACGGTAAACGTGTTGTTGTTCGTACTTTAGATATCGGTGGAGATAAGGAACTTCCATACTTAAACTTACCTGAAGAAATGAATCCTTTCTTAGGTTATAGAGCAATCCGTTTATGCTTAGCGCAACAAGATATTTTCAGACCGCAATTGCGTGCATTATTACGTGCATCTGCTTACGGTAAGTTAAATATCATGTTCCCAATGGTTGCTACAATTAAAGAATTCCGTGATGCTAAAGCTATTCTTTTAGAGGAAAAGAAAAACCTTGAAAATGAAGGTTATGACATTTCTGATGATATTGAATTAGGTATCATGGTGGAAATTCCAGCAACTGCAGCGTTAGCAGATGTATTTGCGAAAGAAGTGGACTTCTTCAGTATCGGTACAAATGATTTAATACAATATACATTAGCTGCTGACCGTATGTCAGAACGTGTCTCTTATTTATATCAACCATACAATCCATCTATTTTACGTTTAGTGAAACAAGTGATTGAAGCTTCTCATAAAGAAGGTAAATGGACTGGCATGTGTGGTGAAATGGCCGGAGACGAAACAGCGATTCCATTATTATTAGGTTTAGGTTTAGATGAGTTCTCAATGAGTGCTACGTCTATTCTTAAAGCGAGAAGACAAATTAATGGTCTAAGTAAGAATGAAATGGCTGAATTAGCTAACCGTGCGATTGAATGTGCAACACAAGAAGAAGTTATGGAATTAGTTAATAACAAAGCTAAATAATATGACTACAAGAAGGCTGGGACATAATTAATTGTCTCAGCTTTCTTTAACATATTGGCAGTAGATGTCTGAATTAAAAGTGCGCTTATATCAAGCTTCTTTCAATCCTAGCCATCCTTGCCGGCGGGGCCCCAACATAGAGAATTTCTTAAAAAGAAATTCTACAAACAATGCAAGTTGGGAGAGGGACAACGAAAATAATTTTGATAAATTATATTTCTGTCTCACTCCCTCTCTCTTAAAAGGGTAGAGCAAGCGTATTAGAGAAGGGCTAAGACTAAGTGAATGAAGCTATAGAGCGTTCTTCTTTCAATGTTAGATTACGCTAATGCAGACATTCATGTCTAACCGTACTCAAAATAAATCACTCAACATCAAAGAATTGAATATGTTGAGTGATTTTTATGTGTTTAATTAATTTTCGATATTTAAAGTGGAGTTAATTTTATCCATATCTACGCTATACATGGGTTCACCTTTTAATAGAATAAAAGGCGTTGCAAATGCGTCATAATTGAGCATTTCATTTCGATATTGAGCATTTTTAATATTCTTTTCAGTATAGTCAATATCATGTTCTGAGAGGTAATTTTTTACAAACGTACATGGTGGACAATCATCTTGAGTATAAATGATAATGTTAGAAGCCATATTTAACGTCCTTTCGTCTTTAATTCTGAAAATACTATACAGAAAAGTATATGTGATTTCAACTATGTGAACATTATGTGTCCTGTCAAAAAATGGACATACAAATTTAGAGCAACTTAATTTAGTTCAAGCTCTCAGAGATTTATAATTTTAAACATTGTGACTCCAATTTTCAATATATTAGAAAAAAAGGTGATAAATATGGATTCAGTTGAAATTAGCCGATTTCTCACTGGTATGACACTAGCAGTGCATATCATATTTGCTACAATCGGCGTGGGTATGCCATTAATGTTTGCGATTGCAGAATTTATTGGCATTAGAAAAAATGATGCAAACTATATTGCATTAGCTAAAAGATGGTCAAAAGGGTACACAATCACTGTAGCCGTTGGGGTCGTAACAGGTACTATTATTGGGTTACAACTTTCGCTAGTTTGGCCGACATTCATGAAAATGGGCGGACATGTCATCGCTTTACCATTATTCATGGAAACTTTTGCATTCTTCTTTGAAGCAATCTTCTTAAGTATATATCTTTATACTTGGGATAGATTTAAAAATAAATGGACACATTTTATTATTTCATTACCAGTTATTATCGGTGGTTCATTTTCAGCGTTCTTTATAACGTCTGTAAACTCATTTATGAATACACCAGCTGGTTTCGAAATGAAACATGGACGTATGGTTAATGTTCAACCACTAGAAGCGATGTTTAACTCATCCTTCCTTGTAAGAGCATTTCACGTCGTTGCTACAGCTGGTATGACAATGGCATTTATATTGGCAGCTATTGCAGCATTTAAATTATTACGAAATAGATACTCAGAAGATAGACAGTATCATAAGAAAGCATTGAAAATGACGATGATCGTAGGTTTCTTATCAACGATATTATCTATGGTGGCTGGGGACCTTTCAGCTAAGTTCTTACACAAAGTTCAACCTGAAAAATTAGCTGCCTATGAATGGCATTATGATACGCAATCACACGCTAATTTAGTATTCTTTGGTGTACTAAACGAAAAGACTCATGAAGTTTCTGGCGCAATTGAAATTCCAGGATTACTTAGTTTCTTAGCGGATGATAGTTTTAAAACAAAAGTTAAAGGTTTAAATGATTTTCCTAAACATGATTTGCCACCTATGATTGTCCATTACTTCTTTGATTTAATGGTTTCAATGGGGGTCTTCTGTTTTGTCATTTCAGGAATTTACATGTTAATTCTATTCTTCAAGAAATTACGTAAATTTATAACAAACAAAGCTGTATTATATGCTATCTTGTTGACTGGTCCAGCGTCATTACTTGCTATAGAATTTGGTTGGTTCTTAACAGAAATGGGGCGCCAACCATGGATTATTAGAGGATACATGCGTGTGTCTCAAGCTGCTACCCAAGCAGGCGGTATTACATTAGTCACGATCCTGTTCGGTATATTATATTTCGTACTCATGGTTACAGCAGCGTATGTGTTAATTCGTATGTATAGAAACAAACCTGCATATCAAGATGTAGATAAAGTGATTGAAAAGAGAGGTGGAACAAAATGATATACGCCCATATCGGAATAACAGTATTATGGATATTTTTATTTTGTTACATCATTGTCGCTTCAATAGATTTTGGTGCAGGATTTTTCGCATTACATTCTAAAATTACTGGTGAAGAAAAGAAAATTAATCATTTAATTCATCGTTACCTTAACCCAGTATGGGAAGTTACGAATGTTTTCTTCGTATTCTTCTTTGTAGGATTCGTTGGATTCTTCCCAGATTCTGCCAAATATTTAGGCACGGTACT
This sequence comes from Staphylococcus caprae, assembly GCF_002902725.1. GTDB lineage: Bacteria > Bacillota > Bacilli > Staphylococcales > Staphylococcaceae > Staphylococcus > Staphylococcus caprae. Next base: position 34,244 of record NZ_PPRT01000040.1, read on the forward strand.
ACTTGTCCCGGGTTCAATTGCTTTAATCCTTATTTCAATTCGAAGTAGTTTTTATGCCTTTGAAAATTATGGTCAAGATACGAAATTGCCATGGATTTGCTTATATGGTTTAACAGGATTACTTATACCGGCGTCATTAGCTACCGCTTTAACAATTTCAGAAGGTGGCTATATACGAGAACATGGATCTCATATAGATTTAAACTGGGTACAGTTACTACTAAGCCCATTTGCGTGGTCGGTTGTGTTCTTAGCAATCATCTCTGTGCTTTATATTTCATCAGGTTTCTTAACATTTTACGCAAGTAAAGCACAAGATAAGCCAGCCTACGATTTAACGAGACAGTGGCACATATTCTGGGGCCCACCAATGATTATTATTTCATTATTTGTCTTCTTATCATTAAGAATTCAAAATGCTGATCATTTTAATAATGCTGTATTCAATTACTGGTGGATGTTTGCATTGAGCTTTGTCTTTTTCCTAATTGCAGGTGCATTAACGATATTCAAGAAAAACCATGGCTTAGCGTTTATTATGGTTATCTTACAAATGTTTTTTGCATTCTTTGGATATGGAATGAGTAAGTTACCTTATCTACTGCATCCATTTGTTAAAATTACAGGTACTCATGTTAACCCTGAAATGGGATTAGCTTTAGTCGTTGCCTTTATTTTAGGTTTACTTTTATTAATTCCATCGTTAATATTATTATTAAGATTATTTGTTTTCGACAAAGATTATGTAGAAGGAAAGAAATAATATAATCTATGAGGATAAGGGAGAGTATGGAGGTCTTATTATCATACATCATCTCTTTTCCTCTTTTATTTAGTGGAGGACGTATATGGAAAAAGAGTATGTCGTAATAGGACTAGGCCGTTTCGGTGGCAGTATTGTTAGAGAACTTAATGCTTTAGATATGGACGTCATGGCGATTGATAGCGATGAGAATCGTGTTAATGAATATAGTGATATTGCTACACATGCTGTCGTTGCTGATACCACAGATGAAGCAGTGATGAAAAGTTTAGGAATACGAAATTTTGATCACGTTATTGTAGCTATTGGTGAAAATATTCAATCAAGTACTTTAACTACGCTTATTTTAAAAGAACTGGGCGTAAAAAAGGTAACCGCTAAAGCACAGAACGATTATCATGCTAAAATTTTAAATAAAATAGGTGCAGATACAGTCGTACATCCAGAACGAGATATGGGTAGACGTATTGCACATAATGTTGCAAGTGCAAGCGTGCTTGACTATTTAGAGCTAGCTGATGAGCATTCTATTGTAGAACTTAAAGCTACTGAAAAAATGGCCGGTCAAAGCATCATTGATCTAGATATTCGAGCACAATATGGGATTAACATTATCGCTATTAAACGAGCAAAAGAATTTATTGTTTCTCCAGATCCTAATATTAATATAGAAATCGGTGACATATTAATTATGATTGGTCACGATAACGACTTAGGTCGTTTTGAGAAAAACATTAGTAAATAAACGCAATTTGAGTTAGTCACAAATTAAATAGATAGTTATATAGACAACGTTCTCCAATAATAGAAATATTGGGGAGCGTTTTTTTATTTAGAGAAAGTGTTGAAACTTGGTGTAATTTGTTTACCACATTTTTATATTTCATTATAAATAAACTTGATTGAATAGTATTCTAATTAATAAACGTTTAATATTATATAATAT
>NZ_PPRT01000041.1 GCF_002902725.1 Staphylococcus caprae
CAGCAGCAATTCTGCTTGCCCATTTATTCGATAAATAGATAGTCACAGTGCCATCTTTATGAACAACATATTTATTTGTACCACCTTTTGCTCGGTTTTGTAACATGCTTTCTAATTCAGGATCTTTTTTTATTTGTCCTTTATCTCTTAATTCACGATAAAATTGACTATCTGAAGATGTATATTCTTCATCACCATTATCTTTTATCTCTTTATTCCAATATTTAGTATCTGGTCTAGGAATGTCTTTAAGGTTTTTTGATGCATTTTCACTCTGAGCATTTGAATTATTAGCTTGATTAGTTTCTGCTTTAGCTCCATCTGTTAGAAATGGCGAAGATATACCTGTAAGTAATAAGGCCCCTGCTACTGATAATGCTACTTTTTTCATTTTAAAAACCTCCTTTAAAAGATACTTTTAGAATATAACAAATAAATAAAATAATAAAGATAGCGCTATCAAGAAACTTACTATTACTTGCAAATATTTTTTAAATAGTAAATTAAATATAACTAAAATTATAGAAAAAAATATATACATACATAAGCATACACGAACATAATCCAACAGAAATAATACAAAACCTATTGCTCCCCAAACGTATCCAATGCCATAAACCCAACGTTTTACTTCAGAATAATTAAAGTCCAAATATAATCACCAAATTTTCTCTATATTTACTCTATTGCATTATTCCAATTCCTCTATTTGCCGACGATTCTGCGCTCCTTAATAATCCTAAAGCTGTCCATCGGTCGATTTGATAGCTGACGCTATCCGACCGCTGGCGCTTTTAGTCTAATTAAGGGCTCTCATCGACAAATAGATTTTCTCGGCATAATAGCGTGCTAATATCTATATTTGTGTTCTAAAGCCAATATAAGCCATATCAGCGTCGCTAATAGTAAATAAGGTATCAAGTATCCTAAATGCCATAAAAATGCTACAAAGCCTTCTGAGTGCTTTATTTGATATTCTAGCCCTTTATACATGTGGTCAAATCCTAAAACATTGAATAAACCACCCATGAATGTAGCGACAACGCTAATCAATAAAACGGCAAATAGTGTCAACATCAACGCTG
>NZ_PPRT01000042.1 GCF_002902725.1 Staphylococcus caprae
TATAAGTTTAATTTCATTACTTTATCTACTGTATTGTTATTTTTAATATGGACATTTTTACAAATATATTTAAATAAAAAATTATATCCATTTCAGATTACAGAACAAAAATTTATAGCTACAATCTTTGCTATTGTTATAAGCCTTTCCCAATTTATCACTGATATTTCTAGTGAACAATCTGTATACATGTCTATACCATATTTAGCACCAGCAATATTTATCTTCGGTGCAGTGTTAGTATTTATCGGGACCTTTAAGATGTCTGAAATTGAACACATCTCTTTGTTAACCAAAGTTAAAAGACCTATTACTACCGGAACCCTTGTCATCATCTTATCTTTTATAATAATGATGATTTTAACTCCGTTTTGGTATGTATACGTGATTGTTTACTTCCTATTCATAGCATTTATTTTATGGCAAGGCATTTTCTTCGTAAAAAGAAAACAATAGCACTCATATTTATTCTAAATAAATTACTCAGATTGGGTTATCAATCCCAAAATATTTAGCTCTAAGATCATTTCTAATTTGGTGGGCAATCCAAAAGTTAGTTTAAAATTTAACTTTATGGTGCTCACTACCTGATAGAAATTGTCTTAGAGCTTATTTTATATCATTGTTCGTTTTAATCTCTTTAAAGACACAAATTTCCTAATAAACTGTTGCTTGATATTTAAGCAGATATATTTTTTCTTCTTTTAATCCCCTCTATCTACCATCACACTATTTATACATTCATTATCAAAAGTATAAATAAAAAGAATTTTGATTTAATTCTTTTTTAAATGTAGTTAAGAAATAGTTAATGGTTTAAAAATGTTATCCCGCTTAAACTAATCTTAAATACATATAGAAAAGAGGAATACATCATGAATACAAAATATTTATTTGCAATCGGCGCAATTGTCACATCACTTACATTAGGTGCGTGTGGAAATTCTAATTCTGATCAAGAACATTCTCAACACAAAGATAAGCAACAAGAAGAAAGTAAAGTTAAAACTGATAAAACGAAAAAACTATCCGGTACGTTTAAATCCAAAAATGGTGAAAAAGTAGAAGGCACGGCTAAAATTGAAAATGGTAAATTAATGTTAGAAAATTATAAGTCATCTAAAGGTCCAGATTTATATGTCTTCTTAACTAAAGACGGTGATATCAAATCAGGTAAGAAAATCTCAACTGTAGATTACAATAAATCCAAACAAACTTTTAATTTAAAAAATGTTGATTTAAATAAATACAATGAAGTTACAATTTATTGCGAAAAGGCACATGTTATTTTCGGTGGAGCGCAATTGAAATAACTTAAATTAGCTTATTCATACGTTTGCAACTAGAGAAAGAGAGAGGATTAACTATGAAGAAATTAAGTTTATTAATCATTATTATCATTCGTATTATTTCAGGTATTGTGATTTTCAGACAAGGCTTGGAAAAATTCACGGGAGATTTTACTTTAAATGGATTAGTGCCTGTCATTCGTGATAATACCGATTCACCTCAATGGTATAAATGGTTCTTTGAAAATATCGTCTCACATTCAACAGGTTTATTTAATTTTATCATTCCGTTAGGAGAAATGGCCATCGGTTTAGGACTCATCTTAGGCGTCTTCGCATATGCTGCAAGTTTCTTTGGCGCCTTTGTTATGATAAATTATATCTTAGCAGATATGATTTTTACGTACCCTCTACAATTAGCTTTCTTTATTATTTTATTGATGAGTCACTCATTACTAAATAAAGTTTCACTTAAAGAAGTTATCACTCATTTGAGAGAACGTAACAACCGAGGTGAAGACAAGCATGACACACTTACTGATCGTGGATGATGAGCAAGACATTGTAGATATATGCCAAACATACTTTGAATATGAGGGCTATCAAGTCACTACGACAACGAATGGAAAAGAAGCAATCCAATTATTATCATCAGACATCGATGTCATGATTTTAGATATCATGATGCCTGAAGTTTCTGGTTACGATATTGTTAAAGAAATGAAAGCAAAGCAACTTGATATTCCTTTTATTTACTTAACGGCTAAAACACAGGAACACGACACAATCTATGCACTTACACTAGGCGCAGATGATTATGTTAAGAAACCGTTTAGTCCTAGAGAACTCGTATTACGAACAAATAACCTACTCACGCGAATTAGTAAATATCAATCTTCTAATAGAATAGAACAACTCGAATTTAATGGATTAATATTAAATAATTCAAGTAAAACATTAACTATAGATAATCAAGAAATTCCTATGCGTATTAAAGAATTTGAATTACTATGGTATCTGGCTTCGCGAGAAAATGATGTCATATCTAAATCCGAACTTTTAGAAAAGGTTTGGGGATATGACTATTATGAAGACGCCAATACTGTCAACGTTCATATCCATAGAATACGTGAAAAATTAGAGAAACATCATTTCATCACATATACAATTACAACGGTATGGGGGTTAGGATATAAATTTGAAAGGAGCCGATAAGCATGTTCTCTATTCGTAGCCAAATTACCATCGGCGTCATTTCAAGTGTACTCTTAACTACCATTATACTTGTCATTGCATACAAACTGATGTGGTTCAACGGTCATATGACCTTAACATTAACCATTACGACAATGATAACAAGTTGTTTAACACTTTCAATTTGTAGTATTTTTATTACGCCATTAATCCAGAAAATTAAACAATTCAACATCAAGACAAAGCAATTCGTTAACGACGAGCATTTAATTGACGATGATACATTTCAATCTCCAAGAGAAATTAAAGAACTTAATGATTCATTTAACAAGATGGCAGACGCAATCACTAAACAAATGGACATGATTAAAAACGAACAACAGGAAAAAACGGAAATTATTCAAAATCTTGCCCATGATTTAAAAACGCCACTCGCAGGAATTCTCTCATATACAGAAGGATTACGCGACGGGGTCATTAGTGAGAAACAAGAAGTTCACGCTGCTTATGACGTACTCATTAAACAAGCAAATCGTCTTTCTACATTATTCGATGACATGACGCACGTGATTTCACTTAACACTGGTCGTTCTTATCCTTTGGAATTAATTCAACTCGACCAATTACTAGTCACTATTCTTCAAACTTATGAACAACGAATTAAGCAAGAGAATCGAACACTAGAGGTCAATTTCAGTAACAATATTGATGCATTCTACCAATATCGACCTCCATTAGAACGTATTTTGACTAATTTATTAGAGAACGCTTTAAAGTTTTCTAATTACGGTAGTCGCATCGATATTATTATTTCTGAAAATGAAGAAAACGATTGTATCAACATCGCAATTAAAGATGAAGGTATTGGAATTGTACCTGAACTTCAATCTCGTATTTTTGAGCGGACTTTCAGAGTAGAAGACTCAAGAAATACTAAAACAGGTGGTTCAGGATTAGGATTGTACATTGCTAATGAACTTGCTCAACAAATTGATGGATCAATCATTGTTGAAAGTGAACTTAATGTCGGAACTACAATGACACTCAAGTTAAAGAAATTTGATATTACATCACATTAAAATAGCGATAAGATGATTTCTATTTGAAACCGTCTTATCGCTATTAATATTTTTGTCCTTTTCATTATTTTAATGGACATGTTCTTTATATTGTTCTTCTTCATTATTAGCTTGATGACTTGATTGTTTAAGTGCACTATCTTTATGGTAATCGCTAAATTGATAGTAATCATCTTTAGCTTTAAAATGAGACGTTTGATTGTCAGAACGTGATTTTTCAGTTTTATTTTCATTATCAGATGGTTTAAGGTTTGTCGCCTGAACAATATATTTCGGTCTGCGTTTAACTTCATAATAAATACGACCGATATATTCACCTATCACACCAATAGATATCAGTTGTATTCCTCCCAGTAAGAGTATGGCAGCAATTGTAGTGAAATATCCTGGAATATTGATACCAGAGATTATAATATTAATTAATAGATAGATAATGTATAAGATACTAATTGAAAATGTAAACATACCTAAGTAAATCATCATACGTAAAGGTTTATTATTGAATGATATTAATCCATCAATACCATAATTTAAAAGTTTTCTAAACGTCCATTTTGACTCTCCTGCTTCACGCGTCACATTCTCATAGGTAAAGACTTTAGTATTATATCCTATCCATTCGAACAATCCTTTTGAAAATCGATTATATTCATCAAGTGATGTCAGTGCTTGAACTGCGCGTTGACTAAGTAATCTAAAGTCACCCACGCCATCTTCAAATTGAACGTCCTCCACGAAAGCGTTGATTATTTTATAATATAATTGAGACATGGATTTACGTGCGAAGTTCTCACCTTCACGATCTCTTTTAGCAATAACTTGATCATATCCTTCTATAAACCCTTCAATCATGTGAGGAATATATTCTGGAGGATGTTGTAAATCACCATCAATCATTACGACTGCATCATGATTGATACTATTTTGATAACCAGCTATCATCGCGGCTTCTTTACCGAAATTTCTACTAAATGAAAGGAATTTGACATGAGAATCATAAGCAGCAAGATTTTGTAAATGATCGATTGTATTATCCTTGCTACCATCGTCAATAAACAGTAAATCGTATTCATAATTTTTGACTAAACTATCTTCTGTCATAATTTCAGTCAACTTGTCATATGTCTTTAATACGACTTCGCCTTCGTTATAACACGGAACGATGACTCTGATTTTCATTTAATTACATCCTTTTCTATAAAGTTATTTAATAATATTTTATCAATTTCTTAATAGTATATTCTAGCCAAAACTATTCATTTACATAATCTTAACTTTAGCTAAATATTTGTAATTGTTCATTATTATTAAATAATAGACGTTTTCACTTCAAAAAATAATGTAATTAATCAAAGTTTTTAACCTTAACCTCATTACTAAAAAGACTTACCTATCCAACTACTTTAAATCGCCAATACTTACGTCATCGGGATCTTTACCCTGACGTGCATTTTTGTTTAAACTATCTATCTCCGCTACCTCCGTAAGTTCTAAATTAAAGTCTAAAATATCAAAGTTTTCTCGAATACGTTCTGGCGTCTTAGATTTTGGAATAATGATACGATCATGTGCCAAATGCCAACGTAATACAACTTGGGCAGGTGTTTTACCATGACGTTGTGCAATATCTACAATGGTTGGATGATCTAAGAGACCTCTATTTCTCATTAAAGGCATCCACGCAGTGACTTTAATATCATGTTCATCACAGAATTCTTGCACCTCTTTTTGGTTAAAATAAGGATGCAATTCAATCTGATTGACTTGAGGTACAACATCCGTTGCGTCCATTAACTTTTTCAAATGATGTTCCTTAAAGTTACATACACCAATCGCTTTTACTTTACCTTCTTCATATAACTTTTCCAACACTTTATAAGATTCAATAAATAAGCCATCCTTTTCACAAGGCCAGTGAATTAAGAATAAATCAATGTAATCTAAACCTAAGTTCTCAAGTGAGCGATTAAAGTATTCAATGGTACTGTCATAACCTTGATAATCATTCCATAACTTTGAAGTGATAAATAATTCGTCACGATTCATCTCAGAATTGTTTAAAGCTTTACCTAAAGCCACTTCATTTCCATAGAAATATGCAGTGTCGAATGCACGATAACCAGCGTCTAATGCCGTTTTTACTACATTGTCCATTTCTTCATCAGTGATCTTGTATACACCTAATCCGATCGACGGCATTGGGTACCCGTTATTTAAGACTTGCGTATCATTAACCATTCTATGTATCTCTCCTTTATTTATACATCTTCATTTAAATACTTACCGATGCAGATTCATCTTGAAAATGAAAACCTTTCTCTAAATAAGTATGATTCATCCTTAACTATAGTTCTGTACGTCTCAATAAGCATAACCTATGGCCTATTTACCACACAAATAAAGTGTTTATTTGCACATTTTCATCACTTAAATATCGAAAAAGCTCTAAGACGATTTCTATATAAGAAATCACCTTAGAGCCAAGCTGGCTAGAAGCTAATAATTATTTAAGTTTAATTCTCAACCTATTAAGGCTTTACTTTTATGATTCAGAATGATCATCATCAGATTCTTCATCCATCGTTGGTCTTGATTGGTTAAATTCATATTTTAAATTAATCCATATAATTTGATGATTATCGACTTCAGTAATAATCCAACGATCAAATTCTGTATCTACGTAATCATCTTTTTGTAAGTTGGTATTACGTGATTGAAGCCAACCGCCAATCGTATCAATATCTTCGGAATCTTCAAATTCAATACCAAATTGTTCGTTCAAGTCGTCTAGTAGTACACGACCGTTAATTTGATAGGTAGAATCATCAAGTTTAACGATATCATTGACCTCATCATCATCAAACTCATCTCGAATTTCACCAACAATCTCTTCTAAGATATCTTCCATTGTTAAGATACCTGCCGTACCACCATATTCATCAATGATTAGACTCATATGGACATGTTCTCTTTGCATACGAATAAGCGCATCACTTATACGTGTTGTTTCAGAAATCATTGGTAATTCATGAATGTAATTTGCAATTTTGATAGGCTTTCCTGAAGCATATTCTGTTAAAAATTCCTTAACGTTAATAAATCCTTTGACATGGTCTTTATCCCCATCTTCTGTAATTGGATAGCGAGTAAATTGGTGTTCTTTAATTGTTTCAAGTAATTCATCCACGTTAAATGGTTCATTAAGGGTGATCATTTGAGTACGTGGCACCATGATATCTTTGGCATGGCGTTCATCAAATGAAAAGATATTCTGCATATATGCAAGCTCTGTCTGATTGATTTCTCCGCCGTTATAACTATTATTTATAATAATTTTAATTTCTTCTTCTGACATCGCATCGGTTTGCGCATCAGGATCAAAACCAAACATTCTAACAATTACACGTGCTGAACCATTCATTAACCAAATTAACGGTTTCATAATATTACCAAAGTAATAAAGTGGTCTTGAATAAAGTAATGCAAGTTGTTCAGTGTGTTGAATCGCAAATGATTTAGGCGCTAATTCACCTAATACCACATGTAAATATGTCACTACAATAAATGAGATAACAAACGAAATTGTCGTTGTTAACGCATCAGGTAAATGTAATAAATCGAATAGAGGATGCAATAACTTTTCAAATGTAGGCTCCCCTAACCAACCTAAACCTAATGAAGTCACCGTAATACCTAACTGGCATGCCGATAAATAATAGTCTAGATTAGCAATCATTTTTTTTACTATTTTAGCGCTTCTATTTCCTTCTTCAACTAATTGTTCAATTCGTGTCGATCTCACTTTAACAAGTGCGAATTCTGATCCAACGAATACCGTTGTTAATGCAATCAAAAGAAAAAATGTGATTAAACTAATTATGGTCGAAGTTTCCAATTAATTCCCTATTTCTAGGGATTCACCTCCATATTATATGTGCCACCCATGGGTAACACGTATTGAAATCATCTTTTATACTCAAGCGACGACTACATGTTAAGACCTTCCCATTGTGACACCCCCGAAAAAAATGTAATTTCTTCTATTTTATCATATTTCGTTTCTAGAATGTTAAATATAAACCTAATGCTACATTATAATGGAAACAATTACCCCATTCAATAAAACACTTTATTTATCAAAATGATGGCACTCACCATTTTTAATTGTATTGATGACATTGCAATCATCATCTAATATCACAATATCTGCATCTTTACCCACTTTTATACTTCCTTTAACATCATCGATACCTAAAGCAATTGCCTGATTTAAACTTGTTACTCTCCATAAGTTCTCTAGTTTATCATCAGTATATGTCATTAAATTTTGAAGGCCTTCGTTCATTTTTAAGATACTACCAGCTAGTGCGCCACTAGCAAGACGTGCTTCTTTACCTTTAACGACGACATTTTGACCACCTAAATCATACTCTCCTTCAGGCATTCCTTTAGCTCTCATCGCATCTGTAATTAGATAACAATGTTCATTGCCTTTAAGTTTATATGCGAGCGCTATAGACGCAGGATGTGAGTGCACACCGTCTACAATCATTTCAGTATTTAAACCTTTGTTTAACCAAGCAGCACCAAACACGCCTGGTTCACGATGTGCAAATCCTGTTGCTGCATTATATAAATGTGTGATATGTTTCGCGCCGTGTTTAACAGCTTCATTTGCCTCATCAAATGTTGCTACGGTATGGCCTATTGAAAAAATAATATCATCTTTCATAGCATTCAACGTTTCCTTAGCATTGTCTACCTCAGGTGCAAATGTGATAATTTTGATTAAACCATTAGCCACTTTTTGAAAGGCATGAATTTGTTCAACTGAAGGTCTTTGTACATATTTTGGATGTTGTGCGCCTACTTTATGTTCAGAAATAAATGGACCTTCGAGATGAATTCCTACGATTTCAGCAGCAGAATGTTCATCTTGCTTCGTTTGATATGCGACAATATTTTTTAGTGCACGATTAATATTGTCAGTCGACTGTGTCATCGTTGTTGCCAAGAAAGATGTTGTTCCTTCTGATAATAAAGATTCTGCCAAATGTTGTAATCCTTCATAAGACTCATCCATTGCATCCTCTCCATATCCGCCATGAATATGGATATCTATAAATCCAGGCACAATATGTCGACCCTCCGCATCAATACGTTGAATTGAATCTTGAGAGGCCACTCCTTGAAAATGCCCTTCACCTACGTCTGCGATTTTTCCGTCTTTAATATGAACGAATCCTTTGTCGATCACTTGATTTTCTGTATATACTTTACCGTTCGTAATTACATATTCTGACATGATTGAAACCTTCTTTTCTTTGTATTATCTAATGATTCTTCAGCTATTTTATTATAGCTTTCTTTACGCGCTATATCATTTATTTCTATTTGAATCTACTCAACTTTTTCTGAAGATTAACATTGTCATCATGTTCCATAAAGTTTCATTTAATATAAAAAGCCCCTGCCAACTACATTAATTTTGGCAAGAGCTTGTCGTAATTCTATTATTCATCCATTGCTTCAGAAGCTTGAATTTCATTTTCAGTTACTTTAGGTTTTAAGAAACCATATAATAATGCTGAAATCAATGTACCTACAACTAATGCAAGCAATGTTTGTAAGATATGACTAAAGTCTGTACTTCCTATTACGATGATGCCTCCATGAGGTGCATGAATGCGAGAACCTAGACCTAAAGCAAGCGCACCAGCAACACCTGAACCAACCATCATTGATGGAATCACACGTAATGGGTCGGCAGCTGCAAATGGGATAGCACCTTCAGTAATGAATGATAATCCCATCACATAGTTTGGAACAATTGAACCTCTTTGTTCTTTCGTGAATTTCTTTCTAAAGATTAACATTGCTGTCGCAATCGCTAACGGTGGAATCATCCCACCTACCATAGCTGCAGTAATTGGAGCAAGATTTCCTTCAGTTAGTGCAGCAGTTGCGAAAACATATGCCGCTTTGTTAAATGGTCCACCCATATCGATAGCCATCATTGCACCAATCACTAAACCTAGTAACATGATATTTGAGCCAGATAAACTATTTAAACCATGAAGTAATAAATGATTGAGCCAAGAAGCTGGAGGGTTAAATACATAAATCATCAATAAACCAGTAATTAAAACTGATAGTAATGGATAGATTAATGTTGGTTTTAAACCTTCAACTGCTTGTGGTAATTTACGTGTAATATATTTAATTCCTTGTGTTAAGTAACCTGCTAGGAAACCAGCAATAATACCACCAATAAATCCTGATCCGCCAGAAATAGCTAGCATACCACCAACTAAACCTGCAGCAAAACCTGGTTTATCTGAAATACTACGAGAGATGAAACCTGCTAATACTGGGATAATCAATGCGAAGGCACTATTTTTACCAATATTCCATAGTTGTTCTGCAAATGCATTGTGTTGAGGACTCTCAGGTTTAAATGAATCTGGTCCAATAATAAATACAATAGCCATAATAATACCACCAGCAATAACAAGTGGTAACATATTTGAAACACCATTCATTAAGTGTTTGTAAAATGCTTTACCAGGGCTCAGTTTTTCTTCGTTTTCATCTTTATTGTCTCTAGCACTATCGCCACGAGCAACAAATGGTTTACGGTTTGTGTCTAATGCTGTGTTAATTAATTCTTCTGGACGTTTAATTCCGTCCGCAACTGGAACTTCTACCACATTTTTTCCATTGAAACGATCCGTCTCAACATGAACATCAGCTGCTACGATAATTCCTGTAGCACGTTCAATGTCTTGCTCTGTTAAGTGATTTTTAACACCACTTGAACCGTTAGTTTCTACTTTTATTTTGACACCCATTTTTTCGGCTTGTTTTTTCAAAGCATCACGTGCCATATACGTATGTGCAATACCTGTTGGACAAGCCGTTACAGCTAATACATATGGCTCATCGCTTTGGTTTGAATCTGTACTTCCAGCAGTAGCTCCTACTGCATTTGATTCATTCTCTTGCGCCTCTGCTTCTTCCTCTTTTGTTGCTTCATCATCTGCTTCATCAATAATTTGCAATACTTTTTCAGGTGATTCAGCATGTATTAATCTTTCGCGAACATTTTCATCCATTAAAATGCCTGAAAGTTTAGCTAGTGCATCTAAATGTGTTTGAGCGCCACCTTCTGGTGCAGCAATCATAAAGAATAAGTGTGCGGGTTGCATATCTAAACTTTGGTAATCCACGCCTTCTTTAGACTTCCCAAAGGCAATTGCTGGTGATTTAACCGCTGCTACCTTGGCATGAGGAATAGCAATACCTTCCCCAATACCTGTTGTACTTTGTGTTTCACGATTGTGAATTGCTTCTTTGAATGACGCTACATCACTTAGTTTTCCTGCTTTATCTAATTGATTTACAAGCTCATCGATGACACCATTTTTATCTGAGGCAGATAAATCCATTGCGATTGTGTCTTTTGTTAATAGTTCTGTGATTCTCATTTATTTCACTCCCCATCAAGTACAGAAATTGTAACTTGAGATTTAATTTTTTCTATAGCATCCCTCGTTGCTAAATCTTCATCAAATGCAGTAGCTGTTCCTGAAGCGACTGCTTGTTTGAAAGCGTCTTGGATAGATAAACCTGAGGCTAAGCCAGCAACCATCCCTGCAACTGTACTATCGCCAGAGCCAACTGTATTGACTACTTGCCCTTGAGGGTTCACGGCTTTAATACTTTGCTTTTTATCTACATAAATTGCGCCATCGCCACCTAACGAGATAATGACGGATTGAGCACCCTTTTTAAGAATTTCCTTACCATATTTAACAACGTCTTCATCACTCGTTACCGTTGTATTAAACATCACTTCGAGTTCATCTTTATTTGGTTTAATGAAAAGTGGTTGATAAGGTAATACTGTTTCGACTAAATCCTTTTCCGCATCTACAACAAGTTTAGCGCCAGTATCTTTAGTGATTTCAGCTATTTGAGCATATGCATCACTTGGAATACTATTGGGTACGCTACCTGCTACAATGACCGTATCGTCACTTGTTGTATTTCTAATCTTTGTTAGAAGCGCTTGAAATTGTTCATCAGTGACTTTAGGTCCTGGTGCATTGATTTCGGTCTCTTGACCTGATTTAAGTTTCACATTAATACGCGTATCTTCATCTACTTGAATAAAATCTGTTTGGATTTGACTATCTTCTAATGTTTTAGAAATAAATTCTCCTGGAAATCCTCCAGCAAAACCTAATGCAGTAGAATCAACATCTAAAGTTTTAAGTACTCTTGAGACATTGATACCTTTACCTCCTGCAAATTTATATGTTGCGGTTGCTCTATTTAATCCTTTTAAATTAAACCCATCCGTAAACATGATGTAATCGATGGAAGGATTAAATGTTACTGTATAAATCATGACTTACCTCCTACAAAGTGATATTCGCTTAGATATTCCTCTGTCACTTTATTTTTAAATGCCTTCTGAGATGTAATGATTTTAATCCCTTCTGACTTAGGTACTCTTGCAAAGTACACTTGGTTAAATTTCGTTTGATCTACTAATATGTACTTATCATTTGAAAGTTTCATTGCCGTTTCTTTAATCAACGCTTCTTGTTCATCCGGAGTGGTAAATCCGTATTTCAAATCAATACCATTCATTCCGATAAATGCGCGATCAAAACAATATCTTCTTAACGTTTCCAATACATTTGCACCAACTGTTGCCATGGTCGTTTCTTTCACTTGTCCGCCTATCATTAGTGTTTTTATCCCATATTTCAAAAGTTGCTCAACATGCGTCATACCATTTGTTACAACGATGATATCTTTGGCATCTATATATTGAATCATTTCAAAAGTTGAAGACCCTGCATCTAAAAAGATACATTCATTATCTTGTATCTCTTGCGCAGCACGTTTACCTATTTCTTGCTTTTCACGTAAATTCTGAGTCAATTTTTCAGATAAGCCAGGTTCTACTACTCGATTTTGATTGAGCGTTGCACCACCATGAACACGTTGTAATTTCCCAATCTTTTGTAGTTTAGATAAATCTCTTCTAATCGTTGAGGCACTACAATCCGTGCGATCAATTAATTCTTGGAGTGTTAAAAAGTCTTTTTTAGTTAATTCTTGTAATATCAAATCATGACGTTTTTCTGAAATCATCTTGTCACCCCATCTCAATCATTATTATAATGAGTACGCTTACATTTTTCAATCATAAATTGCCAAAAACAATCAAAAACATTCATTTTGTGACAAAATAAAAAACACCCTTTTTATGAGGTGTTTTTATTTCTGACTGTAATATCAAGGTTTAAACCATTTAAATGGTTGTGATTCATACTTTCAAAATCAATCACAATATTATATTTTACAAGTTAATCGTGTGTAATATGTGCAACTTGTGCTTCTGTCATTTTAATTAAATCTTCGACTTTAATGATAATCTGCATACCACGTTGACCACCACTCACATAAATTTTATCCAAATTTTGAGCAGAACGATCAATAGTGGTCTTGAATAAATGTTTCATCCCAATTGGCGAACATCCGCCTCTTACGTATCCAGTAACTTGTTTTAATTGATCTAGTGGCATTAAATTAAGCTTTTTCTCGTTAACTACGTGCGCAGCCTGTTTCATATCTAATGATGCATTGACTGGAATAACAAAGACAAAGTGTTCATGATTCGCATTTTCTAATACAAGCGTTTTATAAACTTCTTCAACATTTGCCCCTACCATTTTGGCAATTTGCTCACCGTGTTGATGTTTCTCGGTTACTTCATAAGTGTTAGTTTCATAATCAATTTTTGCACGATCTAGCATACGCATCGCATTGGTCTTTTTCGTTTTAGCCATCTTTTTCACCTTCAATATTATAACTTCATTCGATAACTATTTTATCATGTAATGGAAGAATCATTTAACCAGTCATACAGTCATTTCAACTACGCATTGGACATTCACATAATAAAAATCACTCTTCCTATTTAATCTGAAAGAGTGATTGTTAATGTGTATACGATTTTTTAGTATTCACGTGACCATTTTTATCGACAGTAATATCTGTTTCATGTTTACCATTCATATCTGTAAATGCATATTCTGAAGTTGGTGATTGACTGTGCATATGGTCAATTTCATAATTCGTGTTCAAATGATTGTTTGCATAATTCAAAGCAATAACATTACACTCTTGTGGTGTGAAATCATAAGAAGTTTGACCGTTATCAACTTTTTTATTGTAGTTTTTATTATTGATTTGCTTACTCTTGTCGTTTTCGTCTTTTTCTGATGCTTTTGCAGTATAGTTTGAATGTAAATTAAATGTATCTTCGATGTAAGAAACTTTATTTGCTTTTGAAAATGTACATATCGTTTGGTGTACTTTTGCTAAAGCATTTTGATTTGTAGCTAGGAAGATTAATCCTACTAAACAAATAGATAGTATAACTGCTACAATACTTAATAATAAATTTTTCAAATTCATCTCCTTACCCACATTTCTCTTGAGATTTTCATCTATCTTAACATAATAATTTTCATAAAAAGATATGTAGGTTGCAATTTAAATAGATTGTAATATTTGTAACATGAATTTTACTGAAGTTGTTATTTTTGTTACATAAAAGACGCATTAAGCATGCTTAATCAAATTTAATTTTTCGGTTTTTGACTATAAAATATGTAGAAATCATTATAAATGTTCCTCAATCGCAAACGTATTAAAAAATCCCAAAGAAAACTTAAATCTTGTTTCTTTGAGATTAAAATACTTCATTATTATGATTGCTGTGTTTTCTTACGCTTTGATCTTAGGCCCTTTTCAATAAAGATAATTACAATTCCACATAAAGACACTGCAATGGCCATGTAAATCGGAAATTCTAAGTTAATATCGAATAATGCACCTGCTACAAGTGGACCGACGAAATTCCCCATACTCGTGAATGTCGAGTTAAGTCCACCTGCAAAACCTTGTCGATCTCCTGCTATATTAGAGAAATAATTGGTTAGTGCAGGACGTATCATATCGAATCCAATAAACACAATAAAACTGATAACCATAATCGTCCAGTAACCATTAGCAACAACGAGCATAACAAGAACAATTGCTGAATATAATAATGACCAGGCAATGAAGTTAAGCTCTGATAAATACTTCATAAATTTATCAAAGAAGAATACTTGGAATAATGCGCCAAATATTCCACCGCCTGTAATCGCAATAGAAATGTCTTGAGGCGTATAGTTAGCTTTATCTGATGTATATAAAGAGAACAATGTTTCAAATGCTGATAAACCAAAGGCTAATACTAACGTTAAAATGACAGGCGTGATAAAGACTTTCCAATTGATTTTAGTGAGTAATTCAGGTTGATATTGATGGAAACCATCTGTCGTTTCTTTTTTAGGATTATGAATTAAAACAAGAGACATGATAAACGCGATGGCACCTAAAGTTCCGGCAAAATAGAACGGAAGTCTATGAGAAAATTCAGCTAAGAAACCGCCAAATCCAGGACCTAAAATAAATCCTGAATTAATAATTGCAGACATATAGCCAAAATTCTTCGCTTTATCTGCACCTGGAGAAATATCAGCAATCATACCTGTGACACCAGGCATTACCATTCCTGCACTAAATCCACCTAGTACACGAGAGATGATTAATATTGTAAATGTTTGTCCTGCAGCAAACATAAATTCAGATATTGAGAATAAAACGAGTCCTATACAAATAATGAGTTTCTTTCCCAATTTATCTGCCAATGTTCCGCCGAATGGTGAAATAATCATTTGAGACAAAGCAAATGCAGCAACTAGTAAACCTAAATCACTACCTTTTAATCCTAAATCTTTTAAATAAACGGGTAACACTGGAATCACAAGACCTATTCCTAAAAATATAAGGAAAATATTGAAGTAGAGTGTAAATAATTGTTTTTTCATAAAGTGACCTCCTCTCTAGATAAATTTTCTGAAGATATTTCATATTAAATCTTAGTTTTAGCTAATTCTTTATATTTTTAAATAGTTAAATAAACGTAGTTTCATTACTTAAGTAACTAAAAGTTTCTACATTGTATACTATTTCAATATCATAATACAATAGCTCATCATTAAAATTTAAGTATTTCACCTTTTTTCACTGTATACTTTTACTTATAAAAGTTATCAAACAAAGGGGGTTATGTTATGAAATATCAAACTGAAGGCAACACAATTGTACTTGTATTAGAAAAAGGGGAAGACATTATAGACTCAGTCACAAAAATCGCACAACAATATAATGGTAAATTCGGTTCAGTAAGTGGCATTGGTGCATGTGATGCTGTAACTTTAAATTTCTATAACTTAAATACACAAGAATATGAAGCGAAAGACATTAAAGAACCATTAGAATTAATAAGCTTACTAGGCAATATCTCACACATTGATGATAAACCATTTGCACATTTACACGCTACATTTGGAACTCAACAATATGAAACCCTCAGCGGTCATCTGACTAAAGCAATTGTTTCTGCTACTGCTGAAATTATCATTACAATGACTTCACTCGATATCAATCGCATCCATAACAAAGAGATAGGTTTAAATTTATTAGACCCTTCATAGCTATTTTCTTAACCTTTCATTTAATAATGATAGACTGTAAATCATTCGATACTCATATTATTTGATATGCCTTAGGTTAAAAGTTATCATTAAAATCCGACTATCAAATTTTTTAAAACTTTAGGAAAGTAGTGCATGACAGTGCAACCACGTTATATTGCAAGGATATACTTTATTATTTTATTTACCATCTCGTTAGCAGAAACGAGAGTCTTTAACTTTATGACGCTTAATTTATTTTTAGCATATATTCCTTTTGAATTATGTTTACTTTTAAAGCTCTTTAAACCTAAAAAAGCATTCGAGTGGCCGTTATTTATTATTTTCGGACTTGTATTCTTACTATTAGTACCTAATACCTTTTATATGATTACTGATTTAATACATTTAAACCAATTTCAATTTAACTTTCTAGTGGAATTGAATCTTACTGAATGGATATTCTTCACATATCTTATGCTAGGTGTCTTTTTAGCAATGTATGTCATGATTCTCATATTTATGGAGATAGAACATTTTACATCTCATGTATGGTTGAACCGCGCACTAATTGTTGTACTTATGTTCTTAAATGGATTAGGTATTTATATAGGCCGATTTTTAAGACTTCATACGGTTTATTTAATTAATGAACCACTAAAAATCGTGACAGAAGTCCTCTCAGTATTTAGTTTAAAAACTTTCATGTTTGTACTTTTAATGGTCTTGATGCAAGCTGTACTGGCCTTAATTGTTAAAGGGGTGAGATTACAAAAATGATTTTCAATATTACGCTTTTAATCATTATTCTCATCGTTCTACAGCTTATCGTCGGGCATTTTTGGCATGATATAGGTTTTAGTTATACTCAAAGCATCTTATTAATGTGCTTACCTTTAGGTATCGGTTTATTTCTTATGCAAGTCTTTTACTACGAAAGACGTTATCCGAACTGGGAAGTGCCACTTAACATTAAATTAAGACTTAAATATATGTATATTCTTACTTTACTGGAGTATGTAGCAGTATATATTTGTCTTTTCATATTAAAATAATTTAAAAGCATAGCAATCAGAACATAAATTATGCCCTTCCATTATCGATCACTATAATGGAGGGGCATAATTTTCTTTATTCTAACGCCTTAAATTCTGACATCACGTGTGTTCTGCTTTCACTGTGATTGACGATTTGTTTAGGATAATCCTTACCTAGTTCTATCCCTTGTTCTTTGATTTGACGTTCGTATTTATGTGTATCATGTAAATATTTTGCATCGATATCATTCAGTGTTTGTACGAACTTTTTAATATATAAAGCATCTTTATCAAAGCGTTCACTTTGTCTCACTGGATTAAACATTCTAAAATAAGGCACCGCATCTGTGCCAGTTGAAGCCGACCATTGCCAACCGTGCACATTTGAAGCAGAATCATAATCAATGAGTTTTTGTCTAAAGTACTCCTCACCCCATGTCCAATCGATAAATAAATCTTTAGTGAGAAATTGAGAAACGACCATTCTCATACGATTATGCATATAACCTGTCGTATTAAGTTCTCCCATAGCCGCATCAATAATAGGAAATCCTGTTTTCCCTTCTTTCCATAAATTGAAATTTTCTTTATTATATGACCACTGCAAATCACGATATTTGTCTTTAAATGATTGATGCGCTGTTTCAGGGTAATACGTCATTAATACGTAATAAAATTCCCTAAAAATTAACTCACGAATAAAAGATTCGTAATTCTGCTCATCCTTGTCATAATTCTCAAGCAAATCGTTGAATATTTGAATAATATCCAAAACGCCGTAAGCTAAATAAATACTTAACTGACTTGTGAGCACTTCAGGCAAATATTCTCGATTAGTATTATAGTTTTCAATATCTTTATCTAAAAAGTCAGACCATCGATACTGAGCATCTGCCTCACTTATACCGTATTGACTATAGTCACCTTTTACCTTTTGTTGTGATTTGACACCCATTTTTGCGATATCTTTAATATCATAGCTAAATACTGATCTTTTCATTAAATAAGGACGCCATTTTTTATAAAAACTTGTGAATACTTTATATGGTTCTCCTTTATTATTGCGTGTTTTACTCGGTTTAAAAT
This sequence comes from Staphylococcus caprae, assembly GCF_002902725.1. Lineage (GTDB taxonomy): Bacteria > Bacillota > Bacilli > Staphylococcales > Staphylococcaceae > Staphylococcus > Staphylococcus caprae. The sequence continues at coordinate 18,294 of NZ_PPRT01000042.1, forward strand.
AATGATTCGCTCTTACTGAAACCACAGATATGTCTTCTTTTTTGAAGGACGCGCTTTGATGTAAAATATCATACTTTTCTTCATGGTAACTCATAATATCTCCAGCCAAGACAACCTCGGATATCCCTTTATCTTTGCAAAAATGAGTGAGTTCATCATAATCTACAAGAAACGGTTGAATATCGTAGTCATGCAACGTATCCACAAACTTTTGCAATGTACCATAATAATAATTTGCCTTCATTTCCGCTTCTTTATCAAACTTTTCTTGAGGAATGATGAAATAGCATTGATCTATATCTTCCTTATTTTGAGAGATGTACTCAAACAATGGATTATTTTCAAGTCTAAACACTCTATTTAAAATGACACCTACTGTCATCGTTGCTACCACCTAACATTAAGATCTTTTTATCTTTATACCCTAAAATGAAGTCTCCAATACTACACAATTTTCCTTTGAAATAGACAACAAATAGGAGCGGAAATACACTTTAACAAAATTAATTTCGTTGTCTGCACCCAATTCGCATGTTTGCCGAATTTCTTTTTTAAAAATTTACTATGTTTGGGTCCCGTCGGCAAGGATGGCTAGTAATGATAGGACCTTGATTTAAGCGCATTTTCAATTCAGTCCTCTACTGCCAATATGTTAAAGGAGGCTGAGATCATCAATGATGTCACAACCTCCTATTCAAAACATAAGATAGTATGCAAATCTTTCTAAACTAGTCCTAACCATTTCCAATAGGTTAAACTAAATATAATGACTAGAATGTAACCGACTATGGTTAATGGAATACCAGCTTTTAAGAAATCTTTTACAGTAAATGTACCTGTTCCGTATGCGAGCATATTTTGAGGCGCACTTACAGGTAATAAGAATCCGAAACTAATTACAAATTGTTGAATTAATACAAATCCTATCGCATGATCTCCTAAATGCAATGTTGATGTTAATGAAATAAATACTGGAATAAGTGCGGAAGATAAACTTGTGGCACTTGCGAATCCCAAATGAATTAATATATTAAATAGCGTAATTAACGCAATCGTTGCAATAATAGGGAGACCTTTCAGCCCCATTAAACCGAAAGTTTGATCACTTAACCATTGGGCTGCTCCTGTTTTTAATAGTACATTACCAAGTGAAATTCCAACACCAAAGACGATAATTGTTCCCCAAGGGATTTTCTTTTCTACACCTTTCCAAGTAATTACACCGACTTTTGGCATTAACATAACGCCTAGCGCAATTAATGTGATAGAAGCAGAATCAATTGGGTGGAGTACTTTTTCAGTAGACCAAAAGAGTAATAACAAAATTGAGATGACTATCAAACGCCATTCTCTTGCACTAACGGGACCTAGGTCTTTCAATTCTTTTTTAATTAATTCCTTTCCGCCTTCTATAGCATCTCTTTCAGGTGGCATCACTTTAATCATGATGAAGTATAAAGCAATTGACATTAATATTGACCATGGCGCTGCGTATAAAAACCATTCTCCCCATGATACATCATGGCCTAAATTCTGATTAATGAAATTGATAGCTACAATATTTTGAGCGGCAGCTGTTTTAATACCGATATTCCAAATTGAAACAGCTTGAACTGAGGTAATAATGAGCAAGGATGCTAACTTACTCTCTTTACTCATATTAAACGCTGCAATCATACCAAGTAGTATAGGTACAACTGCGCCAGCACGTGCCGTTGCTGAGGGTACAAAGAAAGCTAAAACGATAGATACTAAAATAGCTCCGATGACTATATTTCTCGTTTTATTTCCAACTATAGAAAGTACGAGTAGTGCTAATCGCTTATGTAAATTGGTCTCTTGCATTGCTGTTGCAAGGAATAATGCAGCTGCTACTAGTGCCACTGCAGAAGTTGAAAAACCACTAAATGCATGTGAAAGTGCGTTATTAGTACCGAGCAACTCACTACCTTTTAATATTGCATCGCCACTTTTAGGGTTGCCTAGCTTTTCACTTAAATTCTGAACTGGACTTAAACCTAATAATAAAATAATCAATCCAAGAATAAGTACAGCTGAAACAGGATAAGAAACTGCTTCAGTCACCCACATGATAACCGCGAATGCTAAGATAGCAAGTGCTGCTTTCGCCATAATAGGTAATCCTGCAGGTGTTGGTAATAATAAAATGCCTATTAATAAAGCAAAACTGATGATAATCCATAATGGCTTGTATGCCTTTTTACTTTGTGAATGTTGACTTTGCGTTTGAGCTTTATGATTCCCTTTAGTCATCACTATCATCTCCTTGACCTAAATTTACACTTAAATTATATCAAGAAAGCGCTTTAAAATGGCGATTTCGTAAGAAAGTACATATAATCATCAAATATTTTCACAATTAAAATATTTGAATACTTAAATAATATGAATGAATTTAAAAACCTACTCTATAGTTTTTGACAACTATAAAGTAGGTTATATCAGTAAATTATTATTTAATTATTTTTCAAAGCATTTTTAACATTTTCAACTGATTGAGCGGAGTGTTGCAATTGTTCTTGCTCTTTATCATTCAGATTTACTTCAACGATTTTCTCAATACCATGATTACCAAGAATTGTTGGCACACCTAAACAAATATCTGAGAATCCATATTCACCGTCTAAATAAGCAATACTAGGTAGTAAACGTTTTTGATCTTTTAAAATCGCTTCTATCATTTCATATATTGCAGTCGCAGGTGCGTAATATGCTGAACCTTTTCCTAATAATTCAACGATTTCAGCGCCACCTTTTCTCGTACGTTCAACAATACGTTCTAAGATTTCCTTAGAAATAAGATCTTTTACTGGTACACCATTTACTTGAGTTGATTCAACAAGTGGAACCATCGTGTCTCCATGTCCACCAAGCACAAGTCCATTAATATCTTTCACAGATACTTGCAATTCTTCTGCTATAAAACTTTGATAGCGTGCGGTATCGAGAACACCTGATTGGCCTATCACACGTTCTTTAGGAAAACCTGAAGCTTTCAGCGCGGTATACGTCATCGCATCAACTGGATTTGTTAATACTATAATCGTCGCTTGCGGGGCATATTTGGCAATGTTATGGGAAGTTTGATACACAATTTCTTCATTTGTTTGTACTAAATCATCTCTTGTCATTCCTGGTTTTCTAGGAATTCCAGCTGTCATCACAACAATATCTGAATCTTGGATATCTTCAATTTGAACAGACCCTTGAACCTGAGTATCAAATCCAAATATAGGGCCACTTTCTAAAATATCTAACGCTTTACCTTTAACGAACCCTTCTGATTGAGGACGGTCAATCATTACTATATCTGCTAATTCTTTTTGAGCTAAAATAAAAGCCAACGTTGATCCAGTGTTACCTGCGCCGATAATTGAAATCTTTCTTCTTGTACTCATTAACAATAGCCTCCTAAATAAAATTTATCTATCTAAAAATTAAAAAGCCTTGCTATTTCAATATAATTATAACATTGAAATAACAAAGCTTTTCAAATATCCTTATTCAGCTATAAATTCGATGCGACCAACTGACTAGCCAAATATATCGTGTCTTAGACCGAACACATATAATAATGTGAAGAAAGCTGCACCACTTAAGATCGTTAAAATAAGTGTTAAGATAAGCGTGCGCTTAAAATGTCTAATAAATGCTATAAAGAGCATACCTAAATTATATGCAAAAAATATACCAAATAACGCCATTGTAACTTTAATATCTGGATAAAATATATTAAATAATAGTACGACGATGGCAAATCCTAAATATGGAAAAGTAATCAAATTTCGTTCGAATTTGATTTGCTTTTCGCGTTTATCTTCATTGTTCATCTTTTGACTCTCCTTAATTATGAAAATTGTAACATATCAAGTTTATTTCTTAGTCTATTCACGTCTAGTTGCTCTCCTATGATAACTATCGTTAATGGCAACACCTTATCTATGACACCATAATCGGGAAGCCCGTATGCATACTGGAATTCGTATGTAGCATTAGGATGGTCTCGAAACTGAACGTAACCTTTCAAACGTAAGACCTCATCAGGCAAACGTAAAATAAATTGATAAAAAAGTTGACGATCGATTGGCCCACTAAACGTATATTGCATACTATTTATACCATGATGATGAGAATGTGTGTGTTGTGTAACAACTTCGTCACGAAATTGTGATAATTTGGAGACATCTACCTTTCCATAAGTCGTTAAGATATGCGGAACTTTGGCATTGATACGGTTAAGCGCATCTTCTAAATGTTGTTGTTCTTCTTCATTGATAAGATCTATTTTATTCACAATTAATACATTGCTCACTTCAAGTTGTTCTTCCATCAATCTTTTTGTAGATTCAGTATACTGCTCCCTATTTAAAAATCGTTCAGCATCAACGACACCAATTACTTGTGGTTGGTGGACATATTGAACTATTCTAGGGTCTTGGCATGCCATAATAATTTCAATAGGATGCGCAATGCCCGTTGCTTCAATGATGATATGATTCACATCTTTTTCATTGATAATCACTTCTATTTGATTTACTAAATCTAACTTCAAATCACAACATACACAGCCGTTTAATATAGAATACACTTCTACCACATCGGTTAAATGATTACCATCTACATCGAAAGAGCCAAATTCATTCATAATTACTGATATTTTCTCATCAATTTTTAATAATTCGCTCATATAATGTGTCAGTAAAGTAGTTTTTCCACTACCCAAAAAACCGCTAATGATAGAAATTGATATTTTTTCATCTTTATTATTTCTCATTTTATATTTCCTTTTCTATTACAAGCATTTTTGAAAATGATAACATAAATATTTAATTATCTTTTTACTTGATTTAATGTAAGATATCTTCTAAAATTTAAGCATACTTTAATTTTAGCATGGCATTGAATCAAAGTGTTGCGCGAATTAAATTTTGCACAACATAGACGGATTCCAATCCGAAAAAGAGAAAACACGGATAGAATGTCTGGAGGAGAACTTTAATGTCTGATCAACACAATTTAAAAGAGCAGCTATGCTTTAGTTTGTACAATGCTCAAAGACAAGTTAATCGCTACTACTCTAACAAAGTCTTTAAAAAGTACAATCTAACTTACCCACAATTTCTTGTATTAACAATATTATGGGATGAGTCACCTGTGAATGTCAAAAAGGTTGTTACAGAATTAGCACTTGATACAGGGACTGTATCGCCATTACTTAAACGAATGGAACAAGTTGATTTAATCAAACGCGAACGTTCAGAAGTGGATCAACGCGAAGTATTTATTCACTTAACTGACAAAAGCGAAATGATTAGACCTGAATTAAGTAGTGCATCGGAAAAAGTCGCAACAGCTTCTTCATTATCTAAAGAAGAAGTTCAAGAACTTAACCGTTTATTAGGCAAAGTGATCGATGCATTTACTGAAGCGAAAGAAAAATAGTAAGTTTCTGTCATGAAATTAAAGTTAAAGCTTAGAAATTGATATACATTTTAAAATGAAACATGAAAAACTCGTACCGCTTTTGGGTACGAGTTTTTTATCTCTAGTTCGTTAGCTATTCCCTTTCTTAGTAAACTCAATTTAATCTGTAACTGAATGACTCGTCTTATTATTTAATTCAAGCATTTGATGTAAATAGCTATTCTCGTTTAATAATCTACCATATGATCCAATTTCTTTCATTTCTCCATCTAACATGACCACAATTTTGTCAAAGCGAGACAGTACATCTAAATCATGAGTTGCCACAATTAATGTTTCAGAAGCTTCTTCAATTAAATTCATTACTTTCTTAGTATTATCTATATCTAATGCTGTGGTCGGTTCATCTAATATCCAGATACGTGCATCATCTCTCAACAATAATCGGGCTAAACTTAATCGTTGTACCTCGCCCCCTGATAGATTCTCACCATTTAAACTCACATTTCTATCTAAATCTAGGTATCCTAGACCAACAGATTGAAGCACGCCTTCTAATTCAGCATCTTCTTTATCTGAAAATAAATTATCTCGCACTGTTCCGTCAAACATATGCTGAGACTGTAACATGCCGTTGATATAACGATATTTTTCCTCATTATCAATATCTGTTACAACTTGACCATTCAATGTGACATGTCCTTGTTCAATTTGATAAAGTCCTAGCATCACTTGGAGTAAAGTACTTTTACCTGAACCGGAAGGACCTATGATTGCGACTTTTTCACCTTTCTTTATCGTTAGATTGAGATCATGGAATACTGGTGTTTGTTGATTCCAATATTTGAATGTGACATGTTCTACTTTAAATAGTTCAGTTTTCGTTTTTTCACTTTCAAAATGAGCATCATCACGAGATTCAGATACATCTATAACTTCATTAATTTCAGCAAGTGCTTGATCGGTATCAGCTTTGTAGTATGCAACATTACTCATTTGCACTGCTTGCTCAAATAAAGTGAGTACCATTAAAACAATACTAGTTAAATATACGACATCTAGATGACCTGCATGTACTTGTTGTGCACCGATGACTAAACTTAGAAAGATTGAGATCATGGCTATTAAATTAAGCATATAATCATATAAAGATAAGAAACGACGTTCTCTTGCTTGCAACGCATCAAATCTATCAAGACGGTTGAGTACATCTGATTTAAACGTATGGGTTTGTTTAAAACGTTTTAACTCCTCGTTTCCTTCTTTATAGTCATAAAAACGTTGAAGAAAATCACTTTGCTGTAGAGCGACTTGTTGTTTTAGTGTCCGTGCCCTTTTCGCACTCAACCATGGCACGATCCATAACGTCAATATCATACTTACAGCTATCAATAATGCATGCATCGGCGTAAAGAAAATAAATGTAATGATTGACACAATGGCAGTTAGACCGATAACTACGGGTGGATAATACACTCTTAAATAGATGTTTTGTAAGGCTTCAACTCGACTAATCATACGAGAAATTAAATCGCTTGAATTAAATTTACGATACACATCAGGAACTACAGGAATTAATTTTTCAAGAAATTGAATTCTGACATCTCTTAACATCGTAAAGGTTGTTTTGTGAGAAAGTAGTCTTTCAACGTAACGTGTAATGGCTCTTAAGAATCCAAACATTTTGACTGAGACAACAAGCACCATTAAGGCATATAAGGGTGCCCCAAGTGCGCTTTGAGTCACCATGTACCCACTTAAGAAGAACATTGCCAATGCGACAAGGCCTCCTAGGACACCTACGAAAATTGCTAATATTAAATCTTTATCTATACGAAAATGAATATGTGGTTTCATCTCTAACGATTCACCTCACTTTGAGATACAGATATCGTTGCATCATCTTTGATGAGTTGACCATTTTCAAGATAAATACGTCGTTCAGCTTGATTAATCGTAGTGTCACGATGAGCAATAATAAGCATTGTAGTCTCTTTGAAATGGTCTTGAAGTACTGCTTGAATCGTACGTTCAGTTTCAATATCTAAACCTGTAGCTGGTTCATCAAATATGACGAAGTCAGGTTTCATAAGTAGTAGACGGCTCAATTCAAGACGTCTCATCTGACCACCTGACAACATTTCCCCACCTTCACCGATTCGTGTATGAATACCGTCCTTAAGTGTAAGTACTTTGTCTTTAAGTCCTACTTCATCTAATACTTGAATAATGTCTTCATCAGAAATCTCATGATCATACATTGCAATATTGTTTTTTATTGTATCCGTAAAAATATAGGGGTTCTGACTTAAAAAGCCAATCCGTGTTTCTTCCATATTAAATATCGCTTCACCGTCAGAAGGTTTTACAGACTGACTTAAAATATGCGCTAGCGTCGTTTTACCGGCACCACTCGGTCCAACAATTGCAATTTTATCGTTCTGATAGATTGTTATATTAATGTTTCTTAAAGCGTATTGCTCACTGTCTGGATAACGATATGACACATTTTCAACCTTTATTTGTGGTTCCTGGTTGTTATTAACTTTTGGAGTAGGAGATGGGGCTTGATCTTCAGCTTCTAAAAAGTCGAACACAACATCGCTTGAACCTTCACTTTGTTTACCCGTGTGAAAGGCTTGTCCTAAATCTTTTATCGCATTATAAAATTCTGGCGCAAGAATGATAGCAATGGCAGCTGTTACAAAGTTGATTGAATTAAATACCACGAGACTAAGTGCTGCTTCAAGTGCTACCAAACCAATGCCTAACATACTGATAAATTCGAGCATTAAGCCTGATAAGAAGGCACTTTTTAAAATACGCATTGTTAAATCTCTAAATCGAGTACTATCTTCATATAAATGCGCTTTAGTTTGCTTTGTTCGATTTAATAATTTGAGCGTAATTAACCCTTTAGCAGTATTCAAGAAGCGCTGACTAAATTGATTAAGATATGTCATTTGATCTTTCGATTCGTCTCTGGTTTTAAGTCCAAAAATGATATAGAACATGGGAATAAACGGCGCAGTAACCATCATGATTAATGCAGTTGGTAAATGAACAAAACACATCGCTATAATAATGGCAACTGGAATCATCATTGATTTAAACACTTGAGGTAAATAATTTTGAAAGAATGGTGCAATGCCATCAATACTTTCAGTTAATATGTTCATTTGTTCTCCTATGGCTCGAGGACTGTTTTTATTTATAACTTGTCGACGCAAATCAGTTTTCACTTTATAAGCCATGTGGTCACCAATGCGTTGATTCAACATATTAAATGTTGCACGTGCAATTAGTACTACAATAATGACTATAAATAGATATATTAATGGTTGCTTATGATTGTAAAGTACATGATTTAAAAAACGTGCAATTGAGATATTTTGTATGACAACTGTGATGGATAAAAAAATGCTCACAATACACATGAGAACTGGATATATTTTATATTTAAACACTAAATTTGTTAGTTTTTTCACAATAAGCTCACCTACTTTCATTATAAAAGGTTTGTTGTAAATATAAATTAATACGCTCATTGATTTTTTGAAGGTTTTATTTTAAATATCAAAATAAATTGTTTATAAGACTTTGGTCTAGTTTTATGGGATTAGGCTACCACTATTTTTCTTTAATGTGCTATGATGATATGGTAATTTTAGTGAATGAAAGACTATATAAAAGTTTGATGAAAGTGGGTCAATTATGTTTTTAATTGAATTGATAAAAGGCATCATCTTGGGTATCGTTGAGGGTCTGACAGAGTTTGCCCCTGTGTCATCTACCGGACACATGATACTTGTAGATGATATGTGGTTAAAGTCCACTAAATTTTTAGGTGAGCAGTCTGCCTTCACCTTTAAAGTGGTTATCCAATTAGGTTCTGTATTCGCAGCGGCATGGGTTTTCCGTGACCGTTTCTTAGAAATATTACATATCGGGCATCACAAACCTGATAATCAAGCATCTGTACAACGTCGTTCTCAACCTAAACGTTTAAATTTAATGCATGTATTGGTTGGTATGATTCCAGCCGGTATTCTAGGTTTCTTATTTGATGATTTAATTGAAAAATATTTATTCAGTGTACCTACTGTAATGATTGGTTTATTCCTAGGTGCAATTTACATGATTTTAGCTGATAAATATTCTGAAAAGGTGCAACATCCTCAAACTGTAGACCAAATTAATTACTTCCAAGCATTTGTCATCGGTATTTCACAAGCCATTGCCATGTGGCCTGGTTTCAGTAGATCTGGTTCTACAATTTCTACTGGTGTATTTATGAAATTAAATCATAAAGCAGCATCTGATTTTACATTTATTATGTCTGTTCCAATTATGTTAGCAGCGAGTGGATTATCTTTATTAAAACATTATGAATACATTCACTTAGCACATATTCCATTCTATTTATTAGGATTCTTAGCAGCATTCATTGTAGGCTTAATTGCGATTAAGACATTCTTACATTTAATTAGTAAAGTCAAATTGATTCCATTTGCGATTTACCGAATCATCTTAGTTGTTATCATTGCAATTCTATACTTCGGTTTCGGCATCGGCAAAGGAATTTAAAGAAACACTTGGATTTGTAATCCTTAGTGTTTCTTATGCAATGGACACCAGTCCATTGTAATCCTTTATAGAAGTACCTTTGATATACACTTGCGAGTTAAATTCGAACTCGCAAGTGTTTTTTTATTTCATTTTCAAAATAAGCCTTATAGGTTAAATGTATATAACGACTGGTCACTCTCGTTTACTATCATGTATCATAGGGTATGAATAAGAATAGTAAAAATTAATGGAGGCAACGAGTATGGACAATAAGAAACTCATTAAGACTTTAATCAATGTACTACCTATCGTGATCGTACCGTTAGTCGTTGAACGTAAACGTATTAAAGAACATCCCGACGTACGTAAAGCTACTGATGCTACGTCTAAAGCAACATCAAAGGCAACATCTGCGATTTCAAATAAAGCTTCTGATGTAAAAGAATATGTTGGCGATAAAAAACAAGAATATGACAACAAACGTGAATTGAAGAAAATTGCGAAAGAAAATGATCCTGAATACATCGAGAAAAAAGGCGAAAAATTAGCCAAGAAAAATCGTAAAGAAGCTGACAAAATGGATAAAAAGCTTCAGAAAAATATTGAGAAACGACACAAAGAAGAAGACAAACAACGTGAAGAAAATCAAAAACAACGTATTAAAGATATGAAAAAATCTCAAAAATATGAAGAAAAAGTCGGCTTAACTCCTGGTAAATTAGATGATAAAACTGAGAAAAAAGGCGAAAAATTAGAAAAAGATAATCGTAAAGATGTGAAGAAATTAGATAAAAAGCTTCAAAAGAATATTGAAAAACGTCACAAAAAAGAAGAAAAACAACGCGAAGAAGCTAAAAAAGCTAGAAAAAAAGAATTTAAAAAATATGATGATTACGTGGCTGACAGTGTCGTAAAACAGAATAAAGAATCTGATGATTCGAAGGCCTAAATTGCGATGACAAAAGTAATCGTAGATGGAGATGCTTGTCCTGTTGTTAATTCAGTGATTGAATTGACCGAAGGGACAGGCATTTTTGTTACGGTGTTGAGGAGTTTCAGCCACTTTTCACATCAAATCCAACCTGAACATGTTAAAACTGTGTATGTTGATGATGGACCTGACGCTGTCGATTATAAAATTGTACAAATAGCGACAAGTGAGGACATTGTCATTACTCAAGATTATGGTTTGGCAAGTTTACTTATAGACAAAGTACGTGTAGTCATGCATCATAAAGGAAGTATATATCGTTCAGATAATATTCAAAGTTTGTTAGACCAACGTTATCTTAACGCACAAATTAGAAAGCAAGGTGGCCGTCATAAAGGTCCTCCACCTTTCACAAGAGAAGATAGATTAAAATTTGAACAAGCATTTTCGAAAATTATTAAACAACTTTAGGAGGTAAAACATGATAAGAAGAATCGCAGTTTATTGTGGTGCAAGCAAAGGAAATGATCCATCATATGTTAAAGAGGCTTATGAATTAGGTAAATATATGGCTGAACAAGGTTATGAACTTGTCTTTGGTGCTGGATCAGTTGGTATTATGGGCGCTATTCAAGATGGCGTACTTGATCATGGCGGTAAGGCTATAGGTGTCATGCCTAAGATGTTAGATGAACGAGAAATTACCAGTCAAAAAGTGAGTGAACTCATTTTAGTAGATTCCATGCATGAACGTAAAAATAAGATGACAGAATTAGCAGATGCATTTGTGATGGCTCCAGGCGGTGCTGGTTCTTTAGAAGAGTTCTTTGAAATGTATAGTTGGGCACAAATTGGCATTCACCAAAAACCTATCGGAGTTTTCAATCTCAATGGTTTCTTTGAACCGTTACAAGCTTTAATTGAACATATGATTAAAGAAGGATTTATTGATAAAAAATATAAAAAATTAGCACCACTGTTTGATACTAAAGAAGCATTGATAGAAGGTTTACACAACTATAAACCTCTTGGTGTACGTACATACGATTAAATGAAACGCATCTATAAGCAATTGAACACGCTTATAGATGCGTTATTAATTTAGGTTTTGAAAAAGTTAGTTGGCTATATGGCAGTAGCTGACTGAATTGAAAATGCGCTTATGCTAAGCTTTCTTCAACTCTAGTCATCCTTGCCGGGGCGATACTACGAATTCTTAAATTCTAGAATTCTGTATCGCTCCCATTGCATAAGAACTACTAACCTTCACTTTGTGAAGGAAGTATATTCAAGGTTTACAATAACTTTGTTATTGCATAAGAGTTACTAACCTTCACTTTGTGAAGGAAGTAACTCTTTATAATATCTGACGTGGCGTTTGAGTGGGTGGTATTTGCTGAGGTCAGGAAATTCAAAGTTATCTAAGAATGTCATACCAATTTTTTCCATTACCTTTCTAGAGGGTAAATTGGTTTCAGAAGTAAAACTATATAATTCAGTAATTCCTTTCTCCCTCGCATAATCCATTACAGCTTCAGCGCCTTCTGTGGCAATACCATTTCCCCAAACTTCAGGAATAAGTCTCCAACCAATCTCGTATAATGGTAGTTCTTTAAAAGGATATTTACTCTCTTTAGGAAGATAATTCACTCCAATGAATCCTATCCATTCACCTGTTTCTTTTAATTCGACAGCAAAAAGTCCAATTCCCTTTTCTTTTATAATCTCATCCATTTTCCTCATATCTAATTCAGAACGACGGTAACTTAATAAACTTGGAAAGTATCTTCTCACTTGACGGTTCGCGTTCATTTGTTGAAAAGGTAATAAATCTTTTTCTTCCCAATCACGTAACTTTAAACGTTCAGTTTCAATGTAAGTTCCCATGTTAAACACTCCATTTTACCGAAAAAGCTTAATATATCCTTATTTTAATACAAAATTAACGCGTTATGAAGCTGTCCCCACTTTCATATCGCGCTAATTGAATAATATTAATATTAGTGATTTATGCCTTTGAGATATAACTAATTAATTCCACGTGAACTGGAATTTCTTTTAATCGGTCACGTTGTTCTTTAGGTGCAGTAAACGTTGCATCGATAAAATCATTTTGATGATTTAAACGATAAGTAGCAACGAATGTGTCAGTATCCGATTCAAAGTTTGGTAGGTGCGCAATGACACGTTTAATTTCACTAGTTGAATCGACGATTGTACGTCCTGTAATGTTTTCTAATTCTCTCCCTAATTCAGGCAGTGTAAGATTTTTACCTTCTAAAATATTAAAATCTTGTTCATGCATCGTTAATCTCTCCTCTTAAAGATGTATAAAATCAGTCATCTTTTGAAATTTTGAATCCAAAACTATGTTAAATGTTTAATTTGATTATTCATTAGAGTAATTTATCAATTATAATACCCGCTTCAATGCACCATCAAACGTTGATTAAATGGCAAGTTATGAGTTAGACGTGCTCTTTGAATCTTTGTTTTTATTTGTTGACGCTTTGTCCTGTGTTTTTTTATCAACATTTTGATTCTGTTCACTGGACTGCTTAGCGTCCTTAGATGATGCTTTAGATTGATCTGACTTCGATGTTTCTGTTGATTGTTTTGAATCGTTAGAAGATGCCTCGTCTGAACCATTTTCCTTACTAGAATTTGATTTGCTCTCTTTAGATGATTTTTTTGAAGTATCTTCAGCAGGCAGTTCATCAATATCTTTCTGAAGACGATCTTGCTTATCTTTGAGTTTATCTTTTTGAGTTTGTAAGTCTTTCTTTTGTTTCTTTAAATCTTTATTCTCTTTCTCTAATTGATTAATGCTTTTTTCTAAAGAAGCTTTTTCGTTACTTTTACCGCATGCTGTTAACATTAAAGTTGAGGCTAAGAGTAAAGTTAACCATTTTTTCATGATAGACTCCTTTGTAAGTACTTATAAATACAATTTATTTTAACATGATTTTTTAATTTATTCATTTTTTCCCTTTAAATTTTTAGTCATTTTCAAATGCGTTGTATGATATCCTAAATGATTATTCAGTTGTATCATGGAATGATTATCAATATTCACTGTACTTTCAATCACTGTCGCACCTATAGAAATTGCCCATTCCTCAATCGTGTTTTTAAGATGTGTGGCGATGCTCTGTTTTCTATATTCGGGTTTAACATATAATACCTCAATTTGAACAACGCTCATTTGCGGTTCATAGTGTGCCCATATAAACCCCTCGAGAGTAGTATTTTGTTCACTGACAAAAATCGCGTCTTGAGAATATTTTAGACGGGCTTTAAGCATTTCATATCTTAGAGAGATAGACGTTGTGGTAACTTGATAATTGGATTCATTTTCAGAAATTAAATGTTCATGTATTTTCGCAATTTCGTTCAACCATATTTCATCTTCTATGGTAATGACTTTCATCTTAAAAACACCTCAATCGTTAATGATATGATGAATACATTTATGATATTATTAGTCATAATAACATGTAAAACGTAGATGAGTTATCAATATATGATGTCTAACTGGTTTTATTTTCAGACAATAAAGGAGCACTTCAATTATCATGAAATCAACAGCACAATTAACAAAGGAGAATAATGTTAAATCTTTACGACTTAACAATACCGATCGTGAGATATTTGAAAACTACATGACGTATATCCGTGCCGATTTAAGTGTCAATCCTCATGACTCTGAGCTGATGTTAAATCGCATATTAAAGCATTTAATTCGTGCTGAAGATAAGGGAATGCTTGCGATGGAGTTCTTCGATCATGATCCTAAGGCACATGCTAAAAAAGAACTTAAGTCGCTACCTAACGAAACGATTAGGAATATTTTCAAATATATATACCATAATTTCATTTTCTTAATTGGGATATTTTGCTTTTTAAAGGGATTTATCGGCTTTTTTATTGGTGGCGATAGTAACTATTTATATCTCTATACTTTCCCAATTACTGTTATTGTAGGATTGTTTATTATTTTCCTTTTTATATGGATGAGCTTTCGAACCGTGCAATTGCAATGTTTCAGTAATTCGTATTGGGTATGGTGGCTCACTTATGGCGTGATTGCGCTACTTTTAGTCGCGCTATTTTATGTGTTTTTTATTCCACAATCATTTTTAGCTTTTGGACCTTATATTAACGTTAGTAATTGGACTTTTATAATTATTGCTATTGTAATTACGCCAATTGCGTTCTATATTAACCATCATTTCTATAATAAAGACGCGAATACACGCGTATAAAAAAGACTTACTTTTGGTATGATCACCTCAATTGAGGCTACCGAAAGTAAGTCTTTTCATAATTAGAAAACGATGATTTAATTAAATAAAAACACATCGATAAAGAACCATATCACCATAATTACCATGATGATAGCTTGAGCAACTGTACTCGCTAAAAAAGCAACAACTGAACCTAAACTTACCTTTAAAGCGTTTTTTACATCAAAGCCATTCAATAGCTCGACGACAAATACTGCTACTAATGGCACTAAAATAATACCGAAAGGCGGAAATACAAAGCACCCTACTATGACGCCTGCAAGTGCAGTATACTCACCTAACTTGCTCCCACCAAATCGAGCCACGAAATATTTATTCATCATGAAATCCGCAATAAGAATAAACACTGTAAAGATAATCATTGCTACGTAGAACACCCACGATAAATGACCATCATTAAAACCAAATTGATAAATTAAAAATCCTATCCACATCACAAGGATGGAAGGAATGATGGGTTTGACTAATCCTACAAATGCTAAAATAAACATAAGGATAATAAGTATCCATAAAATGACAGACATAATGATCTACTCCATATTTTCTTCAGTTATTTTTTGATCTTTCGTAAAGAATATCAGTACCATTCCTACAAAAATTGAGCCAGCTGAAACAAAGAATACATTTTCCAAACCAACCCAATGACTCATGGCACCACCCAATAAATTACCACATAATTGACCTATGACCATAGCATTTGCAAATAATGTTGAGGCATAACCTGGGAAATCAGGTAATATATCTTGAAAGTAACTGATTCCTAGTCCAAGCAATATAGCCAAGAAAATTGCTAAACACACTTGTCCGGCTAACATCATATAGAAGTTTTTAAACACACCAATGCTAAAATAGAATGCACCACCAAAGATTGAACCAATAATCAATAATGTACGTGTTGGAAGTTTAGCAGAAAGTATACCTAGTACCACCATAAAAGGAACTTCTAAACCGGCACATAAACTTGCTAAATAACCGACATAGCCTTCCTTTTCCTTTAAGTAATCTGTAACAAATAATGGCATGTTCATCGTATACATCCATTGACCAATATGTAATAGAATAAATGCTATAAATGGAACCAATAACGTCTTATCTTTGAACATGTTTGGTGCAGCCTTTTCAACATGTTGTTGAGAGGAGATTTGTTGTTCAGCTGGTAAATTCTGATAGAAAAAGATTTGTAAAATGAGCGTAAATAATATAATGGCAATTGTACCACCAAATAACCCTGAATATCCCTTCAATTCAATTAATTGCGCACCAATAAAGGGACCAAATAAAAAGCCAAGTGAAAACATGGAACGTAAAACGGTGTTCGCAAACTTCGCGCGGTCTCGTGAACTGGAAATATTAATTGATTCTCTTGCTGAGGCATATAGTTGTGGCATAGCGGGAGCAAATAAACCTTGAAAAATTGCATATAAGACAATAAATAACCATATTTGATGTACGTAAAAATAAATTGAAAAGCTAACTGCGCCCATGAATAAAGCAGATATAATGAGTATCTTTCGATTGACGTTATATGTATCTGAAAATCTTGCAATGATTGAATTAACTGTAAATTGACTTATCGCTGCAAGGGCGAGTAATAATCCATACTGAGTTGTTGTCATTCCTAAATCTTTTGTTGCGAATAAGACGAGGTAAGGTACAGTCACTGCTATACCCATGCCAAGTAATAACATATTCACAACAAATAACTTATAGTTCTTAATTTGCAACAGTGCTGTAAACATCTTTCCAACCTCTATTCTTCTATATAAAATATACTTTCTGTAGTATATTAGAAAACTGCTTAAAAAACTAACGAATAAAGTTCAACATTAAATTCACGAAGGAATCAACTTGTGGAAGTTGTAACATACTTCCATCATAACTCATGTATGTTGAACGTATGAGTGGTTCATCTTCAATACTTACCTTTTCAAATTCAAACATATTCTTATCAATATTCTTCATCATAATTTCAGGAAGAACTGTCACACCAACACCACTTAATAACATTTCTTTACATGTGGCAACTTGGTCTACTGTGATGGTTGCATGATAATCCTGTCCTAAATTATCGTTATACCATTGTTTAATTTGATTGATGTATATTGGATCTGCTTGGAATTCTATAAATGGTAATTTTGTAACATCCTCACGACGGTCTTTCGGATAGATAAAGTAATGTTCATCATTAAATAAATGCGTGTTAGATAAGTTCATCACTTTATTTCCTCGCGTGATCATCACATGATAATCGCGGTGATTGGCTTTGATTTGCTCAGTAGAACCGACTTGAACTTGTATCTCAACGTTTGGAAATTGTGTATTATATAAGCTCAATACTTCAGGTAGTAACGTTTGACCTATTAATGATGAACAACCAATTGAAATGGTGCCATTCACTTCTCCAATATGTGCCTGCATTTTATCGAAAAACAAGCGTTCACGTTTTAACATGTCTCGTGCATGATCAATAATCATAGCTCCTTCGGTTGTTGTGATAAGTTGTTTCTTTGTACGTATAAATATTTCAACTCCGAATGAACTTTCAATAGCTTTTAAACGTTGTGTTACAGCGGGTTGAGAAATATATAATATCTCAGCAGCTTTCCGTAACGTCTTTGTTTCATCTAATGTGATGAGTAAACGATAATCATCAATTTTCATAGCGTCCCCCTAAATATTTCTGTCCTTAAATCTTGCTATGATATTTTAGATTTCAGTTGATAAACTTTCTAAAATATTGTCCTTTTTATATTTTAATTTGTCTTACGTCGGTGCTGTCTATGTTTATTTCTCGGTTTGAAAGGACGTTTCTGTTTGTTCTTTTGAGCCTTATGATTAATCTTATGATAACAACGCATAACCTTTTCTTGCACATCTGAAAAGTTTTCTTCAATTTCAATCATTAATTGATGCGCAATAATATACGCCTCATGATATTGTTTCTTAGAAATTTGTTTATTCTGTAACGCAAACATCAAATCATCTTCATCTACAAGTTCATATTCACCTGAAGGTAGTACAAGGACATCTAGACATAAATCTAATGTGCGTGCATTTCCTTTTTGAGTAATATTCTTTATATTAATATCAAAATAATATTCTAGCGGATGACCTTTATCATCAAACATGACAGTGATGCTGTATCGCTTTTTTTCTGGTAGTATCTGCAACCATTTATAATTGTCATCTGCGACTATTATATTTTGTCCAACTACCGTCACCTCTAAAGGCTCACGAACCTTTTTCATCGTGACCAAGCCGATAATACCTTTAAATCTATTATTATTAACTTTAACCTCTGTATACTCTCTCTCTATCAGGCGACGCCAGTGACGTTTATCTATATATTTTACTTTCACAGTCACCAACTCCTTGTTTTTATTATATTAAACTGGTTAGTTAATGTCATCTTATGTTTTAGATTGATGACTTTTACATTTAAATTCTCAAAAGTATATTAACTCTATTTTACTATAGATTGATGCAATTTACTTAAAATCGACAAAAATACTATGCTTTAATCATACAAAAAATGGCAAACAACAGAAGACACTAACAACTACTATTTTACTTACTAATGTAGTACGAGCTCCACTAAAAGACATATAAAAAAGCACGTCCAAAATAAATGGACATGCCTTCTATTTATGCTTTATAGCATACTTGTTTATTATGTTTTCCAAATTTGGATACTGCTCAAGTAGTTGATTTCGTTCAAATAATTCAAAGTGCTCAAACTCAAATGCAGGTTGGCACATACAACCGACTAAGCTATAGCCTTCATTATCATCTAACGAAGAAGCGAAAATCGTACCCTTAGGAACACAATACTGCAGTACATCACCGTCAGAAATATTGCGTCCCAAGCGAGCTGTACGATAGACCCCATCTGGCATAATCATGTGAATAGTTAAAGTCTCTCCAGCATGATGATACCAAACTTCATCGGCATCAATTCTGTGAAAATGTGAGATCTCCTCATGCGTTAATAGAAAATATATACTACTATATGGCGCTCTATTTACATCACTATCTCGAAGTGTTTCTCTGTAATATCCACCTTCAGGATGGGCTATCAATTCAAGTTGTTGAATCCATTCTTGTGCTGTTTGCATTATTTTAAATCTACATTGTGGAATACATTTTGAACATCTTCTAAATCTTCAAGTGCGTCCACTAACTTTTCAAATGTAGCTTGGTCTTCTGCAGATAACTCAATATCTGTTTGTGGTAACATCTCAAATTCTGCAACTTTGAATTCTTCAATTCCTGATTCACGTAATGCATCCTGAACTTGCGCAAATTGATCAGGTTCTGCATAGATAATTGTAAGACCATCTTCGTCGATAACATCTCTCACATCAACATCTTGTTCCATTAATGTTTCTAGAATTTCATCGGCAGATTTACCTTCAACACCAAAAGTAGCTGTATGGTCAAACATGTAAGCGACTGAACCAGACACGCCCATGTTACCGCCATTTTTACCAAAGGCAGCACGAACGTCAGAAGCTGTGCGGTTAACGTTGTTAGTTAAAGCATCAACGATTAACATTGAGCCACTTGGACCAAAACCTTCATATCTTAAATGGTCATAATTTTCTTCTCCAGCACCTTTCGCTTTATCGATTGCTCTATCGATAATATGGTTGGGTACTGAATATGTTTTAGCACGTTCTAATACTAAACGTAATGCTTGGTTAGATTCTGGATTAGGTTCACCAGATTTTGCTGCTACATATATTTCTTTGCCGAATTTGGCATAAATTCTACTTGTATTTTTATCTTTTTGGGCTTTTTTCTCTTTAATGTTGTTCCATTTACGTCCCATAATGTCATCTCACTTTCGTACTCTATGCTCTTCATTATATATTTTGGATGAATTTTTGTAAAATCACATAATTCAATGTAAACCATTGCCATATCAATATTTTAAACGTCAAACATCCCCCATTCACTATGACGTTTCAATGATCGATATAAAAAAGCTGTCATCAAAGTGAACACCTTTGACGACAGCCTATCATCGAGAACTAGACTTATATTATAAATATATTTTAAATGTCGATGAAACCTATTACTAAGCATCGACACCTTTAAGTTAAATGTCTAAGAATTTCTCAACATCATTAAATAAAGCATTAAATTTCTTTAAGTTATCCTCATTCATATATAGAAAAATTTTCCGTTCATCTCTAGTTGATCTCACTTTGCTTAATCTTTCTTTATCTATCAATCTACGAATTGAAACCAATAATTTTGTTCTACTCAATTCTAATTCATTTATTGCTGTTTTTAAAAATGCCTGCATGAGCACTTGTTCTTCTAAACAATATTTTCTAGCTAAATCTAATACAGCAAGATCATTTAATGTCAACTTATATTCTTTATCTATATATTCAGATAATGCTTTATATCGTTTGTAAAAATCTAGTAGCTTTTCTAGTTTCTGTTCATTCAAGACGTGCACCTCCAAATATAAGTAGACAATGTATAGTAACATTATCCTAAATATATGAGTCATTGTCTTTGGCATTTGTTTTTAATCATTTGTCAAAATTACCAATAAATTTAAATTGAATTGCGTCACGCCTTTTTTAATCTGTTATCTTTTTTATAAATCTTTATGAGATAAACAGCGTTATATTTTAAATTCACTTTTAAAGACTTATCCTTAAAATCATGCTCAAAAATCTCAACATACGGTTTAAAATTATCTTCAACTTTAATTAGAAACTTAGTAGACCAGTCGTATTTGCTTCGCAATTCTTGAGAAATAATGTGATTGATATTACCACTTTCATTATCAATTTTAGCCATTACACAAATGTATTCATCTGCTAATTGTGGATCCTCAAAACTAATATCAACTTCTATATCATTGAAATTGTCTCCTTTTGATTCACTTTCAATCACGCGCCAATCAAATAGATAAAGCAAATATCTGTCTTCATTCTCTACAATATTATAGAAACGTTTTTCACACTTATTTTGATTAATCATCCAACTTAAATCATTAAATATAAGTCCTAATGTTGTTTTAAAGCCATTTTCATCAAATAAATGAACTGCGTTAAATAGATTGGGGTGAGAAAATAAGTTTAATCCATAACCAGAAAAGCTTTCTTTCAATTTAGCAACAGATTGATATAAAAGTGGAGCACTATTACTTAAATCAATTTCTTCATTATTTAATAATTGGTGGTTCACTAAATTTAGAAAAATAAGATTCTCTTTGTCAAAATCAAACTGTTCTAAATTAACATTCAAGTGTTGCAATTGGAGTATATTCTTTAGGAACAGACCCCCGTTGCTCCCCATCAAATAAGGAGAAGTTAACTGCGCATTATCTATATAAAGATAATCAAACTTTAATCTCTTAATTTGAGATTCTAATGCTTTAAATTGAGTAGGATCATCAACCATACAACTGATATCTAATCCTACTTTGTATTTCAACGGCATGTTTTGCATTTTTAAGATATCTCTATAAATATCGCGTATTTCTTTTTCTTTTAAATTAAAAATGAATTGAACTTCATAATCTTTATCTATCACAGAGGATTTGTCACTGAATTGATTTAGCCCCCACATGAAACTCTCTTTTAGTTCATTGACACGTTCAATTTCTTCAATATGAAATGCGACATGTAATTCATTCTCGATAATGGTCTGACTGATATAATTTTTTTCGTTTTCTGTTAAATCATTGCTATATTCGTATAAATGAGGCATAAAGTAAAAGATAATATTAGAATCTTTGAAGCCAATTCTTTTATATAAACCCTCTAAGAAGAGAACTTTGATTTCCTCGACAGTATTAATTTGAATCACTGAATAAAAAGTTGATGCCTCTGTATGAGGGGAGGCATCAATTTTAATTTTATCGTAAGCATCAGAAACGTTATTAGGTGTGACAGAACGAATAAGTTTTCTTAGCGGCGCTTTACGATGATCAGGTATTGAATCATCAGAACAGCCATTGTATTTATCATATTTCTTCATCGTTCGATATTCGTTGGGTGTAACACTTAAATAATTTTTAAACTGTTTTGAATAGGTTGAAGCATTACTAAAACCTAATTTGTCGCTGATTTGACTAATCGTTTTATCTGTAGTCAATAACATCTCTATCGATTTACTAATTTTTAAAGTATCAACATATTTTTTGAAACCCATCCCCATTAATATATGAAATTGAGAGGATAAATTAGACTTGGATACATATAATTGATTTGATATATCTTTTAAAGTCAATCTTTCACTCATATGGTTATATATATAATCTAATTCTTCTTTTAAGTCTCCATAAAATGCATATATGTATTGATCTTCGGCTATTTTTTTATCGATACTTGCCTCTTTCGCAAGTGTTTCAACAATTTTATTAATAAGTTCATGCTCTTTATCAGTATTATCATCAAGAAAATTTAATGCAAGTTCAGCCATTAGATATTTAACTTCATTCGTAGATTTAATCAGTTCAGCAGTATAATGATAATCAAAGAAATTGTATCCTAACTCTGTAAACCAATCGCTAGAAATATATATTTCTAGTGTTGTACCATTACTATTAATACCAAATACATCCATATTATTAACGATATATAATTCGTTCGTTAAGGTTCTATGTTTTCTAAATTGTTGAAGGTGCATGCTTCCCTCTATTGGCCAAAATAAAAGAATCCCATCTTGGCAACGAGTTGTCGAATACTCGCTTTTAGAAAGTATATGCAAACAGGAATTTGTCATTACTTTACCTCTTTTCCTATTTAAATAGCCTAATATAAAAATGATTTAAACGTCACTCATATTTAACAAGCGCCAATCTAACACAATACGAATGATATATCAAAAATGAAATTATATATATAATCAATTGTTTTTTATGTGTCTATTCCATCTAATTATATAGTATATAAAAAGATGGGGCGTTAAAATTCCTTTAAATAAACAATGATCAAGTCAATTATATAACTTCATTTCTTCTCATTAGGAACCAATACACCCACATCTTGAATATCACATATTATAGATTTAATAATTTAATTTTTAAAGCGATTAGCTAATCTTAGTATATCTTTTATTATATTTAATAAATTGATAAAAAGATTGAATCCCATTTCTCTTGGTGAAAACTGACCTCTTTTCATTCTATTAAAATCATAAAGCGTATAAAGTAAAAACAACAATAAGCTTATGACTGTTATAACTGTATGAAATAGCGAATTATGAATAAATAAACCGATTAAACTTGCAATAATTAACGCGATTAATGTTACAAATAAATATTTGCCAATACTTGAAGCATCATTAATTAAGAAATATCCCACAATTCCGAATGCTACAAAAGCGCCGATTGCGAGTAGTATATTTTTATAAAATACTTCTGCTCCTAAATTTTGCAAATAAGAAGTGAACATAGCATATGACAATAAACCAACAATGATTGCATATATATGTGAAATGACTATCCCGTACTTACGTGCTCGTTTAATAAATAAAGTGGCTAGTAAAATAACAAATAATGCTATAGATAATGGTCTTCGCCAAGACATAGGTAAATATTGGCCAAAGTAACAACCAATCCCAAATATAATCCAATAATACATAAAGAATAACCAAACTTTGCCATAAGCGTGAGACTTATGCTTATCTTTAGTATAACTTTGAGCATTACCTCTACTG
>NZ_PPRT01000043.1:0-67141 GCF_002902725.1 Staphylococcus caprae
TATTATGTCTGGACATTATTTTATTGCTATTTTATTTATGGTAATGTATCTGATTATTCATATTATATTCTATAAGGCGCATCAAATTAAAAACGATAAAATTAGAGTTATGACTTTGTTAATCTTACCATTTCTTATGTTCTTTCTTATTATCATAACCATTCTAATAGATACTGGAATTGGCGCATTCTTGATAATTTATGGAGGGGTGGAAGTATGAAGCGTATTATTTTAATGATTCTTTTTGGATTTCCATTTAACTTTCTGTATATCGCATATATGTGTAACCCTTTAGTAGAAGAAAATAATCTTTTGTTTTCCTTTTCATATGTTTTAATGGGCATTGTAGCTATTATACCTATTATTATTGCCGCGCTTTACAAATGGGATAAAGATTTTTGGTTATTCACAAGCTTACAATGTACCAATATATTTATCTCATGTTTATTAACGCGATTATGTATTGATTTAAAGGCTTCAGCAGAAATATTTGAAATACAAGATGCTTCTGGTGCAGTTATAATGTGTTTCATGGCGCAATCAATAATTTTCGTTTTTTTTACAGGTTGGATTTCTACTGGACGAGAACTGTTTAAAATTTTTAAATCTAAAAAGCAATAATGGGATAATAACATTATTTAACGATCAAACTCATTTATATATTTTAACTTTTTAACGTCTGTAATATTACGTTGCATTATTATTTTTTGTTTTTATATACTTTATTTTGTTCAAAAATAAAATTTTGCTTGTAGGATTTCTTGAGGAAATCCTTTGTGTTGGGGCCCCGTGTTTGTTTTGGAGCTTATGTGGGAATGTGTTTTGTAAATGTAGAGGAGGTTGATTTTTGTGAGTTTATTGGATTTTCATAAGGAGATAAAAGGTTATACTCAGGATAGACAACCGGGGATTGAAGCGGATATGAATCCTAAACCAATTGCAGAGTTAGATGAATATAAAGCTGCAGGAAAGTTACAAGGTAAAGTAGCATTAATTACTGGCGGGGACTCTGGGATTGGTCGTTCAGTCGCAATCCTTTATGCGAAAGAGGGCGCAAACGTAGCGATAGGTTATTACGACGAACACCAAGATGCAGAAGACACTGTTCGACGCTTAGAAGAATTAGGTGTCAAAGCGAAAGCTTATGCACATGACTTAAAAGATGAAAAGCAATCTAAACAACTCATTGATAATGTCGTTAAAGATTTCGGTGGATTAAATATTTTAGTAAATAATGGTGGCGTTCAATTTCCTAGAGATAACTTTGAAGACATTACACCCGATCAAGTGAAAGAAACATTTATGACAAATATTTTCGGAATGATGTTCTTGTCACAAGCAGCTGTGCCACACTTATCAGAAGGCGATGCCATTATTAATACTACGAGTGTGACGGCTTATAGAGGTTCTGGACATCTGATTGATTATTCTGCTACGAAAGGTGCTATTGTCTCATTTACTCGCTCTCTTGCGACAACATTAATGGAGAAAAGTATTCGTGTAAATGCTGTAGCACCTGGTCCAATTTATACGCCATTAATTCCATCTACTTTTGATGAGGAAAAGGTTGAAAATCAAGGTGGCGGTACACCTATGGGACGTCGTGGTCAACCAGCAGAACTTGCGCCGTCTTATGTTTTCTTAGCTACACATGCTGATAGCTCTTATATCACTGGTCAAGTGATACACGTTAATGGTGGAGATTATATTACAACTTAATACGTTGAATTGTGGAGGCTGGGACATAATTAATTGTCTCAGCCTTCTTAACATATTGGCAGTAGATGTCTGAATTAAAAGTGCACTTATATCAAGCTTCTTTTAATCCTAGCCATCCTTGCCGGCGGGGCCCCAACACAGAGAATTTCTTTTTAAGAAATTCTACAAACAATGAAAGTTGGGAGAGGGACAACGAATATAATTTTGCTAAATTATATTTCTGTCCCACTCCCTTTTTAAAATAAATTGATTAAGCAAAGATTGAGGAATGTTTATGACTGAAAAGGAAAAAATGTTAGCACATCAATGGTATGATGCAAACTTTGATGAGGAATTAAAACAAGATAGATTGAAAGCGAAGGAATTATGCTTTGATTTGAATCACACGCGTCCAAGTGATGAAGAAAAACGAGACAGAATCATGAATGAATTATTTGGATATCAAACTGAGAACGTAGGTATCTCTATACCTTTTGATACTGACTATGGTTGGAATGTTAAATTTGGAAAAAATGTATTTATTAATACAAATTGTTATCTAATGGATGGTGGAGGTATTACATTTGGAGATAATGTCTTTATCGGACCTAATTGTGGCTTTTATACCGCTACGCATCCTTTAAATTATAAAGAACGTAATAAAGGTTTAGAACTCGCTGAACCTATTGTCGTAGGAAGCAATACTTGGTTTGGAGGACACGTGTCAGTGATGCCTGGCGTCACAATTGGAGACGGTAGTGTCATAGGTGCAGGTAGTGTTGTAACTAAAGATATACCTCCTAATAGTTTAGCGGTGGGTAATCCCTGTAAAGTAATCAAATCTATAGAACAATAGAAGCAGTGATAGAGTTTAGAATAAATTTACATTGAACATATATAACATTATATAAAAAAGATATATAATATTTTATGGATAAGGAAAGATAAATTTAAAGAGAAGTTTTAACACTCGCACATTTAAATTTATGTATATTAATGACATCTAAGAAGGGAAATCTATGAAAAATTTCAAAAACTTTATCGCTAATCAAAGTAGAAGAAAAATTAATTTTATTACATCTCCAATAAATATGATGAATAAATCAAATTATAATCATCAAGTGATGACTTACGCTAAATATTATGGTGATTTAAAAGTCAATGACCATCAAATTCTATATCAAGTGAGAAATGGTAAGAATATTACAGGTAATCCTTATGCAATATTTCTATACTTAGTTAACCATAAAGAATATAAAAGGTTTCTTCATAAATGGGTGGTCGATTCTAAAGAAACATTGAACTTCTATAAAAATAAATTTAAGAATTACAATAACGTAGACTTTGTCATTATAGACTCGAGTGATTATTTGAAATCACTTGCTGAAAGTAAATATTTAATTAACGATTCAACCTTTCCCTTATATTTTGCCAAAAAGGAAAATCAAATTTACATCAACACATGGCACGGGACACCTCTGAAATATATGGGATTAGATATGGACAACAATGTACAAGGATCACAGAACATTATTAAGAATTTTTTATCCAGCGATTATATAATCAGCTCAAATAGGCATACTACAAATATATTCAAAAGCGCATTTAACCTTCATCACATCTATAATGGAGAAATTCTTGAAAAAGGATACCCCAGAATTGACTTAACATTAAAAAATCAAAAATCTCAAATTTTTAATACATTGAAAGATCTTATTAGTGAAAATGAAGAGAAAATATTATTATATTGTTCGACATGGCGAGGAGAAGATTTAAATAATCCAGATATAAATATAGAAAGCATACTTAGTGAAGCAAAAGCGCTTGAAGCACATTTAAATTATAAAGTATTAGTAAAAGTACATCCTTTTATTTATGAAGAGGCTAAAAAGGATTGTGATTTGAAAAATTATTTAATTCCTGACTATGTTGATACCAACGAAGTATTAGCAATTGTTGATTTAATGGTTACAGATTATTCGAGTATTTTCTTTGATTATTTAGTAACGAATAAACCAATCATTTTTTATACTCCTGATTATGAGGACTATAAGTTCTGTAGGGAATGTATATTAATCCAAATGAATTGCCTGGTCCCGTTTGCACCCATATTGAAGATGTCATTTCTTCAATCAATAATAAAAGTTATGAAAATCATCAAATTAAAAGTAATTATGAAAAATTTAAAACGACTTATGTAAGTTTAGAAGACGGATATGCTTCTAAAAATATCGTTGAACATATTTTTAATCGAAAAGCGGAATCCCCAAAACGTAATACAACAGGAAAGAAAACAATTTTAATTTATCCAGGTGGAATGAAAAATAATGGCATCACTACATCAATCATTAATTTATTAGAAAATATTGACTATCATCAATATGATATTACGATATTTTTGAACTATAGTAAGAAAAAAGAAATGTTGAGCAATTTAGATAGAGTGAATCCAAATGTAAGAATTATATTTAGAAGAGGGCCATTACTTGCATCCTTAAAAGAGTGTTATAAGGTTGATTTTGTAAAACAAAGAGGGCTTCAATCATTTTTAGAAAAATTCCTCTACCCTAAAAAGGTATATCAACGAGAATTTAGAAAAATATTTGGAGATTCTCATTTTGATTATGCTATCGATTTTAGTGGTTATTCTATGTTTTGGGCTAATCTTATTTTAGCAAGTAATGCTAAACGTAAATTAGTTTATTTACATAGTGATATTAAAGCAGATATGGAAAGAAGAATTAATGGTGTGAGACCACATTATCAAAATTTAAAAGGTTTGGTTTCTCTTTATCCATATTTTGATAAACTCGTCAGCGTTTCCGAAGCTACGAGTCTTTTAAACAAAGAAAAAATAAATAATCCTTTATTAAGTGATAAGTATTGTTCTTCGAGAAATACGATTAACTTAAATAAGATACACACTTTAGTAGAAGATGATTCAGATCGATTCGAGAAAAATGGTGAGTCAGTCTTAATCAATATTAAAAATGGTAATGTTCAAACAGTTGAGTTTAGTTACAATGACTTTAAAATTGTGAGCATAGGGCGACTTTCTCCTGAAAAAGGATTTGATCTACTCATTAATGCTGTTGCTAAATTAGTGCCAAAATATCCAAACATAAAGTTATATATTATGGGTGAAGGACCATTAAAAAAATCTCTACAGTCGCTTATAAAAAAATTAAAAATGAGAAACCATGTGTTTTTATTAGGACACAGAAAAAATCCATTTTATGTGATGAAACAATCAAATTTATTTGCACTCACTTCTCATTACGAAGGACAATCAATGGTATTATTAGAAGCTTTAACTCTAGGAGTGAATGTTCTTGCATCAGATATTGTTGCTAATAGATATGTATTAAAGGATGCAAGTATGGCACACTTGTTATCAACGAGATAGAGGAGATTGCAAAAGGTATTGAAACATTCATATTAGGTCAAAATGAGAAATATGAAAAGTTTGATGCTGAAGCATATAATGACAAAGCTATTAAAGAATTCTATGATTTATTACAATAAAAATTAAAATCAAAACGGTTGGTCAGCTCATGATTCACCGTTTTGATTTTTTTAATGACTAATTTTTGCTATATGACACGTAAGCGTTAATACCACTATGAATATTAAATTGTGGTGAATAACCCAGATGCCTAAGTGGGGTAATATCTGCATATGAATGTTTGATATCACCTATTCGACATTCTTTATAAATGTGAGGAATGGTATAGCCAAAGACTTTTTCAAAGGATTTAAAAACAGCATTAAGAGATGTTTCGCTTCCAGTTCCAACATTGAATATCCCCCCATTAGTATCTTTAGAATAAAGGACTGTCCATATTGCTGAAACTAAATCATCTATATATACAAAATCACGCGTTTGTTCACCGTCACCATAAAACGTAAATTGTTTTTTATTCATAAATTTTTCATTAAGAATTGATAAAACGCCTGAATAATCAGAGTTCGGATTTTGTTTTGGTCCATAAACATTGAAAAATCTTAAACATACAGTAGGTACGTTATAGAGATGATGATAAATGTGAGCGTACTGTTCTCCAGAAAATTTTTGTATCGCATAAGGGGAAAGCGGGGCTACTTTAGAATTTATCGTTGATTTAGGTAGATCAGGCAAATCGCCATACACAGCGGCAGATGATGCGAAAATAAATTTTTTAATTTGACTATCCCATTTTCGTGTAGCTTCTAATAAATTAATCGTTGCATTAATATTGGTCTCGTTTGAGATAACAGGTTTTTCAATTGTTTCAACTACACTTACCATCGCAGCTAAGTGAAAGATATAATCAAATTGTTCTTTTTTAATTAACTCTGAAACAAATGCCACATCAGTAATATCTTTTAAATAAAAATGTTCTTTAGGTATGAAAGGAATATTTTCTAATCTTCCTGTACTAAGATTATCAATGACATGCACTTCCACACCTTCATGAGTTAACCGTTCTGAAATGTGTGACCCAATAAAACCTGCGCCTCCAGTAATTAAAGCTTTCATAGATGCACTTCCTTAAGATGTATTGAATAATTAACACTAACATTATACTATAATATTTTTATCTAATTTAACTAAATTTCAAGGTTGAGTATTGTTGAGTTAAGGATATTTTTCATAAACTAAAAAAAGACAAGTTCTATATAGATAGAACTTGCCTTTTATACTTTAACCGAAGAAAATTAGTCTTAATTTATTTTAATCCATATTATTATTTTGATAGCTTTCGTAAATATTTTCATATTTAATTTTTCCTATTCCACCTACAATGTATTTTCCAAATTTGAATAAATTAAAGAGATATCCAACTGTAATAGCTAGAGTAAGTGTAACGATGGTATTGAATAATACATTTTTAATGGGGTTACGACTCAGTAATCCTAAATCATGAACAAAGAAATAATGAATTAAGTAGATACAATAAGAATAATTACTAATAAATACAATAAATTTTGGTACATACTTAATATAAGAAGAGAAAAGGAAAAACAATAAAATTACCATTGTTACATAAATAGGAGTGTCCACTCTTTTTGATTCTACCCATGTGCTTATACTCAATATATAATTTAAAAACATAAAAATTATTGAGAGAAATGCTCCAATAATAATATGCCAAGTATAATCTTTGATTTTATTCATAAACGCTTCATAATAAGTTCCTATATAAAAGCCAAGCAAGAAATAGCTCAACCATCCTATGAATATCATCCATCCCTCACGATCCTATATAGCTGCTAATATTGGATTATTAGGAGGCGATATAAAAGTTCTCATGGCCCAATACATAGTAGTTATTAAAATTGATATTACAATCATTTTAATAGGATTTAGACCAATTAAGTATTTAGAAAATAGCCAATGTAGTAAATAAAATTGAAAAATGATTACTATAAAATATGTAACAGCTCCTCCGTGAAACATTGTATCTCCAACATGGAAGAGATATTCATGTAAATTTTTCGGTCTAAAGTAAAAATAGGAAATGCTTAAATTGATTATTACATAAGGTATCCCTAAATAGATTAATTTATTTTTGAAGAATCCTTTCTTTATCTTGGAACCATAATTTTTGGCTAGTAAGAATTCTGATATAAACACGAACATAGGTGTACTAAACATTAATAATAGTTGGAATAGTCGGAGAGATGTACTATGTGGAACGTCATGCATTTTTGAAAAAGTAGTGGTAATTGAGTGGATAATTACTATACTTAAACAAGCAATGGAACGCATCCAAAAAATTACAGATGTATAAGTTTTCATGTAGTGATACCTTTCTGAATTTATTTTGTTTTATAAAATACTGGCCCAGTCATTAATTGTATATAATAACCTTCTTGTTTTCAACAATATTTTTTAATATAAAAAGAATTAAATATATATACGATAATCATATTATTGACTATGATAAATCATTTGCTGTGAACTTATTTTCAAGACTTTTCTGATAATATAAATGTAAGCGATTGCAAAATCATGTTGTTACATAGTAGAATGAAATAAATGATATGAACTATCATTTAAATGTATGTCAATGTTTTGTGATTTTTTAATAAATTTAAAATACATAGGGGGTAAATGAGAATGGTAGTACCTTTCAAAAATGAACCTGGGATTGATTTTTCAGTTCAAGACAATGTAGATCGCTTTAATGAAGAATTGAAAAAGGTAAAAGGCCAACTTGGTCAAGATATTCCTTTAGTCATTAATGGAGAGAAAATTGATAAAAGCGACAAATTTGAGTCTTTAAACCCTGCAGATACATCTCAATTGGTTGCAAAAGTCTCTAAAGCTACAAAAGATGATGTGGAAAAGGCATTTAAAGCAGCTAATGAAGCATATCAATCATGGAAGAAATGGTCGCATAAAGATCGTGCTGAATTGTTATTACGTGTAGCAGCGATTATCCGTCGTCGCAAAGAAGAAATTTCAGCTGTTATGGTTTATGAAGCAGGTAAGCCATGGGATGAAGCGGTTGGTGATGCTGCTGAAGGTATCGACTTCATCGAATACTATGCACGTTCAATGATGGATTTAGCAGATGGTAAACCTGTATTAGATCGTGAAGGGGAACATAACAAATATTTCTACAAACCAATTGGTACAGGCGTTACAATCCCGCCTTGGAACTTCCCATTTGCAATTATGGCTGGTACAACTTTAGCTCCTGTAGTTGCAGGTAATACAGTGTTACTTAAACCTGCTGAAGACACTGTATTAACAGCATACAAATTAATCGAAATATTAGAAGAAGCTGGTCTACCTAAGGGCGTTGTCAACTTTGTCCCTGGTGATCCTAAAGACATTGGTGACTACTTAGTAGACCATAAAGACACACACTTTGTTACATTTACAGGTTCTCGTGCCACAGGTACACGTATATATGAACGTAGTTCAGTAGTTCAAGAAGGTCAACACTTCTTGAAACGTGTCATTGCTGAAATGGGTGGTAAAGATGCCATCGTTGTTGATGAGAACATAGATACAGATTTAGCTGCTGAAGCGATTGTAACTTCTGCATTTGGCTTCTCAGGACAAAAATGTTCAGCATGTTCACGCGCCATTGTTCATAAAGATGTACATGATGAAGTCCTTAAAAAAGCAGTTCAACTTACAAAAGATCTCACACTAGGTAATACTGAAAATAACACATTCATGGGACCAGTCATTAACCAAAAGCAATTCGACAAAATTAAAAATTATATCGAAATTGGTAAAGATGAAGGCCAATTAGAACAAGGTGGAGGCACTGATGATTCAACAGGTTACTTCATTGAACCAACTATCTTCTCAGGTCTTAAATCTTCTGACCGTATCATGCAAGAAGAAATCTTCGGACCAGTTGTTGGATTTATTAAAGTAGATAATTTCGATGAAGCCATCGATGTAGCGAATGACACAGAATATGGCTTAACTGGTGCTGTGATTACTAATAACCGTGAACATTGGATTAAAGCTGTGAACGAATATGATGTAGGTAACTTATATCTCAACCGTGGTTGTACTGCTGCAGTTGTTGGTTACCATCCATTTGGTGGCTTTAAAATGTCTGGTACAGATGCAAAAACAGGCAGCCCTGACTACTTATTAAACTTCTTAGAACAAAAAGTTGTTTCTGAAATGTTCTAAATAAAAATAATTTAGCCGTCATGATGAAGGTGAAACGCGTTCAATTACGTTCTATTCTTCAAATGACGGCTATTTTATATCACTTTTAATTGTAGATGGCTTACTCAGAAATGCTTAGATTAATCGCTTTATGAAAGACGGCGTCGATTTCTGAAGCTGGCCAATCAATATCTTCTTGTTTAATCCATTCCATAAATCCATCTAATGTCGAACCATAAATGTAAAAGACAAGATTTTCTGGGATTGCAGTATCTACAGAAATACGATGTATATTTTCTTTAATATCTGCCTTCATAATGTCTACACAAAATTCTCTAAATATTTTAGCGAATGAGACATCATCTTTTTGAACTTTCTCTATTCTTTCTAATTCTTCTTTATTCGTAAAGGTAGCTTCAATCGTTTGGAACGGATTATTTAAACGTTCTTTTAAATCTGTTGAAAAGTAGTCTTTAGTGAGTAATTTAAATAAATAGACTAATAAATCATATTTATCATAGAAATGTTTATAAAATGTTGTGCGATGAACCATCGCATGATTACATATCTGGTTAACTGAAATTACTTCAAAACTTCGTTTTTCTAGTAGTTCATAAAGACTTGTTGATAAAGCTTTTTTAGTTTTAATTACTCTTAAGTCATTTTCATTCATAACATAACCTCACATTAAAAATCTACACTGTATAGTTAGACTATAGCGATGATAATTTTATAACGCAACGATATTGATTAAAATAGTCGAATTTTACATATTTTCACCAAATCGACACATTTAACTTTTTGTAGATATTGTAAAAAATCACGTAGAGGCATATTCTTTTCTTAATGATAATGATTCTTAATTAGAGATAAAAAGGTGAGTATGATGTTGAATGTAAAGAATGGATTAAAAGACAAAAAATATAGAATCAAGCATATAGGAATTACAAATAAAAAAATGCTATATCGTTTAGGTGCTATGGGTGTAACTAAAGGTAGCGAAATCAGTATTAAGCAACAATGTTTGTTAAATGGACCAAGTATCGTTGAAATAAATGGGCAATATCTCAGTATAAGACAATCTGATGCACGCCTTATTGCATTGGAGGACTAATTTCGATGAGTGAGACTTTCTGTATATTAGGTAATCCAAATGTAGGTAAAACCTCTTTATTCAATGCTTTAACCGGTTCGTACGAATACGTAGGGAATTGGAGTGGGGTAACAGTAGAAAAAAAGATTGGTAAATTGAAAGGGAGTTTAGGTAGTTTAATTGATTTACCCGGTATTTATGACTTGTCACCGATATCTAAAGATGAAACAGTTGTCACTGATTATTTATTGACGACAAATTTCACAGGCGCAATCAATATTATTGACGCTAGTCAACTTAAGAGAAATATGCAACTCACTATTCAACTAATGGAATTAAATGTGCCATTAATTATTGGATTAAATATGGTCGATGTAGCGACACAAAGAGGTATTAAGATTCAATTTGATCAATTAATGAAAAGGTTAAAAATACCTATGTTCCCAATCGTGGCTCGAAAATCTAAAGGGACTAATGACATATTACATGAGTTAGAGTTTTTAAAGCCCGATGACAGACAAGTATTTAAAATTGATTATGGTAAAGAAATAGAAGATGCAATTGAACGCATGAGTTTAATTATAAAAACAAATTCAAACTTTCCAAAAGAACGCATTCGTTTTATAGCAATACAATAATTTACTCGATAACGTACAAATTTCTCAAAAATTAAGTGATGCAATTTTAGAACAAATCGCACCCATTAAACAAGAATTAAACCATCAATCAGATTTATATGCTCGTGAACATATTGAAAAGATACGCAATAACTATATCAATGAAATATTAGAAGGTGCAGTTGAATATCCTGAAGAAGAAAAGCAATTCCTCACTGCCACTATAGATAAACTTCTTATTAACAAGTACTTAGGGATCCCTATTTTTCTAGGTATTATGTGGCTTATTTTTCAAACGACATTCACATGGATAGGCACACCATTATCTGACCAGATGGATAGCTTCATTGGAGGGCCATTTACAGATTGGGTAAAGTTACTCATGAATGATTTGCATGTTTTGCCATTTCTTCAAGATTTAATTACGGACGGCATCATCGCTGGCGTAGGTTCAGTACTTGTCTTTGTGCCTCAAATCGTCGTGCTGTTCTTCTTTATTTCTTTATTAGAAGATTCGGGTTATATGGCAAGAATTGCCGTCTTAATGGATAAAACAATGGAAACAATTGGACTCAGTGGCAAATCATTTATTCCAATGATTATAGGATTTGGGTGTAATGTGCCAAGTATTATGGCTGCACGCAGTATTGAAAATGAAAAAGAACGTTTGATTACGATACTCATCGCACCTTTCATGTCTTGTTCAGCGCGTTTACCTGTCTATGCTTTATTTGTGGGCGTATTCTTTAAAGCTTATCAATCTCTAGTGGTGCTAAGTCTATATTTATTAGGAATTTTAGTCGCGTTGATTGTCAGCACGATTTTAAATCGCTGTATTTTAAAAAATTCAGATTCGATTTTTATTGTTGAGCTCCCTACTTATCGCGTACCATCCTTTAGAACACTCTGGAGAAGTACTTGGGAAAAGGCTAAAGGATTCGTAAGAAAAGCTGGTACGTTTATCTTTGGTGGTTCAGTAGTAATTTGGACTTTGACTTACATCGGCCCTCACGGTGTGAATGTGAAAATAAATCAAAGTTTTATACACATTTTAGGAGAGGCAGTGTCACCAATTATTGCACCCCTAGGTTTTGGTACATGGCAAGCCGGTGCAACATTAATTCCTGGATTTTTAGCTAAAGAAGTGATTATTAGTTCTATGGCAATTCTCTATTCATCCAGTGAAGATGGTTTGGTTCATGTTATCCAACAGCAATTCACACCATTATCTGCATATGCCTTTATGATATTCATATTACTCTATGTACCATGTATCTCTACAGTCGCAACGATTCGTAAAGAAACGTGTTCATGGAAATGGACATTATTCGCACTCATTTATCCGATTATTACTGCATATGGATTAACGCTAGCATTTTATCAAATAAGTAAATTATTTATATAAGGAAGTGATAATATGTACATCGCTATTAATATAATCATTTGTTTAGCGATATTTGGTTATACAGTCATGTCGCTTTATAAGTTCTTTAAACGGTCTAAGTCAGGGCAATGTGGCGGTTGTAAAACAGGTTGCCAGTGTGACCATTCCGCCTCAGACAAAGTAAAACCGACGCATTCTAAAATTTAAAGCTATTCATATAAACTTCTTCGTTTTCGAGTACGCCTCGTTAATGAAGAAGTTTTTATTATTAAGAAAAAGTTGAGTAATTATTAATTTACAAAAATAATGATTAATAATTTTAAAAAGTGATATATTATATGTAACTATAAATAGTAGTATTTAATTATTTTGCAGTAAACATGGAGGATTTGACTTATGAAAGGTAGCAAGAAGCTTGATAACTTATTAGAAGATAATAAGAAAAAATTAAAGAAATTATTTAAGTATGATAAGAAAGAAGCGTTATCATTCACGAAAGAAGATAGAGAAAAAGTCAAAGATAAGTTTGGGGTCTATGTTATTTTTGATCAAAAGAAACCGGTATTTGTAGGGCAAACAGGTGGTTACTCAACAACTTATAAGCCCATTTCTAAAGATTTATATACTAAGTTAGGTCAATATAATTCACAGTCTGATAGTGGTACGACGAAATTTAGAAAAGGGTTTGCGCAAAGCAACAATCTAGATACTTCTGATTTAAAAAGTATCACTGCAGAACAACATAGTTTAACGTTCCAATACATTAAAGTGAAAGATGAACCTACTTTTATTAATATTTTAGAACTTTTAGCTTTAGAATATGCGAAAGACAAAGGTTATCAGCTTTATAATTTTGAATAAGTAAACAAAAAGATACAGATGCAGGTCATAACATGTAATCTTTAATCATTCATTGAAGTATCGATATAAAATACGCTCTAAGAGAGCGGGACAGTAATAATAAATGATGTCCCAATCTCTTAGAGCTATTATTTTAGAATTTATGACTAGGTTGCGTCTTAAAGTTTAGATTGATGTTGTAATTCTTCTTGATATTTACGTTTATAAAATTTAGATAACTTGAGATCGTGAATAAATGAAATAACTGGTCGTGCTGTCATCTGCAGACTGCCTATGACAAAGAGTATAGTGCCAGCAACCATTGTTTGGTCACTAAAGAAGAAAAAGCTTCCCACTAGAAAGATTAAACCTAATACAATATCATTAATTTGATATAAAGCTTTGTAGAAAGTGGTAATTTGATTGGCACGATTTTGACTTTCAGAACTTAAATTATTTTTATTAAAATGAAGATCAACATCGTTTTTATGATGAATCATAGATATTCCCCCACATTATTTGATGTGTAAAGCATTCCCATTTCCATTTCTACTTAAACTCAACGCGTATGAGATAAATAAAAGGAGTTGTTACAATGCAATATCAAACGACATATCAATCACCACTAGGCCAATTACAGTTAATTAGCGATGGTACTTCGCTGACTCATCTTTTATATCCACATCAATATGAAAAAAATATTGATATGAAAGATGATTTACCTATTTT
This sequence comes from Staphylococcus caprae, assembly GCF_002902725.1. Lineage (GTDB taxonomy): Bacteria > Bacillota > Bacilli > Staphylococcales > Staphylococcaceae > Staphylococcus > Staphylococcus caprae. The sequence goes on from NZ_PPRT01000043.1 coordinate 13,989, forward strand.
CACTAGCGCTAAACGATGGTTAGATCATTATTTTAATGGTGACGATCCAATGATAGATTTTCAATTATTGCCACAGGGAAGTAATTTTCAACAAGAGGTTTGGAATGAATTAACGACAATTAAGTATGGAGATTTAAAAACATATGGAGATATTGCGAAAATAGTAGGTCGGAAATTAAATAAATCAAAGATGTCAGCGCAAGCCGTTGGAGGTGCTGTAGGAAGCAATCCTATTTCAATCATCATACCGTGTCATCGTGTTGTTGGAAAAGATGGTAGTTTAACAGGTTATGGAGGCACAATTGATAACAAAATTAAATTGTTAGAAATTGAAAATGTCGATATGACAAAACTTTATCGTCCTAAACATAGTACAAAACCATAAGATAATAGAAAGGGAGTAGGATAGCGAAATCAATTTCGCTGGCCTACTCCCTTGCACTTTATTATTTTTTATTCTGGAATATGATATTCACGGATATCTTCTTGAATGTCTTTTAAGTAATAAATATCTTTGTCTTCATTAGATTGTTCAATCTCATGGTTAAAGTCTAAGTCGTCAAAACGTTTAAAGAATGATTCATATTCTTCAACAGATACTTCTGTACGATTGTTTAATAATGATTTATGACCTTCGATATCTAAATGTTTGTCGAAGCCATCAACAAGTGTTGCACTGAAGAATTCGCCTACAGAACCGGAACCATAACTAAATAATCCGATTGTTTGATCGCCTTTAAGGTCACGTGTCTCTAGTAATGAAATTAAGCTTAAGTATAATGATCCAGTATAAATATTACCGACGTAGCGATTATAATACACTGCATCTTCATAACCTGATTTCAAACGTTCTTGAGTCGTTTCATCAGCATTATCAATAATCGAATCTAATGCTTTTTTGCCCATTTTAGTAAATGGAACATGGAAACAAAGTGATTCAAAGTCAGATAATGATTTTCCTTGGCGACGTGCGTATTCATTCCAGCTTTCTTGGAAAGATTTGATATAAGCATCTTTAGACAATGCTCCGGCAACTAGTGGGTATTTATGCCCAGTTGGTCTCCAGAAATCATATACACCTTCAGTGTATGCAACAGCGTCATCGTTTAATTTTAAAATACTTGGTTCATGTGAAATCATCATTGCTACAGCACCGGCACCTTGTGTTGGTTCACCGCCAGAGTTAATACCATAACGTGCAGTGTCGCTTGCGATGACTAGTACCTTTTCATTAGGACGTTGTGCAAGGTAATCTTTAGCAAGTTGTATAGCTGGTGTTGCGGCATAACATGCTTCTTTCATTTCAAAGCAACGCGCGAAGGGTTGGATACCTAACAAATGATGTATCTGAACGGCAGCTGCCTTTGCATTATCGATGGCAGATTCAGTTGCGACGATAACCATTCCAATATTCTTTTTATCTTCGTCTGTTATAATATCCTTAGCAGCATTTGCTCCCATAGATACTATATCTTGGTTTACTGGGCTTACGGCCATCTCTGTTTGACCGATTCCAATGAGAAATTTATTTGGATCAACTTGGCGTGCTTCGGCGAGTTTTGCCATGTCTACATAATACTTTGGTACGTAAAAGTTTATTCTATCGATACCTATGTTCATAAGGCGAATCATCCTTTCATTTTTAAAAGTAGCATTAGTATCATATCAGAACGATACATTATTATACAATGAAATATAACAGAATAATTCATCAAAGTATAACAGAAATGTAAGCGTTTTACACGATAATTTGCTACCATGTAATCAATCGCATATGCGAAGTTTTAGGATCTTTAATTTTCAGGAAAATAATTATTAACAAGTTTAAAATAAATAGATAGACATATATAAAGGAGTATACTCATGAAAAGTTTAGAAAAGGGATTTAGACATTTATCGCGAGAAGACAAATTAAAACAATTAGTCGAATATGGTTGGCTTCATACTGATAATTATGAATCATTACTCAATCAACCACTTATAAATGAAGAAGTTGCGAACAGTTTAATAGAGAATGTCATTGGACAAGGCGCTTTACCAGTAGGACTATTACCGAAGATTGTGGTGGATGATAAAGAATATGTAGTGCCAATGATGGTAGAAGAACCTTCAGTCGTGGCAGCTGCGAGTTACGGGGCGAAATTAGTGAATCAAAGTGGAGGATTCAAAACGATTTCTAGTCAACGTCTAATGATAGGACAAATCGTCTTTGATGATGTGGATGACACTGAACAATTATCTTCAGATATTGAACGTCTTGAGTCTCAAATTCATCAAATTGCTGATGAAGCATACCCATCTATCAAAGAACGTGGTGGCGGTTATCAACGTATCGAAATTGATACATTTCCAGAACAGAATTTATTGTCACTGAAAGTATTCGTGGATACGAAGGACGCGATGGGTGCCAATATGTTAAATACGATACTTGAAGCTATTACAGCTCACCTTAAAAATGAATTCCCAGACAAAGAAGTATTAATGAGCATCTTATCAAATCACGCGACAGCTTCCGTTGTAAAAGTACAAGGTGAAATAGATGTTAAAGACTTAAATAGAGGAGAGAGAAGTGGCGAAGACGTAGCTTATCGAATGGGACGTGCATCGGTACTAGCACAAGTTGATATTCATCGTGCTGCTACTCACAATAAAGGAGTAATGAACGGTATTCATGCAGTAGTTCTAGCCACAGGTAACGATACTAGAGGCGCAGAAGCCAGTGCACACGCCTACGCAAGTCGTGATGGACACTACAGAGGTATCGCAACATGGGAATATGCTAAAGACCGTGGCAAATTGATTGGTACGATTGAAGTGCCAATGACATTAGCAATTGTTGGTGGCGGAACAAAAGTATTGCCAATTGCTAAAGCTTCTCTTGATTTATTAAATGTGGAAACAGCTCAAGAATTGGGACATGTTGTTGCTGCAGTGGGATTAGCCCAAAACTTCTCTGCATGTAGAGCGCTTGTATCTGAAGGCATTCAACAAGGACATATGAGCTTACAATACAAATCATTAGCCATTGTAGTTGGTGCCGAAGGGGAAGAAATTGCAAAAGTTGCAGAGGCATTAAAACAGGAACCTCGCGCCAATACAGCTAAAGCTAAAGAAATTTTAGAAAATATACGCCAATCATAATTAAAAAGCCATCAAACGGGTATGTTCTCCATATGTAATCATAAATATGGATAGATACTTGTTTGATGGCTTTATACATATTAATAAATGTAATTGTAGTGGCGTGCGGATGATTTACTGATAATACGTGTGCCATAACCTAAAGGCACGTTATAGTTATATTCCGAAATTTTGATGCTACCACTTTTATATACTCTTTCAACGACAGCAACATGGCCATAATAACCTGCAGTTGATTGCATCACAGCATATTTTCTTGGTTTGTGACCTGTTGAATAACCTGATCGACGTGCATTATAGTACCAGTTTTTAGCATTTCCCCATCTGTTAGAAACAGGTTTTCCTAATTGTACACGACGTTTATAGGCCCACCAAGTACATTGGTGTTTGTTGTAATAATTATATGAAGCAGCGTGAGATACGTGCGTTTGTTCATTTGTTTGATATGTCAAAGTTCCAGTGAACATCATTCCAGTAGCGATAATAATACGTGATAATAATTTTTTAAGTTTCATTTCTTCTCCCCAAAAAATGTATTTATTTATTAACCTCACTCATAATAATATTTAAAAATACGTAATACAATATAAGAAATGAATTATACAAGTAAATGTAATCCTCATGAAATATTGTGTCAGATTTTGTAATAAAGTTAATATTGTATGCAATTTATAATAGAAAAAGGCGCCCATAGGAGGACGCCTTGCGAGATGATAAACCCCATGTATTCTTGTATATGATAAATGTTAAAAGCATTGTTCCAACATCAATTATATACCGGTGAATTGGTTGAAAACAGCAAGTGCACGTTTGATACTCGTCACTGGTATGTTTTCAGGACATGGATTATTTCGAAAATATGTCAATATTTCACTATGGCTCTTCACTTCTTTAGGAAAATTGATATCTTGATTAATCCAATCAACCAATTCACCTAATGGTGTGTCATCACCAAGGAAATTTTGCATAAATTCGTAAAAGCTCAATTCCTCACCTCAAAAAATGTAATCTGAGCCAAAAACGATTATAACATATTTTCATTTGTTAAAAATACTTACTATATAAGAATGATTATACTGAATTGTATTCAAAAAAATTTTAATCACTAGAAAGGTCAATCTTATTGTATAATTAATTGTAGTTAATATTTATTTTTATAAAAGAGGGGATATGCTTGGATATTAAACATATGAAGTACTTTGTTGAAGTCGTCAAACAGGGTGGAATGACAAATGCTTCTAAATCACTATACATCGCACAGCCTACCATTAGTAAAGCGATTAAAGATATTGAAGCGGAAATGGCTGTCCCTTTATTCGATAGAAGTAAGAGAAATTTAGTCCTTACAGATGCGGGAAAGATTTTCTTTAATAAATGTAAGGAAATTATCGCCTTATATGATAATTTACCTACTGAGATTAATAGCATGTATGGTTTAGAATCAGGACATATTAATATTAGTATGTCAGCAGTCATGAGTATGCGTAAATTTATAGGTATATTAGGGGAATTTCACCAATTGTATCCGAATATTACATATAATCTGATTGAAAGTGGAGGAAAAACTACAGAGCACCTCATCTTAAATGATGAAGTTGATATCGGTGTTACGACTTTGCCAGTTGACCATCATTTATTCGAATCTATTTCACTTAATAAAGAAGATTTAAGAGTGGTGTTACACAGAGAACATCCGTTAGCACACAAATCTTCTATTAATATGGAAGAGTTAGCAGAAGAAAATTTTATATTATTTAATGAAGATTTTTATTTGAATGATAAAATTATTGAAAATGCTAAAAATGCAGGTTTTGTTCCCAATATGGCTTCCCAAATTTCTCAATGGAACGTAATAGAAAATCTTATTATAAATAAATTAGGTATTACCATTTTACCAGCAACGATTTCTGAATTACTTAACGACGACGTAAAAATGATTAAACTAGAAAATGCTAATACTGATTGGGAACTTGGCGTTGTGTGGAAGAAAGATAAACGTTTAAGTCATGCAACGAATAAATGGATAGAATTTTTAAAGGAAAACTTAACAGAATAAATTAAATCATTTCATTATGAGATTAAGAAAAACTGTCGATAGTGTACATCATTATTCGACAGTTTTTTTATCGGATTGTGCAAACGGTTTCATAGATTAGAGGAATAGAAAACATTCTGAATAGATATTTTCACTATAGAATCGCGAGCATTATAATAGATAGTAACACTGAAAAAAGTTAGTAACAATTTAGACACAATTTGATAGAAAGGGATGTTGATGATGGAGAGGGCTCGATTTTTGGTTAAATTAATACTTCAACTTGCACTCATCTTACTCATTACTTTTATAGGTACAGAAGTGCAGAAACTATTACACATCCCACTTGCAGGTAGTATCGTTGGTTTAATATTGTTCTTCTTTCTTTTACAGTTTAAGATTATTCCAGAAAGTTGGATTGATGTAGGGGCTAATTTCTTACTCAAGACAATGGTATTTTTCTTTATCCCATCAGTAGTAGGGATTATGGATGTTGCTTCTAATATTACATTGAATTACGTATTGTTCTTCATCGTTATTATTATTGGCACATGCTTAGTCGCTTTATCTTCAGGTTTCATCGCTGAAAAAATGGTAGGAAAAGACAAAATAACAAAAGGGACAGATCAGTCATGAATGATTACTTACAAGCCGTTCTCATGATATTATTAACCGTCGTTTTGTACTATGGTTCGAAGAGACTTCAAGATAAATATAAAAATCCATTTCTAAATCCCGCACTGATAGCTTCAATAGGGATAATAGTTGTATTATTGGTTTTTGGAGTGAGTTATAAAGGGTATATGAAAGGTGGTAATTGGATTAACCACGTTTTAAACGCTACAGTCGTTTGTCTTGCTTATCCGTTATACGAAAATAGACAGAAAATAAAGCAATATATATCTGTTATATTTGCAAGCGTGTTGACTGGTGTACTGCTCAATTTTGTGTTAGTATTTACAACGTTGAAAATCTTTGGTTATTCTAAGGACACGATTGTCACCCTATTACCAAGATCAATCACTGCTGCAGTTGGTATCGAAGTATCCCATGAATTGGGAGGCACAGATACGATGACTGTACTCTTTATTATAACTACAGGTTTAATCGGCAGTATTTTAGGTTCAATGTTATTGCGTATGGGAGGTTTTAAGTCCTCTATAGCCAGAGGATTAACTTATGGGAATGCTTCTCACGCCTTCGGTACAGCAAAGGCATTGGAATTAGATATAGAATCAGGAGCATTTAGTTCTATTGGTATGATTCTTACGGCTGTCATTAGCTCAGTCTTAATACCAATACTGATTTTAATGTTTTACTAAAGGGAAAGATGTACTCATATATTAGAAAGGGAGGCTATTTGTAAAAATGGCAAAAATCAAAGCAAACGAAGCATTAGTTAAAGCGTTACAAGCTTGGGACATCGACCATTTATATGGTATTCCAGGTGACTCAATCGACGCAGTAGTTGATAGTTTACGTACGGTAAGAGATCAATTTAAATTCTACCATGTACGTCACGAAGAAGTAGCAAGCTTAGCAGCTGCTAGTTACACTAAAATGACAGGTAAAATCGGTGTAGCATTAAGTATCGGTGGACCTGGTTTAGTTCACTTATTAAATGGTATGTACGATGCTAAAATGGATAACGTTCCTCAATTAATTTTATCTGGTCAAACAAACAGTACTTTATTAGGAACTAAAGCATTCCAAGAAACAAATCTTTCTAAATTATGTGAAGATGTTTCAGTATACAATCACCAAATTCAAAAAGGTGACAACGTATTCGAAATCATTAACGAAGCAATCCGCACTGCATATGAGAAAAAAGGTGTAGCAGTAGTTATTTGTCCAAATGACTTATTAACTCAAAAAATTAAAGATACAACTAACAGAGCGGTTGATACAACTAAACCAAAACCTGTATCACCAAAATTCAAGAGCATCAAAAAAGCTGCAAAATTAATCGATAAAGCTAAAAAACCAGTAATGATTATTGGTGTTGGTACACAACATGCTAAAGACGAATTACGTGAATTTGTTGAAGCAGCAAAAATTCCAGTAATTCACACATTACCAGCTAAAACAATCTTACCTGATGACCATCCATACAGCATTGGTAACTTAGGTAAAATTGGTACAAAAACATCTTATCAAACAATTCAAGATGCTGACTTATTAATCATGGCTGGTACAAACTACCCTTACGTAGATTACCTACCTAAGAAAAATATTAAAGCAATCCAAATTGATACAAACGAAGCTAATTTAGGTCACCGTTTCAATATCAATGTTGGTATCTTAGGCGACAGTAAAGTTGCTTTCCATCAACTAACTGAAAATATTAAACACGTAGCTAAACGTGCTTTCTTAGATAAAACATTAGAACGTAAAGCTGTTTGGGATAAATGGATGGAACAAGATAAGAACAATAATAAATCACCATTACGTCCAGAACGCTTAATGAAAGCAATCAATGCTAACTTAAAAGATGATGCAATCATCTCAGCAGATGTTGGTACTGCAACAGTTTGGTCAACACGTTACCTAAACTTATCAGTAAACAATAAATTCATCATCTCAAGTTGGTTAGGTACAATGGGTTGCGGTCTTCCAGGTGCTATGGCAGCTAAAATTGCATACCCTAATCGTCAAGCTGTAGCTATTGCTGGTGACGGTGCATTCCAAATGGTAATGCAAGACTTCGCAACTGCAGTTCAATATGATTTACCAATGACAATTTTCGTATTAAACAATAAACAATTATCATTCATTAAATATGAACAACAAGCTGCTGGTGAATTAGAATATGCGATTGATTTCTCTGACATGGATCACGCTAAATTCGCTGAAGCTGCTGGTGGTAAAGGTTATGTTGTTAGAGACGCTAGCCGTCTAGACGATATCGTAGAAGAAGCTATGGCTCAAGACGTTCCAACTATCGTTGACGTTCACGTTGATCCTAACGCTGCGCCATTACCAGGTAAAATCGTTAACGAAGAAGCGCTTGGTTACGGTAGATGGGCTTACAGATCAATCACTGAAGATAAAAACTTAGACTTTGATCAAATCCCACCAATCTCTGTAGCAGCTAAACGTTTCTTATAATAGTTGCTTCTTAAAGAACTCGGCTTATGCGTCGGGTTCTTTTTATTTGAAAAAATAAAGAATTGTCTTGTAAACGCTTAATCAAGTGTGTATACTAATTGTAAATAAATAGTAAACATTGCGTGTTACTGGTCATGCAGGCATGAGCAAATGAGAGTTTCCATTTTTCTAGATATCTAGAAAGTGATGGTCTTGTTTGTTCATGTCTTTTTTTATGCCAATGTACGCTTTTACTATAGATAGAGAGGAATGTTTAACATGTTTAAAAAGTTATTTGGGCAGTTACAACGTATTGGTAAAGCATTAATGCTTCCAGTTGCGATTCTACCTGCTGCCGGTTTACTTTTAGCAATAGGTACAGCTTTACAAGGCGATTCACTTCAACACTATTTACCATTCATAAAGAATGGTATTGTCCAACAGGTTGCTACGATGATGACAGGTGCTGGTGGAATTATTTTTGATAATCTACCAATCATATTCGCACTAGGTGTAGCCATTGGTCTTGCGAGCGGTGATGGTGTAGCAGCTATAGCAGCGTTTGTAGGATTTATCATTATGAATAAGACAATGGGAGCATTCTTACATATTACATCTGAGCAACTTGGTGATCCTTCTAAAGGTTATGCTAATGTACTTGGTATACCAACATTACAAACAGGTGTATTTGGCGGTATCATCGTAGGGGCGCTCGCCGCTTGGTGTTACAATAAGTTTTACAATATTTCATTACCATCATATTTAGGTTTCTTTGCAGGTAAACGCTTTGTACCTATTATGATGGCTACGACTTCGTTTATATTAGCTTTTCCAATGGCAATCATTTGGCCTTATATTCAAACGGGCCTAAATTCATTTAGTGAAGGATTGCTCGATTCTAATACAGGTTTAGCGGTATTTTTATTTGGTTTTATTAAGAGATTACTTATTCCTTTTGGATTGCATCATATCTTCCATGCGCCGTTCTGGTTTGAATTCGGTTCTTGGAAAAATGCAGCAGGAGACATTATCAGAGGGGATCAACGTATCTTTATAGAACAAATTCGTGAAGGCGCACACTTAACATCTGGTAAATTCATGCAAGGTGAGTTCCCAGTTATGATGTTTGGTTTACCTGCAGCAGCATTAGCGATTTATCACACAGCGAAGCCAGAAAATAAAAAGATAGTTGCTGGTTTAATGGGTTCAGCAGCATTAACTTCATTCTTAACAGGGATTACAGAGCCTTTAGAATTCTCATTCTTATTCGTTGCACCTTTATTATTCTTTATACATGCTGTACTTGATGGTTTAGCATTCTTAACTTTATATTTATTAGATGTTCATTTAGGTTATACATTCTCAGGAGGATTTATTGATTATGTTTTACTAGGCATCTTACCTAATAAAACGTCTTGGTGGTTAGTGATTCCAGTCGGTTTAGTGTATGCAGTCATTTACTATTTTGTATTTAGGTTCCTTATCACTAAATTTAACTTTAAGACCCCTGGCCGTGAAGATAAACAAACTGCTACCAAGAGTACCTCAACAAGTGAACTTCCATTTGCCGTTTTAGAAGCTATGGGTGGCAAAGAGAATATTAAACATTTAGACGCTTGTATCACGCGTTTAAGAGTTGAAGTAGAAGATAAATCTAAAGTAGATGTACAAGGTCTAAAAGCTTTAGGTGCTTCAGGTGTTCTAGAAGTTGGTAATAATATGCAAGCCATTTTCGGACCTAAATCAGACCAGATTAAGCATGACATGGCTAAAATTATGAGTGGTGAAATTACTAAACCTAGTGAAACGACAGTGACTGAAGATGTTTCTGATGAACCGATTCATGTCGAAGATGTGAGTGAAACAGAACTCTTTGCGCCTGGCCATGGTCACATCATCCCACTTTCTGAGGTTCCTGATAAGGTGTTCTCTGAAAAGATGATGGGTGATGGTGTAGGATTTATTCCGGAAAAGGGTGAAATCGTCGCACCTTTCGATGGTACAGTGAAAACCGTTTTCCCTACGAAACATGCAATTGGTCTAGAATCAGATTCAGGCGTAGAAGTATTGATTCACATTGGCATTGATACTGTAAAATTAAATGGCAAAGGTTTTGAGAGCCTAGTCCATGCCGATGAAACAGTGACGCAAGGTCAACCATTAATGAAGATTGACTTAGCTTACTTGAAAGAAAATGCTCCAAGTATCATTACACCAGTGATTATTACAAATCTAGGAGCGCGTACTTTAAATGTTGAAGACGTTAAAGAGGTTGATCCAGGAAAGGTCATGATGACAATTAAATAATAGCTAAGTGGAAGTGGGATAGACCCGTGTTGTAAGCCCGCTGTAAGATGACTAGGATTGGAAGTACTTAATATAAGTGTACTGTCAATTTGGAAAAACAAGCTGAGTACTGAGGTCTTAGCTTGTTTTTTTACATCTTTATTGACATAAGCATTGATAAATTGCAATGTAGAGGTATAAGTCACATGTATGTCATAACAAGTTGAAGGGTGGATATGGGGCATGATTGATTCCAAGCTAGACAAAAAGTCGAATGAAAGGCACAAAGGTAATAAAATCCTCAATGTCTTAATCATCTTTGTCATGTCAATTGCTATACAAATACCAGTAGGCATATCTCTAGTAGCACTTCCTTTATCATTGCGTCTAAATGATTGGTATACGATTGCCATAAGTATGCTTACTCTAGGGATAGCGTTACTTATTGTATGGGGTGTGCGGTCATATTATTTACATCGTACATATGAATATCAACACTATAAAATGAGAGCAAGAGACATTTTAATTAATTTAGGTTTCTTTCTCCTGGTGATTATGTGTAGTATTAGTGCTAATCTTTTAATGCTCTATTTTACAGGTGATACAAACACAGAGAATGAAAAAACAATAGATGAAAGTCTTAGCTCACTTGTAGATAAAAGTCATTTACCTCATCCTACTATTGTACTTGTAACAGTATTATGTATTTGTTTCATAGGACCTTATCTTGAAGAGCTTGTGTTTAGAGGAATTTTCAAAGAAACTTTATTTATGAAAAGTCGTTTCTGGTTGCCTTTAATCATCTCATCAATGGTATTCAGTTCACAACATCTATCATCAAATATATTCTCCTACGGATTATATTTTTTAATGGGATGTGCCCTCTATATTACTTATAATAGAAGGCGAAATTTAAAAGATAGTATGATGGTACATATGCTAAATAACTCTCTGACAACGATTCCTATTTTTATTGGTTACTTATACTTCTACTTTAAGTAACATTGAGAATTTTAACTAAATAAAAAGCATTTAATTCAAACTTGGTCATCTTTAACAAAATGATTGAGTAAGAATTAAATGCTTATTTTTAATGTTGTAAAAAAGAGTTCGCCTTATGCTGGGGTAATATCATTTTCAATTAATAATTTAATTGCTTTGTGATCTGTAGCATTTCTGAATAAATCATATGCATTTTCAATGTCACTTAACTTACTATAATGTGTGACGAGTTGTTCAGGTTGAATAATCTTACTTTTTAAAGCTTCTAATAATTCTTCAGTCGTATTACCTGAAACTAAACCTGTTGTTACATTGATATTTTTAATCCAAAGTTTATCAATATCAAATTGAACTGGTAGACCATGAACGCCGACATTAGCAATGGTTCCATCTACACCTATAAGTTTTTGACATAAATCAAATGTTTGTGGAATACCTACAGCTTCAATAGCGACATCCACGCCACGAGGGTTGAGTTCTTTTACTTTTTGAATAGCTTCTTCAGCATTTTTGGAATTAACAACGTGTGTTGCACCTAGTGATTGAGCTGTTTCTAAACGATTATCATCCAAATCAATCATAATAATTTTAGAAGGAGAGAAGAATTGAGCAGTTAATAAAGTGGCCAATCCGACTGGCCCAGCGCCGATGATAGCGACAGTGCTACCAGGTTTTACTTTACCTTTTAATACGCCAATTTCATATCCAGTTGGTAGAATATCTGATAACATGACGAGTGCTTCGTCAGGTAAAGAAGCGGGTGCGTGATATAAAGAATTATCTGCAAAAGGAACTTTAACATATTCAGCTTGCGTACCATTGATTAAATGTCCTAAAATCCAGCCACCATCATTTTCACAATGTGCGTAAATGTCTTTTTTACAGTAATAACATTTACCACAAGATGAAACTGCAGAGACGATAACTTTGTCTCCAACTTTAAAATTATTTACATTGCTACCTACTGCTTCGACAATACCGATACCTTCATGACCTAAAGTTGTATTTTCAGTCACTTCAGGTGTATCACCTTTAATAATGTGTAAGTCTGTTCCACAAATGGTTGTCTTTACCATTCTAATAATAGCGTCAGTGCTCTCTTTAATTTCAGGCTTCTCTTTATCGATAAGTTCCGCAACGCCAGGTTTAACATAGTTATACGCTTTCATAGTAAAACCTCCTATTATTGTGAATTATTTCACAATAATTATACCATGATATAAAAGAATAAAGTTAAGATATTTTTATGACAAAGCTCCTTCAAATGATGTCATAAACATTTCGTTAGCACTTTTAATGAAAATAAATATCTAAACATTTAAAATATAAGTGAATATATAGATAAGGAGTAATCATCATGAGTGAAGAAGGTAAATTAGTAGCTGAGAAAGAAATAGAAGTAAATAATTATGATATTGATGCAATGGGGATTGTAAGTAACATTGTGTATGTAAGATGGTTTGAAGATTTACGAACAGTATTTATCAATCAACATATGAATTATTCAGCGATGTTGAAAAATCACATCTCACCAATATTGATGAAGACTGAAATAGAGTATAAAGTGCCTGTTACGATACATGATCGTCCCATCGGTCGTTGTTGGTTAGTGCAAGCGAGTAAATTGAAATGGGTCTTTAAATTTGAAATTTCGTCTGGGGACAAAATTCATTGCGTAGGATCTCAAATGGGTGGATTCTATCATCTTGAGCAACAAAAAATTACAAAAATGCCACAAGTATTTCAAGATATTCTAAAAAGCGAATAGATTCAGTAAGAGATAAAAGTAACTCGTACTACTATATTAAACAAATTTATAGGATTGAAGGTGTTTAGCGTGTGTCAAAACATACAAAGCATAGAAGAATTTCATCAACTGGTTCAAACGTATCCTCTTGTGGTCATTCATGTCATGAGAGAGCATTGTAGTGTTTGCCATGCAGTACTCCCTCAAATTCAAGATTTGTTAAATGAATATCCGCATGCAAAATTAGGGGTTATTAACCAATCGCAAGTTCAAGATATTGCAGGGGAACTTTCTATTTTCACAGTTCCTGTTGACTTGATTTTTATGAATGGTAAAGAGATGCATAGACAGGGTCGTTTTATTGATATGCAAACCTTTGAACATCAACTTCAATTAATGTACGACGCAATTGAATAAAAATAAGTATAGGGAGTCGTAAGAGTAGACTTCACTTCTTATAATACGAGGCTGGGATATTATTGTTTATCTCAGCCTTGTTTGACGTATTGGTAGTATATGTATGAGGTGAAAGTGCGCTTATATGAAGTTGCGCTCAACCCTAATTGATTGGGCAGTCAAATACTTCGTGTTACTATTAAATACGTGTGACTTTTCAAGAATAAGAAAAATCAAACAAATAAAATCTTAGTTGACATGGAGGAGGCTCAAATGGAGAAAAAACGCCGTCAAGAACACTTGAAAAATATTATATTCTGTTTACTCGGTACGCTTATTATAGCGCTTGGCGTTAATATGTTTGTTATTCCTGGTAATTTAGGTGAGGGTGGCGCTATCGGACTTTCACTTATTTTAAACTATACATTAGGAATTTCACCTGCGCTTAGTTCATTCATCATTAATGCCATACTCATTGTTGTGGGTTGGAAATTTTTAAGTCGTACAACAGCTATTTACACAGCCATAACGATCACAGCAAGTTCTATCTTTCTTGATTTAACAGAGCATTTTGGACTAGGTATTCATGAAAACTTTATTAATTCTGTATTCGCCGGTCTACTTATAGGAATTGGTTCGGGTCTAGTGATTGCTGCACAAAGCACATTAGGCGGTACTTCTGTCATCGCGAGAATTATCAGTAAATATTCTGAAGTTAAAACCTCTCAAGCATTATTGATACTAGATGCCTTAGTCGTATTATCTTTCCTTCTTGTATTGCCGGTTACAAATGTACTCTATACGATAGTCATGCTTTTCATAGTAGAAAAAGCAATGGCATTTGTAGTTGAAGGTTTCAATCCTAAAAAGGCTGTAACCGTGATTTCAAAATACAATAGAGAAATTAGCTCTGACATTTTCCAAGCAACTGGAAGAGGCGCCACATTGCTTAGTGGTAAAGGCGCTTATCAACAAAATAATACAGATGTCCTATATGCGGTGGTCTCTCAAAGTCAAATTGGTACAGTGAAAAAAATCGTCAATTCTTATGATGAGAGTGCCTTTCTCGTGATCCACGATGTACGTGATGTATTAGGTAATGGCTTTATCAATCTTAAATAGTCAAACAGATTTAAGATGAAGCCAATTGCTCAACGTTTTTCTATTTTTGATTTAAAATTAAATTAAATAGAAAACGAGGAGGTAGAAAGCCCATGTTTAAAAAATTAGTTACTATTATAGGTTCTACGATTATGGGCACAATTTTATTCGCAAGAGTAAAAGAAAAAAGAAGCTATAAGAGCTTTTTACAGGAAAAAATGATACGTATGTCAGGAATGAAAAAGACATTTGAAAATGTTGAAGATGCCAAAGCTGCTTTAGAGGAAACCAAACATGTGACGGCTGGAAAGTATAATGGTACAGATTATGAATTTAGACATAAAGTCCAAATTAAGGACTATTACGGTTCATTAGTTTATATCATCAATGACAAAGGCAATCGTGATCAACGTACGATTCTTTATATTCACGGTGGGGCATGGTTTCAAGATCCTTTAGATTCTCACTTTGAATATATTGATTTAATGGCAGACACGTTAGATGCCAAGGTTGTCATGCCTATTTATCCAAAAGTTCCGCACAGAGATCATCGTACAACATTTGAATTATTAAACAAACTTTATCCTCATTTACTTAATAAAGTAGATGATTCAAACCAAATGACGATCATGGGAGATTCAGCAGGTGGTCAAATTGCGTTGGCCTTTGCTCAGAAACTTAAAAAAGATAACATGCCACAACCTAGTCATATTGTATTAATTTCACCGGTATTAGATGCGACATTTAGCAATCCTGAAGCTCAAAAATATGAAAAAGAGGACCCAATGTTAGGTATTGAAGGAAGTAAATATTTAGTAGAGTTATGGGCTGGTAACACGTCGCTAGATGATTATAAAATCTCTCCAATCAATGGGGATTTAGACGGTTTAGGGCATATTACAATTGCAATTGGTACGAAAGAAACGTTGTACCCTGATGCAGTAAAGCTTTCACATATGTTGAATGAAAAAGGTATCAGTCACGAGTTTATTCAAGGGTATAATCTGTTTCATATTTATCCGATATTCCCAATACCTGAACGCCAACGTTTCTTAGAACAACTGAAAAGTATTATTAATAAAGACAAATGATAAAGAAAAGCTCACAATAGACATTTGAATATGTTTCTTGTGAGCTTTTACATATTTAATTATGACGGACTATGAATGTGTATGTGGCTCATTATGTACCTTCGGGTTGCTTTTTCAAAGAAAGGATGAGAATGAGTAACATAATCAATAGCATTCCTAAAATTTGTAGGGGTTTAAATGTGATATTTAGCCAAAGACTACTGGCAACAACGGCTACGACAGGTTCGATTGTTCCAAACAATGTCGTTTCTTTCGCTGAAAGGTATTTCAAACTATCAATAAAAAGATAAAAGGCTAATGCAGTGCCTCCAATAATACCGAAAATTAAAAACGTGATAGTAGAACTATGCCATTGTGAAAAATGAGCGTGCCAAATGGGATGACGTAGATTCATCAAAAGGCCAGAAATAATCATTGCCCATCCGACAACGAGAATAGATGCATATTTATTCAATAATTGATTCGCATAAATAGTATAAAATGCTAAAGCAAGTCCAGCTAAAATGCCCCAAAATAAACTTGAAGGTGCAACGACTAACTTCGATACAGAACCATTCGTTAGCAGTAAGAAAGTACCAACAAGTGTTAAAATCATTGCCAAGACATCAAATATTTTTAACCGCTCTTTTCCTCTAAATACAAACCACAATATGATATAAACAGGCGCAATATATTGAAGTAGTGTGGCAACAGCTGCGTTACCAGTATTGATTGAAGACATATAGGCATATTGAACAATTAGCATTCCAAATAAGCTATAAATAAGTAGCGTCACTACATGGGAGAGGTGCTTAAAAATAATAAATACAGATTGTTTAGGATTCATAATCTTAAATATCATTAATAAAAATAACCCGCTGATGATTAAGCGCGCAGTCACGTACCAGTCTATTTGAATGCCTTCATATTTAAATAAATAGTCGGAAACAGTGCCGCCTAAGCCCCATAAACTTGCGCCTATCACTGCAAAGCAAATACCTTTTATTCTAGATTCCGTGTGACTTAGCAAATTGCCACCTCCAAATAGATGATTAATCACATCATATATGGTATATAATAAAAAATATATATCTATTTCGATAAAAAGTATCAATATATTGAGGTTGTTAACCATGACAATAAATATTAAGTTGAAAGACAATTTAGAAGAAGTCATTCAATATCCAGAGGTATTATGGCAACATGTAATCTTACATACAAAACTTAATCAAACAATTTTAGGTTATATCCCGTTACATTGGCATAATAATTTGCAATTGATGGTTGTGACATACGGAAAGATCAATATTAAAATTGCTGGGCAAAACGTGATATTGAAGGAGAATGAAGGATTATTTATCAATACGAATATCGTACATGAAATAGAAGATAAAGAAGAGGATGCGTCATTTTATTGTTGGAATATCGGTTTACCCGATGCAACTGATTACGTCAACTTTAAATATGTAAATGAAATTATAAATCAAATAGACTTCCATCCTTTTATGAAATTAACTACAGAAATTCAAGATGAGAGAATTTTAATTGAAAAGGTTAAACACGTGGGGGAATTATTTGAAGAGAGGGGAGCGCACTATCAACTTAATATTTTAAGTGAGTATTATTTATGTTTAAAACAACTGATCACACTCATTGATCGAGACCAGAGTATTAACGATTATTTCTTCGACCCAAGAGTCAAAGACTGCATTAATTATATTCAAGAGCACTATGAACATAAAATAGGGATGCGCGACTTAAGTGAAATATCGAAAATCAGCAATTCTGAAACGATTAAATTGTTTAAAAAATATGTAGGTCTCACGCCTTTCCAATATTTACTCCACTATCGTTTGGAAAAGGCCGCAAAGCAACTCACGCTTACTTCTAACAATGTCACTGAAGTTGCTATGGGTTGTGGTTTTTCAACTACAAGCTATTTTATTCAAGTCTATAAAGAAAAGTATCACGTGACACCTAAACAATTTCAATTATTACACTAATAAATATGCGAATTCAGTTATCAATATACCTGATAACTTGAATTCGCATTTTTTTGAGTCTGATTATTTGTTTGAGATTTATTTGAATCTACCATTTGGTAATTAGTATTCGTGAATGAATGTGAATGAGATGAATCTGAGCTACTTGATGTTGAACTTACGTCTTCATCACTATTTCTAGATGTGTTGTTGATATGAGAGTGATCACTATCTAACACGGAGCTACTCATATCTTTACCTTGTAAACTACCGATCAGTATAAAAGCAAGATAACAACTACAAGTGACTAAAATGATTGCAAGATAGATGCCAACAGCGAGTTTTACTGGTTTATCCATCCATATCCTCCTAAGGTCGTAGTAACTTTCATACTCAACATAACATCTAATCTTTAATCTAATGTAAATTCAAAGTAAAGTTCTTATTACTTTACAAAAAATAATGATGAAAATTTAAGATTTGTACAATTTAAATACGAAAATTAATATTTAATAAGCAAAAACCATAGAAAACATGCATAAAAATTTACATTTCTTTACATTATCTTAATCTTGTATTAAAGGAGTTAAAACTGAGTCAATACCTACATGATAGTCTACTATTAGTTAGAGAATAAAAAATTTGTAACAAATTTAGATGAATTATATATATTATATTGACTTTTGATTAAATTTTTCTTTAGACTTAACTTGATGGAAACGTTTTAAATTTTTGTAAAGATTGTGAGTTAATTAATTTAAAATCAGTTGTTTATCATTTCCATTAACAATTTAATATTACACAGAAAAGCGAGGTAAGATGGATTGATTCTCATTATAGTGTGTGTCCTGTTGATTCTATGGCTCGGTATAAAAGAGAAAAGACGTCATGCGAATCGACTTAATAAAATTCCTATACGAATTAATATCAATGGTATTCGTGGGAAATCAACAATTACTCGGATGGCTTACAGTATCCTTCGAGAAGACCATTACAGAGTAATTGGTAAAACGACAGGAACAGATGCAAGAATGATGTACTGGTTCACACAGAAAGAATACGATGTAATTAGGAAACCTCAAGGTGCTAATATCGGTGAACAGCGTGATATTATTCGTAAGGTTGTTAAGCAAAAAGCAAACGCACTTGTTAATGAGTGTATGGCTGTAAACCCTGACTACCAAATAACGTTCCAAAAAGACTTGGTAAAGGCGAATATTGGCGTCATCGTAAATGTTATGGAGGACCATATGGACGTATTAGGTCCTACACTTCAAGATGTGGCTCAAGCCTTTACTGCAACGATTCCTTACAACGGTAAATTAGTTGTAATGAAAGATGAATATACTGATTTCTTTGCGAAAGAAGCTAAAAAGCGGAATTCGGAATTAATCGTCGTAGATAAAGATGAAATACCTGAATCATACTTAAGAAAATTTGACTACTTAGTCTTCCCTGATAATGTTGCCATTGTCTTAGGTATTGCAGAAGCTGTTGGTATTGATCACGAGACAGCACTTCAAGGTATGTTAAATGCCCCAGCGGATCCAGGCGCGGTGCGTATTAAATATTTCCATGCAAATAACACAAAAAATGTGTTTGTTAATGCTTTTGCAGCAAACGAACCCAAATCTACAAAGGCAATTTTGAACAAAGTGGAATCATATAATTATCCATACAATAAGAAAATCATTATTCTTAATTGTCGTTCGGATAGAATTGATAGAACACAATTATTTGTTGAGAATTTCTTAGAAGATGTTGATTATGATGTATTAATTTGTACTGGTAAAAGTACGCAATTGGTTTCAAACCTTATGCAAAAAATGCCAGAAAAGAAATATTTAAATTACGAAGGGCAAGAATTCTCAGAAATTGAAAAAGGAATTATGCATGAAGCTGAAAATGCACTTGTCTTTTGTGTCGGAAATATCCACGGCCCGGGTGGAAGAATAGCGGAATTCATAGAAGGGATAGAATAAAATGATAGGTTCAGAGTTATATTTCTCCTTATTCGTAGGTGTAGTTCTCAGTTTAATTTTTGCTGAGAAATTCGGGATTAACCCGGCAGGACTTGTTGTTCCTGGTTATTTAGCTTTAATTTTTGATCAGCCCATAATGTTATTATCGGTATTAATTATTAGTTGTTTAACATTCTTTATTGTTAATAACGGTATTAGTCAATGGGTGATTTTATATGGTAGAAGAAAATTCGCTGCCATGATTTTGACAGGTATGGTACTGAAATTTATATTTGACCTCCTTTATCCTCTGACACCATTTGAAATGGTAGAAGTATCAGGTATTGGTGTTGTCATCCCAGGTATCATTGCAAATACAATTCAAAAACAAGGTGTCGTAATCACATTATCATCAACGATGTTATTAACATGTATTACTTATGTCATCTTATTCTTATATAGCTTTATCAACTAATCACGAACAAGGAGCGCGTAATAATGAAAAAGAAAAAACGATTATCGCCCAGTGAGTGGTTACTTAAACAGTCGAAACGACATAAAAGAAGAAACACGCTTTACACGGCGATTGTCCTTTTAATAGCTTTAGTTTTATTGGTATTTGCTATAAAAGCAATACATGTCAATCCTGTTAAAAGTGATGCTAAAAGTGGCAATAGTATTCGAATTACATATTTAGGTAACATTACGTTAAATAAACACATTCGTCAAAATAATCTCAATGAAGTTTTCTCAGGTATTCAAGACACTTTGAAGAATAGTGATTTTTCTACTGCTTCTCTATTGGTTAATGAATTTTCAAAAGATCAAAAAGAAGAACTTAATAAAAACTTAGAAAACATCATGTTCTTACGTAAGCAAAATATTAAGAGTGTGAACCTCATCAACCAATCCATTGATAATATTCAAGCGACAGAGTTGATGAGACGAGTAGAATCTCAAGCAGGTTATAACTTCTTAACAGGTAATGGTTCAAACCCAATCAATAGTAAAACCGTTCAACAAGAGATTAAAGGTAAGAAAATTGCAAATGTATCATTTACTGATATTGAATCTAATTATACGAAACCTTTAAAAAACACGACATCAATTAGTTTAGATCCTGAAATTTTTTATCCATTGATTAAAAAATTGAAAGAGAATAATGATTATGTCGTTGTGAATGTTGATTGGGGAATTCCTAATGAACGTAACGTGACGGATAGACAAAGACAATATGCACACGCGTTATCTGATGCTGGTGCGGATGTCATTATCGGTCATAATTCAGTAGTTCAAAAGGTGGAAAAATACAAGAAAACACCTATCTTCTACAGCTTAGGTAATACAACTTCAGATGACTTCTTATCTAAAAATCAAAAAGGTATGATTGTACAACAAGATTGGAACGGAAAAAATAACAAATTCCATATCACTCCAATACAGTCTAAAGACGGTAGAATCTCTAAAGATGATATGAGCAAAATGGATCATATTCGTTTCCATAACAATATCAAAGATAAATCAATTAACTTAAAATCTGATAATAGTGGAGGTTATACTTTTGAATATTAAAAAACATTGGTTGCCAATCGTTGTTGTCGTTTTAGTCATTGTCATCTTTTTATTAGTGACATTTGCCAAGGCAAATGAAGGTTTAGATAAATACGAGCAAGATGAATTAAAAACTGGAGAACAGCAATATCTTTCAAAAGGGGCAAGCTAAATATGAATATATATAATAAAGTGACCTTAAGCGTCATTTTAGTTATAACGATTGTGATTTCATTCCTCTTTTATTTCATTACGACTGAAAAGAAAGTGGATAAAGACACGTTGTATGAAAATAAAATAGCGAACCATAAACAATCTGGTAACCAAAAGAAATATGGTGTTGCCTCTAATAACGCTATTGCCACTAAAGTAGGTAATAAAATTATTGAAGATGGCGGTAATGCCATTGACGCGGCTGAAGGTGTTGCGTATGCGCTTGCTGTCACTGAACCTCATTCCTCAGGTTTAGGTGGTGGGGGTGCGACGCTATCATATAACGGTAAAGATGGTGAAGTGCCTAAATTATATGAATACAAAACAATGTCTTCATATAATTTCAAGCAAGGTGACAAAATTGGTACGCCAGGATTTGTAAGAGGAATGCATGATATGCATGAAAAAGAAGGTAAGATGGACGAGAAGAAAATCTTCGACTATGTTATTCCTCTAGCAGAAGATGGATTCGAAGTAGATTCAGAGTTAGAACGTAGTTTGAAAATTTACGGATCTAAAATTGACCGTAATTCTCCTTTCTTCAAAGGTAGTAAAACGGTGCGTGAAGGTGACGTTGTTAAACAAAATAAGCTTGCTGACACCTTGAAGAAAATTCGTGATAAAGGTCCAGATTATTTCTATGAAGATGTCGGTAAAAGTGTATCTAAACAGTTGAAAAATGAATTGACTGAAAAAGATTTTACGACCTTTAAAACAGAATCTAAAGAACCCGTTAGCACGACATATAAAAATAACAAAGTTTACTCATCATCTAATCCATTAGGTGGTACATTAACATTACAAGGTCTTAAAGTAGATGAAAAAGAAAATCAAAATAATGCAGACCGTACGAATTTTATCACTGCAATGATTAAATCACGTGACTTGATGTATCAAAACCGTGATATCGTAAACGGTTCAGAGGCAAGTAATGAAGAAAGTCTTTCTGATGAATATTTACTAGGCCAATTAAATAAAGTTAATGTAGGCGGTAATACTGAGAATAGTAGTGATTTCAACCAAATTAGAACTGATAATACAAGTACAACTCACTTTGTTGTTATCGATAAAAACGGCAAGTTAGCAAGTACAACGAATACGCTCTCAAGTTACTTTGGTTCAGGTGATTTCATGAAAGAAGGATTCTATATGAATAACTCATTAGGAGACTTCTCTAAAGATTCATCTAGCCCTAACTATGGGGAGCCACATAAAGCACCAAGATCATTTATTTCACCTTCAATTGTAGTAGGACCTAATTTCTACATGGGTATTGGTACTCCAGGTGGTAACAAAATCCCAACAATATTAGACGAAACAATTGTGGATTATTTAAATGGTAATGGTACACTTCAAGAATCGATTGATAAACCACGATTTTATAATGATGGTGGAACAATCTTCTATGAAAATGCTATGAGCGATGAAGATATTAATATCTTCAAGAGTCTCGGCTATGGTGTTGAAGAAAAACGTAATGACCCTAACTTTGGTAGTGTCCAAGGTGCGGTGTACGATAAGAACAAAAAAACGGTTGATGTAGGTTCTGACGTAGGTAACCGTTAAAATTGAATATAATGTATCGAAATACACCTTTAAAGTTGAAATTGAATTCACTTTGAAGGTGTATTTTTTATGAAATGAAATTCTCTGATAAAAACATTTAATTTTAAAGTGACTTATTTCTGATTGCAAGCTTAAATAGCCTTTTATAAACAAATTTTCAAATCATCTGCGAATTTTTTATGACATCTTTTGTAAGCGTGTACAGTCAAATATAGAAATAGTATGATGATTGAGTAAAAGTTTTACATACATAAATTTGATGACTAAGAGGTGGCTTATGGATTTCATAGCGTTATTAATAGGATTAGGACCATTATTAGGTTGGGGGCTGTTCCCAACAATTGCCTCTAAATTTGGTGGACGTCCAGTTAACCAAATCTTCGGGGCGACAGTGGGTACGCTCATTTTTGCTATTGTATTAGCCTTAGTAAAAGGTATTGGCATACCTGGAGGAATGGCGCTCGTATTTTCAATTATTTCAGGTGCAGGATGGGCATTTGGACAAATCATTACATTTAAAGCATTCGAGTTAGTAGGTTCTTCTAGAGCAATGCCAATCACAACTGCTTTTCAATTATTAGGTGCTTCATTATGGGGCGTTTTCGCATTAGGAAATTGGCCCGGCGTAGCGAATAAAGTGGTAGGTTTTGTTGCACTGATTGTCATTTTAATTGGTGCACGAATGACGGTTTGGACTGAAAAAAGTGAACAAGAATATAGTCAGAATCTTAGAAAAGCAGTGATTTTATTACTGATTGGAGAAATTGGTTACTGGGTTTATTCAGCTGCACCACAAGCAACTGATATTGGTGGGCTAAAAGCATTTTTACCACAAGCCATTGGAATGGTACTTGTCGCTGTAATGTATGCATTGATGAATATGCAAAAAGGCAATGCCTTTAAAGAAGCGGTAAGTTGGAAACAGATTATCTCTGGTTTCTTCTTTGCATTTGCAGCTTTAACATATTTAATTTCAGCTCAACCCAATATGAATGGCCTTGCTACTGGCTTCGTACTTTCACAAACATCTGTAGTTTTAGCTACATTAACTGGAATTTTCTTTTTAAATCAAAAGAAAACGCCAAAAGAATTGATGATTACCATTGTCGGGTTAGTCTTAATACTTATCGCAGCATCTGTGACAGTATTTATTAAATAATATAGTGAAGGATTGATATTTATGAAAAAGACAGAAGTATTAAATAGTCATATTTCACAAGCAATTTCAACGTTAGGTCATTATGATTTATTAACAATTAATGATGCAGGTATGCCCATACCAAACGATGATAAGCGTATAGACATAGCTGTCACGAAAGGTTTGCCTCGTTTCATTGATGTGTTAGAAAATGTGCTAACTGAAGTAGAAATTCAAAAAATATATTTAGCCGAAGAGATAAAGACGCATAATTCGAAACAATTAAAAGCAATTAAGCAGTTAATCAATGAACATGTAATCATTGAATTTATACCGCATTCTAAAATGAAAGAAATGCTACAATCGCCTTTGAATGAAGGAAATATACGAACAGGTGAAACGACACCTTTTTCAAATATTATACTGGAATCTAACGTAACGTTTTAAAGTATTCAAAAATTTAAAAATCATAATATATATAAAGAAGGTGCCATTCGAATGAGTAAGAATAAAGTGGTAATCGTAGGATCTACAAATGTCGATAAATTTATTAATGTCGAACGTTTTCCTAAACCGGGAGAAACGTTACATATCGATCAAGCGCAACAAGAGTTTGGTGGAGGCAAAGGTGCGAACCAAGCTATTGCTGCTAGACGATTGGAAGCAGATACGACATTTATAACCAAAGTGGGTAAAGAAGAAAACGCAGATTTTATCATCGATGATTTTAAAGAAGCTTCTATCAATACTGACTACATCTTAACTTCTGAAAATGAAGAAACAGGACAAGCATTTATTACTGTGACTAATGAGGGACAGAATACAATTCTGGTTTATGGTGGAGCGAATATGACTTTAAATGCTGAAGATGTCAATCATGGTGAGCAAGCGATTAGAGAAGCAGATTTTGTTGTTGCTCAATTAGAAATTCCTATTGAAGCCATTGAACAAGCGTTCAAAATAGCTAAAGCACATGGTGTAACAACGATACTTAATCCTGCGCCTGCAATTGATTTGCCAGATTCACTACTTTCACTCACTGACATCATTATTCCGAATGAAACTGAAGCAGAACGATTATCTGGAATTACTATAAAAAATGAAGCCGATATGCAACAAACGGTAGATTACTTCTTTGAGCGCGGTATTTCAACAGTACTTATCACGCTAGGTGAACAAGGAACGTACTTTGCCACGCAACATGAATCTCACATTGTTCCAGCATATCAAGTCAAAGCCATTGATACGACTGCAGCAGGAGATACATTTATTGGTGCTTTTGTGAGTCGATTGGAAACGGATTTGAGCAACCTTGAAGATGCGATTCAATTTGCTAACCAGGCATCTTCTCTTACTGTTCAACGAAAAGGCGCACAAGCATCAATCCCAACCTACAAAGAAGTAACAGCTCAATATCAGTAATAATTATTCCAATAAAAGTAGGTACAAATGTGCCTACTTTTTTAATATAACGTTTTCATACTGTGACAGAGCGTTTATGATAGAGATATAAAGAAAACGCTTATACATAATTGCTTGAATGAGAAGGTGAACAAAAGATGGAAGAAGTTGTATTAGGCATTGATTTAGGAACAAGCGCAATTAAAATTATTGCAGTCAATCATCAAGGAGAAGTATTAGATACAGTCAGCGAACCATTAGAATTATTCCAAGACCAACCTGGATATAGCGAACAAAATCCTGACGATTGGTACGAGTCCACGAAACGTGGCATCCAACGTATAACAAGCTCCCAAATGTTAAAGAATAAGATAGTTAAAGGTCTTTCTTTTTCAGGACAAATGCATGGCTTAATCATATTGGACAAACAAGGCAAGCCATTACGAAGAGCAATCTTGTGGAATGATACGAGAAACTCAGAACAATGTCGCCAAATTAAAGAAATATACGGAGAGCGACTCAATTATAATCCTATTTTAGAAGGCTTTACGTTACCTAAAATGTTGTGGGTTCAACAGCACGAACCTGATATTTGGGAACAAGTGCATGTATTTATGCTACCTAAAGATTACTTAAGATATTGTCTTACTGATCAAATACATATGGAATACAGTGACGCTGCGAGTACATTACTTTTAAACCCACAAACGAATCAATGGACGAAAGAAGTTGGCGCACGATTTAACATTCATGATCTCTATCCACCATTAGTTCATTCACACGAATGTGTTGGATATATTAAATCATCGCTTGCGAAAGAACTTGGGTTTGAGAGTGATGTTGCAGTTTATGCAGGTGGTGGCGATAATGCTTGCGGTGCGATAGGCGCTGGAGTCATTAATGATAAGGAAGCTTTATGTAGTGTTGGAACATCTGGCGTAGTGTTAAATGTCGAATATAATCATGTCACTGCTTATGATCATAACCTTCATTTCTTCAATCATAGTATCCCAGATACGTATTATGCGATGGGAGTCACATTAGCTGCTGGTTATAGTTTAAATTGGTTAAAGAAGACCTTCTTTGAAAATGATTCATTCGAAACAATTTTAAGAAATGCAGAAACATCAAAACTAGGTGCCAATGGTCTATTATTTGCGCCATATTTAGCAGGCGAGCGGACACCACATGGTGATTCGCAAATTAGAGGGAGTTTTATAGGAATAAGTGGACAACATACTAAAGCCGATTTTGCACGTGCAGTAGTTGAAGGTATTACATATTCACTATATGACTCTATAAAATTAATGCGAGAAGCGGGACATGAGATTAACTCGATTACATCTATTGGAGGAGGCGCTAAAAGTAAGTTTTGGTTACAACTGCAAGCCGACATTTTCAATATGGAAGTTAAGAAATTGAAACATGAAGAAGGACCAAGTATGGGTGCCGCAATGTTAGCAGCATATGGATTGGGATGGTATGAGAGTATAGAATCATGCGTGGCATCCTTTATTAAAGTTGAAGAAATATTTAAACCTAATAAAGAAAAGCACCAGCAATATAAAAAATATCATGATATCTATCAACGAATTTATCACCAAACTAAGCACTTAACAGAGGATTTATTAAAAATTTCTAAATAAAAGGGTGGAAACCATCGGATTTGAGGATTCGATGGTTTTTTAATTTTTGATTTATGTGATTGCTAAATCTGGAAAAACGTTGATTAAAATTGTGTAGAAAATAGACTTTTAAAAAGTTAATAGACCAAAAATGATTTTTTGTTGATGTGACTTAAGAGAATAAATATTTCCTTGAAAATGAACGTTGACATTAAATAAATTAAAAAGTTTAATAAAAATATAATTTTGAAAATAATATAGCAGCACGATAATAAGACACCGAGAGGATGATTAAATGTTAATTTCAAAACGAGAATTATGTGAGTCTTTATATCGCATGTCACCAAGAACATTTGCATATATGAATGAACTCGAATATCCTAATTTATTATTAACAATTGAGCGCTACGATATTTCACTTCCTACTTCAAATCAACTTCAAAAAGCAATACAATTCGGACACTATCCCCTGACTCATACTCAAGATCTTAACAAGAAAAATGAAGAGGTTTTTATCAAAATAAAAGATGAAACGCTAAAAATGAATGAAGAGGAGAGGTTGAATTTTCTTCAATTTTATCCCTCTCATCAAATGAATGAGATGATAAACGCCTATTCAAGAATGACAAAATTAAATATAAAAGAAACGAAACGACCACTAAAATTACCATTCCCCCTTGATCAAGATACATTGGTAAAAGAAATGAATATATCACAAAATAACGAAAGTGCTCCTATATTTTTATATGTACTACAAAAGCTACTCTCTGAAATGAAAAGATGTGACTTAAAATTCTCAGTCCACGAAAATATTTTAGAAATTAAATATTCAAACCACATCATTAAAGTATTTTTTAACCTTCATAAAAATAGTAAAGTGATATTTCCTTTACAAATATTTATTAGTGCACATTGTAGACATGTTCCTTTTATTGAACAAATAGAGTCACTATCTGTCGTTTCTTCTAAAGAACTATTATCGAGTATGAGTAAATTGTTATTATTAATATTTCAATTGCCTGAGACACTTACTAGACTGGAGTATTCTCTAAGTCAAAGAAACCACACTTTAGCTGAGAAACTATCTAAAAAATATAAATAAAGGTTAATGTAATGTGCAGCTATCGGGTTAGGGGGCCTCCAAATGGTCAAAAATATTTATAATGTGTAGGTAAGAGAGAAGTTAAGATAAAATTCTGCTTTTTATTCAATGAATATCGATGTAAAAAGTTATATTTAAAATAAACATTCATATTTAAGGGCGTATTGCACAAGAAATTTGCAAGAAGCCCTTAAAAATTGTGAGCAATTTGTTACATAAATAGAGTTGAAGCGTTAAAATAATAAAGTCGCCTAAATGTTGTATACTAGTTACTTTATACATTGTAATAAGACATAATTAATATGTTTTGAAATTTGAGGGGATAATTAAATAAAGCGTTTACATTTATTTGGGTTATGGTGTAAAATGTGTTAAATAGAATCAAATAACAAAATATATTCTATTTTAAACTTTTTAAAGTGATAATAATTGCAATTAGTGAATAATTTCACAATATAGACTAAATTATTATACAAAAATTATTGAAATCGCTTTCTTAAGGGTGTACGATAGCTATGGCCTAAAAAAACAGAAAGAAGGTTTTGGGGAAATGAATATAATCCTAGGAGTAGGGACTCTAGTACTTGTACTTATAATTATGACATTGTTCTTAAATTTTGCGCCATACGGTAAACAAGGTTTACAAGCTTTATCAGGGGCAGCTTGTGCAACATATTTACCACAAGCGTTTTTAAGTTACGCTATTGGTGGCGTATTTCATATTAAATTTTTTCAAGAAATTGGTGATTTAGCAGGAAGTTTAAGCGGAATTGCAGTAGGTATTCTAACATGTTTAAACTTACGCGTATCTCCAGTATTTGCTGTTATCGTTGGTTTAGTATTACATGATCAGAAATTATTACCAGCATTCATAGCTGCATATATTGTTGCTTTTGGAATTAAATTCATTGAGAAGAAAGTTCCAGAAGGACTAGATTTAATTGTTGTTATTTTATTGGCTCCAGCAATTACATTTGGTTTAGCAAATCTGATTTCACCAGGGGTCATCGCTGTTCTTAAACAAATTGGTTCAGCTATTTCTTCTGTAGGTAATGACAATCCTTACGCATTAGCAGTTATATTAGGACTAGTTATCCCAGTTACAGGTATGACACCATTAAGTTCAATGGTTTTAACAAGTTTATTAGGTTTAACAGGTATACCAATGGCAATCGGTGCCTTAACATGTACAGGTGCTTCATTTGCTAACGCAGTTTTATTCAGCAGACTACACATTGGTAAGAAAACGAATGCATTCGCAGTATTTATTGAACCATTAACTCAAATAGATTTAATTGCACGTTATCCATTACAACTCTTCGGTTCAAATGCAATTATCGGAGTTGTAAATGCTTGTATCGTTACATTTAGCGGCTTAGTTATTAACGTAAAAGGTATGGCAACGCCTATCGCAGGTGCGATTGTATTATTCGGATTTAATAATGCAGTAACTTCAGTTATAACAATTGTTGCAGTGGGTATAGTAAGTGTAGTACTTGCATTTGTTCTAAGTTCACTTATCAAGAAATTTGATTTAATGAATATTAGTTTTAAATTGCCAGGGAAAAAGAATCGAGTTAAGGAGAGTGTTTAATAATGGCTAAAAGCTATGATTACCAAAGCGCTTTTGACATTATTGGACCAGTTATGATGGGACCATCAAGTTCGCATACTGCTGGTGCAGTAAAGATAGGTAACTCAGCACGAGCTGTTTTAGGAGATGTGCCTAAAAGCGTAGAAATTCATTATTATGAATCATTTGCTAAAACGCATCAAGGACATGGAACAGACGTTGCTGTAGTAGGTGGTGCTATGGGCTATAGCACATTTGATAATCGAATTAAATCAGCTTTAGATATTGCTAAAGAAGATCATATAGATGTAGATATTATCGAAGAAGACGGGGAAAGTATTGGGCAACATCCTAACTGTGCTTATATTAAAGCTGACACTAAGGATGGTCGTCATATTGAAGTCATTGGTATTTCAATTGGCGGTGGTACAATCAAACTCAAAGGTATTAATGTGAATGGTTTAGAAGTGGAAATTAATAACGGGCTTCCAATGCTAGAAATCGATGGCGAAATAGATAAAGCACAAGTCAATCACCTAATTAATGATATTACAGATATGGAAGTTGATTTTGGTGATGAAACAGTCAAAACGAGCGACAATAATTGTTTAGTCGTATTACCTTTAAACAAAGCAATCTCAGAATCAACATTAAATAAAATTAGAGATAAATACAGTGACTTAAACGTTTCCTATATCAATTAGAGGGGGATTAAAATGTTTGATTCAATTAGAGAGACAATAGATTATTCGGTTGAAAATAACATTACATTCGCTGATATTATGATCAACGAAGAAATGGAAAGAGAAGGCATATCACGCGATGAAGTACGTGAACGCATGAAACAAAATCTTGAAGTTATGCGTGACGCTGTTGAAAAAGGAACAACAGGTGAAGGTGTAGAAAGTGTTACAGGTTATACAGGACACGATGCAGCTAAACTTCGTGACTACAATGAAAAGAATCATGCGCTATCTGGCCGAGAAATGATTGAGGCTGTGAAAGGCGCTGTTGCTACTAATGAAGTTAACGCAGCAATGGGTATTATCTGTGCTACACCTACAGCTGGTTCATCGGGAACTATTCCCGGCGTACTTTTCAAACTAGAAAAAACACACGATTTAACAGAAGATCAAATGGTAGACTTCCTTTTCACTTCAGCATTATTTGGACGTGTTGTAGCGAATAATGCAAGTGTTGCAGGTGCAACAGGTGGTTGCCAAGCAGAAGTAGGTTCTGCATCAGCAATGGCAGCTGCAGCTTCAGTGGCTATCTTCAAAGGTACACCAGAACAATCTGGTCATGCGATGGCACTTGCAATAAGTAACCTATTAGGTTTAGTTTGTGACCCAGTAGCAGGATTAGTTGAAATTCCTTGCGTAATGAGAAACGCAATTGGTTCAGGTAACGCATTAATTTCAGCAGACCTTGCATTAGCTGGTGTAGAAAGTCGTATTCCAGTGGACGAAGTAATTGGTGCAATGGACAGAGTTGGCCGTAACTTGCCAGCATCTCTTCGTGAAACTGGTTTAGGTGGCTTAGCAGGTACACCAACTGGCGAAGAAATTAAACGTAAGATTTTCGGTGAAGCTGACAATATGGTGAATAATAAATAAATGATAAATTGAAATTTAAAGCATTTAGGTTTTGTTTGGAAAAGCAAAGCTTAAGTGCTTTTTTAGTATCAACAAGGATAAGTCCCTCGCACTCCTTTATAAATCGCGAATGAATAAATTCAGTAAACGCTTCTTTACAAAACAAGGGCCCCAATCTAAAATAACTTAAAAGGGGCTGATGCAATGCTAAGATTGTTTCTTATCTTTATTGCATTCATCATTAACATGACGATAACTTATTTGGGAACTACGGAGGGAACATGGGTCAACTTATTATTTAAATCGTTATCGCTAAGTATGATTCTTGTATTTATGTTCTACTATATTCGTTTTGTTATTGAGAATAGAAATAAAGAATGAAGTTGAACTAAGTAGTTTATTATAGCTCAACTTCATTCTTTTTATTTGTATAAATCTAGCTGATAAAATGCTAAATCTAACCATCTTTCAAATTTGTAACCTACATTCGTGATTGTTCCAGCGTGAGTGAAATTAAATTTCTTGTGTAATTGAATACTTCCTTCATTTGAAGCATCAATACCAGCTACAATCGTGCGATAATTGTTGTCTTTAGCGTGTTGAATGAGTGTGGTTAATAATTGTGAAGCGATACCTTGACCACGATATTTGGGATCTACATATATAGAATGTTCAATCGAATAAAGGTACGCAGGCCAATCTCTAAAGGAACCATATGTTGCATATCCTACAATATGGTTATCCTTAACATAGACCCATATGGGCTCATCGGCCATTGCCTTCGCTTCAAACCACTGTACTCGTTCTTCTAATTCTTTAGGATCATAAGTGTATATAGCAGTAGTATTAATGATTGCATCATTATAAATATTTAAAATATCAGGTAAATCCTCTTTTCTAGCAAATCGTATCATTTACATCCCTCTTTTCATATTTCTTTTCATTAAAAACCAATTTACATGAGTAATCAATAACTTGTTAAGTTCTATTACATTATGTTTAAAAAGAAAATGTTTATCAGCAAGTTAAACTAAGTCACTCATGTTGGTGTTGAAAAATAATGCTATACTAAATTTAAAATCATATTTATTCATTGAGAAATATAATTTAAAGGAGTTACTGAAATGAAAAAATGGACGAGTCATTTAATGACGTTCATAGGCATATTGTTAATCATCCTAGCAATTTATTTGTTCGCAAAGCCACATATTGATAATTATTTCCATGATAAAGATAATAATAATAAAATCGAACAATATGATAAAGATGAAAAAAAGGATGTCTCAACAAAACATAAAAAGCCTACAATTCCAAAAGATAAATCTAAAATGGCAGGTTACATTGAAGTGCCAGACGCTGAAATTAAAGAACCTGTATATCCAGGACCCGCCACGCCTGAGCAACTCAATAGAGGTGTAAGCTTTGCAGAAGGCGATGAATCACTTGATCAACAAAACATTGCAATCGCTGGTCATACATTTACTGACCGCCCGCATTATCAATTTACAAATTTAAAGGCTGCTAAGAAAGGGAGTAAAGTATATTTCAAAGTAGGTAACGAAGTTAGAAAGTATAAAATGACGAAAATTCATGATGTCGATCCTACAGAAGTGAAAGTATTAGATGAACATAAAGGTAAGAAGAATCAATTAACACTAATCACTTGCGATGATTATAATGAACAAACAGGTGTTTGGGAAAAACGTAAAATATTTGTAGCAACACAAGTAAATTAATGTTGAACGATACGTACGAGGCTGGGATATCATTTGGTATCTCAGCTTTTTATGAAATTCTGCAAACCATGCAAGTTGGGCGTGGCGCAACGAAAATCATTTGACTAAATGACATGTCTGACTCACACACGTGTTTGTTTTTTTATGATATGAAATGTCTTTCAAAAGTTGAATATAGTTTCAGTGTCTTGCCATGAACTTCATTACTCTTAATCTCAAAGATATAATGAGGATAAAGTTGTTCACATAAAGGGGATGCAAGAAATATGATAAGTGCAATTGCAGTTGATATGGACGGCACATTTTTAGATTCAAACAAGCAATTTGATGAAACACGCTTTGAGCGTATCTTTAAGAAATTAAGGGAGAACCATATTCAATTTATAGCGGCTAGCGGCAATCAATATGCTAAGTTAAAGTCAATCTTTGGTGTTAGAGATATGTTTTTTATTTCTGAAAATGGAGCAGTCATTTATAAAGGGAATCAATTATATAATTACCGTAGCTTTAATCGTAAAGAATTTCAAAATGTGGTCGATTATCTAAATATTGATCAAAACATGAAAGAGTTAATTGTATGTGGTATAAAAAGTGCATATATTTTAAAGAACACTTCCGACACGTTTAAAGAAGACGCTTATTTTTATTATCATCAGTTGGAAGAAATTGATTCATTGCAAGAATTACCTCAAGATGATTATGTGAAGATAGCATTTAATATTAATCGTAGAACGCATCCTCATGTTGATGAAGCATTGAACGAGACTTTTAAAGATACCATTCAACTTGTATCTAGTGGTCATGACAGTATAGACGTGATTATGCCAAATATGACAAAAGGACAAGCATTAACACGATTACTTAATGAGTGGGAAATGTCATCAGATGAATTAATGGCATTTGGTGATGCAAATAATGATAAAGACATGTTAGAACTAGCCAAACATAGTTACGTAATGGCCAATAGTAGTGATGCCTCACTTTTTGAAATTGCGAATAGTGTAGCGCCATCAAATGATGAACAAGGCGTTTTAACTACGATTGAAGAAAAAGTGTTAAAGCATTTATAAGAATATGAAAAGGTGAGACAGCGATATTAATGCTATATCTCACCTTTTTTAATATATTAATTTAAACGTGTATCACAAGTGCCTGTTTGAATCACAGATAATGCTGCGTTCAAGCCACCTTCAACTAAGTTTTGTACTGCTTCGTCTGAGAAGAACGCGATGTGAGGTGTCATTAAAATGTTTTCATGTCTAATGAGTTCTAACAATGTTTGGTCTTCAATTGTTTTATTTGTCCAATCGAATGTGAAGTAGTCGGCTTCATTTTCATAAGTATCGATGGCAGCACCATATAAAGTACCATTGTTCACAGCTTCGATAAGGTCAGGTGTGTTAATAACAGCGCCACGAGCAGCATTGACTAGCACAGCACCTTTCTTAACTTTCGCAAACATTTCTTTATCAAATAGATGGAAGCTTTCTTTATTAGCAGGAACGTGAAGTGAGATAATATCTGCATCTTTAATCGCTTCTTCAACTGAATCCTTATACTCTAAGAAATCTAGAGAATCATTTGGATATGCATCGTAGCCAACAACTTTTGCACCGAAACCTGCATAGATTTTACCAGTTGCAGCTCCAATACGACCTGTACCAATAATCGCAACGGTCATATTTTTAACAGGTTTAGAC
This sequence comes from Staphylococcus caprae, assembly GCF_002902725.1. Lineage (GTDB taxonomy): Bacteria > Bacillota > Bacilli > Staphylococcales > Staphylococcaceae > Staphylococcus > Staphylococcus caprae. The sequence goes on from NZ_PPRT01000043.1 coordinate 48,997, forward strand.
ATTATAGGTGCAGCCCAAGTGAAGTTATGATCTTGTACGCGTCTTTCAATAGCTGGGAATTTACGCACAAGTTGTAAAGCAATAGAAACTGAATATTCGGCGATTGTCTCAGGTGAATAACTAGGAATGTTAGAAATAACAATACCATGTTTTTTAGCAAGATCTAAATCATACATATCAAATCCTGCAGTACGTTGAGCGATTTGTTTGATGCCGTAAGCTTCTAATTTAGGGTAAACTTCATCTTCCAATTTACCAAATTGCATTGTAGTGACACCGTCGTAGTCTTTAAGTTGATCTACAGTATCTTTACTTAAAAGGTCAGTAGAAGTTGTCACTTCAATATTATTTTTTTCACCCCAATTTAATGCCATTTCTTTCTCATATTCGCGTGTACCGAAAAACATAATTCTTGTCATTAAAAATACCCCCATTTCTAAAAAAAATAAAAAAACAATAATAACAATAAGTTATCTAGATAAAAAATAATTAAGTAAGACTAAAACTTACAAACCTATTATATTGTGAAAGTTTTCACAAATCAAGAAAGAACATATTGTCGAGAAAGAAAAATGTGAAAATATTCACATTAATGATAAACGTGTCACTTTTTAAGAAAGAAATCAATTACTTTTGTTGTGTATAAAAGTCATTTATACTTTCTTTATGAAAAGAATCGATTAGTAGGAGGATGAACATTTAAATGAGTAGTATGAATCAAAAGATTATTGATGCGTTTGAATTTAGACATGCAACGAAACAATTTGATCCATCTAAAAAGGTTAGCGATGAAGACTTTGAAACAATATTGGAATCAGGTAGATTGTCACCAAGTTCTTTAGGTTTAGAACCTTGGCATTTTGTAGTAGTTCAAAGTGAAACATTGAGAGATAAATTAAAGCCTTATAGTTGGGGTGCTCAAAAGCAATTAGATACCGCAAGTCACTTTGTATTAATTTTTGCACGTAAAAATGTAACATCTCACTCAGATTATGTTCAAAATCTTATCCGAGGCGTTAAAGAATATGAAGAAAGTACCATTCCAGCAGTAGAGGAAAAATTTGATAACTTCCAAACAAACTTCCATATTAATGACAATGAGCGTACATTATATGATTGGGCAAGTAAACAAACATACATCGCTTTAGGAAATATGATGACTACAGCGGCGCTATTAGGTGTAGATTCATGCCCAATGGAAGGATTTGATTTAGATAAAGTTACTGAAATTTTATCAGAAGAAGGAATTCTTGATACTGAACATTTTGGTATTTCAGTCATGGTTGGTTTTGGCTATAGAGCTGAAGAGCCCGCGCACGGTAAAGTCCGTCAAAGTAAAGATGATGTCATTAGTTGGATAGAATAAAATGCTATATTTATCTTTAGATTCTAGAACTCAAACTTCTAGAATCTATTTTTCTTTTTCAATAAAATATAAAAATTTTGTGTAGTGAATAACACATTGCTAAGTGGGTATATCACATATGTGACTTCTTTTAGAAATAGTATAAACACATCATTTTGAAAATAGATTAAAAGAGGTTAGAATTAAAAATACGAAAAGTAAACGTTTACATTTTTCATAGATTCAAAATTTACGAAAGATAGTTTCAATAAATTAATTATCACTATAAAGGATGGATTAAAATGGCAAATATTAACGTTAGATATTATATCGATGAAAATTATGGCTTGTTTATAAATAACGAATTCCAAGCAAGTGGTAGTGGTGAAACAATCACAGTAACAAATCCTGCGAATGGTGAAGATTTAGCTAAAGTTGCTCGCGCAGGTAAAGAAGACGTAGATAAAGCAGTTCAAGCTGCGCATGATGCGTTTGACAGTTGGAGTAAAATTTCTAAAGCAGAACGCGCAGACTATTTATCAGAAATTGGTCGTCGCATTCATGAAAAAGCTGAACACTTAGCAACAGTAGAATCATTACAAAATGGTAAACCTTACCGTGAAACTTCTACTATTGATGTGCCTCAAGCAGCTGAACAATTTAAATATTTCGCAAGTGTATTAACTACTGATGAAGGCACAGTTAATGAAATTGATGAAAACACAATGAGTTTAGTAGTCAATGAACCAGTTGGTGTGGTAGGTGCAGTTGTAGCATGGAACTTCCCAATCTTATTAGCATCTTGGAAATTAGGTCCAGCACTAGCTGCAGGAAATACAGTTGTTATTCAACCATCATCTTCTACACCTTTATCTTTAATTGAACTTGCAAAAATCTTCCAAGAAGTACTACCTAAAGGTGTAGTTAACGTATTAACTGGTAAAGGATCTGAATCAGGTGACGCAATCTTTAACCATGAAGGTGTAGATAAATTATCATTCACAGGTTCAACAGATGTAGGTTATGGCGTAGCTAAAGCTGGAGCTGAGCGCATTGTACCTACAACATTAGAGCTTGGTGGTAAAAGTGCGAACATCATATTTGATGATGCAAACTTAGATCAAGTAGTTGAAGGCGTACAATTAGGTATTCTATTTAACCAAGGTGAAGTATGTAGTGCCGGTTCAAGATTACTCGTACAATCTTCAATATATGATAAATTATTACCTAAATTAAAAGAAGCATTCGAAAATATCAAAGTGGGCGATCCATTTGATGAAGATGTGAAAATGAGTGCTCAAACTGGTCCAGACCAATTAGAAAAAATTCAAAGTTATGTAAAAATTGCTGAAGAAGATGATAAAGCGAATATCCTCACTGGCGGTCATCGAATTACTGATAATGGACTAGATAAAGGTTATTATTTTGAACCTACAATCATTGAATTAAAAGATAATGGACATAAACTTGCTCAAGAAGAAATTTTCGGTCCAGTATTAGTTGTTGAAAAATTCGATGATGAACAACAAGCAATTGATATCGCAAATGATTCAGAATACGGTCTAGCAGGTGGTATCTTTACTACAAATATCAACCGTGCGTTAAATGTTTCTAAAGCAATGAGAACAGGACGTATCTGGATTAACACTTACAATCAAATCCCAGCAGGTGCACCATTCGGCGGTTATAAAAAATCTGGTATCGGTCGAGAAGTATATAAAGATGCTATTAAAAACTATCAACAAGTTAAAAATATCTTCATCGATACAAGTGACCAACCCAATGGTATGTATTAATTAAGATGAAAACTTCAAATAAAAAAGAGGGCGTAATGCCCTCTTTTTATACTGTCTGCAAAGATTGAACTTTGTAGGCAGTTTTATTTATACATAATTATAAAAAATCTATTCAGGAACCACGTTTGTATCACTATGGATAGTAATATCAAATCCTTCGGGTGAAGTAACATGTGTTTCTTCTGAATTTGGTTTATATATGTCAATATGTGTTAAACCATAAGTGCTTTCGTTCGCTTCTCTTTTATGATTGGACTGCCAAGTATTGGCTGCAATATGGTGATGATATTTTTGTGTAGACATAAAGAGCGCCTGTGGGAAGTTAGAAATATGTTCTAATCCTAGTTCATCGATATAAAATGCACGTGCTTGTCCTAAATTATGTGTTTTAAGATGTAAGTGACCGATTTTTCCATCTTTTGGCCATCCTTGCCATCCATCAGTCGAACGTTGTTCAATTAAATCGTTAGCATCAACTTCTAGCGTATCCATCTTCACGAAACCATCACGCCATTGCCATTCATCAGTAGGCCGATCTTGATAAACTTCAATTCCATTTCCTTCTGGATCAGCAAAGTATAAAGCTTCGCTTACAAGGTGATCACCGCCACCCACGGCAATATTTAATTGAATTGCGTGATATAAGAAATTTGCCAAGTCTCTACGTGTAGGTAAAAGAAAAGCAATATGGAATAAACCTGCTTCTCTAAAGCCAGGTTGGCGGCCGTCATGTAATTCTTGAAGAGTAAGGGTGTGCCCATTAGCACCTACATTCAATATAGTTTGTTGCGCATGTTGTGCTTTAATTGTAAATCCTAGCACAGTAGAGTAAAATTCAGTCATTTTATTTAAATCTTTAACGTTTAAAGTAATATTTGTAACTTGAGTTGCTTCAGTAGAATGGAATGAAGTCATTTCGTCTTACCTCCTATGATGAAAAGTCACCATTGTTTAATATTTATATCTAGTATAATTAATATACTATTAAAACATTTAATACGCAAGCTTTAATATCTAAAAAAATTCCAAGAAGGTGAATACACTTCTTGGAAATTGAATTACTATTTATTTGTTACTTTTATTAACCTAAATACACATCTTGTGCATGGTCATCTTTTTCTAAAACGTCTTTAGCGAATGGGCAAGATGCAATGATTTTTAAGTTGTTGTCACGTGCATATTCAACCACGCGATTGACTAATTTTTTACCTAAACCTTGTCCACCTAATTCATCTGATACACCTGTATGATCAATATCAATTTCGTTGTTATCTACTTCTTTGAAAGTGATAACTGCTTGTGGGTTATTTTCATCTTCCCCAACATAAAATTTATGATCGCCTTGTTTGATTTCTTCAGCCATTTACGTTCACTCCTTTAAAAATGTATATACATATAAATATCACTTTTCATGATTTTTGAAACATTTTGAATACGCCACATGATTAATATATCGTTAGCTATTGCTTTTTTGATAAGTAACCGATATAGTGATAAACGAAATAATTACGCTTTATGGGGGTCTCATTTTGAAAAGAAAGGCAATCATCTGGATTACTTTATCCATTATATTAATACTGAGTGGATGTAGTAAAAGTATGAATCATAAAAAAGACAATATTAGTAGTCAAAATAAAATGAAAATATACACAACTGTGTTTGCGTTTCAAAGTTTTACTCAACAAATTGGCGGGAAGTACGTAGATGTTGAATCTATCTATCCTCCAGGTGCAGATTTACATTCTTATGAACCAACGCAAAAAGATATGATTAATATTGCTAAAAGCGATTTGTTTATTTATTCAAATGATGACTTAGACCCAGTTTCTGCGAAAATCACCCAATCTATGGAAAATAAAAACATGAAATTAGCTCTTGCAAATGGTTTGAAACAAAAAGACTTGATTCACTCTGATGATCATGATGAGGATTGGGGACATCAACACCATCATGAATCAAGTAATGATCCTCATATATGGTTAGATCCTGTACTAGACCGCGTATTTGCAAAGGAAATCAAAGATAAATTAATTCAAAAAGACCCTAAACATAAGTCTTATTATGAAGAAAACTACAAAAAGTTAGATAAAGAAATCAAAGATATTGATAATAAAATGAAAAGGATCACTAAAAATCCGAAACGTGATAAAGTAATCATTTCACATGACTCATTAGGTTATCTCGCACATCGATATCATTTTAAACAAGAAGGTGTGAATGGAATGAATGACGAGGAACCGAGTCAGAAGAAGATATTAAGCATTGTGAAGGAGATTAAAAAGTCAAAATCTCCATATGTACTATATGAACAGAACATCACTTCTAAAATTACAGATGTGATTAAAAAGGAAACTGATACCCAACCTTTAAGCTTTCATAATTTAGCAGTACTCACGAAAAAAGAACAAAATGATGACGCCATCACTTATCAATCATTAATGAAAAAAGATATCCAATCTCTAGAAAAAGCATTAAATCATTAAAAATACCTAGCATTACACATATACTTCAAATCGAAGTTCAATGTGTAATGCTTTTTTATTTATCAATCAACAAGAGGAAAGATAAACATAAGTGGTAAATTATAATTTTCCCAAATAAAATAGCCCCTCAAATTTAATTTAAAATGAGGGACCAATCATACGTTTCTGCTTTAATATTTATTTATAGCGCAAGTAGCTCACGGTAGTGTTGTAATATTCTTCGAAACCATGGATGCCGTCTGCACCACCTAAACCTGATTCACGCCAACCAGCATGATAGCCGTTAACAACTTCTTCTGCTTCACAATTTGCGTAAACTTCCCCGAATTTTAAACGCTCTGAAGCGGTCATCACTTCTTGTAAGTTTTCAGAGAAGATGTATGAAGATAAACCAGCATTTGTATCATTAGCATCTTCAATGACTTGGTCAAAGTCTTCATAAGTGGCAATTGCTAATACAGGACCAAATATTTCCTCTTTAAATACGCTATCTTCAGTATTTACATGATCTAGGATCGTTGGTTCATAGAAGAAACCAGCACGGTCTAATTGATGACCACCCATGACTAATGTTGCGCCATTATTCATAGCAGATTCTACTTTTTCATGAATACTATCCAGTTGTTTTTGGTTAATGATTGCGCCATAATCTGTATTTTCATCTAAAGGATCTCCGACAGTCAGTTGACCCATTTTGTCTTTTACCTTTTCTACAAATACATCATGGACATCTTTATGAACAAAGATACGTTCTGGACAAGTACACACTTGACCTGCATTATTAATACGAGCAGTAACGATATAGTCAACAGCTTTGTCTAAATCAGCATGTGGTGTGACGAGTACAGGAGCATTACCACCTAATTCTAGATTTAATTTCTTAACTGTTTGTGCTGCATGCTCATAGACGGATTTACCTGCGCGCATACTACCCGTTAATGAAATAAGTTGGATATCCTTATGAGTTGCGAGTTGAGTGCCAACTGTTTCGCCAGTACCTGGAATAATTTGAATCAAACCAGCCGGAATCGTTGAAGCACGGAAGAGCTCAGCTAAACGTAATGTTAATAATGTAGTTTCTTCACTAGGTTTAATAACGACGGAACAGCCAGTCACGATAGCTGGAATAACTTTACGCATCAAGACCATAATCGGTGCATTCCAAGGCACAATCCCTGCTGTGACACCAATTGGTTTCTTAGTTAATTGAATGATTTCATTCTCTACACTATTTTGTAACACTTCGCCTTTGTTACTCATACTTAAACTTGTCATATAGTCGATAAATGTAATTGATTTATCAATTTCTCCATAAGCTTCGGCGAGTGTTTTTCCTTGTTCTTTCACATATAATTGTGCAATTTCATCACGGTTTTGTTCTAATAGAGGAATAAGTAATTTAACGTGTTCAGCACGAGTTGGTTGAGGGACACGTTCCCATTCGAGTTGTGCGTGTTTAGATTTTTCAATCGCTTCATTGACTTCTTCTTCAGTCGCGAACGTAATTGTATCAAATTTTTCTCCTGTAGCAGGATTAATGACATCCATCGTTTCAGTTGATTTACTTTCGATAAATTCATTGTTAATAAATAATTGATTTGTCATTTGTGACACCTCCATCATTTATATTCCCGAAATTGATTATCCTAATTTTGAAAATAAAAAAGAGGTTGGGACATAATCAATTGTCTCAACCTTCTTTAATATATTGGCAGTAGATGTCTGAATTGAAAGTGCGCTTATATCAAGCTTCTTTCAATCCTAGCCATCCTTGCCGGCGGGGCCCCAACATAGAGAATTTCTTAAAAAGAAATTCTACAAACAATGCAAGTTGGGAGAGAGACAACGAAAATAATTTTGATAAATTATATTTCTGTCTCACTCCCTTAAATTTATTTTCTAAGAATACCTTTATAAATCACTGGGATAAGTAAGATAAAACCGAATAACCCCATAATAGGGAAAACTTTACCAATCAATGAGATAAATCCGATAAATGTGCATATGAACGTAATGATAGACATCACAATGATTAAACTATAATAACGTTTCGTAAATGGTTGGCTAAAACGAGAAGCAAATGCGTACATCAGGCCGACAACCGTATTGTAAATCACTAATACCATAATGACAGACATAATTGTGCCAATTGAAGGTGAGATTTGCTTCGCTAAGAGTAGCGATGGTAATGCTACATGTTTAATTTTATTAAATTCAGTGACTAGACCTAAATTGATCATTAATAATAAGAACGTAATGATGATACCGCCAATCAGACCGCCATAAATCGTCGACTTCTGGAACTTTAATTTGCCACCCATCACTGTTAAAAAGCTAAACGCAGCAGCAATTTGTAAGCTGGCGTAGTTAATCGCATCGAACCACCAACCGGGTGAAATAGATTTATTATGATTGGAGTACTCATTTGCCGCAGTAAAATCCACGTGTCCTGTAATAAAATAATACATCGCAATCATGACTACAATTGCAACTAGGAATGGCGTGACGCCTCCAAGTACTGCAATAAGTCGATCAAATTGTAAAAATAGAGTAAGCAAAATGAGCACGACGAGGATGAGAGAACTTAACCAGAATGGTATACCAAAACTTTCATTTATTGTTGAAGCACCACCTGCAGTCATAATGATAGCGAGTGAAAATAAAAACACAGTCAGTATGATATCGAATAGTTTTGCAATGACTGGGTGTAAATAATAGCGGATGGATTCAGAATGATGCTGAGATTTAAGACGGTAGCCAGTGTTTAAAACAAATATTCCGCCTAAAGTCACAATCAGACCAGTAATCAATATTCCAGTAATACTATAAACGCCATGACTTGTAAAAAATTGAAATATTTCTTGTCCTGTCGCAAATCCTGCTCCAACCACCACGCCGACAAATGCAAATGCCACGATGATGGATTCTTTAACAGTATTCATTAAACATGCATATCCCTTCAAAATTGATATATTCTATATGTATTCTTTTCTTTTAAAAAGTTTAAAAATCACATTCATCTATTGTAGATGATAAAGATAAAAAAATAAACAGTAAAGTTCATCACATATGTACGATTGTCTAAATGTGACGTACGGTTATTTGTGTTTCATGTATAATTGATGTGTATCACTCGTTTGAAATTTTAAATTATGTTAAGTTTAATTTTGTACTGTTGAATTAAAGATATAAATTTACAAAAGTTTTAAGCAAATGGTAATGCATGAGTCCACCATTTTTGATAGTATTAGGCAATATTGAATATAGAATACAAGTAAAAATATAAGAAGGTGTTTGTATGTCATTGAATTTACCCATTATGCTAACGATTGTTTTATTCTTAGCATTAGGGATTTTCAGTCAATGGTTAGCTGACAGAATTAAATGGCCTTCCATTGTAGTTATGGCAATTGTTGGATTGTTAGTCGGTCCAATTCTGGGATTGACTAATCCTAAGGAAGCGCTTGGTTCAGACGTGTTTAGTCCGATTGTTTCTTTAGCCGTCGCAATTATACTATTCGAAGGTAGTAGTAATTTGGACTTTAGGGAACTGAAGGGCATCTCCAAAGCAGTCATTCGAATCATTACAGTTGGTGCAATTATCGCATGGATATTAGGCGCTATTGCGTTACATACCATTCTCAATTTCCCATTATCCGTATCATTTGTGATGGGGGGACTCTTTTTAATTACAGGTCCAACCGTGATTCAACCTTTACTCAAGCAGGCGAAAGTGAAGAAGAATGTCGATTCCATATTACGATGGGAGAGTATCATCCTAGACCCAATCGGTCCAATGCTTGCGTTAACGGCGTTTTATGTCTTTCAAATTCTCGAACAAGGTATTAGTTTCGTCGTTATTCTACTCTTTGTTCTGAAAATGATAGCCGTCGTCGTAATCGGCTTTGGCGCATCATACTTATTCAACTGGTTTATCCGTCGCGATATGATTCCACAAAGTTTGATGCCTCCGATTCAACTCATATTTATTCTATTAACATTTAGTATTTGTGATGAAATACTTTCTGAATCGGGTCTATTAGCAGTAACAATCTTTGGATTAAATATGGCGCGTAAGAAACGTCATGATTTAATTTTCAAAGAATCTGACCATTTTATCGATAATGCGTCATCGATTTTAGTCAGTACAGTCTTTATTTTAATTACATCTTCACTTTCAAAAGATGTATTATTAAACGTATTATCATGGCAATTAATTATTTTCTGTTTAGTCATGATTGTATTAGTTAGACCGATTTCAGTACTATTTTCAACGTTTAGAACTGAAATTTCTAAAAAAGAACGTGCCATTGTCGCAATGATGGCGCCAAGAGGGATTGTGGTTCTTACCGTAGCGCAATTCTTCTCAAGTTTATTTATGGACGATAAAGTAGACATGGCGAAGTATATAACGCCAGTAACGTTCGGATTGGTCTTTATTACTGTGGTGATTTACGGATTTAGCTTTACACCGCTAAGTAAATTATTTGGTGTTGCGAGTAATGAACCACCGGGTGTTATCATTGTGGGTGAAAGTGAGTTTTCATTCCATTTAGGAGTGAATTTAAGAGATCATGGAATTCCTGTCATGATGTTTAATCTATTTGAAAATACTTCTGAAAAAGCACATGAAGCGGGGTTTGAAGTCTTTAAAGGTAATTTATTATCAAGTAATGATCGTATTTACTCTGACTTACTTCGCTATAACAAATGTATCTTGATGACGCAGTCGTTCATTTTCAATAGTTTGGCATTTAATGAACTGGTACCGGAGTTTGGTTTGAGTAATGTAGATATGATGCCTGTTTCTTTCAATGATGAGCAGGCGAGAAATAACTTGAGTGGACCGATTCGTAATCATATTTTATTTGATGAAAATCATAGCCCACGATGGTTTAATAACTATATTACGCAGCATAATATCGTGGAAGTGCCAGCAGAAGAATATCATGAGCTGACTGACAATGACATGTTAATTTATTATATTAATGATGATAAAGAAGTGACGTTTAAACGTAGTAGTAGAGAATTACCGCAACATGATACAGGTGTATACGGCATCTTAAGAAATGCTTATCATGCGTAAACGTTATTAAATATGAATATAAAAAAGGTCATCTGCTTTCTGTGAAGTGTATCCACAGAAAGTGTGATGACCTTTTTAACATTTAGAAGGATTACAATGAACTTTGCCCATTGCATAAGAAATACTAAGCGCTAAAACGCAAAGTATTTCTTATTTCAAGTATCTGTCGTGCATTAATATTTTTAAGATATCAATTTGGTCTTGTAATTCTTTACCGACATTGGTGTCTCTGATTTTCTTACGTTGAAGTTCTTCGTCTACCACACGTTTCACTGATAATTCATCAGTACCGTCTGACAAGACCTTTTCCTTAGTATTAAATTCCTGATGTGCCACCAATTGCATTCCGAAAGAATTATATAGCAATGTATAACCAGCAATACCAGTTGTAGATTGATAGGCTTTAGAGAAACCACCATCAATGACTAACATCTTACCATCAGCTTTGATAGGATCTTCGCCATCGATTTCTTTCACAGGCGTATGCCCATTAATAATGCGACCTTCATCAGGATTCAAGCCAAAGTCTTTAAGCATCTTACGAATCATATCAACATCTTCACGTAAATGATAATAAGGATTCTTTTCCTCTTTATGAGACGCTTTATCTTCAATAAAGTAACGTTCAAACGTTGTCATTGCACGCTTACCAAAGAGGGAAGAGTATTTACCTGTCCATAAATACCACACTAAATCAGTAGAAATATCGTCTGTGATATCTTTATGATCAAAAGCCTTACGCACATGATATTCAAAGACATCTAATAATTCACGACCACTTAATTCTTCACCCTCGATTTCGAAAGCTTCCATCTCTCCATTTTCATCAACTGGAATACAACCATGAATCAGTAGATTTCCGTTATATGGAAGGTATAGTTTACCTTCACGCATTAAGAATGACATATGACGTCTCAATTTCTCAGATTGTTGGAAAGAAAGGAGTAACTTATCGACTACTTCCTCTTCCTCTGGTAAAAGTTTTGCAGGGTCATTAGGATCTACAGTTTGGAAACATGTGTCCTTAAGAGGGTATGTTTTACCGTAAACTGTAATTTCATTTTTATCATAATCAATTTTTTCTAATACTAAACGTTCTTCCATTTCGAAAGAAGGACGACGCTTAATAATAGGCATTTCAAGCTTGAATTGAATCATGGCAATCGCTTGATGAATCTTAGTGATTTGGCTTTTCTCACGTTTCGTTAAGCTTGCTTCTTTATCAGGACGTTTCTTAGGTTTAAAAGCAGAGTTCTCAGCGTCGTAATACTTTTCAGCCAAAGTAAGTAGAGGACGTAAGTTAATGCCATAAGCATCTTCAATAATATCTAAGTTATCATAACGTGCACAGATACGAAGAAGATTAGCTAGACATACTTTAGAACCAGCATAAGCGCCTATCCATAGTACATCGTGGTTGCCCCACTGAATATCGACTGAGTGATAGTTAATAAGTGTGTCCATAATCTTATCTGGCTTAGGACCACGATCGTAAATATCGCCAACAACATGAAGATGGTCGACGACAAGACGTTGAACCGTATATGATAATCCGATAATGAGGTCGTCTGATTGCTCTAATTCAATAATTTGGTTAACGAGTGTCTCATAATAAGGCTTCTTATTGTGGAATTCGTTACTTTTATAAAGTAATTCTTCAATAATATATACGAATTGTTCTGGTAAGGCCTTACGTAATTTCGAACGAGTATATTTAGATGAACAATATGTAATTAATTCAATGAGAAGTTCGATTGTTGTGATATACCATACATTTAGTTTACCAATTGAATCAAAATTGTTTTTTACTAATTTTAATTTTTCTTCTGGATAATATACTAAGGCTGCTAAGTCATTAATTTCTTGTTGAGATAATTTATCTTCGAAGATGTCATTAATTTTGGCTCTCACGTTTCCTGAACCATTACGTAAAACGTGTTGGAAAGATTCATATTCACCATGAAGGTCGCTGACAAAATGTTCGGTTCCTTTTGGTAATTCTAAAATGGATTCTAAATTAATGATTTCCGTCGCTAATTTCTCAGCACTATCAAACTTTTGAGAGAGTAAATCTAAATATTTTTGTTTCATTTCACTTTCAGTAATAGGAGTCATGCTTAGTCACCTCTATTTAATATTTCCACCACTTATGCATTTAATAATGCGCTTACATAAATTATCTTTAAAATACGCTACTTTTTCAATGAATGCGTCCTAAGAATTTAAATTCATACTAAAAAAGCTGAGCGAACCGATTAAAATAGTAATGGCATACTCAGCTTGAGTTTTATTTAACGTTTTTGCGACGCTTCATGAAGTAACGTATGACGAAATAGATAATTGCGATAATAATGATGACATACATAATACGTGAATATGTGTGAATGCCATTCATTAGTGCACTGAAGCTATCACTTAATACTCGTCCAAGTAAGATGAGTGCGAAGTTCCAAATGGTCGTACCGAGTAATGAAAGAATAGTAAATTGTACCACATTCATGCGGTTGATACCGGCTGGAATAGTGATCAGTACACGTAATACTGGAACGAAACGACATAGGAACACGGCCCATGCACCATATTTTTTAAACCAGTCGTTCGCACGCTTTAAATCTTTACTTTTTAATTTCATCCATTTTCCGTGGCGATCAACAAAGCGATATAATCTTTCTTCAGATATTAAGCGACAAATATAATATAAAATCAATAGACCGATAAACGAAGCAATCGTAGCGATAATTAATAACGTCCAAATAGATAAATGCGACTTCACGGACAATAATCCAGCAAACGTTAAGATAATCTCAGAAGGAACAACAGGTAAAACGTTCTCTAATAAGATTAAAATAAATATTGCCATATAGCCCCATTTACTAATAAAATCTGTAATAATATGTTCCATGTAAAATTTGTTTCTCCTTTAAATCAAGCAATGGTCGAGCATCGTTTGTTTATTATAACCAATATTAACAGTAAATGCTTAAAATTAATAACGAAGATACATCAAATTCTAATGAAACTAACGTATTGATTTTAATAATGTATGATAAATACCTTGTGCTTCTTCATCACTTTGGATGCCGTAAGCATTCATACGGCCATCTTTAAATAACGTAAATTCGTAATTTTCGTATTGGATGAGTTTCGCGAATGAAGTTGATTTAATAACATTTCCTGGGAAATGATTAGCATAGTCGAAAGCGTGTTTCGGTAATCTAAATAGAAACGTTTGGCCACACATAGATTCGATTTGATTATCCTTTTTCAAGTTGAGTAGGTCATATTCTTGATTTTCACACACCGGGCAGTCTTTATTTTTCAGAATATCTATGTTCATCGCCTTATAGTTTATATCAAACGCATCAACTGTAATTAATTGTTTGGAAAAGCCTTTTCCAGCAAGATAGCGAATTGCTTCAGCGACTTCATAACTCGCTACGATTGAAATAATAGGAGGAAGTACACCATTGATAGCGCAACTTTCTCCTGTTTCAGGCATCGTTTGCATGAGACATTTCAAACAAGGGCCTTGATGATCAATACCATAAATCGTTCCTTTACTACCTACAGCTGCACCGTAGACCCACGGAATTTGATACTTATGACACACTTCATTAATTAAAAAGCGAACTTTAAAGTTATCCATACCATCGATAATCATGTCAGGTTGCACTTCATTTATAATATCTTCAATATTTGATGAATTTACCTCAACATCGTAAGTAGATATAACAATATTTGAATTAATTTTATTTATTTTTTCTTTCACAGCTTGGACTTTAGAAGTGAGGTGATACGCATCTTCTTCATCATAAAGTGTCTGACGATGTAAATTTGAAATCTCTACGATATCCATATCAATAATGGCAATATGGTTGGCACCCATACGTGCAAGTTGATTGATAATATGAGTGCCTAACGCTCCAGCACCAAAGACTAGGATGTGAGCGTTAGATAATTTTGTTTGTCCGTCTTCGCCAAACGGTTGAAAGCGTGTTTGTCGATCATAACGTGACATTATAAGAATCCTAATCCTTCAGTAGGGCTTGAAGCTTGTGCTGTATATTTCACTGGAATTCGACCAGCTTCGTAAGACAATCTTCCAGCATTGATGCCAAGCTTCATTGCTTCAGCCATTTTGACTGGATCCTTTGCAGCAGAGATTGCTGTATTAAGAAGAATTCCATCAGCGCCTAACTCCATCGCATGACAAGCATCTTTAGGAGACCCAATGCCTGCGTCTACAATCACTGGTACGTTTGCATTTTCAATAATATAGCTTAGATTGAGTGGGTTATTAATGCCACGTCCTGTACCAATAGGTGAGGCAAGTGGCATCACTGCATGTACACCGAGTGCTTCTAAACGTTTTGCTAGGACGAGGTCGTTTGATATATATGGGCATACGATATAGCCTTTGTCTAAGAGTACTTTACATGCTTCATACGTTTCAAAAGGATCAGGAAGTAGTGTTTCGTCATCTCCAATTACTTCTACTTTAATCATGTCGCAAACCCCAGCGTGATTTGCAATTTCTGCGATTCTAATTGCTTCTTCAGCTGTTTTAGCCCCAGCTGTATTTGGAAATGTAATAAAATCTTTTAGGTTAACATTGACAAGTGGGTTAGGTAAGTTACGGTCATATAGATTCATGCGTCGAACTGCGAAGGTTAACACATTTGTTTCTGATGCTTCAATCGCTTTTGATTGAATGTCTTCATTTTCAAATTTACCAGTACCTAATAATAAACGAGAGTGTAATTCTAAATTTCCAATTTTAAACATATTATCCGCCTCCAACGATTTCTAATAATTCTAATCGGTCATCTTCTCTGACTATATGTTCATGGTATGCATCTTGTTTGATTAACTCTTTATTAAATTCAACGATGACGCGTGTTGGATCTAACTCGAGTGATGTGAGCACATCATGTATTGATAATTCATGGTCGAAACTGAACGTGTCGCCATTAATGATACACTTCATAGCTATTCCTCCTTGATACGCTAAAACTTGAATAATGAGGTGGTTTGATACCTGAAATTAACCAATTTGCGATATCTCGACCAATAATAGGTGACAATAAGATGCCGTTACGATAGTGTCCAGTGATCACAAATAAGCCATCATCAATTTGATCCATCATAGGCACTTCATTGTCTGTATATGGACGAACGCCTGACCATTCCTTAAGAATACGACTATGTTTAAGTTCTGGAATGCGTTCGCATGCGTGATTGAATAACCAGTTTAAACCTTTCTTAGTAGTACCAACCGAATAGTTATTGAACTCACTTGTTGCACCAATTAAGAATCGATTAGGTTGCTTTGGAACGATGTAACAACCATTCGTCATAAATAATGTTTCTGAAAGATTGAGCTCGTCATTTTCCAATAACAGAACTTCACCTTTCACGCCAATCACTTTTCTATGAAGATTGTAATTTTTAAGAAGTTGAGAGGACCAAGCGCCACCCGCAACAATAACTTTACGTGCTTCAATAAGGGGTTGTTGGTCAGTATAAACTGAGTAATAACCATTATTTCTTTCAATAGATTGCACCTCAGTGTGATGATAGCGCGAGATGCGTCTCATGTTGAGTGACTCTAGTAATGCTTTGGTGTAAGCGTTAGCGTTGATTTGGCCATCATGTGGAATATGAATCGCCGCATATGAGGGCTTCACGTTTCCATTCGTTAAGTGCATGAGGTCTTCAGGTGATAATTGTTTAACACTAGGGTCGTTTTGCTTTAAAAAGTTGTATTGACGTTGCAAGGATTCAACATCTTCTTTACTATGCGCAATTTTAATTAAACCTGAATCTTGAAACTGAATATCAATACCTGTTTCATTCATTAATGATTCACTAAGAAGTGGGAACATTCCTCGTGATTCAATCGCTAGTTTGAATAAATCACTTTCTTCGGTGAATTCATTTTGCGCACCTAACATCCCACCAGCTTTATATGACGCATGTTTACCTGGGACATCTCTATCTACAATAGCTACATCGTATTGCGTTGCACTTAATTGTCTTGCTATCGACATGCCGATGACACCTGAACCTATAATAAGTACATCATGCATGTTTCAACCACTTCCTTTTTAATTCTTTTATGTCCTCGAGTGATGCATTCATGAAAAATGAAATGGCACAAATTCCCGCGAACCTTTGTGATACCTGAGCAATTGTCTGTTGAGAAATACCTCCTATGGCATAGATAGGAATAGGGAGATTCAACACCTCTTCAATTTCGTCATTTGTCCGTGGTAATTCATTTGGATGCGACGTCGTAGGGAAGATATGACCGAAGAATACATAATCCAACCCTCTATCAATAAATTGACGTACACTTTTGGCATTATGGGTCGACATGCTCACTTGGATGTCAGGATGTGCCTTTTTGTATGAAAATGCTGTTTCATCATTTTCCTTAAAATGAATGCGTTTGAGATTTAAATCTTCCAATAAAGCAATATCGCTATGAACAATGATTTTGTCTTTAGCGAACCCTTGATTCATTAAGTGAATCATCGATTGCTTTAATTCTTTTTTGTGCATTGATGTTCGAAATAATAATCCATCAATACCTTCCGCAATATCTAAGTAATGTTCTAAATCTTGAGCAGTAAGGACTTTATCGTAAGTAACTGCAATAAATATGTGTATCACCCCAAATCCACAAATAAAAAAACGCTATCTCCCTGAATTGGGAAATAGCGCTTAGATTATGTATATAAATCCTAAAACTTTCGCATCGCCACTTCCCTACGCCAGTATGAACTGGATCAGGTTCTAGGAATTATAAAGTCTATTCTTTACTCTCAGCCTTAAACAAAGGCACTTCCAGTGGATTGATATAAAATTTTATCAAAGATATGTAACCGTTTTTCTTAATGTATATATTACTATTTTTATCTATATACATCAAATGCTATTGAAAGAAAATAAAAAGAATTGATAATGTATAAATTTGCAAAACACTTACTCATAGTGAATATTTAATAATACACTTTATATTTTAAACGATTCATTTTCTGTAAAATTATAGTTTTGAACTTCATGAAATCATACAAGACGATCAATTTAACCAAACTCAAAAACGAGTGGTGAAATATACGAAAAATATACATTTTTTCAAGAAATTTCGTTCAAACTATTGTAATCGTTTTCACAACATGCTATATTATAAAAAATTGTAGCGCTACAACTTACTAAAGTTGTTCTAAAAAGGGAAGTTTCAACAGACATCATAGGAAATTTCTGAAACTTAACGACATCTTAAATAGAAACAACATAATATTAAAGGAAGTAGGAAACAAATATGAAAGAAAAACGCAGTCTAGTACGTTGGTATTTCGCAATAGGGTTCTTCTTCATTGGCGTTATTGCATATATGGATAGGTCTAATATCTCATATATCGCTGCTCCG
>NZ_PPRT01000043.1:67151-111628 GCF_002902725.1 Staphylococcus caprae
AATGTACGGCACTGAACCCCTAAAATGGGAACTTAATAAAAACACCATGTTCTAGGCTATTAATTCTCTGTATTTTACAGGGGATAAGTAGCCTAGTTTTTGTTGAATTCGATTATTATTATAGTTTTTAATGTACTTTTCGACAATATCTATTACAATATGATTAGAGCGATTAAGCTCATTATTGATGTAAAAAGTTTCAGACTTTAGCGAGGAATGGAAACTTTCTATCGGGGCGTTATCGGCAGGTGTTCCCTTTCGGGACATACTTCTGATAATGCCTTTTTCTTCGCACAATTGATAATAAGCATAAGATGTATAAACGCTGCCTTGATCACTATGTAATATACAACCCTCAGGTATATCGATTTGATTTAATGTATCATTAACTAAACTTTGGTCTTGTTTATCATCTATTTTATACGCCACAATTTCTCCGTTATAAATATCCATTATCGAAGATAAATACAACATAGAATGACCAAATGGTAAATAAGTAATATCGGTTGTTAATACTTCCATTGGACAACTCGCTTTAAATTGTCTTTGTAATAAATTGTCCGTTTTATAATACGGTTTACCTATTCTTGTCGTCTTTTTAGGTCTAACTCGGCAGTTCAAATGATGCTTCTGCATCATTCTCTGTACTCTCTTATGATTAATTGGTGATGTATAACATTGATTAATCAATGCTGTAATCTTACGATAACCGTAGGTATAGTGGTTAGCTTTACATAATTCAATGACTTTTTGTGTTACGGTATCATTTTTATGGGTTTTGTTTTTCCATCGGTAATATGTTGATTTAGGTATGTTTAATACTTCTAGTATCAATTTGATTGAATATTTTACTTTTAATTGATCCACTAAACCTATGACTACTGTTGGTACCACTTCCTTTCCAATGCCTTGTACTTTTTTAAAATATCCAATTCTATATCTTTTCTCTTATTTTCTAATTTTAATTGTTCTACTTCTGTCAACTCTTCTAATCCTTTACCGTAGGTATATTGTTTACCAACTTGTTGTGAAAATCTATAACTTTCCCCATTTCGATACCATCGCCACCAAGTTTTCACTTGTGTTCTATTTCTAATATTTAATTCTTTCATAATTTCTTTTGTTGAAAATCTTGCTGCTTTCATTTCAACTGCTTTATACTTTGTTTCTACTGAATAAGAAACTCTTTTCATAGAAAAAACACCTCCGTATGATTCATTTTAATATGAATTCAACGAAAGTGTTTTTATATAATTCCCACTAATTGGGGTCAGTCTAGTACGTTGGTATTTCGCAATAGGGTTCTTCTTCATTGGCGTTATTGCATATATGGATAGGTCTAATATCTCATATATCGCTGCTCCGATGATGAAAGATTTAGGTTTAACCAAAACACAATTCGGACTACTTGCCTCATTCTTCTCGCTAGGTTACGCATTTATGCAAGTGCCATCAGGGATGTTAGCTGAGAAGTTTGGACCACGTAAGATGATTACGATTGCACTTGTATGGTGGAGTGCTTTCACAATTTTAACGGGAATGATTAAACACCACGGATTATTATACTTTATAAGATTCTTATTTGGCGTAGGGGAAGCTCCAATGTATCCATCTAATGCCGTATTTAACTCTTTCTGGTTTGCTAAAAATGAAAAAGGAAGAGCATCTAGTGCATTATTAGCAGGCTCTTACTTTGGTCCTGTGCTTGCGCCAATCATTACGATTGCTATCGTTAATGCGTTTAACTGGCAAGCGGTATTCTATATCTTCGGTGCGATTGGTATCGTCATGGCTATTCTTTGGGCGATTATTGCTAAAGATTTACCTGAACACCATAAGATGGTTAGTGATGCAGAGAAGAAATATATTTCTGAACATCGTGATACAGTTGCGACTGAAAAGTCTTTACCACCATGGAAACGCTTCTTAAGTCACTTCAGTTTCTATGCCATTGCTTTACAATATTTTGTAGTACAATTCGTTATCGCATTATTCTTAATCTGGTTACCTACATATTTAGCCGAACAGTATCATGTAGATTTCAAAGATATGTCAATCAGCTCTCTGCCATGGTTATTCATGTTCTTTTTAATACTTTCAGCAGGAGCGATATCAGACAAGATTTTGAATTCAGGAAGTTCCCGATTTGTAGCTCGTGGCGTAATTGCTATTGCAGGATTCGTTGTATTCTCTGTATCTATTTTCTTAGCTGTCCACACAGACAACTTATATATGACGATTATTTGGTTATCACTTTGTTTAGGTGGCGTTGGTATTTCAATGGGTATGAGTTGGGCTGCAGCTACAGATTTAGGACGTAACTTCTCAGGTACAGTCTCTGGTTGGATGAACCTATGGGGAAATATCGGCGCATTGATTAGCCCATTACTTGCCGGTATTGTCGTAGATCAACTAGGCTGGTCAATGACATTGCAATTATTAATTGTACCTGCTGTCATTGCTGCTACTTTATGGTTCTTCGTTAAGCCAGATAAGCCACTTGTTGTAGATGAAAAACATTAATTCAATTAATTTCAAAACATACTAAGATTTCCAAACCACTCGTCTTAGTATGTTTTTATTTTTTTAAAAGTTAAAAAGCATTTATAATGAATCTAACATGATTCATTAAAGAGCCAGAGATTAATGTGAGTGAAACAATCGAAAAATAAAATCATTTAGCCCAATATTGAAGATATGAGTGTTATAATTAAATAATTGAATAGATGTATCAACTACAACTATGTTTACGACGAGCGGAACAATATTAGAAACACCTCATTTGTTCCGTTCTTTTTTGTGTTTAATTTGGGGAATGCTTTAGAAAGGAAGGTAAAAAATGAATCAAATCTTGAATTCTTTGATTCGCTTTGATACGTCAAAGATTGATTATTTTAAGGGGATAAGACAAGGTCTACTTATGGTATTACCTGCATTGATAGGTTATCTATGTGGTTTCTCAAGTTTTGGGTTGCTCATTTCCACTGGTACACTTGCCCATATCTATGTCTTCAAAGGGTCTCCGCAGTCTATGCTTAGAACCGTCATCATATGTGTGCTATCGTTTACAGTTTGTATGATATTAGGCACATTGACTGTAACACAGCCTATTTTATTTGGCTTATTACTATTAATTGTGGTTGCGGTGCCTTATTATAGTTTCAATGCACTTAAACTCGCTGGTCCATCATCGACATTCTTTTTAGTAACATTTTGTTTACCTATTAATTTGCCAGTTGCGCCTGATCAAGCGCTCATTCGTGGATTAGCCATCTTTATTGGTGGTGTGTTAGCTACAATTACTGTACTTTTAACCATCTTTTTCACAAAGGAGAAGGCCGAAGATCGAGCGATTAAAGCTGACTTTAAGACACTTCATAATTTATTACATCATTTTAACGATGCAGAACAATTTAAGAGATATGCCCGTAATGCTGTAACGGAATTTAGAACTTCTGAAAAGTTATTAATCACTTCTACATCAGGTGGGAACGGTAATTTAAGTAATAGATTCCAAAAATTGATTTTACTACATATATCAGCACAAGGGATTTATTCAGAGCTATTAGAATTAAATGAGAAAAATATCCGACCATTACCTGAAGATTTAGTAGAAATGATGGATTATATTATTAAAAATGTAAGATACCCACAACAACTTCGACCTTGGACAAAAACAGTTGATGTGGCACCAGAATTCCAAAATCTTATGAATCATATTTTGAAAATAGATGAAATGATTCACGCCAATGAACATCACATTGAATATGAAGCGGATATTCGAAAGCCATTATATAGTAAGCGCATATATCAAAACTTAACGTTTGATTCAATCGTCTTCAGAAACGCCTTACAATATACGGTGATTATGGGGATCGCGATTTTTATAGCACTGGCATTTAATATACAGAAAGCATATTGGGTGCCATTAACAGCGCATACAGTCATGTTAAGTAATATGACTACAATTCGAACACTCGACCGTTCACTTGCAAGAGGACTCGGAACCATAGTTGGTGCCATCGTATTGTCTGGAATACTTGCATTTAACATTAACCCAGTTGTCGCTATATTGATTATGAGTATTTCAGCACTCATGACGGAAGCATTTGTTGCATCAAACTATGCATTTGCAGTTATCTTCATTACAATTCAAGTCATTATGTTAAACGGCTTAGCATCTCAAAACTTAAGTATCGAGATTGCTTACACACGTATTATCGATGTACTTGTAGGTATTATTATTGCAGTTCTAGGTATACTTTTCCTAGCTCGTAGAACAGCGTCATCCATGTTGCCAAATGCAATTGCCGAACTCGTCCGTAAAGAAAGTATTCTATTTCATTATTTATTTTCCGAAAATAAACAAGAAAATAACGACCGCGATAAAGTTGAAAAATTAAATTTATCAGTAAAAATTAGTAATGTGACGCAAATGTATAACTCGGCAAATGGTGAATTGTTCAGTAATAAAGAAGCAGTACGTTATTATTATCCTAGTATCTTCGCATTAGAAGAGATCAGCTTTATGTTAGAACGTGCGATGAATAATAAACATAGACAAACGATAGATGATCAACAAATGGGTGAATATCTCGTCGTATTTGAAAATATTGCTAAGCATTTCCAACTCCAAACGGATTTAAATATGAAAGAGATGAGTCATTTACCTCAATATAATTATATTCGTGCGGCACTGATGAATATCCAACGAAATTGTAGCGAACAACGTAAAGATATTACGCATAGTGAAGAAGGTGCACATTAGTTCTCGTATGTTACTCTGTTTCAATCTTATATTTTAGTGGTAAATATTTACTAAAAAAATTGAGGAGGTATGACGATGCCTTGGACAATGAATGATTATCCGCAAAGTTGGAAGAACTTTGATGAACTTGAACGTAAAAAAGCGATTGATATTGGCAATGCCATGTTGAAAGATGGCTATAAAGAAGGCGACGTAGTTCCAATTGCTACACAACAAGCTGAAAAATGGTACAAAGATGCATCTAAAGAAGAATTAGATGAATTGAAAAACAAACATATTACGGAGCATCAGAAAGATCAATCTGCGAATCCGAAACTTAATGAAGAAAATATCCATGTCTATTTTGAAGATGATGAATGGAAAGTGAAGACTGAAGATGCAAAGCAAGCGTCAGATACTTTCGATAAGAAACAAGATACTGTTCAACGTGCCAATGAAATTGCTGAAAACAAAAATACTAAAGTTATCGAACATAAAAAAGATGAATAAATAAGTGGAATGAATTTAAACCGTATAGGCTGCGTGCTTATACGGTTTTCGTAGTTCTATGGCAATAAAACTAAAGTATGATGGGCTAACGTTTCTCACTTAAAATTAATTTCGATATAATGAGGGTGTATAGAAATCGGAGGTCGAGAAGTATGTACGTAGAAAGAAAACCTTCATTATATGTCGAAGATTTAAAAAATGAATTTAAAAATAGTTTATCTCAATTTCAAGATAGTGATGCTGCTTTCGATACATTAGTAGGATTTGTAGAATTAGATCATTTGTATTCCTCTGCTTTAAAGGAAATTAGTACAAAACTCAGTATTTTAGACGAGAATTTTAATCATCAATATAAACATAACCCGATTCATCACATGGAAAGACGCGTAAAGGAAATGCATAGTTTAGTAAATAAACTGAATCGAAAAGGTTTAGAAGTAAGTGCTCAGAGTGCCAAAGACAATATTATGGATATTGCTGGCATTCGAGTTGTATGTAACTACCTTGATGATATTTATGTCATTGAAAAAATGTTATTAAAACAAGAAGATGTGACATTGTTGAAGCGTAAAGATTATATTGAGCATCCTAAAGAGAATGGCTATCGCAGTTTGCATATTGTTGTATCGATTCCAGTCTTTTTAGCAGATTCTGTAGAAGTCACACCTGTAGAAATTCAAATTCGTACGATAGGTATGGATATGTGGGCAAGTTTAGAACATAAGATTCGATATAAGAATGACGCTGACACTGAAAAATATAAAGGACTACTTGAACAATGCGCAACTGACATTACAAATGTCGAAAGTAAAATGCAGCAAATACACTCTGAAATCTCGAATAAAGATTAAACTGGAGATATAAAGTCGCTTTGATAAATGTTCAAAGTTTATATGATTAAAAGAAGCTCATTTGATGGGCTTCTTTTTTGCGCTTAATTTGAATAAATATTTAATTTATTATTACAATAATTATATGAAAAGAACTTATATGATATTATAATTTTAATTGATATTAGAATAACGAGGTTTTTTATGATTAAAGAGAATTTTACAACTAAGGTTTATCCACTTAAACAATTTAAAGATGAGTATAGTGAAGTCGCATTTGCAGGCAACTCAAAATCCGATGATGTGATTGTGTTCATTCATGGGGCATTATTAACATATAAAATTATGACGATGTTTGAACCTTATTTCAGAGAATATCAATTGATATTCGTCAATTGTCCTAGTAGAGGTAAAAGTTCACAACTAGATAGAGATTCACATACACTTGATGATTATTCGGAACGTATTTATGACGTTTTAACTCAAGTCGTTGAAGAACAACACATTCAAAAATTAAGTTTAGTGGGCTATTCTATGGGTGGAATGATAGCAACGAGGTTGCTTAAATATAATACACTCCCAATCACTCATATGATTTATTTACATAGTGCTGCTAAAATCACTCCTGATGCAAGTATGTTGGCCCGTCTTTTTACAAGAAATAGTAAAAGAGATACATTAAAAGATGAAGTGAAAGCTGTAAAGAATTTGCCTCAATACATATTAGATAAAACAATCTATGCCCATAAGGAAAATGCATTAGATCTTATTCAATTTGTAGCACCAATTAAGACGATTATTACTGATATCATTTACACTATTAATACGGATTATCTACCAGATATTGATGAGATTAGACAGTTTCCTAAGATATTATTTATGTCTGGTAAAGAGGACCAAATTATTCCCTATACAGATTCGCAAGCGACACTTGAAAAGTTTAAACAACTTGGCGGAGAAACGAAAGAAATTATTTATCCTGGCATTGGACATATAGATTTTCCAAGTGTTCTGGAAACCAATTCTCAAGATCAAATTGGCGTAGTAGATCACATTAAGGATTGGATTTCAAATTAATTAAAAAAATAAGACGGTAGGGCGTCTTAAAATTGATAAAAGGTGTTGCTAATGACGTAACGTCATTTAATAAAGTGTAATTAGGAGGTGAAAATCTATGTCAACTTATACAACAGGAGATATAGCTAAAAGATGTCATGTTTCAGTACGAACTGTTCAATATTATGATAGACAAGGAATCTTGAGACCTAGTCAGATGTCAGATGCAAATCGGCGCGTTTACACGGACGAAGAAGTTAAAAAACTTAAACTTATTATTGTACTTAAAGAATTAGGGTGCTCACTCAAAGACATCAAGTTATTATTGAGAAATGAAGAAACACTCAAAACACTTAGTTCTATGTTAAAAGTGAAAGAGGATGAACTACAACAAGACATAAGCAAAAAAGAAAATGTAGTCAAAAGAATTAAAGAAGTTTGTAAATACTTTAACAAGATATCAATTTCTCCAATTACACATTTATATGACATAGATCATATTATGAAAGAATCATTAAATTTAAAAAGTATCAGAAAGAAATTATGGCTAGCCACTGGGATAGTAGGAATCATTCAATACACTGGACTTGTTGCTTCAATTGTAACGAAAGAGAAAGAACCATTCTTATCAGTGACGCCAGTGACAATCGTATATGCGCTCGTATTAACGTATTACTACAAAAACAATGTTTCTTATTTATCCCCTAATTGTCAAAATGTATTTAATCCTAACACTTTAGACTTTATTAAAGCACAACACACGCCTAAAACTAGAAAGCTCACATGCCCAGATTGTCATGAAACACACTTTTGTATCGAAGTTCCTAAAAATGAAGAACAATGTTAATACAAGCCCCAACGTAACTTTGCGTTGGGGTTTTTTATCGTTCATAGTAGCCAAAACTAAAAGAAAGCGCTTGCAATTATAAATTTCGTATATTAACATACTTGTATACAAGTTAAGTCGTTCGACTTTGGGGGTGGAAACATGACTTATGGTTATCCTAAAAAGTGGTTAAAAGGTTTAACAACAGGAGAATCAATTGCAGCCGAAATACGACTTGGTATTATAAGTGGTGCAATTACTACTGACACATTACTTACAGAGAACCAAGTTGCAAAGCAATTTAATGTAAGTCGTTCTCCAGTAAGAGATGCTTTCAAATTACTTCAAACTGATCAGCTGATTCATCTTGAACGTATGGGCGCACAAGTGTTGCCTTTTGGAGAACAAGAAAAGAGAGAAATGTATGACCTTCGATTAATGCTTGAATCTTTCGCATTTTCAAGGTTAAAAGATCATGATACACAATCAATTGCTAAAGAAATGAAGAAGCAACTAGAGATGATGAAAGTCTCTATACAATTTGAGGATGCAGAAGCTTTTACCAAGCATGATTTTGAATTTCATGAAGTCATGATTTTTGCGTCTAATCATCAGTATTTAAAGACATTTTGGAACCACTTAAAGCCAGTCATGGAATCACTCATTTTACTATCAATGAGACATCGAATGGATACAGACAAGCAAGATTTCGAACGTATCCATCGTAATCATCAAGTATTTATAGATGCGATAGAAAATTATGATTCTGAAAAACTAAGAGAAGCGTTTCACTTAAACTTCGATGACGTTGGAAAAGATATTGAAGGCTTTTGGTTACGTTAATGAAATAGAAAAGAGGGGGACCTATAATGAAGTACATGATTGGTGTAGATATTGGTACGACAAGTACGAAATCAGTACTTTACGATGAAAACGGAAAGTTCATAATGAAACATAATATAGGCTATGACTTACATACTCCCAATGTAGATGTCTCAGAAGAGAACCCGGATGAATTATTCGATGCCGTATTAATGACTGTGAAATATATCGTCAGAGAAGCGGGTGTTTCGAAAGAAGATATTAAGTTAATTTCATTTAGTGCTCAAATGCATAGTTTAGTAGCTATGGATGCACAGAATAAGCGTTTAACAGAGAATATCACTTGGGCAGACAATCGTGCGAGTCGTTATGCAGATTTAATTGAAAATGACCACAACGGATTCGATATTTATCATCGAACTGGTACACCGTTACATCCAATGTCACCATTATCAAAAATATTTTGGATGAAACACGAACAACCTGAAATATATAATCAAACAGCAAAATTTGCGGATATAAAGACTTACATTTTCTACCAATTATTTGAAAAATATGTCATCGATTATTCAATGGCATCTGCGACAGGTATGTTTAACCTTGAACAATTAGATTGGGACGAAGAAGCACTAGAATTATTAGGTATTACTAGAGAACAATTACCTGAACTTGTTCCAACTACTCATATTTTAAAAGGAATGAAAAAACGTTATGCCACACTCATGGACATTGACGAAAATACACCAGTCATTGTAGGTGCAAGTGATGGTGTGCTATCAAATTTAGGGGTGAATAGCTATAAAAAGGGAGAAGTAGCAGTCACTATCGGAACATCTGGTGCAATTCGTACGGTTATCGATAAACCACGTACTGATGAGAAAGGTCGTATCTTCTGCTATGTGCTTGATGAAGATCATTACGTAATTGGCGGGCCAGTGAATAACGGTGGCGTTATACTCAGATGGCTTAGAGATGAAATCCTCGCAAGCGAAGTAGAAACTGCCAAACGATTAGGCGTTGACCCATATGATGTTTTAACTCAAATCGCAAGTCGAGTGAAACCGGGAGCAGAAGGGCTTATCTTTCACCCATATCTTGCCGGTGAACGTGCGCCACTATGGAATGCAGACGCAAGAGGTTCATTCTTTGGATTGACCCTTCCCCATAAAAAGGAACACATGATACGCGCAGCATTAGAGGGTGTACTTTATAACTTATACACTGTTTATCTTGCGTTAATCGAAGTGATGAACGAAACACCAAGTACGATCAAAGCGACAGGTGGTTTCGCTAAAAGTGAAATTTGGCGTCAAATGATGGCGGATATCTTTGATACAGATCTTATCGTGCCAGAAAGTTATGAAAGTTCATGTTTAGGTGCATGTGTGCTTGGATTAAAAGCATTAGGCGAGATTGAGGATTTCTCAATAATTGAAGAAATGGTGGGTACAACGAATGCGCATCATCCAGAAAAGGACACAGTTGCTATTTACCAGAAACTCGTAAAAATCTTTATCAACATTAGTCGCTCTATGACAGAAAATTATAGTGAAATTGCGAATTTTCAACGTGAACATATGAATAGTTAATCGCAATGCCAATTAACCATATAACTTGCAACTCAGACATTAAAAGAGAAAGAAGGGGAATGTTATGTTTGGAGAAATTTGGCCACTCATAAGTGTTGTATTAGGAATTGTTATATTACTTACTTTAATTATTTTTATGAAATTATATACCTTTATTTCGCTAATCATTACTTCAATGATTACTGCGTTACTACTTGGTATGCCACTTAACAAGATTATGGAAACCATCGAAAATGGAATGGGGAGTACATTAGGACACATTGCATTAATCTTTGGGTTAGGTGCGATTCTAGGTAAACTACTTGCCGACGGCGGTGGCGCAACACGAATTGCTGACACACTCATCGCAAAGTTTGGACAGAAACACGTGCAATGGGCAATGCTTATTGCTGCCTTTATCGTCGGTATTGCATTGTTCTTTGAAGTGGGATTAGTATTACTTATTCCGCTTGTATTCACAGTAGCTAAACGTGCGAATTTTTCAATCTTGAAACTTGGACTACCAATGGTGACAGCTTTATCAGTGACACATGGTTTCTTACCACCACACCCAGGTCCAGTGGTTATCGCTAAAGAACTTAAAGCAAATATTGGTGAAGTCTTACTTTACGGTATGATCATTGCTATCCCAGTTACACTGATTGCAGGTCCTTTCTTTAACCGCATGGCTCAGAAGATGATACCAAGTGCATATACGCGTGAAGGTGACATTTCATCTCTTGGCACACAAAAAGAATTCAAAGAAGAAGAAATGCCAAGTTTCGGCCTCAGCTTATTAACAGCTATTTTACCAGTGATTCTGATGCTTATTTCAACTATTGTTCAACTTGTCACAGGTCATGAAAAGCCGACAAACTGGTTTGAACAAGTGATTTACCTCATTGGTACAGCTGGAACAGCAATGTTAATCGCAGTTATCTTTGCTATCTTCACAATGGGTATTATGAGGCATCGTAAAATGGAAGACATCATGTCCTCAGTAACCAATGCTATTTATCCAATAGGCATGATGCTCCTTATCATTGGCGGTGGTGGTACATTCAAACAAGTACTTATTGATGGTGGCGTTGGCGATACAATCGCTAAAATGTTCGAAGGCTCACATATGTCACCTATATTACTTGCTTGGATTGTTGCAGCAGTGTTGCGTATTGCACTTGGTTCAGCAACAGTTGCAGCCGTTTCAACTACAGGTATCGTATTACCATTACTCCATCACTCAGATGCGAACGGCGCACTTGTCGTACTCGCTATCGGTGCAGGTAGTGTCATCTTATCTCATGTGAATGACGCAGGCTTCTGGATGTTTAGAGAATACTTTGGCCTTACGATTAAAGAAACATTCTTAACATGGTCACTACTAGAAACTATTATTTCAGTATCAGGTATTATCTTTATCCTGTTTATTAGTTTATTTGTATAAAAACAAGTCGAGGTCGGGACAAAAGTGTTTAGGATTTGAGCAGAACCGAACGATGAGCAAAATTGTTTCTCAAGTTTTGTCGAATTGTGTGTGTTACTGCCGAAAATCCTGCCTTTGGGACGCTGTTAATTGGTTTCCCAGAGCATAAACTATAAAGTTCCCGACCTCGTGTTTTTATATGTTAAATTTCAATATTCTCATTTATTAAACACCACTACAATTACTATGAAAGCATTTTAAATAATGATAAACTTTACAATGAATGCGATACATAACATTGATAAAGGGGTTTGAATATTGAGACAAATTAAAAAAGCAATCATACCTGCTGCTGGGTTAGGTACACGTTTCTTACCAGCAACAAAGGCAATGCCTAAAGAAATGCTTCCAATTTTAGATAAACCAACAATTCAGTACATAGTGGAAGAAGCATCTCGTGCAGGCATCGAGGATATTATTATCGTTACTGGTAAACATAAACGTGCAATCGAAGACCATTTTGACAATCAAAAAGAACTAGAAATGGTACTTGAAGAAAAAGGTAAAACTGAATTACTAGAAAAAGTACAATATTCAACAGAATTAGCTAATATTTTTTATGTACGTCAAAAAGAACAAAAAGGTTTAGGGCATGCAATATACTCAGCACGTCAATTTATTGGTGATGAACCATTTGCGGTTCTTTTAGGTGACGATATTGTTGAATCCGACACACCTGCAATTAAACAGTTAATGGAGGTTTATGAAGAAACAGGCAACTCTGTTATTGGTGTCCAAGAAGTCCCTGAATCCGACACGCATAGATATGGTATTATAGACCCACTTTCAAAAGAAGGGCGACGTTACGAAGTTCAAAAGTTTGTGGAGAAACCTAAACAAGGTACTGCACCATCTAACTTAGCAATTATGGGACGCTATGTATTAACACCTGAAATATTTGATTATCTTAAAACACAGAAAAAAGGCGCAGGTAATGAAATTCAACTTACTGACGCCATCGAACGTATGAACAATGATCATCAAGTATTTGCATATGATTTTATCGGCAACCGATACGATGTTGGTGAGAAATTAGGCTTTGTCAAGACAACTATAGAATACGCACTCAAAGATGAGAGTATGAAAGATGAGCTGAAACGTTTCTTAAAAGAACTAGATAATAAATAACATAAAGAGGCACGCAGAAAATTAACATTCTGCGTGCCTTTGTTATGCGTTAATTTAAAACTTCAACAAAATTAATGTTAGCAATAATGTAGTAGCCGTCTACTGTTTTTAATCTTGGAGTAAAGTTTTTTGTATAATCAATATCAATAATATTTAATTCTTCATTAGGTTGCAACGTTCGAATCGGTTCATTTTTGAAGGTAACATCAGTATACAGTTTACATCTTTTTATTACTTTAATTCTCTTAGGTATTGTTGAAACATACCCATCTTTCTTTTGTAATTCAGTAGGATTTACGAAATTTACATTAGCAGTAATAAAATGATTATCTTTTTTAATTAATCTTGGTGTCCCTTTAGATGTTTGTCCCATTCCAGAAATAGCAACCAAACTACCTTTACTAATTGAATTAAATTCCTCTTTGAAATCTGCATCCATATAACTTTTTATAGATTTTGTAGTAATGACATAATTAGGTGCCTCGCTTAAATATTTATTTACTTTCGTTTCTTTAGTAGACGTATTGGAACCTTTAGTGTCCTTAGACTCTTTATTTTGACTATTTACAAATTCTAATTTAAAGTTTTGACGTTTTAAATTTACTTTGTCGTTGAAGTTTGGATAAGTAGCAAAGACGAGTGCTGATTTATGATGAATAAATTGAACTGCGATATTAAAGTCGTATTTATAAAAGTTAATGTCATCAGACTTTATATAAATGTAGTTGTCTTTAAGTTCATAATTGATTTTCTTAGAATATCTTTCATCGTGAATTTTTATTAGTTCCACATATTCAATTTTGACATCAGCTTTAGCGAACAATTCAATAACTTCATAAAACGTATCATCTATCATTTCTGTTCCTTTATAAACTGGTATACATTCTTCTTGAAGTTGAATTAAATGATTGAATTTATCAGGATACTTTAGATAAACCATCTTATCTTTAATATATTTTTGTTTACTGGAATCATAAATCATATAATGAATATATTCTTGTAATGCTTTTTTATCTGAATGAAAGAGTTGGTAGATATTTTTGTATTTATCAGTAATGAGTAAATCTTCTATATTAAACCCAGCTTCTTTAATAATAGTTTCCACTTTAATAATAGTTTCCACTTTAGAAAATTGATTAAAGAAGAACGCTTTATCCTCAGATTTTAAGAATGTTTTAGACACTAGAAAACGTTGCATGTAGTCTATCTCAACGATACGACTTAAAATTCCTTCCATAGCTATTTTTGGAATTTCCAAATTGACTATTTGACGAAGTACTTCTAAATTGATTTTAGATTTTTCAATAACATCTGTAGATTTTACTAGTGAAACATTGTCTGTATATCTATTGATATGATATACGGCTGAAGTAGTCATTGATGCACTTTTACACTTACTTATCAACTCCGCAAAGAATAATTTATCTTCTCCAAATTTCATATGTTGAAATTTAATATCATTATCTATTACTGTAGAGCGCTTGAATATCTTTCCTGGTGGCCCTACAGCTCGGAATACTTTATTGATTGTATAAGGAACTAAACCATTAGCTTCTTGGAAGGAAGCAAAACGAGCTAGTTTAGAAATCGTGTTATCCGTATGTTTAAAGCATTGACCAAAGCCAAAGTCAGCCTCATGTTCAACCATCTGTAAGACTAACTTTGGAAATCCCTTACTGTCTAACCAGTCGTCGGCATCTAATAATGCAATATACTCTCCATTTGCAACCTCGATACCCACATTACGAGGTTGAGATGGACTGCCTGAATTTTCTTCTAATTGAACACACTTAATGAAATCATATTTCTTCTCGTAATACTGCAGAATTTCATATGAACGATCTGAAGAAAGATCATTTACAAATATAGCTTCAATCTGAGTATGATCCATTTCTAAATCAACTAAAGATTGCACACATCTCTCTATAAACGGTTCCTTATTATAAACAGGAACAACAATTGAAATTAATTTATTAATTTTAATCTCCCCTAAAAAGCAAAAATTTAATATAAAACAATTTTAGAATTACAAAATAGTTATACACTACTAAAAGGCATTTTACAAGAGGTATAATTAGTGAAAGAATAAAAGCGTGCTAAATATTAAATTCTTAAAACTAGAAATTATCGCTAATGAATATAAGATTTTATGCCGAATGGTAATAGTGTAGTAACAATGAATTTATCTTTAGAAACACCAATACGTGATGATATTTATAGATACATTACCTGATAAAATTTAACAATATATTAAGTAAGTACCGATAAAGCTAGATATCCATGATATATTATTAGCTCTATTGGTGCTTTTTAACTAAAATTTACATTAATATAAATAAGTGATGATTTTGTGAAAAGTATCACAAAATACTTTTAATTTACATGAAAAGGTGTAGTATATGAATTGTAAGGAATAAGAAATAAATTTTGGAGTGATGACTATGAGAAATATAATTGAGGATTTAATATTCTCAGATGCAAGTAGTTATGACATTTATGTACACACTGGCGTAAATCAAGGTCTTATTGGTGACCTTAAAGATGGTTATTTAACAATTGACTCAATCCCTTATGTTGACGCCGAAAGATTATATTATTATAGTCTCGAACGTAAATCCCTTGTTACTAGTTAACCTAAGCTATTGATAACTCCCGAAAATGATGAAAACGCGCCTTGCTCTCAAAGAGTAATTGAGGGCAAACATACTCTATATACCCCTAAAATCTAGAATAATGTGTTTGAAGACCACATCTTACTTCCCCGTGAGATGTGGTTTTCACTATGCTTTGTTATTCAATTGAATTTAGATATACAAGGACTTCTACAAATCGAACAAAAAATAAGGTCATCCGACTCCTGTGGGAACAGGACAAGTCGACAACTTGCATAGCAAGGTTGAGACTGTCCCCACGGAAAGCGTGATGACCTAAAAAATGTTTCATCGAAAACCGTTGCGTGACGCTTGGCGGAGAAGGAAGTGAGAGTGACTACAGGCACGAACCTCCCTCGCAAGAAAGCGTCGTAACTAGGTTGAGAGATGTTCATCGAATAATTGAATATACTTATACTAGCATTTAAACTATTGAACTATTCGACCTCTTGGGTTTTCTTTTTTATCGTTTTGTTTAAAGTTCTTTTTAATGCCATTGTAGGCATATGTGATATTGAATAACTTATTCTTCGCAGCATCTCTACTCGCAAATGGTAATCTCACATCACTCATTTTCTCAACTGCGCTTCTAAAAGCCTTTTCCTCTTTTTGTCTTTCTTTCAAAGACATATTTAACCATTCTTCTTCAGTAAACAAATCTTCAAAGTGAAATTCAAATGCAGTACGATGCTTCATTTCTCTTAATTCTAAAACACGATTATGATAAGACATCTCTTACATTACCTCCCTCTATCTTCTTCATATATATATGCCCATATATGTAAGTTACATATCTACTTTATAATGATTATTAAGAACATACAATGAAATTATAACACTTTTTAATATAGGTAATCACTTCAATTTTCTAAAGTAATGAAAAGCGTTAAGATGAACTTAAATACGTTGAAATTCATTTTCAGCAATAAAGGAGTCGAATAAAATGGTAGAGTTAAAAGATAAAGTAGCAGTGATTACAGGCGCAGGTATTGGCATAGGTGAAGCCATCGCGAAGGCCTTAAGCAATAACGGGGTAAGCGTTGCACTTGCCGGACGTAATGAAGATAAATTACAAGCTGTTGCACAACAACTTAACGTCGATACCAAGGTGATTCCAACTGACGTAACGAAGAAAGATAGTGTGGATCAAATGCTACAAGTAGTGAAAGGGCACTTTGGCAAAGTTGATATCGTAGTGAATAGCGCTGGTCAAAGTTTAACTTCAAAGATTACAGATTATGATGTCGAACAGTGGGATACGATGATAGATGTCAATGTGAAAGGTACACTTTATGTGTTACAAGCAGCCTTACCGTACTTATTAAATCAATCAAGTGGACATATTATAAACATTGCTTCAATTTCAGGATTTGAAGTTACAAAATCAAATGCAGTTTATAGTGCAACTAAAGCCACGGTCCATACAATTACTCAAGCTCTTGAAAAAGAACTCGCCCGTACAGGTGTCAAACTGACAAGTATTTCACCAGGTATGGTTGAATCGCCAATGACAGAACATATGGATTTCGGCGATCGTAAGAAATTAGAAACACGAGATATTGCTGAAGCAGTAGTGTATGCATTGACGCAACCAAGTCATGTAAATGTAAATGAGGTAACGGTCAGACCTGTTTAAGAAAAATGGACACAAGGTCAGAAGCGAAAAATCACAATAGAAAAGATAATGTTAAACTTGAATTGTAAATGTTTAGATTCATTTATTTTACATAAAGGATGGGATTTAAATTGAATAATCGTCAATTTGAGATTTTAGATATGCTTGTTGGATTTAATACTGAAAGTCCTCCAGGTCGTAACACGGATCCACTTCAAGATGAAATTGAATCTTTATTGAGAGATTTAGGGTTTTCAATTCAACGTGAACATTTATATGACAATGATAGTGTGATTGTTGCGACATTGAAAGGTGAAGATTCAAACGCACCGAAGTTGATTCTCAACGGTCATGTAGATGTAGCTTCAGTTGATGATGATCAGTATTGGCAGTATCCTCCTTTTCAATTAACGGAAGTGGATGGCTGGTTATATGGCAGAGGCGTGAGTGATATGAAAGGCGGCATGTCATCATTATTCTATGTTCTGGAAAGGTTAAAACAAGAAGGCCGACGACCTAAAGGTGACATAATCGTACAATCAGTGGTCGGTGAAGAAGTTGGCGAGGCAGGGACCAAACGCGCATGTGAAATAGGTCCTAGAGGCGACTTGGCATTGGTTCTGGATACAAGCGAAAATCAAGCACTAGGCCAAGGTGGCGTGATCACTGGTTGGATTACAGTGAAAAGTAAAAATACGATACACGATGGCGCACGTAGTCAGACGATTCATGCGGGCGGTGGATTATTCGGTGCCAGTGCTATTGAAAAAATGATGAAAGTGATCCAAGCATTAAACGAACTTGAACGTCATTGGGCTGTGATGAAAGAAAGTCCAGGTATGCCTCCAGGTGCGAATACAATTAATCCAGCAGTGATTGAAGGTGGTCGTCATTCAGCATTTATCGCTGATGAATGTCGTTTATGGATTACGGTTCATTATTTACCTAACGAGCGATATGAAGATGTTGTTAAAGAAATTGAAGATTACTTAAATCGCGTGGCAGAAGCGGATATTTGGTTGAGAGAGAATCCACTTGAGTTTGAGTGGGGTGGAGAATCTATGATTGAAGATAAAGGAGAGATCTTCCCAAGCTTTACAGTGCCAGTAGAACATCCAGGCTTTAAACAGTTAGAAAATGCGCATGAACACGTTCATGGTCGTTTATTACAACATGGCATGAGTACGACAGTTACTGATGGCGGTTGGATTGCTCATTTTGATATTCCAACTATATTATATGGTCCAGGTAGTCTAGAAGAGGCACATAGCGTTGATGAAAAGATTGAAAAAAGTGAATTAGAACAGTATAGCAATGTATTATATGAGTTTCTGAAACATTGGTATGAAACACCTAGTAAATGAGGAAACTATTATTTATGAAGAGAGCGGGATAGAACATAATTTTGCTAAATTATATTTCTATCCCGCTCTTGCTTATTAATATTATTTTATAAGGTTATTCATTCTATCTTTTAAATGTATCTCTTAATCTGCTCATCCAACTACCGCCACGTTTTGAACGAACGGGTTGACCTGTTGGCTGAGCAGTCTGCTTTTTTAGCTCTTTACCATATTTAATTGCTTCTTGCATGAGATAAGCTTGAGAATTTAATGGTGATAAATTGTTTTGAACATAGTGATAGACACCATTTTCATCTTGGAAGCGACCTTTTTCATTATCTGAAAGTTGCAAGTTCATGTAATTCACTAGACGTTTTCCAATATTTTTATCTTCAACAGGGAATAAGATTTCGACACGTTTAATCATGTTACGTGTCATCACGTCTGCTGATGAAAGGTAGATACGTTCATCACCATTATTATGGAAATAATAAATACGTGAATGTTCGAGTAGTCGTCCTACGATACTTACGACTTCGATATTCTCGCTGATGCCAGGTATACCTGGTTTAAGACAACAAATACCACGAATGATAAGTTGAACCTTCACGCCGGCTTGAGAAGCTTCAAAGAGCTTTTCAATAATCGTTTTATCGGTGAGTGAATTCATCTTCATCATAATCTTGCCATTTCCATGTTCTAAATGACTACTAATCTCTTTGTCGATACGGTCAATAAAGACGTCACGAATATCAAATGGCGCTACAATCAGTTTATTATACTCAGGTTTAATAGAGTAACCACTTAAATAATTGAAGAAATTAATCGCATCTTCAGCAATGTCTTTATTTGTAGTAATCATCCCCATATCTGTGTACAGTTTAGCTGTTTTGTCATTATAGTTTCCTGTACCAAGATGTACAAATGATGTTAGCTCTCCACCAATACGTTTAACGACAAGCGCAATCTTACTATGTGTCTTTAGATGCGTCATACCGTAAATCACATGGCAACCTGCATCTTCAAGCATACGTGCCCAATGAACGTTATTCTCTTCGTCGAAACGTGCTTTCAATTCTACAAGTACAGTGACTTGCTTACCATTTTCAGCAGCTTCCTTCAAACTGTTAATAATCGGTGAATCTTTACTTACACGATATAAAGTTTGCTTAATGGCAATGGTGTTTGGATCATCGGCCGCTTCACGTATGAAGTCTACAATAGGTTCAAATGATTCATATGGATGATGGAAGAATATATCTCTTTCTAGAGCTAATTTATAAATATTGTTATTTCCTAAAGATCTCGGTACTTGGGGCGTATATTTCTCATACGTCAGATATTTGAGTTTATTAGAGAGATGGCTCACTAAACCGAATAAAAATGTTAAATCAAGCGGACCATTTAAGAAGTATACGTCATTCTCTTCAACTTCTAATTGGTCAATCAGCCATTCGATATTCTCTCTTTGTGCAGTGCGACCATCGACTTCTAAGCGTACAGCTGAGCCGCTTTTACGTTCTTTTAAGAAGCGCTCGATTTCTATCAGTAAATCTTCGGCGCCATCTTCGTGAATCGTCAAATCTGCATTTCTTGTGATTCTGAAGGTAAAAGTATTTAAAACTTCATAACCGGTAAATAGATAGTTGATAAAGTAAGTAATGACATCTTCGACCATTACAACATATTGTTTAGCACCTTCATTAAGTGTTAGAAATCGAGGAATTAATGATGGAATTTGTACGATTGCTGAGTTAATGGCATCTTCAGTGTCGATATCGACAAATATGTTTAAACTTTTATTGTTTAATTTTGGAAAAGGGTGATACGCATCAATACCTAATGGTGTAAGTGTAGGTAGAATGCGTGATTTAAACTCTTTTTCTAATCTTTCGATGAGCGTTTCAGATAAACAGTCGGGTTTGACCATTTCAATATCATAATGTCGTAACTCTTCAATCAGTTCATTATAGCGTTGATATTGAGTATGAACATATTCTGTATTTTTTATCTTTATCGCATCAAGTTGTTTTTGAGGCGTCATTTGAGCTTTATTTTCAGGTTTGTCATAGCCTAACTTCACTTGGTCTTTTAAACCAGCTACGCGCACCATAAAGAATTCATCTAAATTCGAACTAAAAATAGAGACGAAATTTAACATTTCGAGTAATGGATTATTCTTATCGTAAGCTTCCTGAAGGACTCTATAGTTAAAATCGAGCCAACTTAACTCCCTGTTATTATAGTACTGTGGTAAATTAATATCCTTTTCTCCCAATTGAGTTTGCATACTCTCAATACACCTCATTATTTAATCTTTGTTCTTGTGTAGTCTAAAAATATCATACGAATTTTAAGATTTTGTAAAGATGATTGCTACTTTCCCCTTTAAAATCTTTTCAATATGTTTCTTCTGCCTATTCGCTTGATACTCTTCAGCAATAGGCTCTCCTTTGTAGTAAACATAGAGTTCGTATTTATCGTCTTTTTTCTCTTTGAG
The DNA here is from genome assembly GCF_002902725.1 of Staphylococcus caprae. Classification (GTDB taxonomy): domain Bacteria; phylum Bacillota; class Bacilli; order Staphylococcales; family Staphylococcaceae; genus Staphylococcus; species Staphylococcus caprae. The sequence continues at coordinate 88,231 of NZ_PPRT01000043.1, forward strand.
TTTAACTTCTTCTACAAAACTGGTATGTGAGATATTTAACGCGTTTACGAATTTAATAATGCCACCTAAGGCTTGAATGGTATCAACTTCTTTTCCACTGAACCATTGCGTTTCTTTACAGTAAAATTTAAGTAATGATTTATTTTTAAAGCTTGCGAGAAGGGCTAACTTCACACGATCTTTATGAGGGAACCCGTTAATCATTGAATTCGCAATAAGGTAATACGTGTGTGGTGAACTTGAATCTGAATCGATAAAGCTACCTAAGTAATACATATACGCACCTTCAACGAATAAGTGCTTATCATGATCTGTAATTTTTAAATCACTATGTTTTAATAGTTGATCGAGTAGGGATTGTGCTAATTTTAAGCGACGCTTCGCACTTTCTTCCTCGATGTGATATTCATTGGCTAAATGTTTTAAAGCATCTCTACGCACATGTTCTTTTTTAAATTCATGAGGATGACGTTTGCGAATCAGATTCATTGCAAATCCTTCACGAATACCATTTCTTGAGAAAGTGAATTGTGTCGCATCTATTTTTTTGAAAAGTGTCTTAAACACAGACACGGCAGGTAGAATAATGTCTACGCGATCTCGACTTAAGCCGTCTAAATTGGTTAATTCATCGCGAGAACTTTTACGAATGATATCGTAAACTTCATCTATATCCTTTAATGACATGGTATAGTTGTGAACGCCACCGATAGGATAAGAATGTTCAGATTGATGAATACGAGCAACGTTACGTGCTGAGCCACCTACACCTACAAGCGCGATCTCTTGATCTTTTAACCAATCTAATTGATTGAATTGTTCGGATAAGAATTTTTCCATACTTTTAATTGCTGGTTTATCATTATGGTCTTTATCCCCGAAGAACTGACGTTTCAATGTGACAACGCCAAATGGGAAGCTATGTGCTTCTTTTAATTTCTTATCTTTAAAAAGTGTCACTTCGGTAGAACCACCACCGATATCAACGGATATACCATTTTCAATATCTGTGGTATGTGAAATCGCATAATAACCATAAAATGCTTCGTCTTCTTCAGGGACGATTTGAATTTCAATATTTAGTTCTTTTTTGATTTGTTTGATAATGTCGTTACTGTTTTTAGATTGACGAATCGCAGCTGTCGCAATAGGATGAAGCTCTTGAACTTTAAATTTGTCGGCAACTTTCTTGAAACTTAAAAGTGCTTCTTTCAAAACGGCGATACCGTCATTATTCATTTCAGTGTCACTGGTCAAATACTGACTTAGACGTGCGGGCGTCTTAATATTTAAGATTTCATTCAGACCCGTTTCTTTAGTGAAACCAAAAATCACGAGTCGAATTGTATTTGAACCAATATCTATTAATCCAATTCTTTCTTCCATCTCTGCCTCCTGTGTTTGATACGGGAAGTTCTAAATACCCCTGTTTAATTTTATTTTACATGATATAGATAAATTGAAAAGATTTTTAAGAAACTTTTTGTTAAAGATTTAATGTAATTTGAGACAATTATAATATTTTAGGCAATATGTATATAAAAAAGAGTAAAGAAGATAGGATGAAGGGCATCATTGTCCGATTGATTTATTGAAGATTTAAAATTGAAAGTAAATATAAAAGCGGGCGTGGGAGAGAAATATCATTGAGCGAAATTAATTTCATCGTCCCACACCCAACTTGCAATGTTTGTAGAATTTTGTAAAAAGAAATTCTCTTTGCTTTACATTTTAATTGGTCCGCCTGGTCCCACAGGAATTCCGAGTAAGAACCAAATGAGGGTAAAGGCAATCCAAACAATTGTAAGTGCGATAGAGTACGGCATTAAGCTTGATAGTAATGTGCCGAGCTTCATCTTTTTATCATATTTTTGAGCGTATGAAAGTAATAAAGGTAAGTATGGCATCATAGGTGTAATAGGATTAGTGATGGAATCACCTACACGATAAATGGCTTGAGTGAATGCAGGGTGGAAGCCGACTAAAATGAGCATCGGTACAAAGATAGGTGCTAAGATGCCCCATTTTGCAGAAGCACTACCAACCAACATATTGACCATTGCACTTAAAATAATAATGCCGATAATTAACACAATGCCATTCTGATGTTGTAATAATTTCGCGCCTTTAACCGCAGCAATCACACCTAGATGACTCCATTCTAGAAAGGCAAGTAATTGTGCAGCAAAGAATACAATCACGATAAAGGAACCCATCGAACCTAGAGAATCTGCAATCATGCTACCTAAGTCTTTAGTATTTTTAATTTCTCCACTTAATATGCCGTAAATCGTGCCCGGTACCAAGAACACGACTAAGATAATTAATCCCACGCCATTGATGAGTGGGGCGTCATCTAACAAACTGCCTGTTTTCGCATTTCTCAAAAAGCTATGTTCAGGTATTGCGCATATAATAAGTAACACGATAAGTACGACAAAACTAATATTTGCAAAGAAGAGCGCTTTATTTTCTTTGGGTGTGATATGTGAAGAGGTTTCTTCTGTATCTTCGTGTGCTTGGCTGTCGTCATATTTTCCTAATCTAGGGATGATCAATTTCGTTGTAACTAAATGAATCGTTGGCAATAGAACGACTACGCTCGCAGCGATGAAGTACCAGTTCATAGCGACATTGGTTTTAATATTTTTGGATACAATGCGTGCGGCTGGATCTGTAAACGAATAGACTAGAGCATCTTGCATGCCTACGACTAAGTTCGCCGCGAATCCTCCAACGGCAGATGCATATGCCATGGCTAAACCTGCAATAGGGTGGTAACCAATCTTTATAAATAACATTGCAGCGAGTGGTGGCAGGATGATTGTTGCTGCATCTCCTGCGGTACTGCCTAATATTCCGATAAGTATAATCGTTGGAACGATCAATTTCTTTGGTGCTCTGTTGACGACTGAAATCATTAATTTATCGAAGTAGCCAGACTTTTCAGCTGCACCGATACCGATCATAACGCCTAACACTAAACCGAGTGCTGGGAATTCGGAAAAGTTTTTAATCGCGTTGTTCATGATATAAGCAAATCCATCATGACTCAGAATGCTCTTAATGTGAATGGTCTTTCCGTCACCTGGATGTTTGACTGACACATTGAATAAAGAAACAATCCAAGTGATGATTGCGAGCCCTACACACATTAAGAAGAAGAGTACTGCTGGATCAGGTAATTTATTTCCTACAAATTCAACGCCATTTAAAAATTTACTTACAAAAGACTTTTTCTCCTTTGTATTTGCCACCATCAATGACTGCCCCCTTTGTTTAGTTATAACAACCATACCCATATTTGCCATTTTTAGGTAAGAATTTTCTGAAATTTAAAACTTAGCATACAGGATTATTGATGATATGTAAACGTTGCCACTAATTGAGGAGTTCATTTTACGGAAAATGGATATCACATATTAAAGCGTTATCATTGAGATGTTGGCGTTTAAGGTAAATTTAAATGTGGAATATACATTGTAATTAACGAAAAAGTTTCATGTAGAAATCTAAAAATTCGGGAGAGTGACAGATAATGAAACGATTAGAGAACAAAATTGCAGTGGTGACTGGTGCAAGTACAGGTATCGGACGAGGCTCTGCAATGGTATTAGCGAGCGAGGGTGCGCACGTATTAGCTTTAGACATCTCTGATGAGTTGGACAATACGGTGCAAGAAATTAATGACGCAGGTGGAAAAGCAACAGCTTATAAAGTAGATATATCTGACGATCAACAAGTGCAACAATTCGCAGATGAGGCGAAAGAGAAATATGGTCGTATTGATGTGATATTTAATAATGCCGGAGTGGATAACGGAGCAGGACGTATTCATGAATACCCAGTAGAGGTGTTCGATAAGATTATGGCAGTAGATATGAGAGGGACGTTCTTAGTCACTAAATTCTTATTACCATTGATGATGGATCATGGCGGTTCAATTATAAATACGGCTTCTTTCTCAGGACAAGCTGCAGACTTATACCGCTCAGGTTATAATGCCGCAAAAGGGGCCGTTATTAACTTTACGAAATCGATTGCGATTGAATATGGTCGCGAAAATATTCGTGCAAATGCGATAGCTCCAGGTACGATAGAAACGCCACTTGTTGATAACTTGGCAGGTACTTCTGAAGATGAAGCGGGTCGCACATTCCGTGAAAATCAAAAATGGGTGACACCTTTAGGACGCTTAGGTACACCAGATGAAGTGGGGAAACTTGTTACATTCTTAGCTTCAGATGATAGTTCATTCATTACAGGTGAAACTATTCGTATCGATGGTGGCGTCATGGCATACACATGGCCAGGAGAAATGCTCAGTGACGACAGTTGGAAAAAATCAACGAAATAAATGTTTTGATTGAAGTTAAACCCCAGTCAATGTTCAGATGACTGGGGTTTATATATGATATTGAATATTGAGTTCTGTAGTTATTGGGCGCAATCTTCACATAGTTTGTATTGTGCATCAGCCCAATTTGCTAAATGCGTATAACCTTTCAAATCCTTTGCTTTTACTTTAAGCGTTAATTGTTCCTCTTTACCTATCTCTTTTCCACAATTTGAACATTTCATTGCTCCAAAAATTGATGTTTTTTTGTCATCATTTTTAGAAAACATGATTAGCCTCCTTAATTAATTTGAATTACCACATTAATGCTTGATAACTTTCATCATTAAGTGAACGGACAATTTCTGCTACAAGACGGACAGAATTTTCATAGTCATCCGTGTTTAAAACTGAAACATTAGAATGCATGTATCTGAGGGCGACACCTATTGTAATCGTTGGTATACCTTCATTGGCAACGTGAATACTACCTGCATCCGTTCCACCACCTGGAGTTGTAGCCCATTGAACAGGAATATTGTGAGCTTGAGCTACCGATTTAATATGTTTACGGAAACCATCGTGGGCAATACTAGTGGCGTCCATCATAATTACAAGTGGTCCATCGCCTAATTTACCTTCGTTCTTTTCATTTGTCATACCTGGAACATCGAAGGCCACACCAACGTCTACTGCGATGGCTAAGTCTGGCTTGATAAGATTGGCCGCAACTTTGGCGCCGCGTAAACCAACCTCTTCTTGAACTGTTGCGCCAGCGTATAAGTTAATATCAATGCTTTCATCTTTAAGACGGTTGAGAACGTCTACAGCTAATGCGCAACCGTAACGATTGTCGAACGCTTTCGCAGTTAAATATTGCTCATTCGCTAGCGTTTCGAATTTACTATAAGGTGTAATCATATTGCCAAGTTCTACGCCTGCTGCTTTAGCTTCTTCTTTACTTGCCACACCGATATCTATATACATATGTTTAATTTCAACGGGTTTCTTACGTTCTTCAGGTGTAAGTGCATGTGGCGGTTTTGAACCTATGAGACCTCTAATTTCTTTACCATCCTCAGTAGTGATCGTTACTTTTTGAGATAACATCACTTGGTTCCAACAACCACCGATAGGCGTGAAATAAATATAGCCATCTTTATCAATTTGAGTTATGATAAATCCAATTTCGTCTAAGTGGCCGGAAATCATTAAAGATTTTGAGCCATTTTGAGCGTTCTTTTTCCCGAAAATGCCACCCAAATTGTCTTCAATGATGTTATCACTCACAGGTGTTAAATAGTCTTTCATTAATGATTTTACTTGCTGTTCATGTCCAGCAATGCCATTAACATCGGTTAATGACTTGAGTAATGCTTTAGATTCTGGCATAACCATTGCCTCCAATAATAAGTCTTTGAATATAGTATAACATTTGTGAGAATTGCTATTTATGTTTGTGATGTTTTGAATTTAATTTTCCGAAAAAATGAATGGAGTGAATAAGTAACATATTCGAGGGGAAGGTGGTATAATTTATATAAGAAAAATAGACGAGAGAAGGCGACAACAATGAAAAAAGTGATTTCACTTTTAGTAGTGATAGTCTTAAGTACTGTTGCACTTACAGCATGTAGTAAAGAACGTACGAAGACATATGAAGGCGATGTCAATGGTAAAAACATCATTACGTCACTGACATATAAAGATGATGAAGTACTTAAGCAGTCTACGATTGGAACGTTGAAGTACGACGATTTAGGCATTGATAAGATACAAGCGAAAGAGATATTTAAGAAAGATGAGAAAACGTTTAAAGGTCTTAAAGGTGTGACATACAAGGTTGATTACAAAGATCAAAAGGCTGTAGAGCATATTGAAATTGATTATAAAGACGTAGACGTTGATAAATTGAAGAAAAATTTAGGATTTGAGTCTGCTAAGGCTGTTAAAGATGATCATGTGAGTATGCATAAAATTGTTAAACAGCTCAAACGTAATGGTCTAAAAGAAAAAAGTAAAATGAATGATGAAGAATAGGTTATACAATAAACCTATAGTTATAGAAAGAGTGCGATGTTTCAGTTGAATCACCGCACTCTTTTTATTTATGAAATTAATTTAAGTTTATAATCTTTTATTTTTTGTGTAGCGCCATCAAGTTCTCTATAAATGATATGATCTGCTGAAATTTCAGTAGGGCTTGTTACGCCGACAGCCGCTGCGATGTTAAACAATCCTTCATGTAAACTTGTCACGTAGTTCGTCACACGGTATTGCTTCTCATCTACGATAAGTGCTTTCTCTTTTTTAGGGTCTGTCGTTGCTACGCCTACAGGACATGTATTAAGGTGGCACTGTTGACTCATAATACAACCTACACTAATCATCATGCCTCTTGCGACGTTAACTAAATCCGCACCTAATCCTAATGCGATAGCGATCTTGTCTGGTGTAATTAATTTACCTGAAGCGAAAATTTTAATTTTATCTCTGATACCATACTTTTCTAACATACCTGAAACAATTGGAAGGGCAGTTAGTAAAGGTAAACCAACGCCGTCTTCAAGTTCTTGGAAGGTAGCCCCTGTACCACCTTCGCCACCATCTACAGTGATAAAACTTGGATAAATATCGAGTTCTACCATTGTTTTTACAAGACTTTCAATTTCTTCAACTTTACTTACGACAATTTTAAATCCTGCAGGTTTCTGACCTAAATCTTTAATATTTTGTACAAAGTTAAGTAATTCTTCTGGATTATTTATAAAGTCGAAGCGGTTAGGTGAATTAATTGTTTCGTGTGGTTTAACATTTCTAATTTTAGCGATTTCTTCTGTGACTTTATTGCCTTCCATATGGCCACCACGCGTTTTAGCACCCTGAGCTAATTTTAATTCGAATGCACGAATATTTTTACGATCTGCCAATTGTAAAAACATGTCTTTGTTAAAGCGTCCTTCCTTATCTCTCACGCCGAAAAGCCCAGGCCCAATTTGGAAAATGATATCACCATCACCTTTAAGATGATAATCAGAAAGGCCGCCTTCACCTGTATTCATCCATGTGCCTGCTTTAGATAAGCCTTTAGATAATGCAGTAATGGCATTTTTTCCTAGGGCACCATAACTCATCGCTGATTGACCGACGAGACGTTTAATCTTAAATGGATGTTTGAGCTCAGCTCCTAATACAATTGCATGTTCATCTGATAAGAAGAAAGGATCAATTTCTGATCTTTTTCTGTGTTCATCACGACTAAATAATCTTTCATTTTCTATTTTGTATAAAAATGTTGAAATTAAGTCTGGATTATCGACATGTAATTCAGTTGCTTGAAGTGGAAACATTGTATTTTGTATGTAGAATCCATCTTTATACTCAGTCTGAGTACCATAACTCGTCATTCGAGAGTTATATTTACCTGCAAGCACAATGTGTTTATAATCATTTCTTGAAAATGGTTTTCCTTCATTATCATCAGCGAAGAAATATTGTCGTAGTTCAGGACCGACTTTTTCAGAAATATAACGAATACGTCCTAAAACAGGAAAATTTCTAAGTACACTATGTTGATCTTGACCTTTATCTTTAAATAGCCAGATTAACCCTATAATAACGACGCTTAATAGCACAACCATGATAATGATATTGACTATAAATTGCATCGTAGTCAATAAAGACATAAACATTCCCCCTAAAACAATTTATATAGTTTTATGATACAACAATGTATGCGTTTTACAATGAAAGAGAGTAAAATTATTTTAAAAATTAGATTGAAATTATTACTTAAGTACATTTAAATGGTAATGTAATGATATTGGATGATTAGAGGTGAACTATGAATAGAGAACAACAGTCGACAAAGAAAGAACAACTTACGCCGTTATGGGGAAGTAATCATATAGTCAAAAAAGACTTCATACTCATACCCGCATTTATCATTTTTCAAAGTATCATACCTATTATCATTGTTTTCGGAACACTTGGCGTTACTGCGATGCTTACACAACATGCACCGCCAGAGTGGTTTTATAATCTTTCATTAAGTATCAGTTTTGTACTAGCACAATTTTTAGTCTTATTTTTATTTTATGCTATACATAAACGGTATATTGCGAATGTTGCACGCCGACAATTTTATTTTGCCAAAAAGCATGTAAATCGCATCGTTATTGTGGTGATGATTGTATTTGTGCTAATGTTACTTATTGAGTGGCTAGTACAATTCTTACCACTGTCATTGAATTATAATGCGACACAATATGAACGTCGCGTGGAAGGCTTATTTTTACATCCTATCGCAATAGGTTTCACATTTATTTCAATGGTTATTTTACGCCCAATGGTTGAAGCGTTGATTTATCGTCACCTTGTTATTCATGAACTAGGTAAGAAATTGAATAAAAAATTAGCGATTGCTGTTTCAATTGTTGCAGAAGCATTGGTTCATGTTTACGATATGGCATCCGTACTTGAATTGATACCTTATTTGTTAATTGCGAGCGGGGCGACATATATTTATGTGAAATCAGGTGAAAATCTAGCTTCAGCATATATTTTTCAGGCGAGCATTCAATTGCTCATTTTTATAGAAATGCTATATAAACATTTTGTCTTATAAAAAATAAAAGGAGTATGAAATGGTTAGCGAATCACAAGAACAACATCATCAAGCTTATCCTTCATTTAATAATGAATTTGCTTCAAAAAGAATAGTTAAAAGAGATTTTTGGTTAATCCCAATTTATGTATTTTCGTACATGGTATTACCGATAATACTAGGATTTTTAATTACTATTTTTTGGGGAGCATTAAATCCGCTTTTATCAGAGAAATATCTATTTGACTACTTTATGAACGCGACATCAGTTTGTACAATAATAGGACAATTACTTTTCCTATTATCTTTTTATCTTATGCATCGTAAAACAATTGTACCCATTGCGATATCTCGTTTTAAAGCACTTAGAAAACATATTATATTAATTATAGGCACAATCGTACTCATTTATTTATTCAGTGCATTATATGGATACGCTATGGAATTTTTACCAGAAAGGTTCCAATTTGAAGATACTGAAAATAATAAAGAAATAGCGAAAATGTTCACGCATGGATGGTTAATTCCATTTCTATATATTGATATCGCAATTCTTACACCATTTGTAGAGGAATTATTATTTAGACATTTACTGATTCACGAATTAGGTAAGAAACTGACGTATGGTGTGACGTACGTGATATCTATCGTTGTATTTGCGGGCGTACATTGTATTGATGCGAAATCACCTTTTGAAATAGGACCATACTTAATTATTGCGACAGGTATCGTTGCCGCATATCACTTTAGTGGTCGGAACCTTGCTACTACAATTACTATGCATATGACGATTAATACAATATCATTTATTATGATGGTATTTACTTTATAGAGTGAGGGCACACGTTGAGGCGTGTGCTTTTTTATTTTCAAGATAAATTAAATAATCAGAAAATATAAATATTTAATGACTCTAGTTAAAAATCTTATATTAGGGAATATAAATATGAATGGGTTCAGAGAAAGGAGCGTTAGTCTTGCTATTAAAAGTAGAAAATCTTACATATGAAGCGGATAAGCGAACAATATTAGACGACATCAACCTTAATATTGAAAAAGGAGAAACGATTGCTATCATTGGGCCTTCTGGAAGTGGGAAGAGTACGTTGTTAAAACAGCTTAACAATTTAATTAGCCCTACAAAAGGGAAACTCTATTTGCATGATAAGTTGTACGAAGAATACTCTCCAGAAGAATTAAGATCTCGTGTAAGTTATCTTATGCAACAGAGTGAGTTGATTGGCTCAACTATTGAAGATAATATGAAATTTCCTTGTGAAGCAAGAGGGGATAAGTTTGATAAGGAAAAGGCAAAGCAACTCATCAATCAAGTAGGTTTAGGCAATTATGATTTAGATGCTGAGATAGAACACATGTCAGGTGGGGAACGACAAAGAATTACGATTGCACGTCAACTTATGTATGAACCTGAAGTCTTACTGTTAGATGAGTCAACAAGTGCTTTAGACACTGAAAATAAAGAAAACATCGAAAAGATTATTTTTAAATTCGCTAAAAAGGGGATAGCGATTCTTTGGATTACTCATAGTGATGACCAAAGTATGCGTCATTTTCAAAGAAGGATTACAATCACTGATGGTAAAATTTCGAATGATGAGGAGTTGAGCGGGCATGAGTAGTACAGCATTGTGTTTAACAGCACTGTTATTATTAATTCCAATATTTATTTCGTACAAGGAAGGCTTACATATTATTAAAGATTTAGTTATAGCTACTATAAGAGCTGCTATACAATTAATAATTTTAGGCTTCTTACTACATTATATTTTCAAAATTAATGAAAAATGGTTATTAATGATTTGTGTGTTAGTGATAATTATTAATGCATCATGGAATACAATTAGTCGTGCTTCACCAGTGATGCATCATGTGTTTTGGATTTCATTCGTAGCCATCTTTGTAGGTACTGCATTACCATTAGCGGGTACGATTGCTACAGGCGCGATTAAGTTTACAGCTAACGAAGTCATTCCAATCGGAGGAATGTTGGCGAATAATGGCTTAATTGCGATTAACCTAGCTTATCAGAATTTAGATAGAGCATTTGTTCAGGATATTTCAGGTATAGAGTCGAAGTTAACTCTTGCTGCTACACCTAAGTTGGCATCTAAATCTTCTATTAGAGAAAGTATACGTTTAGCTATTGTTCCTACAATTGATTCAGTTAAAACGTATGGTCTTGTTTCAATTCCTGGTATGATGACTGGTTTGATTATAGGGGGCGTACCACCTTTGCAGGCTATTAAATTCCAATTGTTAGTTGTATTTATACATACAACCGCAACGATTATGTCAGCATTAATCGCAACTTACATGAGTTACGGACAATTCTTTAATGCACGACACCAACTCATCGCAAGAACCGCAGATGTTAAAGAAGATGATTAATCTTTAAGAATTTGTCTACAGGTTTATATAAACTTTTTCACACCAAAAATGAATTTTATATTATATAATGAAACAGTTACGAATCTTTAAAATAGTTTGTAGCTGTTTTTATTTTTGGCTACAAATCTTTCTAAGACAATCTATTTTTTGAGAAAGGAGATTAATTATGTCTATTGTGCGAATTGCAACTTTTATATTGAGTGTTTTTATTGTGGGAATGGTCGAAATGATGGTTGCTGGAATTATGAATTTGATGAGTCAAGATCTTCATGTTTCAGAGGCGGTCATTGGACAGCTCGTTACGATGTACGCCCTCACGTTCGCAATTTGTGGTCCAATTTTAGTGAAGCTGACAAACCGATTTTCAGTACGACCGGTTTTATTGTGGACGTTATTCGTCTTTATTATTGGTAATGGTATTATTGCGATTGCGCCAAATTTCCCAATTCTAGTGGTTGGACGAATTTTATCTTCAGCAGCAGCGTCGCTAATCATCGTTAAAGTCTTAGCACTTACAGCCATGCTGACTAAACCTAAGAATAGAGGCAAGATGATAGGCGTGGTTTATACTGGATTTAGTGGTGCGAATGTATTTGGTGTGCCTATTGGAACGATGATAGGCGACTGGGGTGGTTGGCGTTTCACGTTCTTATTTATTATGCTGGTCAGTGTTGTAGTTGGTTTACTAATGATGTTGTATCTTCCTAAAGATCATGAATTAGCACATGCCAATCCTTCTTCTGAAAATGAAACGCAAACACCATCACGTATTTTAAGACCTGCTGAAATAGTAAAATATCTCATTATCACATTTCTCGTGCTTGTAGCAAATTCAGTGACATTTGTGTATATCAATCCATTGATATTATCTAAGGGACATGAATTGTCATTTGTTTCTCTCGCATTACTCGTTAACGGTGTTGCGGGTGTCATTGGCACATCACTTGGTGGTGTCTTTTCAGATAAGATTACAAGTAAGCGATGGTTAATCATCTCAGTATCGATATTCATCATCATGATGCTTATATTAAATCAAATTCTAGCTGGAACTGTGATATTACTGATTGGGTTATTTATTTGGAATATTATGCAGTGGAGTACGAATCCAGCTATTCAAAGCGGTATCATTGAACATGTTGAAGGTGATACGAGTCAGGTTATGAGTTGGAATATGTCCAGTCTTAACGCGGGAATTGGATTTGGTGGCATCGTTGGTGGATTAGTCATGTCACATTTATCCGTTCAAGCTGTGACGTATACAAGTGCAATTATTGGATTATTAGGCCTGATTGTTGTTTTAACTTTAAAGAATATTCATTATGCTAAAAATTAAAAACTGGTACGCTCATGAATAGAGAAGATGAGCGTACCAGTTTTATTTGTATATAAAAGTAGATTGCGTATCACGTTGATACGGAGACCAATGCATTTCACTATATCTTGCAAAATATGCTAAATCTGATATCATGCGCTGACTTAAGTCTATATCACTTTTAATGATGTCATATTGATTTGTAGTTAAAATATCTAAATGGCCAAACCAAAACACGATATCGAGAATATGATAAGCAGTTTTAAAATGTGTACTATTCGGACGGCACCAATCAAAACGTGCGAGCCATTTATGAGGTGTATGTATATGTTGTAAAAGGTCGATTGTTGGTTCTTTAAAGTAGTATTGAGTGATGAGCTCTCTTTGTTGTTGTGCAGTTCGTGCATTTATTTCAGAGATTTCAATATCATACAATTTCATTACTTCAACAAAACGTGAAGGTGAGAGTGTTCTTGATTCATTTTCAATATAAATGTCACCTTCAGAATTTGTAAAACTCATAAATACTGGTTTCGGAAAGTCATCTATCGTTCTTGTCATTATAGGGCTTTGAATAGGGCGATAAATTAAATCTAGACTTCTCGATTTACCTCGTTCTGATTCATGTAATTCCATAAGACGTAAGATGTCTTCGTGAGTAAGAGATTCAAGAGATTTTCCTGGGTAATAGGTATTAATCAACGTCAAAAAATGATTCGCCTTTAATTGAGCGTTCTCTTTAGTTTCATTAAATAACGCACCACTTAACAACATAACTTTATGATAATACGTATCTAATTCAGGTACTTGCATTAAAGCATGGATGCTCATACTCCCTGCAGATTGTCCCATTAAAGTCACATTGTTAGGATCACCACCAAAGTATTCAATATAATGATGCACCCATTTTAAAGCATTCATCTGATCAGAAAGCCCGTTGTTATAATCAAATTGAGGGTTTAGCGCTGACCAATCTAGAAAGCCTAATGCACCTAGGCGATAATTAAATGTAATGACAATGATATCTTCTTTTTCAACGATATGGTAAGGATTATATAACTCTGCTGTTCCATGGCCCTGCGTAAATCCACCCCCGTAAAAATAAACAACTACGGGTTTTATCTTACTGCTACAACTTTTTCTCCATATATTGAGATACAGACAATTTTCATTTTGTATAAAACTGTTAAAACCATTTTGTTGAGTTGAAAAGAAATCTTCAAGCGCATTATAAGGTTGAGGTGGAATAGGTTGGACCTTCCTTGCATCAATATTTGAGTTGCCGATTCCATGGTTCAATTGAGAATGTTTGAAACGTGAAGCTGCATTGAATGGTTGTGCATAGGGGATACCTAAGAATCTATCAATTTGACCATCACTGATTCCTTTAATCGTTCCACCCTTAACGTTAACTTCTACCATCTCTTCATCTCCTTAATGATCTTATTTTAAATAGTAACATTAAAAAACGCTCGAGACATTGATCTCGAGCGTTAGGTCATGTGATTTAGTTGTTTTGTTCTTGGCGGTCTCTTTCTTTCCAATCTTTATGTCTTGCTTTTCTACGGCGTTTTCTTAATTTATCGCCCATCTTCTTGTTCAATTTATTAGCACGTTTGAAGTAGATACTTTCGAAATAACTTGTCGTACCTAATTGATAGAAGATTAATGCGACGATTGCAATCACTAAGAAATCCCATGGATAATGAATCCAGTTCATACCTTTGAATTCTTTACTTCCTATGAATGATAAGAAGGCTAGAACGATAAGATAAATGATGATCCATAAACTACCGCCGATTTGTTTTTTAGTGTTTTTCCAATTCATCTTATATTCATAGAAGAAATAAATTGGTAAACCTAAAATAATAATGAAAATAACTTCTGCAGTTGTCGGCCACATTGCCCAATAAATTGCAAGTGACGCAAGAACGAATGACAATGGTGCCATAAATTTTAAGATATTCGCTTTGAAAGGACGTGTCATCTTAGGTGCCATTTTACGTAATGAAATAACTGTTGTTGGACCTGTTAAATATGCAACGAGTGTTGCAGTAGAAATAACAGCTGCCAATGTACCCCAATCACGGAATAATGTAACCATAATCATACTTACAATCGCGTTAAATGCAATGGCAACACGAGGAATATTATATTTTTCATTCATTTTTCCTAAGAATTTAGGAATATGACCATTCTTTTCCATAGCGCGTAAGACACGACCAGTAACTGCGACGAATGATACGCCAGTACCAAAAGGAGATACTACGGCTTCAACATATAATAAAATTGCAAGCCAGTTAATTCCTAATAAGATTGCCATATCCGCGAATGGTGAATTGAAGTTGATACCATTCCAACCATGTTCATGAATCATAGAACTTGGCATTGAAGTAATAAATGTACTTTGAAGAATGATATACAATACTGCACTTAATGTAAGCGAAATCGCAATACCACGTGCAATATTTTTCTCAGGATTTTTAATTTCAGAACCCATATTAATGATTGTTTGGAATGCATTAAATGAGAAAATGATACCTGATGTTGTTGTCGCAGCAAAGATTGGTGCACTGCCATATGGCATGAACGTACTTGCTGAGTGACCATAGTTGTTTGTATCAAATCCTGAAATCATTAACATAATGATTGTTAATAAAGGTACTCCCAATTTAAATACTGAAATTAAACTTGTAAATGAAGTTAATAATTTAACTGACCAGTAGTTTAAAAGTGAGAAGATTGCGATAATGATGTAAACGGCAAATAAACCAATCGTACTGATGGAACCGTCTTTCATTAAAGCTCCCATAGGTTTAGCCCAGTCCCAAGGCCAAGAACTCATATACTGTACAGCAGAAACAGCTTCAATTGGGATAATTGTTACGAGTGAAACCCAATTGGCCCATGCTGCAATGAATCCAAGTAGTGATCCGTGAGTATACTGTGCATAGTTACTCATACCGCCTGATTGAGGGAACATTGTTCCGATTTCGATATAGTTGTAAGCTATCGTACCAATAACTACGAAACCAATAATCCAAGAAATGATGGCGGCTGGACCCGCGATAGATGAAGCCTCCCATGCACCGAATAACCAACCAGAACCGATAAGAGAACCAAGTCCTAGTAAGACGAGTTGCGAGAGGTTAATCTTACTACTTTTCGATTTATTATTTTTTTCCATAATTACTCCTTTTTATATGCTGAAAAATTCAACAAATTACTACGCTACAATTATACGCTAGATTATTTAATAGTCAAATTGTGTATTTGTATAAATTTAATAAACTTTGCATAATTCGATTTTTCTGAAAATTAATTATATAATAGGCTTTAATACTAAATAAAAGGATTGGAAAGATTAAATAATGGTGAATAAACAAAAAAATGAAAAAGTAGAAGAATTTTTGAATAAAGATAGTCAATGGCAAGAATGTTATCAATTTCTTAGAGATTTAATTTTTCAAGATACAGAACTTGAAGAAACTTATAAATGGATGCACCCGTGTTATACATTAAATGGAAAGAACGTGGTTCTCATTCATGGCTTTAAACATTATGTGGCGCTTCTCTTCCATAAAGGTGCCATATTAGAAGACAAATATGGGACATTAATTCAACAAACTGAAAAAGTACAAGCAGCACGTCAACTACGATTCGAAAGTTTAGATGAAATTAAAAATCGCGAAGAAGAAATTTAATATTATTTAAATGAAGCAACTAAAACTGAAAAAGCAGGTAAAAAAGTTGAGATGAAGAAAAATGAAGACTATGAAGTACCTGAAGAATTAGAACAGAAATTTGCAGAAAATCCACAACTTAAAGAAGCTTTTTATCAGCTAACACCTGGACGACAACATCAATACCTGTACCATTTCTCACAAGCAAAACGCAGTCAAACACGTATTAATCGCATTGAAAAGTATGTGGAACATATTTTAAATGGAAAAGGTATGCAAGATAAATAAAACGGAATTTATCTAAAGTACGACAGTACGACAAAATCACATCGACTCAACCCGAATCAAAATAAACTGTCGATAAAGCCAAAGACTTTATCGACAGTTCTAAGTGAACAGATTCCAACTTGTTCACTCTTTTTATTTCACTCTAAATTCGTATAGAATTATTTTTGGTCGCCATTCAAACGTACTAAAATTTTAGCTTGAGATTTGTCATTTACAAGTTGATTAAATCCACTTTCAACGATATTATCTAATTCAATTTCATCAGTAACTACATCTTTAACATTTAAGCTACCGTTTGCGATTAAGTCGATAGTTTGTTGGAACGTTGTAGGTGTGTAAGCAATTGTAGTTGTTAATTTAACACCTTTATTCATTTGTAGTAGTGGGTTAAATTCTACCGGATGACCGAAAATAGCCACAATCACTGATGTGCCTCGAGGACGTGTCACTTCGATAGATTGTTGTAATGTAATACCTACGCCAGCGACTTCAAATGATACATCTACACCATTGTCAGTATGTTCGTAAACTGCTTTCACTGGGTCTACATTTGCAGAATTGAAGGTATGTGTTGCACCAACGCTTCTCGCTTTCTCTAAACGTTCTTCAGATAAATCGAAGACAAAGATTTTACTTGCGCCAGCCGCTTTCGCTGCGATAACAGTTAATAAACCAATTGGTCCTGCTCCAAATACTGCGACAGTGTCACCGAATAATAATTCGCCTTCCTTAACTGCTTGTACTGCAACGGCAGTTGGTTCTACAAGTGCGCCTTCACGTGCTGTTACATTATCAGGTAAATGATATACATTTGTTTCAGGTGCATTAGTGAATTCAGCAAATCCACCGTCTGAGCCTAAACCAATAAATGAATAACCATCATATAAATCGATGTTTTCTTCTTTTTCACGTTTAGAAACTGTAGGATTTACAACAACACGGTCACCTTTTTTGAAACGCGTAACGTCTTTACCGACATTTTCTACTACACCTGAAAATTCGTGACCTAACGTCACAGGTGCTTTTTGACCTAATAGTGGGTCGGGTTTGTCTGTTGAAATGAAAATAGGTCCTTCTAAATATTCATGTAAGTCTGTGCCACAAATACCTGTCCATGATACTTTCACTTGAACTTCATTATCTTTTAATGCTTTAGGTTCGCGATCCTCTACACGTACATCTTTTTGTCCATACCAGACTGCTGCCTTCATATTTAACAACCCCTCAATTGTAAATTTGACATCCGAAACTTCTTCAGTCTTTTGATTAGCGTAATAATTCTTATTACACTTTGAGAATAATACTATTATTATGGGATTTCAATAGTTTATGACAAAATTATGTGAAATAATTCACGAAATTTTAATTTCCTATTTTTTCTCACTGAAAATTAATTTTCCAATGTTATAAATATAGATATCATTGCCTTTTTATAAAAACTTTAACTTAAAAAATTGTTACTATGTGCCCGTGAGCAATGTTTAATAAAATAATATAGGGTATATAGTTATGTAACGGTCGAAGTTCAAGCCAGCCCATGAGTGTACAGTTTTGAGCAAGCTTTGTTATTACTCGTGTATGATTACATATTTAAAATTTTAAAAGCAAAGGCCTCTGCGCTCTTGTTTAACTTATGAAACTATTTGTTTAACAACTGCTCTTGAGGTCTTTTATTTTTGAAAATGAGCTTCGTTACTTTAACCACAAGAAAGGGGAACACAACTATGTTAAGTATCAAAAACTTAACCAAAATTTATTCAGGGAATAAAAAAGCGGTTGATAGTATCTCTTTGGATATTGAATCAGGAGAATTTATCGCATTTATTGGGACAAGTGGTAGTGGAAAGACGACTGCCTTACGTATGATTAATCGTATGATTGAGGCAACTGACGGCCAAATTACGATGAATGGGAAAGATGTGCGTAATATGAATCCTGTTGAATTGCGTAGAAGTATTGGTTATGTCATTCAACAAATCGGATTAATGCCACATATGACTATTAGAGAGAACATTGTTTTGGTACCTAAACTCTTAAAATGGTCTAAAGAAAAGAAAGATGCTAAAGCGAAAGAATTAATTAAATTAGTAGATTTACCTGAAGAATATTTGGATCGTTATCCTGCAGAATTATCAGGTGGTCAACAACAACGTATCGGTGTCGTACGTGCACTGGCTGCTGAACAAGACATCATTTTAATGGATGAACCGTTCGGAGCACTGGATCCAATTACTCGTGACACGTTACAAGATTTAGTTAAAGAATTGCAACAAAAATTAGGTAAAACATTTATTTTCGTCACACATGATATGGATGAAGCCATCAAATTGGCAGATAAAATTTGTATCATGTCAAAAGGGCAAGTCGTTCAATACGATACACCAGATAATATTTTAAGAAATCCAGCTAATGATTTCGTTAAAGATTTCATTGGTCAAAATCGTCTTATTCAAGATCGTCCGAACATGAAGACAGTAGAAGGTGCCATGATTAAGCCGGTAACTGTTCATGCAGATGATTCATTAAATGATGCGGTTAATGTGATGAGACAACGTCGTGTAGATACGATTTTCGTTGTGAATAATCACAACACGTTGCTAGGGTTCTTAGATATCGAAGACATTAATCAAGGTTTAAGAACAGGTAAAGAACTTATCGATACAATGCAACGTGACGTATATAAAGTACATATAGATTCGAAATTGCAAGATTCTGTGCGTACCATTCTTAAACGTAATGTAAGAAATGTGCCAGTCGTCGATGATCATAATCAACTCATTGGCTTAATTACCCGCGCCAACTTAGTAGATATCGTTTACGATTCTATCTGGGGTGAAGACGAAAGTGAGACTACTAAGGCTGAGACCTCTTCTGAAAATGGTTCCCACAATCGTGTACAACAAGAGCAAGAAGAGAATATTGCGCAAGAATCGGAGTTACAACATAAAGGAGCCAACGAGCCTCACGATACTCAGAAAACGGGAGTTGATCAATAATGGGTGCATTCTTCCATGAGTATGGCGGTCAACTTGTATCAAAAACGATAGAACATTTTTATATTTCTATTATTGCGTTACTCATCGCAATTGTTGTAGCAGTACCTATAGGCATCTTGTTATCTAAAACGACACGTACAGCCAATGTTGTGTTAACAATCGCAGGGGTGCTTCAAACAATTCCTACGCTCGCAGTGTTAGCTATTATGATTCCGATTTTCGGTGTAGGTAAAACACCCGCAATTGTAGCTTTATTTATCTATGTATTATTACCGATTTTAAATAATACAGTATTAGGTGTGAAAAATATTGATAAAAACGTCATTCAAGCAGGTCAAAGTATGGGAATGACTAAGATGCAGTTAATGAAAGATGTGGAGTTACCACTTGCGTTGCCTTTAATTATCAGTGGTATACGTCTCTCAAGTGTGTACGTCATTAGTTGGGCTACACTTGCTAGTTACGTTGGTGCAGGTGGCTTAGGTGACCTTGTATTTAATGGTTTAAATCTCTATCAACCACCTATGATTATTAGTGCAGCAATTTTGGTTACACTTTTAGCATTAATCGTCGACTTTTTACTTTCATTAGTTGAAAAGTGGGTAGTGCCTAAAGGTCTTAAAGTATCTAGATAATTAAAAAGGGAGGAAACGTCATTGATGAAACATTTGAAATATACAGTTATTCTCATTGCATTGTCTCTCTTAGTATTATCTGGATGTAGTTTACCAGGCCTTGGTGATGGCAATGCAAAAGATGATGTCAAAATTACAACAACTGAAACAAGTGAAACAAAGATTATAGCTAATATGGAAAAGTTAATGATTGAACATGAAACAAAAGGTAAAATTAAGCCAACTTTAATAGGTAACTTAGGATCTAGTATTATCCAACATAATGCGTTGCAACGTGGAGATGTTAATATGTCAGCGGTTCGTTATACTGGCACAGAACTTACGAGTGTACTTAATGCGAAACCGACTAAAGATCCTAAAAAAGCGATGTCAGAAACACAACGTTTGTTTAAGAAGAAATATGACCAAAAATATTACAATTCTTTAGGTTTTGCGAATACTTATGCATTTATGGTCACAAAAGAAACTGCTAAAAAGTATCATTTAGAAAAAGTGTCCGATTTAGAAAAGTATAAAGACAAATTACGTTTAGGTATGGATACACAATGGATGAACCGTGCTGGAGATGGTTATCCTGCTTTCGTTAAAGATTATGGATTTAAATTTGATAGTGCACGTCCTATGCAAATTGGACTTGTATATGATGCACTTAAAAATAAAAAGTTAGATGTAGCAGTTGGTTATTCTACTGATGGTCGTATCGCTGCTTATGATTTGAAAATCTTAAAAGATGATCGTAAATTCTTCCCACCATATGATGGTAGTCCTTTAGCTACAGAAAAACTTGTGAAAGATAATCCAAAAATCGATAAAGCTTTGAAAAAATTACAAGGTAGAATTACGACGAAAGAAATGCAGAAATTAAATTATGAAGCAGATGGTAAAGGGAAAGAACCAGCAGTGATTGCAGAAGAGTATCTGAAGAAACATCATTATTTTGATGATGAAAAAGGAGGTCAACAATAATGAAAGGTAATTTATTACATTCAATATTAGAGTATTATTCTCTCAACTGGGCCTTCCTTTTAGAGTTATTCTTTAAGCATTTATTGATGTCAGTGTATGGCGTCTTATTTGCATGTATTATTGGTATACCGGTTGGTATTTTTATAGCGAAATATAAACGTTTATCATGGATCGTCATAACAATTGCAAATGTTATTCAAACTGTACCAGCCATTGCGATGTTAGCCATTTTAATGTTAGCAATGGGACTTGGACCAACGACAGTGGTAGTGACCGTATTCCTATATTCATTACTTCCTATTATTAAAAACACGTACACAGGTATTGTTGAAGTAGATGACAATATTAAAGATGCTGGCAAAGGAATGGGGATGACAGGTAACCAAGTACTCCGTATGATTGAATTACCACTCTCATTATCGGTAATTATTGGAGGAATTAGAATTGCGCTGGTCGTAGCCATTGGTATTGTAGCTATCGGTTCATTTATCGGGGCACCGACACTCGGAGATATTATTATTCGCGGTACGAATTCCACTGATGGTACAACATTCATTTTAGCTGGCGCCATTCCAATCGCATTAATAGCTATTATTATAGATATTGGCTTACGTTTCTTAGAAAAACGTTTAGACCCAACCCGTAAAAATAAAGGACAAGAACACCAAGTTCAAAAATTAAGCTAATATCAAAAAATGAATACTTAATACAAAATATAGCTCCTAAAAGAAGTGATTACAAAACTTCATTTTAGGAGCTATTATCATGGGAGTGAGACAGAAATATAATTTATCAAAATTATTTTCGTTGTCTCACCCCGGCAAGGATGGCTAGGATTGAAAGAAGCTTGATGTAAGCACACTTTCAATTCAGACATCTACTGCCAATATGTTGAAGAAGGCTGAGACAATTAATTATGTCTCAACCTCATGATATAAATTTTTTATAGTAAGATGGGTGCGAGTATAGGCACAACAGCTACCACAATAACACCTACGATAACTACGGCAATACTCCCCATTGATTCTTCCGTTTCTCCTAAATCTTTAGCAGCAGCGACACCTAACGTATGACCACTTGTTCCTAATGCTAAACCTCTCGCTATAGGATTAGAAATTTTAAATAGTTCAACTATTTTAATACCTAGCGCAGAAATCACAACCGCATTAAGAATAACGGCTAACGACGTTAATTCTTTAACCCCGCCGATACCTTCAGATACAGGTAAGGCGATAGCTGTTGTTGCAGCTTGAGGTAACATTGATGCAATAATTTGTGAACCAAATTGGAATATTTTAGCTACTAGGTAGATGAGCATCAGTGCACTCACTGTTCCAATTGCAATGCCACCAAAGATTTCAAGCCAGTATTTTTTCAATACTTCACGTTTTTTATATAACGGAATAGCGAAACTAATTGTAGCCGGCTCTAAGAAGAAGAAAATAACGTCACCACCAACTTTATATTGTTGATAGCTGATGCCAGTTACTTTTAAAAATACAATCCCCACAACCATACTAACAAATAAAGGTGCTAATAAAAAGAACCCGTTCGTCTTTTTATAGAAATATGTAGCAATCACAAATGGAATTAAGGACAGTAAAATTCCAAAGTAGGGTGTATTGATTCCTAAATGTTCAATCATTGTTTAACCTCCGATTTGACTCGTTTCTTTATTTTTCTCTCTAGAAGGGAATAATGATTTCGTCACTAAGAGTTGAGAGGCGAAACCAGTGCAGACGAGTAACAAGATAGTAGAAATAATAATCAATAATATAATTAATATTGGGCTCTTGCTTAAAATAGGCAAAGAATTGATTACTGAAATACCAGCTGGAACGAATAAGAAACTGATATTATTCGTTAGTGCTGTTCCTACTGTTTCAACTTGTTCTAGTTTGACGATGCCAGTACATAATGCGATAAATAGCAAAACGAGACCAATCACTGAAGCTGGCATTGGAATCGGAATAAATGATTCGATAATTTTAGCAATAAGTAAGACGGCAGCTAATGTTAAAGCTTGTTGGAAAAAATGATATGTTTTTCCTTGTTGAACTTTCGTATCTTCATTATTCGAATTAGAGTTTATCAAAACAATAATTCCTCCTTTACTTTCTATAAAACACATTGTAATACTTATTATTTTTTAAGTGGTGTTTAATTT
>NZ_PPRT01000044.1 GCF_002902725.1 Staphylococcus caprae
AATAATTTTCGAAGAAAGCGTGGTGGGATTGATGAGCGAACAAAACACATTTGTGGCTAGCGACGAAACTGTTGGGCGAAACTGTAAACCCAACCGTAAGGAGCCAAAACAAATTAGTTTTCGTGTGAGCGAATCCGAATATTTAAAGTTAAGGCAATCTGCGGAAACTTTAAATATGAGTGTGCCTGCTTTCGTAAAGAAAAAGGCACAAGGCAGTCGATTAGTCGCACCAAAATTTGATAAAGAAACGCGACAATCGATTGCTAGAGATTTAAGTAAGTTAGGTGCAAACGCCAATCAGATTGCTAAATATTGTAATAAACATCAACATGAAACACCGAACTACGAAGCATTAGAACGTAACATTAGTGAATTACGTGAAAGGTTGAACGATATATGGCAAAGCCTAAATTGAGACTAACTTTTAATATTATTATCGGTATATTGGCACTTACTTATATTGGTTTAGCTATATTTTTCGATTTTACTAATAATATTTGGTTTATGGCTTTTTTATTCATCGTTATGATTTTGCATATTTTAAAAGCAGTTTTTGCACCTAAAAAGAATCGGAGTGATAACGATGGCAACAACTAAATTAGGTAATACCAAATCGGCAAGTCGAGCAATCAATTACGCAGAAAAGCGAGCAGAAGAAAAAAGTGGCTTAAATTGTGATATAGATTATGCAAAATCATCGTTTAAGCAAACACGAGCTTTATATGGCAAAGAGAATGGTGTTCAAGCACATACAGTGATTCAATCG
>NZ_PPRT01000045.1 GCF_002902725.1 Staphylococcus caprae
GTACTGTAATTGCAAATAAAATCCATAAGTTAGACATATGTACGCCTCCTTAAACATGTCTTTACATATATTTTAATATATACAAAAATTTTATCCAATGTGTAATTTCAATTTTCAAACAAATGACAATGTTGACTTAAAATAACCCACATAGAATAAACTTTCATCATATTCATTAGCATTAAAATACGTTATAATAATGATTATAAAGACAAAATCTAGGAGTGTCAGTTTATGAGCGGACTTAGAAGTGTCACTATAGGGACGAGTGACCTATCTAAAACTAAAGAATTATTTAGTAACATCATCGGATTGCAATATACTGATAAAAATGAAAATGCTTTAAGGTTTGGAGATGCTAATTTAAGCCCAGGTACTCGACTACATTTTGTAGAAATTCCTACTAATGATTACATAAATCAGCATATTGATAGTGTAGGCTTACGCACACCTTCTGATTTAGGATTAGATGAGTATCAAGAAATTCTCTCAAATCACAACATCTCTTATAGCTCAATGACTGAACTCAATGGTAATAAACATTTTAGTTTTGAAGATGACAATCATCAAACATTCGATATTTACTCAAATGAACATAATACTGGGGTCGGTCTCGGCATGCCTTCATTTGATAGTTCGGTTAATCCACTTCATCAAGTGCAAGGTTTAGGGCCTGTGATACTTAAAGTCAACGAATTAGCGATTACTACATCTATTTTAACGAGAGTATTTGGTCTGGATTTATTCGCAGAGTATTTACCAAGTGAAGACGCCGATGAAAATATTCAAGTATTCAAAATTGGTGAAGGTGGCTTAGGTGGTGAACTTCACTTATATGAAGCCGATAAAGATATTGAAATGTCTGATGTCGGTCCAGTAGAACAAGTCGAATTCTCAACGCAACATCGTGAAGCTTTTAATCAAGCTAAAGAACGTTTAGATGAAATCGGTATACCTTACCAAACGTTAGAACAAGAGGATTCAGAATCTTTAAGAATCACTGAAAACAGTGGTATCTCATTTATTTACACATTAGAAAAGTAAATCATTTTTAATAGAGGAAGGTTATACAATGTTACATGAAACATGGAAAGAACGTACACCTATCAAAAAAGTAGAAGTGACAAATACAGATGCTAAGAAATTTACAGTTTCTGATATGTTAACAGTTGGTAAACAATACGATGTTATCAATGAAACTGAAGAGTATTATCAAATTATTGATAACTCTGGCTTAGTGGGCGGATACTTCAAGGACTACTTTAAAGAAGTATAGAACGCGCCATGCAATTGAAGTAGTGATGACTTAACATTATTAATAGGGCTAAGACAGGTCTGTGGAGACTTAGATGTCTTAGCCTCTTTTTATACATAAAGGAAGGGTAACGATGGTACAAACAATTTATAAAAACTCAGATGAAACTGTATTTCAAGATGCGAAAGTGCTTTTTGAATTAAATAAAAATATTTTATTAAAAGGCCCTACAGGTTCTGGGAAAACGAAGCTTGCTGAGACACTTAGTCAGGAAGTTCAACGGCCTATGCACCAAGTCAATTGTTCAGTGGATTTAGATACTGAAAGTTTACTCGGATTTAAAACAATTCAAACAAATGAAGAAGGCCATCAAGAAATTGTGTTTATAGATGGGCCTGTAATTAAAGCAATGAAACAGGGTCATATTCTCTATATTGATGAAATTAATATGGCGAAACCTGAGACGTTACCAATTCTAAATGGTGTTTTAGACTATCGACGTCAAATTACTAACCCATATACTGGTGAGGTCATTAAAGCTGCACCAGGCTTCAATGTTATCGCTGCAATTAATGAAGGATATGTTGGGACGTTACCTATGAACGAAGCACTTAAGAACCGTTTTATCGTCATAGAAGTTGATTATATTGATGGGGATATTTTGAAAACGGTAATCAAAGAGCAAAGCCGATTGCAAGATGATCAAGTGATACGACAAATTATCAAATTTAATGAAGATTTAAGAACAATGACGAAGCAAGGACAAATTTCCGAAGAGGCTGCTAGTATACGTGCACTCATCGACTTAAGTGACTTAGCTACTGTTATACCAATTGAACGTGCGATTAAACGTACAATTATCGATAAGTTAGAAGATGAACGTGAGCAACAAGCCATTGTTAACGCAATTGAGTTAAATTTTTAAAGAGGGATACGTATGAGTGATCGTTTTATCAAATTCAACGATGAACAATTAGATGCTAAGCAAGTCATGATGTTACAAGACCTAGCACGATTGCTTTTAAAAAATGAACAAACACAAGTCAAAATCCAAAAATTTCCATATTATAATCCATTTAGCAATACTTTAATCACAAGTTGGTTTTGGTCTCATCGGCCACCTCAAGTTGAACAAGCAGGACTTAAAACTGACGTACTATTAGCTGCTTATGGCTACCATCACATGGATGTAGATATTGTAAACGAAGTCTTACATCATAGTGATTTCCAACATCGTAAATTCTTTCATCAGTTGTTCAAGTTATTGGAAGATGTGCGTATTTTCGACATCATCCGTAACGAACGACCAAGTACTGCTAAGTATATCGATTTACGTTTAAATACGCGAATGGCTTTCACAGATTCACAAATCAATGTGTATAAAACTAAAACTGTTTATACAGATTTACTATTCCTTTATTTAGAGCGTGCCTTTCTAAGTCAAAACTTCTTTGACATACCAACAATTCATCCTTTATTTGATGATATCTTAGTTAGCATGTATCAGTATTTGCCTAATATTTTCCAGAATCAATCTTCAGAAGATAATATGTACCTCGCTGAACGTATTATGTACCAAGTTGATGATTTACTCAAAGAAGATATGTTAAATGAATATTATTATTTACCACAAAAGTTATACGAAGATATTCAAACTACTACATTTGACGATTTGAAACGTACAGATGCAAGTCAAACAGATGGTAACGATACCAATAATTCCGAAGAAGATATTGAAACTGCAGAAGCAGAAACAAAGTCAGCGGATAGTCAATCCAAAGGCGGTGCTTATCTAGAAATGGAACTTCATGAAGGTGAAAATAGTGAAGTCATGGCGGATAATGACACAGCTCGAGAAGGCGACAGCACTGATGATATGACCGATATGATGACTAAGAAAGGAAAGGGCTCTCAGAGTACTTTAGATCATGATGAAGGTGGTTTAATAGGCCAAAATCAAGCATTTGCCTTAGAAGGAATCAATAAGAATGTAAAAATTGAATGGAAAGTACCTGATATTCAACCTCAAGACATCATAAATTACCAATCTTCGAAGAATGATGTGCAATATGAGATTAAAGATTTAATTCAAATCATTAAAAAAACAATTGACCGAGAACATGAAGATGAACGTCGCAATCTCACTAAAGGGCGGCTTCAAAAAGATTTAATCAACTGGTTTATTGATGATCAATTTAAATTATTTTATAAAAAACAGGACTTAAGTAAGACGTTTGATGCAACCTTCACACTGTTAGTAGATGCCTCTGCGAGCATGCATGACAAAATGGACGAAACGATCAAAGGTGTCGTTTTATTCCACGAAACATTGAAAACTTTAAATATTAAACATGAAATTTTAGCTTTTAATGAGGATGCCTTTGAAGCTGATGATCGCGAGCAACCTAATATTATTGATGAAATTATTAATTATAATTATTCAATTTTTGAAAAGGAAGGCCCTCGAATTATGTCATTAGAACCGCAAGATGATAATCGCGATGGCGTGGCAATCAGAGTCGCAAGTGAACGTCTTTTACAAAGAAGTCATCAACAGCGTTTTCTTATCGTGTTCTCAGATGGTGAACCATCAGCATTTAATTATAGTCAAGATGGCATCATTGATACGTATGAAGCTGTTGAAACTGCACGTAAGTTTGGGATTGAAGTTTTTAACGTCTTCCTTAGTCAAGAACCAATTACTGAAGATATTGAGCAAACCATTCACAATATCTATGGTCAATTTTCAATTTTTGTTGAGGGCGTGGAACATTTACCAAGTCATTTATCGCCATTATTGAAGAAACTATTGCTGAAGTCCTTTTAAACTTTTGAAAATAGTGGGATGCGTAAGTGTTGGATTGCACTTCGTTTTCTTAATTAGAAGATATTTCGCTTTAACTTTAAAATATGAAGATATTTACATTATATAAGTTTTTAAATTTTCTGAAATTATATAGACTTATAAATCTTAATTATGATAGAATGTTGAATGTTGCATTATTAGATAAAAAGGAGCAGCATTATGAATAAAAATACTTGGATTATAGGTTTTACCTTATTTGCCATGTTTTTCGGTGCAGGAAACCTTATTTTTCCAACAAATCTCGGTCTCGATAGTGGACATTTCTTATGGCCGGCTATACTTGCATTTGCTTTAACAGGTATAGGTCTACCTTTATTAGGTGTCGTCGTAGGGGCTTTAGACCATCAAGGTTATATCGGGGCATTTAATAAAATTTCGCCAAAATTTTCTTTAATATTTTTAATTATTATATACCTAACAATTGGACCATTGTTTGCAATTCCTCGTACAGCTTCAACATCATTTGAAATGACGATTACACCAATTGCTCATACAAATGGAAGTTTAGCTTTATTAATTTTTACTATCATCTATTTTTTAATCGTTCTTTATTTATGTCTCAATCCAAATAAAATGATTGATAGAATTGGTTCATTACTTACACCTTTATTGCTCATAACTATCTTAGCTATGATTATTAAAGGTTTTGTAGATTTCGGAGGGCAGACACCAGATGCTGGTAACACAAAACTGTTCCATTCTGCATTTGGTAGTTTCTCACAAGGCTTTACTCAGGGATACTTAACAATGGATGCAATAGCTTCAATTGCGTTTTCAATGATCGTCGTTAATGCGGTGAAGGCTACTGGCATTCAGCATGCTGATAAGATTTTCAAACAAACGATGATAGCAGGGCTTATCGCTGCTGTAGCTTTAGTTTTTATTTATATTTCATTAGGATTTATCGGTAATCATATGCATGTCACTCCTGGGAAAATGAAAGAACTCACAGCAAACGATCAAAACGTGGGTACTTATTTACTAACTACGATGGCAGCTACCGGTTTCGGTACTTTTGGTAAATACTTATTAGGTATTATTGTCGCACTAGCATGTTTGACTACAGCTTGCGGACTTATTGTCTCAGTGAGCCAATATTTCCATCGTATTTTACCTAAAATCCCTTATAAAGTGTATGTCATCATTTTTACTTTAATAAGTTTCATCCTAGCAAACCAAGGGCTTAATTCAGTAATAACGATGTCAGTACCGGTGTTGAGTATTGTTTATCCAATCGCCATTACAGTTGTCTTGCTCATATTAATTGCTCGTTTTGTTCCAACCAAACCCATCGCTCAACAAATTCCGCTTGTTGTTATAGCGATTGAGTCTATTTTAAGTTTAATCACTACGCAAGGCTGGATTAAAATATCATTTATAGATCATTTACCATTAAAACATTATTCGCTTGAATGGTTCCCAATTGCTGTGGTTGCTACAATCATTGGTTATATTGTTTCTTACTTTGTTAAACAAAAGACCATCGCATATCAAAAAGAGTAATACCATAATAAAAATTTAAATATGACTATGTAAAAGGCACTCATAACGGAAGTAATATTTTAGAAGTGCACCCAAAAGTTGGACTTAAATCTAACTTCATGGGATGCACTTTATTTCTACTTCGTATGAGTGCCATTTTTATATTTATTCTTTTCTCATAGATAACAAGTGTTGCTTTAAATCTTGTTCTAGACCATTCAGTTCTTTTTCAGCAGCTTGACGTTTTTGACGTCCGTCTTGCTGAATTTGTAACGTTTGTTCAATTGTTTCTATGATATCACTTTGTGTTGTTTTTAGTGTTTCAATATCAACAATACCACGCTCATTTTCAGTAGCCGTTTCAATAGCATTCTGTTTAAGCATAGAAGCATTCTGTGTTAGTAAATCATTTGTCGTATCTGTAACGGCTCGTTGTGCTGAAACTGCATTGCGTTGGCGCATTAATGTTAAAGCAATCGCCATTTGATTCTTCCATAAAGGTATACTTGTAAGAATTGAGCTTTGGATTTTTTCAGCTAATGCCTGATTAACATTTTGAATCATGCGAATTTGTGGTGCAGTTTGAATCGCAATTTGTCGAGATAATTGCAAATCGTAAATTCGCTTTTCTAAACGATCTACGAATTGTTCCATATCAGCAACGGCTTGAATATCCATTTGATTTCCAGAGTGTTGCGCTTTGTCTTGTAACTCTGGTATCGTTTCTGATTGAATCTGCTGTTTCTTACGCTGAGCTGCTGCAATATATAGTGTTACATCATCAAAATATTTTTTATTTTGATCGTAAAGACCATCTAACAACTCAACATCTTTCGTTAAATTACCTTTATGCTTGTCTAACTGAACCGTAATTCGATCAATTTGCGAACTTACAGATTGCATTCTAGAGAAAACTTCATTTATAGAAGCTTTCGTTCTTCTAAATAGTCGTTTAAGCTTAGATTGTTTGTTTGGATCTAAATCGTTAGGATTAACAGACTTTAATTTTCCCATTAATTGATTAAGAGAATCACCAACCGGTCCCATATCTTTAGATTGGACTTCATCTAACATTTGATGAGAAAATTGAGACATGCTTTGTTGTAAATTCGTACCAAATTGTAATAAACCTTCATGATCTAAAGGTTTAATTTGCTGACTAATTGTTTCTATTTTTTGTTTGTCTTCCTCACTAAATTGAGGTTCAAAGTCTTGAGCCACTGTTGGATTTTGAGTTGAATTATCTTGAATATATTGATCGAGTGGATGCGATTGATTGCTGTTTAATTCGCGCGTCATCTCATTCATCTCTCCATTTCTGTTATACATCTTTACGACGTTCCTGTTCTAATTTATTTAATTCCATTTCAATATCGAGTCGTTCATAATCTTCTTCATTTAAACGTTTCAAATCTGCTACTAACGTTCGTTTCACTTCATCCAAAGTAATTCGTGTTTGTTCAAGCTTTTGCTTTTCTTCTTTTGACTTCCTTGGCATGCGAGCTAAACGTGTATACGAGTCTACCAAATTGAGTGCATTGTCTAAATGAGAATAAAAGAAACCTTCTACTTTGAAAAACATCCCTGGACGTTGTTTAATACTCGTATATATTGAACGAGAAATACGATAAATATCATTAACCTGTCTAAAATCTTTAATAGATCGTATATTTATAAATGATTTTAAAATGTTTCTAATCTTTAATTGAGCTTGGTTAAGCTGCGCTCTAACATATCTATAGTCTCTTCGCGATAATCCGATTTCATTAAGATATTTACGTGAAGTGAGTCTTTGAGTAGGGAAGTAAGATGCTAAAAAACCAACTATCCCTATAACACCATCAATTAAAAAGGATAAATCCCAAGCAAAAACAGTAACTAACCAAACAACAAAAGCTACTGGTATACCCACTAACACTCCAAATATACGAGAAATGTTATATCTCAAATGTCATCTTCCTTTATATTAAAGTTTAAATCGTTTTAAATTCTGTTAAGGTGTCATCGGTATCTAAATCTTCAATAGTATAATTCGTAACCGATGAAGCAGGTGAAGCACCTTTAATTACCGATTGTATAAATTGTTCTAACTCTTTATTATTACCTTGAGCATATATATCTACATAGTCTTCAACATTCTGAACTGTCCCTTTAATATTGTATTCTCTAGCGATACGTTCAGTATAGAATCTGAATCCCACACCTTGAACAGTTCCGAAAACTTGAATATGTTTACGTTGCATAATATCACCTCATGTTTTCATTATACGTATTTTGGTTGTAAAAAACTAATAATTGCTATACGTACTATCGGCCAAAAGTATGAGTCTTGAAACTTGATTTTGAATTATGAAAAGTTACAATTGAGGTTATAGGTTTTAAACATGGAAGGGGATTTTGAAATGTGGACAGTTGCAAAGATTAGGGCTGACTACGAAGGTTGGTGGCTATTTAGCGATTGGCCCGAAAAAGTTGTTGAAAGATTAGATTTTAATACCTATGACGACATGTTGGCAAGGTACACAGAATTACTTCAAGAATGTAAGAATTGTTTTGATAATTATGTAGTGGGAAAGTACAATATTCATGCCTTTTACAATAATTGCGACTTGAATTTTTGCGAAGATTGCGAAGAAGATTTACAAATATTTTATAGTTTTATTATTTTAAAAAATAATGAGGTTTATTTTAATCTTCCAAAAATTGATTAAATGATAACTTTCTATAATTGTATTGCAATTTAGCTATGACTAAACTATAATGATTATTAAGCAATTGTTTTATTCCATATTGCAAAGAATATTTGGATTTATCATACATATAAGCACACGTATTTTTTGTAATATGCGAATAACGCATATTGAAAGAATTTAGTCTTGGAGGTTTCAGAATTATGAAACAAGGTACAGTTAAATGGTTTAACGCTGAAAAAGGTTTCGGCTTCATCGAAGTTGAAGGAGAAAACGACGTATTCGTACACTTCTCAGCAATCAACCAAGATGGTTACAAATCATTAGAAGAAGGTCAATCAGTTGAATTTGAAGTAGTTGAAGGCGACCGCGGTCCTCAAGCTGCAAACGTTGTTAAACTATAATAAATAGATTGTAATTATTGACTTTAACTAACACCTTACCAAGATGTAGGGTGTTTTTTATATCAATACATACAGTATCTCAGAAAGAAATCGATGTTAATTTCTTTCTGTTTTTTTATGCCCAAAAATAAGAATTAAGAGTATCTAATTATTTTTTGCATGTCTGTGTCTAAAAACAGAGTCCCTAATATCTTTTAGCAATTACGATATTCAGAAAAATTCAATTTTAAATTTCATTTAATTTAAATTAAACAAAAACGCCTTGGATAGGTTCAGTACATCATCTATCCAAGGCATTTTCAAATTGTTTTTAATTAAAATTATATTGATAGTAGGTGAGCTTTTACTCGCTCATTTTTACTATTATTTCGTATCATTTATAATTAATTGTCTCAGTGATTGACGTTTAATCACTTCACGTGCTTTTCCATCTTTTAAGAAAAATACGGATGGCTTTTGCATTTGATTATAATTGGAAGCCATTGAATAATGATATGCACCTGTAGACAAGATAGCTAAGTAGTCTCCTCGTTGAACTGAAGAAGGTAATTTAGCATTTTTAATTATAATATCTCCAGATTCACATAATTTACCAGCGATTGTCACAGTATCATCCGCTTCTTCATGTCTATTAACCAATAACGCTTGATATTTAGCATCATATAACGCAGTACGGATATGATCACTCATACCACCATCCACTGATACATACTTATTAACTTCAGGAATCTCTTTAATTGTACCAACCTCATATAACGTAATTCCTGCTTCACCTACAATTGAACGTCCAGGTTCAATACCAATTTCAGGTAACTCATAATTCAATGATTGTACTGTCTCTTTGATAGCATCAGTAATTTCAGCAATGCCTTCTTCAATAGGGAAACTTACATCTTCCTCAACGTATTTGATTCCAAAACCGCCACCTAAGTTAAGTAAGTCTACCTGAATATCATTGTCAGATAACCAATTTAACACAATCTTAGCCGTTTCAATCATCGCTTCAGTTCCTTCAATTTGAGATCCTACATGGAAGTGAACACCTTTTAATTGTAAGTGCTTAGAAGTTTTTACTTTATTGACCGCTTCAAGTGCTAGACCATGCTTAATTGAAAGACCAAACTTACTATCTTCTTGTCCTGTTTGGATAAATTCATGCGTATGCGCCTCAACACCTGGATTAACACGTATAACGACATTCACATCATTACTTGCATATTTATCGATTAAGTCAATCTCTTTTAAAGCATCGATCACGAAATAACCAATACCATTTTCTAATGCATATTGGATTTCACGTTTAGTTTTGTTATTCCCATGGAAGTGGATACGACTTGCATCAAAGCCAGCTTCTAATGCAGTGTAAAGTTCACCTTCAGAAACAACATCTAATTGTAAATCTTCTTCTTGAACAAGTTTTACCATTTGAATACACGTAAATGCTTTAGAGGCATACGATATATTATATTTTAAACCGCTTTTCTTAAATGCTTCATGATATCTGCGCATTTGAGTACGGATTTGATCTTCATCATAAACGATAGTAGGGGTACCAAAGCTTTGAGCAACCGTCTTTAAGCTTGTACCTTCCATAGTTAATTCGCCATAATCATTATATTCTACTGCCATTTATATGTACTCCTTTATTAGAGAATCGTGGTTCATAGCGCTCAGTTGTTCAGAATTCGCGCCCACACCTTTGAATGTAAATTCATCAATGCGTATATCGTTATTATATAATACTACTTCATCTTGTGCATGAACTTCGTCATCTACTTCAACAAACATATGACTCATCATTAGCGCTCTAATTGGATAACGTTTTCCGTTTATCATAGCTTCATGTCGTGCCCTTGATTTAAGAATACCATCACCATATCCAACATCAACGACGGCTAATCGTGTATGGTCTTTTGTGGCTTCAAAGGCAAAGCTATACCCACAATAATCTCCGGCATTTACTTCACGTGTCTGAATCACATTTCCTTTAACTGTTAAAGACTGTTGAATACGACTTGTATCTAACTTTCTATAAGGCCTAGACCCGTAAAGCGCAATACCCACACGCGCATGAGTATGATAGGGAAGAACTTGTTGACCTTCGCGATAATAACTCGCACTATTTTGCGCATGTATCATTTCAAATGTATAGCCTTCCTCGAGCAAAGTATTTAATACATTTAACCAAGCTTTACGTTCTATACCATATTCCGGCACATCAAATTCATCTGCATATCCGAAATGTGTCCATAGACCCGAAATAATCATTTTTTCGCTATTGTCATTTTGAGCATGGTCTTCCAGAACCTCATGTAGCTCATCTAAATCTTTAAATCCTGAGCGATGTAATAAATTCTCAAACTCTAAATGAACATGAATACCTTTTAAATCCTCTTTGTACTCGTAATAATATACTAAAGAGGGAAGGGTCATGTGAATTTGATATTCTCTTACAGTATCAAAGTCATATACTGCATTCATTAGGAAAATGGTTGCATGAGGTGCGATTTCTCTCACACGTACAGCTTCTTTCAATGACGTAGTACTAAACGTATTAATACCTGCCTTCAAAAATTGTTTCACTGCAAATTCCAAACCGTAATGGTAAGCGTTGTTCTTAACAACTGCCATAATAGGTTGTTCATTTCTAACGTTTACAGCATTCTGATAAAACGCTTCTGTATCTACTGACCAAATTGCTGTCAATTGCCTTACACCTCTTTATAATTTATTAGTAATTGTTCATAATAATTCGCTACATCAATTAATACCTTTTCATCGAAATTAAGATGAGAGGTATGTAAACCTGTGACATAACCTTTATCTTTATTCTGAGTACCTACAAATGCAAAATAAGATGGTGCAAGTTGTTGACCATAAAAACTGAAATCTTCACCAAATAAGAACGGGGTAGGTTTATCAATAACTTCTAAATTGGCACCTTCTAAAGCACGTTCAACACTTTCGCGCAGCTTAGGGCTATTCATTGTAGGTGGGTAACCTTCCTCAAATTTGACTTGGCATTCAACATTAAATAGCAACTGTACACTTTCAGCAATCTTATTCATCTGCTGTTTAACGACGGTTAAATCATCTACGTCATAAGTACGGATTGTACCTTCAAGATAACCATGACTTGGTACAGTATTGATGGCTTCTCCTGCTTCAAAGTGACCCATATGAACGATATTACGTTTCAAACCATTGAGGTGATATTGTTGAATTTGTCCTACTTGAGTTAAAACATGCTGAAGCGCTTCACCACATGAATGACCTTGCTCCTTATCAGCAACATGACTAGATAAACCATTTAAATAGAATCGATATTCTGTCGCACTTGCTGTAATTTCTTCATCACGAATAACAACTTTTCCTTCTTCTGCAAAAGGATTCACATGAATGCCGTAAACAGCCTCGATAGGATATTTATCGAATGCGCCTGCTTTAATCAAGCGATTGGCACCTCCGCCAGTTTCTTCGGCAGGTTGGAAGATAAAGACCACATTATGAGGTAGTTCTCCTTTATCGGCCATCGCTTTACAACGTGTTACGAATAACATCAACGCCGTCGTATGACCATCATGTCCACACGCATGCATGACATTATCCGTTTTGCTTCTATATTCTACTTCATTTTCCTCAAATATAGGTAAAGCATCGATATCTGCTCGAAAGGCTATAGTATGATCACTTTGACCTTCTAAATAAGCAATAGCGCCCTTTTCAAGAGGGCGGTCGTATGTCACTCCCAATTCATCTAGAAATTGCGTAATATATTTCGTTGTTTCAAATTCATGTAAACTTAATTCTGGATATTGATGTAAATGTCTTCTATGTTTCGTTACAAATTCTAATTCATTCATCTTAATCATTCCTTGTATGAAGTTTTATTCTTTAATTATGTATTTATAACTAGAGGGGGTGCTTCATTTTATAATAAAAAGGTGAAACAAATGAATAGAACCCAACATCAGCGTTCGATAGTATCATTTGCTTCAACCTTTAACATTCATTTATTGGAAAATGACTAACACATAACTACTTATTAATCATTTAACTTTCTTAAAGCAGAGACAATTTCACGTTTAGAGTCTTCAACTTCAGACGTTTGTTTAATCACCTTAGCAGGCGTTCCAGCAACTACAGCACCAGCAGGGACATCTTGAGTTACGATTGCACCAGCTGCCACAATAGCACCTTCGCCCACACGTACACCTTCAAGAATAACTGCATTGGCACCAATTAATACATTATCTTCAATGACCACTGGATCAGCGCTTGGTGGTTCAATAACACCAGCTAGTACGGCACCAGCACCCACGTGAACATTTTTACCTGTTGTGGCACGACCGCCTAATGTCGCATTCATGTCTACCATTGTGCCTTCACCAACAACTGCACCAATATTAATCGTTGCACCCATCATTACAACAGCACCATCTTCAATGATTGCTTGTTCACGTATAAATGCACCTGGTTCAATACGTGCATTAGTATGAGTTAAATCTTTAAGTGGAATTGCTGAATTACGTCGATCCATTTCAATTTCTACATCTTCAATGCGAGTTTGATTTTGTTCATAGAACGGTTTCCAATCATCCGCTTCACAAAAGATAACTTTAGAATCTGCTGAACCAAAGACTTTAAATGATTCAGGGAATGTGACATCATCAAAACGACCATTGACATATACTTTTAATGGCGTTGATTTCTTAGCATCACTGATATATTGAATAATTTCCTGTGCAGTTAAATGTTGTACCATAGTTTATATTCTCCTTTGTTTAACGTTTATAAATTATCGAAAGTGTAATAACCATTTTCTTTGTGGATTAACTTTTCAGCAGCGCCTATAGCTCCATTTGCGAAAATATCTTTCGATTGCGCTTTATGTGAAATGGTAATCGTTTCATCAGTACCAGCAAATAAAATATCATGCTCGCCAACGATAGTACCGCCTCGAACTGCGTGTATACCTATTTCATCTTTTGAACGTTTCTCAGTTTTATCATGTCGGTCATATACTGGAGTGCTTTGCGCTCTGAGTTCCTTGATAACATCATATAATTTGACTAGTGTGCCACTTGGGGCATCGACTTTTTTATTATGATGTGCTTCAGTTAATTCGATATCAAAATCTTGAAGTAGGGGAACAGCCGTTTCTAAGATTTTAGTAAGGGCGTGTATGCCGTAACTCATATTCGCACTAAAGAAAATGGGCATGTTTTGACTTAACTTTTCCAATTTAGTAATTAACGTATCCTTCTCACCAGTCGTAGCAATCACCAAAGGTAAATGAAATGTATCATTTAATAATGGAAATAGTAATTCCGGATTAGAGAAGTCAATTGCAACATCCGCATGTGCTTCAGCTTCTGCAATACTGTTGTAATGTGTGTACGGTGTCGATGCTTTAGGAGTTCGATCTATAACACCAACGATTTCATGACCTTTTTCTTCAGCTAATCTTGCAACACGTTGATTCATAGCACCATAGCCTATAAGTAGTATCTTCATGATTGTTCACCTGCTTTAAACTGATCATAAGCTTGCTCTAATACTTTGCGCTCTGCATTTTCTAAAGGAATAAGCGGTAATCTTAATTCATAATTACCAAATCCTAAGTGTGCAGTAAGGGCTTTAATTGGAATAGGATTGACGTCTACTGATAGTGAATCTAATAATTTTCTAATAGGTTCAAACTGTGTTGAAATATCCTCTCCACTTTGTTTAGCATCATATAAATGTTGGAATTCTTGTGGAATAACATTTGCGATAACTGATATAACACCTTTACCACCGCGTTGATAGAATTCAACGACATTGTCATCATTACCACTATATAATGCGAATTCGTCTTGATTAATACGTTGTTTAACTTCTTCCATATAATCAAAATCATTAGTAGCATCTTTAAGCGCTACAATATATTCGTTGTGACTAAGGGTTTCTACAGTTTCAGGTTCGATTGTCATATTTGTACGAGAAGGCACATTATATAAGACGACCGGTAATTTCACTTCATTTGCTATCGTTTCAAAATGTTTAATTAAACCACGTTGATTCGTTTTATTATAATAAGGTGTAATCAGCATAACTGCATCTGCGCCTATATCTTTTGCACGTTTCGATGCTTGAATAGATTTCTGAGTATTATTCGTACCAGTTCCTGCAATAATAGGAACTTTATGATTTACTAATTTCACTACTGTTTCAAGTACTTGTTCTTTCTCTTCATCAGTAAGAGTAGGGCTTTCTGCTGTTGTACCATTCACTATAATCGCTTGAGTTTGATTTTCTAATAAAAATTGTACATGTCTTTCTAATGCGTCGTAATCAACTTCATTATTTGTAAAAGGAGTAGCAAGAGCTACACCAACGCCTTCAAACATGTGTGTCATATTATCGAGCTCCTTTCAAAGTTAAAACTTGTTCTAATACTTGTACTGCGTTTAATGCTGCTCCTTTAAGGAGATTGTCAGATGTACACCATACATGGAA
This sequence comes from Staphylococcus caprae, assembly GCF_002902725.1. GTDB lineage: Bacteria > Bacillota > Bacilli > Staphylococcales > Staphylococcaceae > Staphylococcus > Staphylococcus caprae. The sequence continues at coordinate 15,199 of NZ_PPRT01000045.1, forward strand.
TGTATTATCTAATGAATCATCGCGACGGATTCGACCTACAAAGACTTCATCTTTACCTGTAGAGTGAATTGCTAATGGATATTCATTTTTCTCAGGATTGTCTACAAGTACAACTCTGTCATCTTGTTCAAATAAACGTTGAATATCTTTGACCGTCGCGTCTTTATCTAATGTCACGTCAATTTCAATACTATGACTGTCTTGAACTGGTACACGTACACAAGTTGCAGTCACTTTCAAACCTTTATCGTTTAAAATTTTTCTTGTTTCATCAATCATTTTTTGTTCTTCTTTGGTATAACCATTTTCAAGAAAAACATCGATGTGAGGTAAAACATTATTATAAATCGGGTGAGGGTATGCCTCCGGTTCTTTACCATTAGCGCCCTCAGATAAATCTCTTTTACCCTTGATACCTGAGCCTGAAACCGCTTGATAAGTCGTATAAGCCACGCGTTTCAATCCATAAGCATCTTTTAAAATTTTAAGAGGTACTACTGATTGAATAGTTGAACAGTTAGGGTTTGCAATAATTCCACGTGTGAATTTAGGTTCATTCACTTCTGGAACAACTAGGTCTACATCTTCAGTCATACGCCATTGGCTTGAGTTATCAATAACTATGGCACCCGCTTGTTCGAAGAGTGGGGCAAAATGTTCACTTGTACCACCACCTGCACTCATTAACACGTAGTCGAAATGTTCACTTGCTGCTTCATCTGTTAATTCTTGAACGGTATATGTTTGACCTTGGAATTCAACTTTCTTTCCAGCTGAGCGTGCTGATGAGAAGAGTACAAGCTCATCGAAAGGAATATTTTTACGGTCCAATGTTTCTAACATTTTTGTTCCTACTAAACCTGTTGCTCCGGCTACTGCTAATCTTGTCATAATAAAGTCACTCCATTTGTAATATTGGTAATTTTAAGAAAATTCTTAATAAATATATTATATCAACTTTAGATATCAAAGGCTTTGTATAATTCTTCGACTGCTCTTTGACCATTTTCAGCATCAATCACATACGAGATACTAATTTCTGAGGTAGTCGTTTGATAGAATGGTATCTTCGAATTAATGAGAGTCATAAATGCTTTAGAAGCTACACCTGACATATCTCTCATACCTGAACCGATGAGTGAAATCTTAACGTATTCTTCATTGATTTTATAATCTAACGCGTCAAATTGTGCTGATAAATTTTCAAGAATTGAAGAAATTTGATGAACGTCACTATCTTTAATTGAAAATGATAGCTGTAATCCTTCAAGATTCACGATTTGAGAAATCATATCGACATTGACTGAACCTTCTTCTAATTCTGTAAATAATTGAGTGAGTAAGCGATTATCTGGAAGGGGATAGCTAATCGTTACGTGCATCATGTGTGTATCTAAAGCTACCCCTGTGACGGCTTTTTTCTCTAATAAATCTGTTCTAGACATAATCCATGTTCCTTTCAAATTTGATAATGTTCTTCCTAAATAAAGCGGGATATCATAGTTCTTAGCAAGTTCAACGCTTCGCGTTTCAAGTACGCCTGCACCAAGCGCGCTCATTTCCATCATTTCTTCATATGAAACATATTCTAAACGCTTCGCATGACTTAATATTCTAGGATCCGTCGCATAAACACCATCAACATCTGTATAGATTTCACAAGGCGTTTGGTTACTTGCTGCTAAGGCTACTGCGGTTGTATCTGAACCTCCACGACCTAGCGTAGTTAGTTCGAATTCATCGTTAATGCCTTGGAATCCTGCAACCACAAGTACATCATGTTTTTCAAATGCTTGATTAAATGTTTCTGGATCAATCTCGGCAATTTTACTTTTTAAATGATGTCCGATTGTTTTAATGCCTGCTTGATATCCTGTCATTGCTTTAGCACTTACACCAATGTCATTGAGTACCATTGAAAGGTAGGAGACGGTTTGTTGTTCGCCAGTGGTAAGTAAAAGCGCAAGTTCTTGATCTTTAGGTGTGGAAGTCAATGAAGACACATTTTCCATCAATTGATCAGTCGTTTTGCCCATTGCACTGACCACAACGATTAATTCCTCTCCTTTCTCTACACGTGTTTTAAGCATTTCAGCAATATTTTTTATTTTTGTAAAATCGCTGACGGAAGAACCGCCAAATTTCAAAACACTTCTGTTCAATTTTAGTCCTCCTGTTTAATAAGGAAGGCACACACGATGTAAAAAAAGAGCAAGTTCGGAATGCGCGAACTTGCTCTACATTTATGTACAAGTGATGCACTCCATTATTTAATAATAATGACAAACTTTTAGCTCTTAACCAAAAAGTCCAACGACTCATAACTGCTATTATGAATTGTTTCGGCATCGCACCCTTTCAAAATTAGTTGCTAGCAGGCAAAATTCTAAATTTTACTCATGATTGATGCGCCTCATCAAAATCTTATTCAATTGATATGTGTTTATTATACATAGAGTACATATCTCTGTAAACCAATATGTTAGATTTTTTGAAATATACTGAAAATTTTTGGGTAAGTTCAATTCATCTGTGATTTAATATTAAGAAATACTTTTATAATTAGTACCATTTAATAGTTTTTAATCAGCGAGGGGATGTGTGAAAGAAGTTTGGCAAAAGTGAGTAAAGTCTTTTATTAAAGAAATGCAGTCCAGCAAAACTTAAAGTAAAATAAAAACCTCTCGAGAATCTTCTGACTCTCAAGAGGTAACATTGCTTCATTAATTATTTTGTAAAACGCCAATTTCTTGTAAATATTCTTCATAAGGGACTTCTTTAGATAAACCACCTTGTTGATTTAAATCAATCACGCGATTTGCTATGGTATTGATAAATTCGAAGTCATAAGAAGTGAAAATGATAGAACCTTTAAATGATTTTAAACCATCGTTCACTGCAGTAATACTTTCTAAGTCTAAATGGTTTGTTGGCTCATCAAGTAGTAAAACATTTGCACTTGATAACATCATTTTACTTAACATACAGCGAACTTTTTCACCACCTGATAAGACGCTTGCTTTTTTCTTAACTTCTTCGCCGCTAAATAACATACGTCCTAAGAATCCACGTAAGAATGTTTCAGTTTGTTCGTCTTCAGGTGCATATTGACGTAACCAATCTACTAAATTCATGTCTACGCCATCAAAGAATTCAGAGTTATCTTTAGGGAAGTAGCTGAGCGATGTTGTGACACCCCATTTGAATGTACCTTCATCAGGTTCCATTTCACCAGCTAAGATCTTAAGTAAAGTTGTTTTAGCAATTTCGCTATCACCGATTAAGATGGCTTTATCATTCGGATTCATTGTGAATGAAATGTTATCTAATACTTTTTCACCATCAATTGTTTTAGAGAGATTTTCAACTGTTAATAAATCATTTCCTATTTCACGTTCAGGAGTAAATTTAACGTATGGATATCTTCTTGAAGATGGTTGGATATCATCCAATTCAATTTTGTCTAGTTGTTTTTTACGACTTGTCGCTTGTTTAGATTTAGAAGCATTCGCTGAGAAACGAGCAATAAAGTCTTGTAACTCTTTAATTTTTTCTTCTTTTTTCTTGTTTTGTTCTTGAGCCATTTTTTGAGCTAATTGGCTTGATTGATACCAGAAATCATAGTTACCTACATAGACTTTAATTTTACCGTAGTCTAAATCGGCAATGTGTGTACATACGTTGTTTAAGAAGTGACGGTCGTGAGATACGACGATGACCGTGTTTTCAAAATTAATTAAGAAATCTTCTAACCAACTAATAGCAGGGATATCTAGACCGTTTGTAGGCTCGTCAAGTAGAAGTACGTCAGGATCTCCAAATAAACTTTGAGCTAATAATACTTTCACTTTTTGATTGTTTTCAAGCTCAGACATTTTCTTGTCATGTAAATCCGCTTGAATACCTAAACCAGATAATAGGTTCGCTGCGTCAGCTTCCGCATTCCAACCATTCATTTCTGCGAATTCGCCTTCAAGTTCAGCTGCGCGAATGCCATCTTCGTCGCTGAAATCTGGCTTCATGTAAATCTCATCTTTTTCTTTCATTACTTCATATAAACGCTCATGTCCTTTAATCACGACATCTAATACGCGCTCATCTTCGTATGCAAAGTGATCTTGCTTTAATACAGCTAGGCGTTCATCTTTTCCTAATGAAACATGACCCGTTTGTGAATCAATTTCACCAGATAGAATCTTTAGAAACGTTGATTTACCTGCACCGTTTGCACCAATTAAGCCATAACAATTACCTTCAGTAAATTTAATATTTACATCTTCAAATAGTTTACGATCACCGAAACGTAAACTTACATCAGTTACTTGTAACATGCATTTGCTCCTTTATCGTTATTCTAACGGAGAAATTATATCATATAATAGTAGGAGTTTCGACCTCGTTGCCATAGTAATGATAGAATGAGTGACTCATGTTATAATTGAAAGGAATTTTATCGTATCGAATCATTTATTTTAGTTTGAAAAGAACTATTTATATAGAAGGAACATGAATGAAATTTAAAAATCACATGATTATAAGGAGAACAGAATGGCATTAGATAAAGATATCGTAGGTTCAATAGAATTTCTAGAAGTAGAAGGATTGCAAGGTTCTACTTATTTATTAAAAGGACCAAACGGCGAACAAGTAAAATTAAATCAGTCAGAGATAGCAGAAGAAGATGAATTCGAAATAGGGGAAGAATATAGCTTCTTCGTTTATCCTAACCGTTCGGGCGAACTTTTTGCTACACAAAATATGCCTGACATAACGAAAGATAAATACGATTTCGCAAAAGTATTGAAAACAGATCGTGACGGTGCACATATCGATGTAGGCTTACCACGTGAAGTATTAGTTCCATGGGAAGACTTACCAAAATTAAAAGAATTATGGCCACAAGCCGGAGATTACTTACTTGTTACATTAAGAATAGACAGTAATAATCAAATGTTTGGTCGTCTTGCGAGTGAAACAATTGTAGAAGGAATGTTTACACCAGTCATGGATGAGAGTAAACAAAACGAAATGATAGAAGCACGAGCATATCGCTTATTAAGAGTAGGAAGTTTCTTATTGAGCGAAGATGGCTACAAAATCTTTGTACATGAATCTGAACGTAAAGAAGAACCTCGTTTAGGTGAAAAAGTTGAGGTGCGCATCATCGGTCATAATGATAAAGGCGAATTAAATGGTTCATTCTTACCACTAGCTCATGAACGTCTCGATGATGATGGACAAATTATTTTCGATTTACTAGTTGAATATGATGGCGAGTTGCCATTTTGGGATAAATCAAGTCCTGAGGCTATTAAAGAAGTATTCAATATGAGTAAAGGCTCATTTAAACGTGCCATCGGCCATTTATATAAGAAGAAAATTATCAATATCGAAACAGGCAAAATTACTCTTACTAAAAAAGGTTGGAGTAGAGTAGAAGAGTAGCATATTGGGTTAAGACTTATTTCTTACAGCACGTAGGGAATAAGTCTTTTTATTTATTAAGTAAAGTCCCTTTATTATTTCCATCTTTTATATTTACAATTTCTACTAAAAATCAATTTATAAATCATTATAAAAAAACTAGGTATCACGTATAATAATTGGTACAATATTTATATAAAATATTATATATACGTTTTACAGGTTTCAATAAAATCAAGATAAATAACAACTAAGTAAAATAATTTAGGGAGAGCGACTAGTATTTTTACAATA
>NZ_PPRT01000046.1 GCF_002902725.1 Staphylococcus caprae
TTATAGAATATAATATGAATAATCAGATACATTACCATAAATAAAATAGCAATAAAATAATGTCCAGACATAATATATCCACTCCTAATTATTTAGAGTTTATCTATTTTCTTTCAATGTTTAAACGCGTTTTATAACTATTGATTCTCTATATGTATGAAAGTTAAGAAATGCTTTCCTATCAAAATGTTGTAGTATACTTCGAAGGTCTTCGTTCTCTTGTTCGTGATGTTTGATTTTTTCTTCTTCCACATCATTCTCACTTGTATTTGATGCTTTTTGTTTTGAAGAAACTACTACCATCGGTTTGATACAATTGCCTAAAACAACTAAATATGTATAACTTGTTGGATTTAAATGACAGATTACTGCGAGCTGTTTCACTTTCTCATATTCTATTTCTGTCAAATTAATATTGACTGTTTTGACTTTTTTATTGTATACACTTGGTATTTTAATTCTCTTTTATTGTTAGTATTTACTCAATAGTATCATAATATTAATTTCTAAACTAAAATGTTTTTACATTTTACTAATTAATTACATTTATTAATGATTTTGATATGATAGATTTAATTTATTTTGATATATTATGAGAATTTACTGATTGAAATGGTATTAAAATAATTGAGTAGTTTCATACATACAGTTATCTTTGATTCTGAGATATAAAAATCTCGAACACTATTATTCTTGGGAATTATTTCCAACTTCCAAGAACTACTAACTTCCTTTGGAAGAAGTCCACGGTTTACAATAGACTTCGTCTATTGCATAAGAACTACTAACTTCCTTTGGAAGAAGTAGTTCTAAAGTTTGATGTGATTTCAATACTATGGATGCATGTGTTTTCTAAAAAAGTCTTGTATAATCTATCTCAAGAAATAAACAAAGGAGCCATCCAAATATGAAGACACTATTAAAAGGCGTTATTTCAGTCCTTATTATCTTAGGAATCATTAAAACATTCCAAGACCACGATATCCTTAATGAAGCAGGCCATTACTACGAACAAGATAAAAGTGGCGAAATTGTTCAAGATTTCTCTAACTTTAACTTCAATAACTTTAAAGATTTAGACTTAGAAAACTTAAAGCCATCTGACTTTTTCTAATACATTTAAATAACGTAACAACGATCCGAAATTGAAATCACAATCATTGTATTTTCAATACTAATAAAATAAACGTTCAACAATTTTTCCATTTCACATACCTGATCTTTTGATTGTTCACTCAATTTCTTAAATATAAATGCAAAACACGTGCGTATTTCTTATCGATGACGTACGTGTTTTTATTTTCAATATTATTGAACAAAGAGATTGACTTATATACCTATAGGGGGTACATTGAACTTGTGAAAAGAAACGGAGGCGTTCCTATGACACATAAAACAACTACGCTAGATATTACTGGAATGACATGTGCGGCATGCTCCAACCGTATTGAGAAAAAACTTAATCGCCTTGACGATGTTTCAACACAAGTTAACCTCACCACTGAAAAAGCAACGATCAAATATGACGCTGATCAATATGATTCCAAATCATTTATCTCAGAAATACAAAAGTTAGGCTATGATGTTAGAACAGAAAAGCAAGAATTAGACATCACAGGGATGACATGTGCCGCGTGTTCCAATCGTATAGAGAAAGTCCTCAATAAAACTGAAGGAATCCAACACACTACAGTCAATTTAACGACGGAACAAGCATTAGTGTCTTATTATCCTAATGCCATAAATACGGATCAAATCATTCAACGCATTCAAAAATTGGGTTACGACGCTCAACCGATAAACAACGATGATAATCAACAAATGTCTCGTAAAGAACAAGAACTCAAAGCAAAACGCACGAATTTAATTATTTCAGCTATCTTATCAGCACCGTTATTACTTATGATGTTTGTTCATTTACTTCCGCTTCATCTACCGGCAATTGTAATGAATCCGTGGTTTCAATTCATTCTGGCTACGCCTGTTCAATTTATTATAGGTTGGCAATTCTACGTAGGCGCTTATAAAAACTTACGTAATGGCTCAGCGAATATGGATGTATTAGTCGCTGTTGGCACAAGTGCTGCATATTTTTACAGCCTTTACGAAATGATTCAATGGTTAACTCACCACGTAAATGAACCACATTTATATTTTGAAACGAGCGCAATCTTAATTACTTTAATCTTATTTGGAAAGTATTTAGAAGCACGTGCTAAATCCCAAACAACCAATGCACTTGGCGAGTTATTAAGTTTGCAAGCTAAAGAAGCGCGTATATTAAGAAACGATCAAGAAGTCATGGTCCCACTTGATGAAGTTATCGAGGGTGATACTTTAATCATTAAACCAGGCGAGAAAATCCCTGTTGACGGTGAAGTCATTAAAGGTAGTACATCTATTGATGAATCCATGTTGACGGGTGAATCCATACCAGTTGAGAAAGTCATTGGGGATACTGTTATTGGTTCAACATTAAATAAGAACGGGTCAGTGTATGTGAAAGCAACTAAAGTAGGTCGTGACACTGCTTTATCAAATATTATCAAAGTCGTTGAAGAAGCCCAAAGTTCTAAAGCACCTATTCAAAGACTAGCGGACATCATTTCTGGCTATTTTGTACCTATTGTAGTGGGTATTGCCATAGTCACTTTTCTTGTGTGGATTTTATTCGTGCACACAGGTCAATTTGAACCTGCATTACTAGCTGCAATATCTGTTCTCGTCATAGCATGCCCATGTGCTTTAGGTCTAGCAACGCCTACATCTATTATGGTAGGTACCGGCCGCGCTGCTGAAAATGGTATTCTATTTAAAGGCGGCGAATTTGTAGAACGCACGCATCATATCGACACGATTGTATTAGATAAAACGGGCACAATTACTAATGGTAAACCTAAAGTTACAGACTTCGCTGGCGATTTAGAGACACTTCAACTTTTAGCGAGTGCAGAGAAAGCATCTGAACATCCACTCGCAGAAGCCATTGTCACTTTTGCCGAAGATAAAGGTCTTTCCTTATTGGACAATGACTCATTCAATGCGAGACCCGGACATGGCATTGAAGCAATGATTAATCATGCACACGTATTAATTGGTAATCGCAAATTAATGCATGACTTTGATATCACGATTGATACAGACAATGAACAGAAACTTGCTCAATATGAACGACAAGGTCAAACTGCTATGATGATTGCGATTGAACAAGAACTTAAAGGCGTCATTGCTGTTGCTGATACTGTAAAAGATACTGCAAAACAAGCCGTATCTGAGTTACAAAACATGAATATAGAAGTTGTTATGCTTACAGGAGACAATAAACAAACCGCTCAAGCGATTGCTCAAGAGGTTGGTATTGACCGAGTTATCGCAGAAGTGTTACCGGAACAAAAAGCGGAACAGGTGTCACTTTTACAAGAAGAAGGAAGAAACGTAGCAATGGTTGGTGATGGTGTCAATGACGCACCAGCCCTAGTAAAAGCTGATATAGGCATTGCGATTGGAACAGGCACAGAAGTAGCAATTGAAGCTGCAGATATCACTATACTTGGCGGAGATTTATTACTATTACCTAAAGCGATCAAAGCCAGTAAAGCGACGATTCGCAATATACGTCAAAATTTATTCTGGGCGTTTGGTTATAATGTCGCAGGTATCCCAATTGCAGCCTTAGGCCTGCTCGCGCCATGGATTGCCGGTGCTGCTATGGCATTAAGTTCAGTCAGTGTGGTTACAAATGCACTTCGTCTTAAAAATATGAAATTATAGGCTTTAAGTAAACTTTACTTTCAAAATTTGCAAGTGCGTTTTAATATAGTAATTAGAAACAAGCGGAAAATCAATAAGGAGTGGGACTTATGACAAAGGAAACGATTCAAGTAGAAGGAATGAGCTGTGAACATTGCAAAGATGCAGTGGAATCTTCTTTAGCTAAACTCAATGGTGTTCATACTGCAGAAGTAAATTTAAATGAAAAACATGTTCGCGTTGAATACGACGATTCAAAAGTCAACGTTGCTCAAATGAAAGAAGCAATCGAAGACCAAGGTTATGACGCTAAATAAACTAAAATAATCAAGCATGGAGTGAAATGCGATATAATTATCGCCCACACTCCATGCTTTTTTAATTTGATTAACATTTACACGTCATACATATTTGCGAGTTGTGTTAATCTTTCCGCTGCTTCTTCTAGTTGTTTGTCATCTAATGCAAGAGAAATTCTGACATAATCATTCCCATTTTCACCAAATGGTATACCTGGTGCAACTAGAATAGATTTTTCTTGTAATAAATATTGTTCAAATTCTTCGCTATTATATCCAGGTGGCGTATGCAACCATGAGTAAATCCCACCTTTAGAATGAACGAATGGTAACTTCGCCTCTTTTAGTTTTGCTTCAAACATATCACGTCTTTTTCTAAACGTTTCATTTTGTTCTTCTAAAAAATCGTCATAATGATTGAGTGCATACGTTGCAGCATCTTGCAATGCTCCGAACATGCCGGCATTAGTGTGTGTTTGATACTTTTTCAAAGCTTGAATCATCTCTTTATTCCCTACTGCAAAACCTACTCTAAAACCTGACATATTATACCCTTTAGATAATGAAAAGATTTCTATCGCAACTTCTTTACCATCTTTCGAGGCAAGAATGCTCGGATTTTTAGCATCAAACCCAAATGCACTATAGGCGAAATCGTGGACAATTTTAGTATCTGTATCCTTAAATTTTTCAATTGCTTCATCAAAGACTGATTGTGTGGCTGTAGAACCAGTAGGATTATTTGGATAGGTTAAATAAATTAATTTTGTTTCCTTTAAAGTTTGTGGGTCAATCTTATTCCAATCTGGTAAATAGTCAGGAGGTTCAAGTTCAAGTGGCACTGGTTTCGCATCGGCCAGCATGACACCTGCTAGATAATCAGTATAACCTGGATCGGGTAAGAGTACGGTTTCTCCAGGATTCACAATACATGTCGGCAATGCAACAAGTCCATTTTTTGTTCCATACAAGATACATACTTCATCATCTTTGTGCAACGTTACGCCATATTGTCGTTGATAGAAATTCACAATGGCTTCTTTAAATGATTCTTTACCGTGAAATGCAACGTATTTTTGATTTTCAGGGATACGTAATGCTTCTGAAAAATGATTGATAATGCCTTTGGGCGTTTCACCATCAGGAATCCCTACTGCCATATTTATCAGTGGTAGAGGTCCATGTTCAACTTTACGCCCCATCGTTTTACCAAAGTAACTATCAGGAATTGCTGCAAGTCTATCTGAAATAACCATCATAAGCCCCCTCGAATTCATCTACATCCTTATGTTATCTTCAATTTTATCAACAACCTTAATTATGTCAATATTTACAATATTCTGAACTGAATCAATTTAAAGTTGCCCCACTCATTATATATACTGTTTCTCTTTATATTTTAAATTAAAAAGGGAGTGAGATAGAAATATAATTTATCAAAATTATTTTCGTTATCCCTCTCCCAACTTTCATTGATTGTAGAATTTCTTAAAAAGAAATTCTCTGTGTTGGGGCCCCGCCGGCAAGGATGGCTAGGATTGAAAGAAGCTTAATATAAGCGCACTTTCAATTCAGACATCTACTGCCAATATGTTGAAGAAGGCTGAGACAATTAATTATGTTCCAGCCTCCTCAAAGTAAAATAAATTAATTATACCGACGACAAAATCATCTCTCCTAAACACCATTCTCAATATCTTTTAACATTTCATTCACTGTAATCTTAGCACTCGTAAGCACGATGGGTATACCAGCTCCTGGATGCGTGCTTGCTCCTGCAAAATATAAATCTTTGTAATCTCTTGAAACGTTCGGTGGTCTATAATAATTACTCTGTGCTAATGTAGGCATTAAACCAAACGCTGTACCAAATTTTGCGTTGTATTCCTTTTCAAAATCAATAGGCGTAAATATAGTTTCAGAAATAACGTGTGACCTCACGTCTTCTAGCGCATCTATCGTTTCTAGTTGATGATAAATAATGTCTTTCACTTGTTCAATGATTGATCCATCTTTCCAATTAATCTGACCAGTCTTCAGTTCAGGTGTAGGCATGAGAATATACAATCCAGTCTTACCTTTCGGCGCTAAACTTGAATCTCCAACTGCTGGCACATAAACGTAAATCGACGGGTCTTCTGAAATCCTACCGCCAAATATTTCATCAATGTTTTGTCGAAATCGCTTAGAAAAGACCACATTATGAAGCATGACTTCATCAGTAATATCTTTATCGATACCGATATACATCATAAATGCAGAACAAGAATAATCTAAACGTTCAATTTTACTAGGTTTATATTTTTTAACTGGAGAATGAGACGGCATTAACTTCTCTGCAGCATAAGGAAAATCTGCAGTACACAGGACTTTATCAAATCGTTGCACTAAACCATTGACTCTCACGCCATCCGCTTCTTTATACTTAGGATCAATGATGATTTCATCTATCTGAGCATTGAGCTGTATATCAACGCCTAAATCTTTATTTAATTGAACTAAACCCTGAGTCATGCCATACATGCCACCCTTAATAAAGTGGACGCCAAACATCATTTCGACCATTGGTATAATCGAATATAATGAAGGGCCTCGTTTGGGGTCGATTCCGATATATAGCATTTGGAATGCCAGTAATTTTTGAATACGTTCATTATCAATATAATTTTCTATTAAATTATCCGCATTATTTAACGTTTTTAATTTCAAACCTTGAATGATGGATTCCAAATTATAGAAATCTGAAACCTTTCTGTATGTTTTCTCTAGAAAATGATAACGCGCAATTTCATAACGTTGATAAACATCCGTTAAAAATGACATAAAGCCATGCGTAGTACCAGGTTCAATACTTTCTAGCGTTTCTTGTAACTCTGCTAAATCTGTCGGTACGCGTACTTTATCATTTTTTCCAAAATATACATCATAGATATATGGCAACTGTTCCATTTCCACATAATCTTCAAAATTTTTACCGCATTCTTCAAATACTGCTCTATATACTTCTGGAATCATCACAATAGATGGCCCCATATCAAACGTAAAACCATCTTTCGTGAATTGACTCATTCGCCCGCCTATACGATTATTCTTTTCAAAAATGGTTACACGATTTCCTTGAGAAGCAAGTCTAGCTGCCGCTGCTAAGCCAGTGACACCTGCACCTATCACAGCAATATTCATACCACATTCCACCTATAACTGATATTTATTTTTAATCTTTCTATATAATTTCGCTTTATTAAGTTTTAAAACGTAAACACGACGATGTAAAGTATAAGACGCTTTTCTTACTTCATCTAAAATAGCGCGATATATCACTGCAGCTAATTCTATAATGGGTTGTGCTTCTTTATTAAAAGTGTCAATATTCGACAACGCTATTTCATAATCATCTTCTGCGATTGCTGCAAAATATTCCCATAAATCAATATAGTGATTTGAAATGCGATGGTTGAATTCATTTTCAATGGAGACATCAAAGCGCGCAAGACTACTTTCACTAAAGTAAATTCTGCCATTCTCAAAATCCTCACCTACATCACGTAAAATATTAGTGATTTGCAACGCTTCGCCTAATTTACGTGCGGTAGCATACGTCTCCTTATTCGGTGACTGAGCTAGTACAGGCGTTAGCACTTCACCTACTGTTCCTGCAACTCCATAACAGTAATTTAAAAGTGCTTCGTCCGTTTCAAACATTTCAAAGTTTTGATCCTCATAAACACTTTGAATCAGGTTATAAAATGATTGGTACTCAATCGTGTAGTGTTGTGAAACAACATATAGTGCTTCCATAATAGATTGATTACTTTTAAATTCGTGATGGCTGATATCACTTGCGCTTTCAATATATGAAATATCTTCATGAATATCTTTTAGTATTTGAGAATTTTCATGTACATCAATACTGTTATCTATAATTCGACATACTGCATATATCACCCATACTGCTTGACGTTCTTGTTCAGGCAAGAAGTCAAAAGCATACGAAAAGCTTTTAGAATGTTCTTTCATAATTTGATGACAATATTTAAAATTTTCTTCATTCGTTGTCATGATTCTCCTCCTAATTGTTATGAGATTTGTTTACTTTTTAATTTATTTTAAATGAACGACCTTTCCATTCAACCTTTTTAGAAAAATGCGTATGTCGCCAAGAATTTGCGAAGATAAATATGAAAAAGATAAATAAAACCGGATGTAATACGAGCAATAGTATTGAGAAAGCGCCCACTCTTCGATGTAAGCGTACAAATTGGCTCGTATATAAAACATAGAATAGGTAGGACACAATTCTTGATGCAGGCTTGGTAAATACACTTATCAATAGTGTTAAAGTGGACGTGATTGAACCCATTAACCACATAACAATAGCTAACATGATTTTCGGTTGTGTTTTATTTGCCCATATTGAAAAGTGTTTCGTCCACCCCTGTATAAGCGATTGAATACCGTCTTCATACATCCGAAATTTAACATCGTTGCCACCCTCGTAAACCGTTACAGGTAATTGTACACTTTCAAACTTTTCTCCTAAAGCAAAACCTTCAATAATTGAATGCTGTGCATTTTTATGTCCATCCGTTTTAAAATAATCATCTCGATGCATTAATGTAACAGGACCAAAAGCAATATCGTTATTAGATTGACGAGCTAAACTTGAGAACTGGTTCACCCCGACAACCGTCATCAAATTAAAAATTGCTGATAAACTCTCATAAAACTTACCCGTTTCATGAAAAGGTTGAACACTGAGTAATCCATGATTATCTTGTTTACGATACGTATTTATTATCTTTTCAATCGCATACGGATGACCAAACGTTACATCTGCATCTACAAACATTAATAGCTCTGATTGTGCATTTGTAGCACCTTGATAACAGGCATGGGATTTACCAAACCATTGTCTATCGAAATTCTGTTCTGTCTCGTACACTGTCGCACCAAACGTTTGTGCAATCTCTTTTGTGTTGTCTTTAGAACCATCATCCATCACAATCACTTCATAAATACCTTGTTGTCCTTGCAACGATTGCAGCAAATGAGGTAGCCGACGTTCTTCATTTCTCGCGGGGATAATAATTGTGACTTCATTACTATGAATGATACGGTTTTGTGATGATAGTAATCGATGTCTTTGATTAAATATAAGTCGACCACATATGAGTGAAATCGTAGATAGTATAGTAAGTATGAATTGTATCATTTTCAACTACGATCACTCCTTCTGAGCTTCAATTGCATTAATTTTATCAGCGACTTGAAATCCACTTAACGTTACCATTGGCATTCCTCCACCAGGGTTTACTGATCCTCCTACAAAGAACAGATTGTCGAAATACTTACTATGCTTAGGGAATTTAAAGCCTTTGTTTTTCTTTTTATCAGCCACCACACCATAAATGGCACCTCTATGAGAGTGATAGTGTTGGCGAATATCTTCTGGCGTCCAAATATCTTCATAAATCATATGCTTTCTTAAATCAGTGAGGCCCATTTTTTCTAATTTAGTTAATACACGTGTTTTAAATGCTTCATAGTCTTCCTTTTTGAAGGGTTTATTTTGAATATATGGAATATGTGGTAATACTTTAATATTTTCAAACTCATCAGGTGCTTGTTGTGAATCAGTTTTGTTCGAATTCACAAGATAGATGGTAGGGTCTTGTGGCAACACTTTTTGATGAAAGACTTCATCATAATTTCGTTTAGAATCGTCGGAAAAGAAAAAGTTATGATGTGCCAATTGCGGATATGATCGATTGACACCTAAATGCATCACATACCCTGAACTCGCTGGTTCATATGTCTTTTCAAGTTGGTCGATCTTTTGTTGACTAAAATGAAGCAAATATTTGTATGTCGGAATGACTTCCATATTCGAAATAATGTAATCAGCCTCAACGATGTCACCATTAGCAAGACGTACACCAGTGACATTATGATGATACGTTTTAATATTGTTCACAGATATTCCCGTATGAAGCTCTACGCCTTCTTCAATCGCAAGTTGCTCTAATGCTTGAGCCAAGTGGTGTATGCCTCCTTTGACATACCATAATCCTTGTTCTTGTTGCATATGGAATAACATTGAAAGCACTGCTGGTGCATCATAGGATGATGAACCTACGTATTTAATGAAGTAACCCAGTATTTCCCTTAATCTCGGATTTGAAATATATCGATGAATGGCCTGTTGCATCGTTGAAAAGTAATCAAAACCATGTAACGCTTTCAATGGTCCATGATATTTTAATATTTCAGGTAATGTATCAAGACCTTGATTAAAGTACCCCTTTTCCGTAAAACGATGAATACGTTCAGTGTATTTAAAATATCGATCAAGTTCTGCTTTATCTTTCTCATTCAATTGCACGTTGTTTAATACTGTAGCTTCATTATTTTCATATAGATCAATCGTTTCACCATTTGGAAAGAAATTTCTCCACTGCAATGGTAAACGTTCAATTTCGACATAATCTGACATCTTTTTATCACTGTAATTAAATAATTTCTCAAAGATATAAGGCATCGTTAATATCGACGGTCCTAAATCGAAACCAAACCCACTTTCATCTAAGCGATTGACTTTACCACCAATATGATTATTTTGTTCAAATAATTTCACGTTGAAACCACTTTGAGCCATTCGTATTGCAGCAGCTATACCACCTAATCCGCCACCTATAACAATAACTGACTTTGTCATCATTTCTTCCCTCGCTTTTCAACTAAACGAATGAATCGTTCAATTCTCGGTCGATTATATCTCTGAACAATAATGATAGGTACATGACTAAATACGACATACAACAGATTGATATATTTTATGTATTTAGGTGTCTTAATGAACACAATCAGAGGAACCATTGATAACCAATGAACCAATTCGGCTCTTCTCATTTCCAATAATAAATGACGCGTTTCTTCTATATTATTAGTTAAATCACTTTTATCATAAATCGCACTATTGAGTTTTGTACCTTCAGGGATCAATTTTTTCCACTTACTTATTTGGAGTGTATCGCCCCAAATTTGACCACCTTTTTCCCATTGAAAAGGACGAAAAAAGTGCGCATTCTTATCAAAGAAGCGTAATGGTATACGAGTACCCAATTGTGCGATACTCATCTGAACTGAAAACCAGAAAGCACTATGTAAAATCACTAAGTAAGCTAACTTTTTAATGTTCTTCATCATTTCACAGCTTTCTTTAAAAGATACAGAAACCGATTGATAGTTATTCGTTTATATTCCCTTCGATATAAGGCATGAAACGTTTAAGTTACTTTATTCAACACAATTAAAAAATTGCATAAAAAAAAAGATTCCAGCTGATTTTGAGCTGAAATCTTCTTGTTTATTCATTACTATTTAATTGTTTATAATTTTTTATATGGTCTAATAAAATACATATTCGATTCATATGCATGAACTACTCTATGAGCAACTTCAGTTTTATTTGATCCTCCTCCTCTCCAATTTTGATCTAAACTCTCGAATTGCATTAATTTCCCGTCATAGTTACCATTCGTAACAATAGACACATGACCATAACCTTCTCCATAATTACTACCAAATACTGCTAAATCACCAGGTTGAGCTTTAAATGATGGTGTATTCTTATAAACTTTAGCTTCTCCACTAAAATTATTAACATTAGGTATATCTTTTGCTCCAACACCTTTTAATCCGTGTCCATATAATTTGTTCCAATAAAAATTAACTAAGTCAAAACATTGCCAACCGTATTGGTTATCAAAATCCCATCCCTTTCCTTCTAAAGTTTTAAGATATTTCATAATACCAGAAGTACTACCACTAGGTTTACTTGGTTTAGAAGACGAATCAACTGGTACTTTTATTACTTGTCCAATTTGAATTGCATCAGCATTCGCTATTTTATTTAACGATTGTAATTCTTTTACTGTAGTTTTAAATTTAACGGCAATTCCACTTAAAGTATCTCCACTTTTCACAACATAATTTTTTGTAGCCTTTTTAGTATATGTAGTAATTGATTTAGTTTTATTTTTTAAGGTAGCGGTTTTATTAGAGCTTTTTTGCATGTTTAAAGTTTTAGTACGTTTTAATGGATTATGTACATGGTTAATTTGTTGACCATTTGATAATGAATCCTTATCCTCTAATTTATTTTTGGATTTTGTTTCTTTTTTATTTGTAACTTCTAATTGTTCTTGTGGTTTCGATGCCTCTTCTTTTGCAACCTCTGTTTGTTCTTGTGGTTTCGCTTCTTCTTTTGCAACCTCTGTTTGTTCTTGTGGTTTCGATGCCTCTTCTTTTGCAACCTCTGTTTGTTCTTGTGGTTTTGCTTCTTCTTTCGCAACCCCTGTTTGTTCTTGTGGTTTCGATGCCTCTTCTGCGACTTCTTTATTTTGTTTAGGTGTTGCTTCTTCAATTGATTTAGAATTGTTTTCTAAAGAGTCGGAAGTTTGAGCCGTTTGAGTTGAGACAGACATATTAGAACTATTTTCACTTGCAAATGCTTCATTCGACGTTCCCAAATAAACTATACTCCCAACTATAATCGATGCAACACCAATAGAAAACTTTCTAACAGAATATTTCTTCGCATTATCAAAGCAATTTTTCATAATTTTCAAATCCCCTTTTCAATATAAATTATAATACTTTTATATTGTTTCACCTTTTAAATAAAAAGTCTATACTAATAATATTTCATTTTCATTACATATTATTAAAAATATTTTTTTGGATGAATAGCTAACAACTCTAATTATAATGCATTATGCAATTACATTTCATTATTGTAGTTCATATTATTCTGTTCGATATTTTAACTATAATTCAATATGTTACACTTAATATTTACAATTTTAACAAAATATTTATAATGCTATATATTGTTATAAATATGCTTCTTTACTATCTTTTCCGTGACAGTTATCATAGAGATTAAACATACTAAGATTAGCTGTGAAAAAATCTATCGTTATAGATTTCTTCACGGCTATTTTTTATAGTTGGAGAGAGAAGTAGATTGTTCGGCCTCTTGGGTTTTAAACCCGTATATTAAACTAGTCAGCTTTACTCTCGCCTTTTGAAATTCGTTTGTAGTATGTTGGGCTCTTGAAGCCGTGTAAAGGAAAGTGAAATGAAAAAGGTTAAGTAAAGTTCATGCTTCTCAAAAAAATATTAAAGGAGGCATTCACAATCGACTATTTTGGTATTGATATTAGTAAGAAAAGTAGTGCAGTTGCACATTATAAAAATGAAAAATTCCAAAAGGAATTTACCATTCAAAATAATCAAAATGGTTATAACTATCTATTAAAATATCTGAGTCACTTTGATCAATGTCGATTTATTTTTGAATCGACAGGCATCTATTCTAGGGGTATGGCTCACTTTTGTCGGATTAACAAAATTGACTATGTTGAAATGAACCCTTTAGAAGTAAAATTTAAAACGTCTTCTTTAAGATCTTGGAAAACAGATCAAGCAGACCCACACAAATTAGTACGTTTAGCACCTTATGTTTCAGCTTCTAAATCTCAAACAGTTAATTCAGGTATTTTCATTGAATTACGGGAACGTGCTCGATTTCATCTTGAAATCGAAAATAACCAAAATCGTTTAAAAGTAGAAATGATTGAAGTCTTACATCAAACATTTCCAGGGCTAGAGAAATTATTTGAAAACCGTTATTCAATGATAGCACTTAATATAGCTGAAGCATTTCCACATGCGAAGCATGTCGTTGAGTATAATCTAGATACATTGATTACACTCATTTTGAATTCAACAGATAAAGGATTATCATTACTAAAAGCTGAAAAATACGCAAAAAAATTAATCAAACTTGCACAAGAAAGCTATCCTAATGTAGGAGTGAACTCATTTTTAGTAGAAAAAGCTCAACTTCTCATTCAACAAATTAAATCATCAATAATATTAATGAAAAATTAGATGATGAGATGGTTCAATTAGCAAAACAACTTGATTGCTTTGAAATTATTCATTCAATTCCTGGAGTTGGTGAGATTACAGCTACCATGATTATCGGCGAACTGGGTGACATAACTAGATTTAAAACGAATAAACAATTAAACAATTAAATGCTTATGTAGGGATTGATATCAATCAGGAGCAACACATTACAAGAACAAAATTAATAAACGAGGAAATAAAAATGCGAGACGACTATTGTATCTTATTGTAATGAACATCCTACGTGGGCAACATCGATATGATAATCACATTGTCGACTACTACTATAAATTAAAAGAGCAGTCTCATGAGAAAGCTCATAAGACCGCTGTAGTCGCTTGTATCAATTGACTATTAAAAACGATTCACTATTTAATAATGAATCATCGATTATACGATTATCAAATGTCCCCACATTAGCCAATCATACAATCAAATATAGTTTAACACCTTATTCAAAAAATTAAAATTGAACGATTTAGTTAAGTATTGCTTATTTTAATTATAAGTACTTGACTAATCGTAGGAAGGCTCTGAGACATAAAGACCTTGGAAAAGTGTAAGGAAGGCAATTTCTATTGAAATAATATAGAAATTGCCTTTTTCATTGGATATTTGATTATTTTTAGCTCGTTGAGTTACTATTTTTCTTATATTAAGTGCAATTAATACAATTCTAAGTTCTCTTTTAACCTTGTTTATTCCTCGAACTGACATTCGAGTGAACTTCATTTCTTTTATTTTAAGTAATAATTGTTTACAAGAAGATAACAATTAAAATGTGATTTTTTTAACTTAATCAAACTTATCTCTTTAAAGACAATTGATGAGTAAAATAAACAATATTGTAACAATATTAGCAAAAAATTACAAAACGTTAACAAGGCACACAAACGTACTTTTTTCTGTTAAAGTATTGCTTGTCGTTAAGAGAACGAAATAAAAAATGAGTAACCTACTGGTTACATAACTATTAAATAAAAAATTATAATTTAATTCTCAGGAGGATATTTATCAATGAAAAAAATCGCTACAGCTACAATCGCAACTGCCGGAATCGCTACTTTCGCTTTTGCAAGTCACGATGCTCACG
>NZ_PPRT01000047.1 GCF_002902725.1 Staphylococcus caprae
AAGAAAAACGAGAAGTGAATCAAAAAATGATAAATGAAATTGAAGCAGACATATAAAAAATAAAACGCTGACTCAAAAAAGAGTGAGCGTTTTTTTATTTTTATTCACGACTTTAAATTTTAGATTTCTTTTTAACTTTTAAAATTATTTTTCGAAGTTGGTCTAAAAAATTTTCAGGCGTTAAAATTTTTTTAGCTCATGTTGAAAAAAATTTTGTCGAACTCTGAAAATAATTTTTTAATTCTGTTTCGACTTTTGAAATAATTTTTTTGAAGTTGCTCTAAAAATTTTTTTAGCTTTGGAATTTTTTTGAGTGCATGTTCAAAAATTTTTGTAGAGTCTTAAAAAAATTTGGATGTTCTTTACTTAGCAAAATCAAAAAACGTACCAAAAACGTACGTTTTTATTGGTACGTTTCGAGTACGTTTTTAGTACGTTTAGCGTACGTAAGGCCCTTTTTTAGCGCATCATTTTGGAAACCCATTTGACACTGTCAAATCAATGCTTATAGCAAATCTTGGTACGTGAAACGTACCAAATTTGTGCACGTTTCCCTTATGCTCTTTGCTTTGTTTGTAGTGTCATTATACACCATGAATTAGAAGTATTAACTGATAGTTTTAGTGTTTTTTGACCCGTGTTTGATGAAAATTTTTTAGATTTTAAAATTTTTTTGGAGACGTGTTCAAATTTTTTCGTGAAACTTTGAAAAAAGTTTTGTGATTTCATTTCGATTTTGGAAATTATTTTTTGAAGTTGGTCTAAAAATTTTTTCAGGTGTTAATTTTTTTTGAGTCGATCTTTGGAAAAATTTTAGATTTCGTTTTGAGTTTTTGAATTATTTTTTTGAAATGACTCAAAAAATTTTTTAGAGCTTTTAAAATTTTTGAGTCACGTTTCTAAATTTTTTCGTCGAAGTTTGAAAATATTTTGTGATTTTATTTCAGATTTTGAAATTATTTTTTCGAGGTTGTTCTAAAAAATATTCGAGTTTCTAAAATTTTATAACTTCTCAGAAGAAAAGAGAGGGTGTTTTTAGAAGCGTTTTAAAAAATAGTACTAAAAAGACATTAAAAAAAGCCACAAAAGAATGTGGCTTTTAAAACGGAAAAAAAGAAAGGAATTAATGATAATTAGAGAAAGACCACTGATTCAATTATAACAGAGCATTTATGCCGAGAAAATTTATTGATGTTGAGAAGAACCCTTAACTAAACTTGGAGACGAATGTCGGCATAGCGTGAGCTATTAAGCCGACGATTCGACAAGTTTAGGGATTGTTAAGGGTTCGGAGGCTCAACGTCAATAAAGGAATTGGAATAAAGCGATATTATGATAAAGTGTGTGTGGGGATGTTTAATAAGGGTCTGTTTACATTTTGAAAGGGGTCTACTTAATGTATAAAAAACTATTAGCTTCACTATCTGTTACAGGATTATTATTTACTTCAAGCGTTGGAATAGCTGACTATCACGTTAATAGTGTAAATGCTCAAGAAGAAAAATCTACTAAAGCTCAAGTTAAAGTTGTTAAAATTAATGATGGACAATTTAAAGTTGTGCCTAATAAATATGCTGAAGGTAAAGTTAAGGATGGCGAAGCCACTATAGTTGATAAAAATACTGGTAAGTCTGAGAAATTACCTGTAAAAGTTAAAAATAAAAATAATAAACAAGCTAACGTTAGTTATAAAATCGTTGATAATAACATAGTGGGAGATGTTAAATTATCTGAGGATAGTGGAACTGCTGAGCGCAAAACTAATTGGAAAAAATGTGCCTTAGGTACTGGCGGTTCTGCACTAGGTGGCGCTGGTGGTGGAGCTGCTAGTGGTGCAGGATATGGAGCTATTGGTGCAACACCAGTTTCTGTAGGAGTTGGTTCTGCTATTGGTGGAGTAATAGGTGGTGTATCTTCTGGAATGGTAGGAGCAGCTGCTAGTTGTTTCGATTAAAAAAAGGTAAAACTATTTTGCTAATGATTGTTGGCATTTTGTTAGCGTGTATAACTCTGCCATTTACTATTGGATTCTTATCCTTATTTTTTATATTTCCACCGGTATTTTTATTATTTTTAAATTTATTTGTATTTCGAGAAGATAAATAAATGTTTTAGCAAAAAAGCACCTAATTTTAGGTGCTTTTTTTTACGTTTTTAAGACGAGTGAAACGAGTCTTTTCTTATCTTGATAATAAGGGTAACTATTTCGATTTAGGACGATAGCATTTAATCCCTTGTCATATATGGTTTCAGGCACAAAAAAAGTTGCTTTTTCGTACCTAGTATAGTAGAGTTTATGGTGACCTAACCAAAACTTTACATGAAAGGAGAAAAAGCAACTTTTTTTGTTATAAAACTTTGTATACAACTTAGTTGTTTTTACAGTGATTTAATATATGGAAAAGTATACTGAGAAAAAACAAAGAAATCAAGTATTTCAAAAATTTATTCATCGACATGTTAAAGAGGGGCAAATGGATTTGATTAAAAACTGTAATACGTTTTTGAATTTTGTGGCTGATAAAACATTAGATAAGAAAAAATTATACAAAGCAAATCCATGTAAAAATCGATTTTGTCCGGTGTGTGCGTGGCGTAAAGCACGTAAAGATGCGTTAGGGCTGTCGTTGATGATGCAGTATATTCAACAAGAGGAGTCAAAATCATTTATATTTTTGACGCTTACGACACCAAATGTTACAGCTGAGCATTTAGAAGGTGAAATACAAAAGTATAATAAGTCATTTAAAAAGATGATTGAGCGTAAAAAGATTAAGTCTATTACGAAAGGTTATGTTCGTAAATTAGAAGTCACGTATAATGCGGAACGTGATGACTATC
>NZ_PPRT01000048.1 GCF_002902725.1 Staphylococcus caprae
AGATGTGTATAAGAGACAGGTATAATATTACATATAACTAAATTAAAACTACATAAAGGGAGTGTTTACGATGCTGACATTAGGTTCCACACTTAGTAATCAAGTCGACGCAAACTGGCAAACCTATATAATGATTGCCGTTTATTTTATTATTTTGCTAATTATCGGCTTCTATGGTTATAAGCAAGCTACAGGTAACTTAAGTGAATTTATGCTTGGAGGACGTAATATTGGTCCGTATATTACAGCTTTATCAGCAGGTGCTTCAGATATGAGTGGTTGGATGATTATGGGGCTTCCAGGTTCTGTCTATAGCACTGGTCTTTCAGCTATATGGATTACGATTGGCTTAACATTAGGCGCATATATTAACTATTTCGTTGTAGCACCAAGGTTACGTGTATACACAGAAATTGCTGGAGATGCCATCACTTTACCTGACTTCTTTAAGAACAGATTAGACGATAAACAGAATATTATTAAGATTATCTCTGGATTGATTATTGTGATCTTTTTTACGTTATATACGCACTCAGGATTTGTTTCAGGTGGGAAATTATTCGAAAGTGCATTTGGTCTTAACTATCACTTTGGATTAATTTTAGTTGCAGTGATAGTCATTTTTTACACTTTCTTCGGAGGATATTTAGCCGTATCTATCACAGACTTCTTTCAAGGTGTGATTATGCTTATTGCAATGGTGATGGTTCCTGTCGTTGCTTTAATGAAATTAAACGGATGGGATACGTTTAGTGAAGTTGCACAGATGAAACCAACCAACTTAGATTTATTTAGAGGTACAACTGTATTAGGGATTATCTCATTATTCTCTTGGGGATTAGGATATTTCGGTCAACCACATATTATCGTACGCTTTATGTCTATTAAATCACATCGATTACTTCCTAAAGCAAGACGATTAGGTATTAGTTGGATGGCAATTGGTTTGTTAGGTGCAGTAGGCGTAGGTTTAACTGGTATTGCTTTTATTTCTGAAAAGCATATCAAAATGGAAGACCCAGAGACATTATTTATCATTATGAGTCAAATTCTTTTCCACCCTCTTGTAGGCGGATTCTTATTGGCAGCCATTTTAGCAGCTATTATGAGTACCATTTCTTCTCAATTACTCGTTACTTCTAGTTCTTTAACAGAAGATTTTTACAAATTGATTCGTGGCGAAGATAAAGCTTCAACGCATCAGAAAGAATTCGTCATGATTGGACGACTTTCAGTATTACTTGTAGCAATTGTTGCTATCGCTATTGCTTGGCAACCTAATGATACAATTTTAAACCTTGTAGGTAATGCTTGGGCAGGTTTTGGTGCAGCCTTTAGCCCGCTTGTACTCTATTCACTTTATTGGAAGGGGCTTACACGTGCTGGTGCTATTAGCGGTATGATCGCTGGTGCTTTAGTCGTAATTATTTGGATAGCATGGATTAAACCTCTTGCATCAATCAATGAAATTTTTGGTATGTATGAAATTATACCTGGTTTTATCATTAGTGTATTAGTGACTTATATTGTAAGCAAACTCACTAAGAAACCTGGTGCTTTCGTTGAGAATGATTTAAATAAAGTAAAACAAATTGTAAAAGAATAACTATTTCCTAATATTCATATATATAAAGGCGTCTTCGACTAGATTATTCATTTTAGTCGAAGACGCCTTTTCATGTATTAATTATGATAGATGTGAACTTGAGGTTCTTTGTCATCTTTGGATTTACTTATAAGCGCACGAGGTGTATTACCATCTTTGATACGAATTTCATATTCATCAATGTTATCAAAATATTTTTCAGCTTGTTCAGTAACATATTGTGTAATACCAATCGTTTCCGCTTGACCATAATAGTCAATTGGTAAGTCTACTGTTAATTGTTTCGCTTTTTTATTTACAAATTTAACCTTTCCTACTGCTTGTGTAAAGTTAGAGAAGTACGATTGTAGGTTATCGTTAAATTGTTTGAAATTATTATTCAGTGTTTCATTATAATCTTCTGCTGTTGAGGATGGAAGTAAAGCAGATTTCTCTTTTATCGTATCCCATCCATTGATTTTTGTTTGACCATCGTCTGCAGTCGCTCCAGCAATGAATTCTCCTGGTGAAATAGAGTCTTGTCCAGACTGTTTATAAATTGCAAAATGAATTGGAATATCTTTTAAATCACTATTTTCACGTAATCGAGATAATATTTCACTTGCCATTTGTTTACCTTGTTTCTCTATGTCTTTATCATTTAGATTTTTACTATAAGTCTCGCCATCTTTTTCTTTTTGATAATAATAAACACTATTCATAGCTAAACCAATTGTCATACCTTTAATGTTTTTACCTTTTGAATCACTATTACCGTAAAAATCTTGTTCTAAAATATTTGATAGATAAGCTGGTGAGTTGTCGGCAATTTTTTCCTGATTCGTTTCACCATTATGAGAAGGATTAAGTCCTAAGTTTTCATTAGCTTTTTTACTTTTCTTCTCTTTTTCGCTCATTTTATCAATTTCTTTTTTCGTATATTTCGGATCTAAATAAGCATTAATTGTTTTCTTATCTAAATACTGTCCATCTTGATAAAGGTATTTATTTGTAGGAAAGACTTCTTTACTTAACTCTAATAAGCCACTTTCAAAGTCTTCACCGTTATAGCTATTGGCCATATTATCTTGCAGTAAACCTCTAGCCTGACTTTCCTTAAAAGGTAAAATCGTTCTGTAATTATCACCTTGAACATTTTTGTCAGTTGCAATTTGTTTAACTTGGTTTGAATTTTTACTATCTTTACTCTCACTTTGATCTTTGTTTGATTGATTATCTTTTTGTCCATTATTACAAGCAGCTAATAAAAATATTGTCGAAATGAGTAATATAAGTGTTCGCTTCATCGACGTACTCCTCTAATTATTTAATTCTTTTTGTTTGTTAGCAAATTCTTCCTCTGTCCAGATTTCCGTACCAAACTTCTCAGCTTTGGTTAATTTAGAACCCGCATCGGCACCTGCAATGACGATATCCGTACTCTTAGTTACACTGTTTGTTACTTTAGCGCCTTGCATTTCTAGCCATTGTGATGCTTCACTTCTAGTCATTTGTTCTAATTTTCCTGTTAGTACAATTGTTTTACCGCTAAATTCTGGATGTCCTTCAATCTCTGTTGTTTTAATTCCTTTATAACTCATATTAACATTTTTGTCTTTTAATTTTTGAATTAAAGCACGAATATCTTCATTTTTAAGATACGTAACAACAGATTGTGCAAGTTTATCGCCAATATCATGAATTTCAACCAATTCAGCTTCAGTGACTTCTAATAAGCGATCCATCGTTTCATACTTCTCAGCTAATACTTGGCTCGCTTTCACACCGAGATGTCTAATTCCTAGCCCAAATAGTAAATGTTCGAATGAATTATCTTTAGCCTTTTCAATTGCAGCTAATAAATTCTCGACTTTTTTAGTTCCCATACGTTCTAATGGAAGTAAATCCTCTTCTTGAAGATAAAATATATCAGCAACATCTTTGATAAGCTCATTTTCATATAATTGTTGAATGATTTTTGTACCTAAACCATCAATGTTCATCGCTTGTCTTGAAACAAAATGAATAAGACCTTCAATGAGCTGTGCTTGGCATTTAGGGTTAATACAACGTAACGCGACTTCGCCTTCAATGCGAACTAACTCGTGACCGCAACTTGGACAATGTGTCGGCATATGGTACGTTTCTGCATCGTCTGGACGTCTATCTAGAATACTTTTAACTACTTCAGGTATGATGTCACCTGCTTTTTTAACGACGACGCTATCACCAATACGTATATCTCGTTCATGTATCAAATCTTCGTTGTGTAAAGACGCTCTTGAAACTGTCGTACCAGCTACTCTGACTGGTTCCAATATAGCTGTAGGCGTAACAACACCTGTGCGTCCAATACTTAATTCAATATCTAATAATTTAGTAACCACCTCTTCAGCTGGGAATTTATACGCAATCGCCCATCTTGGTGATTTCTGTGTGTAACCCATTTCTTCTTGTTGATCTAAATCATTGACTTTAATTACAATCCCATCAATATCGTAAGAAAGTGATTCTCTTTTATCGGTCCATTTCTCAATGTATTTAAGAACGCCTTCAATATCTGAAACACGTTCTCTCTCCTGATTCGTTTTAAATCCTAGTTGATCAAGTTCGTTCAATGCACCACTTTGGGTCGTAGCATTAAAATCGGTAAAGTCATTTACACTATATAAGAACACACTTAGTTTTCTTTTCGCTGCCAATTTAGAGTCGAGTTGTCTTAGAGAACCTGCTGCTGCATTTCTAGGGTTTGCAAAAGGTTGTTCACCATTCTCTTCTTTCTGCTTATTCAAATTCATAAATGAACGTCGCGGCATATAAGCCTCACCACGTACTTCAAAATTGAGTGGTTCTTTTATTTTTAATGGAATCGCATGTATGGTTCTTAAATTTTCAGTAATGTCTTCACCTGTCGTACCATCACCACGCGTTAGTCCTTGAACAAATTTACCGTCTTGATATTTAAGTGAAACAGCTAAACCATCAATCTTAAGTTCACACATATATTCGACGTTACCAATATTTTCCCTAATACGTTGGTCGAACTTTCTTAAATCTTCCTCATTAAAAGCATTGCCTAAACTTAGCATAGGTGTATCGTGATTTACCTTTTCAAACGAGGACTGAGCTTCTCCACCTACTCTAACGGTAGGTGAATCTGCAGTTTTATACTCAGGATGTTTTGATTCAATATCTATAAGTTCATGTAATAGTTTATCGTATTCACTGTCTGGTACAGACGGATTATCTTGTACATAATATTCATAACTATACTGATTTAATAAGTCATGTAATTCATTAACGCGACGTTGTAAATCTTCCATCCCCCATTAATCCTCCTTCTTCTCTATTGGCGCAAATTGTGCAAGTAGACGTTTAGGTCCTTCAGATTTAAAGATAATATCTAGCTCTACTGAACCATTTTTCTCATTGACATTACTCACCATACCTTCGCCCCATGCTTTATGTGTAACCTTATCTCCAACTTTCCAATCAGAAGAAGAAACTTGTTTCTTAGGTGACGTTGTGCGTTTACTAAATCCACGTTTCTGTTGTGGTTTAGCCTGTGAAATGGTTTGACGTTTCGTTCCAGTATGACTTTCAAGTAAGTCTTCAGGAATTTCCCTTAAGAATCGTGAAGGCATATTTGATTGAGAACGTCCGAACAACATTCTTGTCGTAGCATTCGTAATGTATAAAAGTTCCTCTGCACGCGTAATTGCTACATAACAAATTCGACGTTCCTCTTCCATCTCGTGATCATCATCACTTTTGATTGCACGAATATGAGGAAACAGTGATTCTTCCATACCCATAATGAAGACAATTGGGAATTCTAAACCTTTAGCTGAGTGCATTGTCATGAGCGTTACACCGCTTTGCGTATCCACTTCATCTATATCGGCAACCAATGATAAATCAGTTAAAAAGTTAATTAATGATTGTTCTTCTAAAGGTGTATTTTCTTCGTAATCTTTTGGTACTGACATAAATTCATCTAAGTTTTCTAGGCGACTACGAGATTCTAGTGTTTGTTCTCTCTCAAGCATGTTACGATATCCAGATTTTTGTAATACTTCATCTACAATGTCACTTATTTCAAGAAACTCTTGTTCTTTAATTAAATTAGTGATGGTTTCATAAAAATTGATACATTCTTGAGTGACCTTTTTAGATAATCCAATAAAATCAACCTCACCAAGTGCATCAAACATACTAATTTGATTTTGAACAGCATAGGTTTGAATTTTTTCCACTGAAGAAGGTCCGATACCTCTTTTTGGCACATTAATAATTCGTTGTAAACTAATGTCATCATTGCTATTAGCAATTACTCGTAAATAGCTTAGCAAGTCTTTAATCTCTTTACGATCATAGAACTTTTGGCCACCAACCATCGTATATGGGATGTTCGATTTCATGAATGTTTCTTCTAACACACGTGATTGTGCATTTGTTCTATAAAGAATAGCCATATCACGATATTTCTTACCATTACGTTGATGCTTCATAATTTCCCTAACAACGTATTCCGCTTCATCGCGTTCAGTCATTGCTTCATAGTATTGAATTTTATCTCCGCCGGTATTGGCAGTCCATAAACCTTTTGGCTTACGTTCTGAGTTATTTTTAATGACTTCATTTGCAGCATTGAGAATATTTTTAGTTGAACGATAATTTTGTTCTAGGAAAATGGTTTTCGCTTCTGGATAATCTTCCTCGAAGGATAAAATATTTTGAATATCAGCGCCACGCCAACCATATATCGATTGGTCAGAATCCCCTACGACACATAAATTTTTAAATTTACTAGCAAGTAATTTCACTAAAGTATATTGCGCTTTGTTTGTATCTTGATATTCGTCTACGTGAATGTATTGGAATTTATTTTGATAATATTCTAGAGCATCAGGCACACGTTCAAATAAATTGATAGTAGTCATAATTAAATCGTCAAAGTCTAATGCTTCGTTACGAGACAGTTGTCTTTGGTACCCTTTATAAACTGTCGCTACCATTTGTGAATGAAAATCATTTGCTTCTTTTTGAGCATCGTCAGGTGTTTTTAATTCATTTTTTAAATTACTAATTGCGCCAATAAACATTCTAGGTTCAAAGCGCTTGCTATCAATATTTTCATTTTTCAAAACATCTTTAATGACAGATTTTTGGTCAGTAGGATCAATAATCGTGAAATTTCTTTCTATGCCAATTCTATCCGCATCTCTTCTTAATATTCTTACGCACATGGAGTGAAACGTTGACATCCAAATGACTTGGGCTTCTTCACCAACAAGTTGTTCAACACGTTGTTTCATCTCTTTAGCAGCTTTATTAGTAAAAGTAATCGCTAAAATGTTGTAAGGAGAGACATCTTTTTCATCTAATAAATAAGCGATGCGATGTGTTAATACACGTGTTTTTCCTGATCCCGCACCTGCCATTATTAGTAGTGGCCCTTCAGTCGTTCTTACGGCTTCACTTTGTTCGGTATTCATATTCTTGACTAGCGAATTCATTAATTAGACTCCTTTATTTTTACTGTTTTTAGCGCTTTTTTAATATCTGTATATATGATATTTCCTACGATAATCGTATCGGCAATATCAGCCATCTCTTGTGCTTGTCCTAAACTTGAGATGCCTCCACCGTAGAAAAGTTGCGTTTCTGTAAGCATGTTAGATACGGCTTTGACTTTATCAATATCACCGTACTCCCCACTATATTCTATGTACATTACTGGGAAATGATAGAGTTCATTAGCCATTTGCGCATATGCTTCAACATCTTCCATATCAAGTGTCGTATTGGCATTGGTACTTTGAGCTACTTTACTATTTGAATTTAATACTAAGTATCCTTCAAATACTACTTCTTCAAAGTTGATCACATGTCCATATTGTTTCAGTGCCTCTAGCAAAATACCGTTGTGGAATCTCGTATCGTTGCTATTCATCACTGTCGGTATAAAGTAAAAGTCAAACCCGGGCATGACACTTTCAACATTTGAGACTTCTAATGCAAGTGGTAATGGATAACGTCTTACTCTACTCATTAAATGGATGACATTGTCTTCAGTTACATTATCAGTACCACCAATTATAATTGCATCTGTATTAGACATACATATTGCCTCTAAATCATCATCAGAAATAGACTTAGCAGGATCTAATTTAAATATATGTTGCCATTTTTTTATGTCATACATTTTTCGTAACTCCTTTAATTAACATACCCTAAATTATAGCATTTTTAAGTACTAAGTTCTAAAGAGTAAATATGAAAATAATACATTATTTAAGTAATAACTTTATTTACTATGGTGCGTGTCTAATTTTGAATTTGTAGAGAATTTAATCAATCATTTTCCTTTTAAACTAATCATCATTGCTAACTTTTATTTTCAAATATAAAAGGCTTCGAAAAATGATTAAACACTTTTCAAAGCCTTAGCTCCTATTATTTTATAAAAATTAAAACATTAAAACGAGTCAGCGTCAGACTGTAAATCAAATTTAAATCAACATTGTCTTATGACTGTGTTTCGATATTAAGTCTATCTAAAATCATAGTGTACGCATCGTTACCCCATTGTAATGATCGTTTCACTCTAGAAATTGTTGCAGTTGATGCTCCAGATTCGTCTTCAATTGTTGCATACGTATAACCTTGTTTAATCATTTTAGCAACTTGAAGCCTCTGAGATAATGACTGTATTTCATTGACAGTGCATAAATCATCGAAAAACTGATAACATTCTTCTCTATTTTCTAGCGCTAGGATCGCATCAAATAATTCATCTAATGCTTGACCACGTAATTTTTCAATTTGCATCTCGAACAACCCCTATACACGTTTTCTTTCATCATTTTAACGTACTAATCAGTTAAAGTGTAGTAGTTTCAATGAAAAAAGTATAGGAATTTAACCGCTTTTCTAACATGATATTTAAGATTTTTATTCTAAACCTGCACGTTCAAATATTGTGTCGACTTGATTAAGGTGATGTTCTGGATTGAAACATTCGTCTAATTCTTCTGCTGTTAAAACATTAGTAATTGTTTCGTCTTGTTCAATCAATTCTCTGAATGGCGTCTTAGTTTCCCAAGATTCCATTGCTTTAGGTTGAACCTTATCATACGCCTCTTCACGAACCATGCCTTTATTAATTAGCGCTAATAATACACGTTGTGAGAAGATTAAACCAAATGTTTTATCAATATTATTTCGCATATTATCTTCAAAGACCGTTAAGCGATCTACAATATTAGTAAAACGATTCAATGCATAATCAAGCGCTATGGTTACATCTGGTAACATAATACGTTCAGCTGAAGAATGAGAAATATCGCGTTCATGCCATAAAGGAACATTTTCATAAGCTGTAGTAATATAGCCACGAATAACGCGAGATATTCCAGTAATATTCTCAGAACCAATTGGATTACGTTTATGCGGCATTGCAGATGAACCTTTTTGACCTTTAGCAAATGCTTCTTCTACTTCACGTGTTTCAGTTTTTTGTAGATTACGAATTTCTACTGCAAACTTTTCTAAAGAAGTCGCAATCAATGCTAGCGTCGCAATATAATATGCATGGCGATCTCTTTGCAATGTTTGAGTTGATACAGGAGCAGTATCAATACCTAGATGTTTACAAACATATGCTTCAATTTCTGGAGGAATATTCGCAAATGTACCAACTGCGCCACTCATTTTACCTACTTCAATTTCTTTACGTACTTCCTTGAAACGTTTAAGGTTACGTTTCATTTCTGTGTACCATAATGCCATTTTCACACCAAATGTAGTTGGTTCAGCGTGAACACCATGTGTACGTCCCATCATAAGCGTATATTTATAATTCTTAGCTTTTTCTGCTAATACATCAATAAATCTTTCTAAGTCTTTTTCAATGATTTCATTCGCTTGTTTAACTACGAAGCTTAATGCAGTATCTACCACATCAGTTGATGTAAGACCATAGTGGACCCATTTTCTTTCTTCACCTAATGTTTCAGAAACTTGTCTAGTAAATGCAACGACGTCATGACGTGTTTCTAATTCAATTTCTTTTGCACGTGCTACATCAACTTTAGCATTTTCACGAATTTTTTGGACATCTTCTTTAGGAATATAACCTAATTCGCTCCATGCTTCACATGCTAATATTTCTACCTCTAACCAAGCTTCATAGCGATTTTGATCCGTCCAAATATTAGACATTTCTTCTCTTGAATAGCGTTCAATCATTCTTTATAAACTCCAATCATATGTATTATTGTAGAATTAAAACCTGTACATTAAATTATTTTTTGATCTAAAAGTTCGTGTTTAAGCTTTCGTCTTTAGTTTAACAGAACTGTTTCAAAATGTATAAATCTTTTTTCTTTATATGCCTATTTTATTGTAATTACCTTAGAAACTCAATTAACTATAAGAAAGAGTAGGATAGAAATTCTACTTTAGTATCATTTCGATATCCTACTCTTAGAACATATTTATATATGAAATTTTATAACTTGTTACTTGATTGGTTTACCTACAAAAATAATTTCTTGTCTAAGGACTTCAATACTTCCGTCCTTATTCTCTTTATAGACTGGTTTCTCCATTCTACGCGTTGGCATAAACCCTTCATTTCGCATTCGATTTAAGCAGTCTGAAATGGTCTCATTATCTTCTACTTTAAATTTTTTGCTCATTTGACCTTGCACTTTCTTGTTCTTCGTATTCTACTACTACATCAAGGTGTTCTGGTTCATAAGCTTTAAGTTTACGTCTACGTACACCTTTAACCCAGAATCCACCATGAATATTTCTAGGTTCATATGCAATAATAAACGCTTTAGGATCTAAATTTTTGATTGTATCCATAAGCTTAAGTTCGTATTTACGAGGGGTTAAGATTTGCATCACCATTCGACTGCCATCACGACCAAATGCTTCATAGTGTGTAACTCCATAACCAAGATTTCTCAATTCATTTGGTAAGTCCAATTCATATTCTGAAGATGTTACATTGACAACGGTATAACCTAATGCCAATTTTTCTTCGATTTTCATACCGACGATGATTCCCACTGAAAATCCTAATGCATATGCGAAAATATTTTGAATTTGATCTAAACTAGACATAACTAAACCTAAACCAACCACATATACGAGAACTTCAAGGAAACTCACTGCAGCAGCAATATATCGATAACCTTTTAACGTTAATATCGTTCTCATTGTTAAAAATGTGACATAACATACGTTGATTACAAATATAGCAAAGACCATTAACCATGGATTGTGAGCAATTGCTGACATATTATTCCTCTTTTCTTACAATTAAATCCAAATCATTTTATCAGTCATGCATCGATTTGTCACTTAAATTTTTACGTATTAATCATTATTAATTTTTAGGCCATGTATATCTTGTATAAGCAAGCTCACGTTTATGCGCATTTCTTACATAATGTTTTTCGATTGTTTCGCGTGCTTCAGCAGGTATTTCTTTACCTTCTAAGTAATCATCAATTTGATCATATGTCACACCAAGCGCTTCTTCATCAGGTAGTTGAGGTTTATCATCCTCTAAATCTGCTGTAGGCACTTTTTCATATAAATGTTTTGGTGCTTTCAAATATTCAAGTAACTGTTTACCTTGTCTTTTATCTAAACCGAAAATAGGCGCAATATCAGCTGCACCATCACCATATTTAGTATAGAAACCTGTAATATTTTCGGCAGAATGATCCGTTCCTACGACGATACCGCTTTGATTAGAAGCAATAGAAAATTGAACTTTCATGCGCTCTCTAGCTTTTTCATTGCCTCTTTGGAAATCAGTGAGGGCTATCCCCGCTTCTTTTAAAGATTGAACACTTTGATCTACAGCAGGTTTAATATTGACCGTAATGATTTCATCAGGCTCAATAAATTTAAGTGCATCTTCCACCTCGTCGGCATCTTTTTGAATACCATAAGGTAGTTTAACTGCGATGAATTTACATTCTCGACCTTCTTCTCGTAATTCATTCACCGCTAATTGCACTAACTTACCTGTTAACGTTGAATCTTGTCCTCCAGAAATACCGAGTACTAATGATTTAATAAATGAATGTGATTGAACATACGATTTTATAAAATGTTTGATTTCATTGATTTCTTTTTCGCTATCAATTTGTTTTTTTACTTTCATTTCTTTAACTACAATATCTTGTAACTTACTCATTTTCTTCCTCCATTTCCTTAACATGTTCAGCCACTTCAAAAATGCGTTTGTGTTTGTTTTCCCAACATTTTGCACTTAAATCAACAGGATATTCCTGTGGATTTAAATAACGTTTATTTTCATCCCAAAGTGTGTTTAAACCTTGCATTAAATAAGTTTGAGCTTCACGTTCGCTTGGAAGTTGATATACAAGTTTGCCATTATCAAAAATCGTATGATGTAAATCTTTTGCTTCAAAAGACTTAATAAATTTCATTTTATAGGTATGAACAGGATGGAATAATTTAAGTGGTTTCTCAGCTGTAGGGTCTTCCCCGTCAAGTGTAATATAGTCACCTTCCGCCTTACCCGTTTTTTTGTTGATAATACGATAAACGTTCTTTTTACCTGGTGTTGTGACCTTTTCCGCATTATTAGATAACTTAATTCGATCACTAAACGTACCATCTTCTGTTTCAATAGCTGCCAATTTATAAACAGCTCCAAGAGCAGGTTGATCGAAACCAGTAATGAGTTTCGTTCCGACGCCCCATGCGTCAACCTTTGCGCCTTGCGCTTTTAAACTTGTGATTGTTTGTTCATCTAAATCGTTTGAAGCAATAATTTTCGCATCAGTAAAGCCTGCTTCATCTAGCATTCGTCTAGCTTCTTTAGATAAGTATGCAATATCACCTGAGTCTAATCTAATTCCTATAAAGTTGATTTTAT
Source organism: Staphylococcus caprae (assembly GCF_002902725.1). GTDB lineage: Bacteria > Bacillota > Bacilli > Staphylococcales > Staphylococcaceae > Staphylococcus > Staphylococcus caprae. Next base: position 12,519 of record NZ_PPRT01000048.1, read on the forward strand.
CTCCCAACTCTTTCGCAACTTTAATAGCTGTAGGTACACCTGATTTAAGAGTATGGAAAGTATCGACTAAAAAGACGCAATTTTTATGTCGTTCTGCATATTTTTTAAAAGCTATATATTCATCACCATACGTTTGCACTAATGCATGCGCATGTGTTCCAGAAACTGGAATATCAAACAATTTACCTGCACGTACATTACTCGTTGAATCGAAACCACCAATAAAAGCTGCTCTTGCGCCCCATAATGCAGCGTCAACTTCTTGACCTCTTCTAGTACCGAATTCCATCAAAGTATCATTCATTGCAATTTGACGTATTCTACTTGCTTTGGTCGCAATTAACGTATGGAAATTAATGATATTAAGTAAAATCGTTTCTATTAGTTGCGCTTGAATCAAAGGCGCTTCAACTCTAATTAACGGTTCATTACCAAAGCATAATTCACCCTCTTGCATTGAGCGAATATTACCTGTGAACTTGAGTTCTCTCAAGTATTCTAAAAAGTCATCCTTGTAGCCTATTGTTTTCAAATACGCTATATCACTATCGGAAAATCCGAAGTTCTCTATAAAATCAATTACACGTTTTAACCCATTAAAAACCGCATACCCACTATTAAAAGGCATACTTCTAAAATATAAGTCAAAAATAGCAATTCTTTCGTGAATGCCATCATTCCAATAACTTTCTGCCATATTAATTTGATATAAGTCGTTCTGTAACATTAAGCTGTCGTCTTTAAATTGATACACACTTATCTCTCCAATCGACCGATTCATTTACAATTAGTTTATCATAATTCACATACTGTAGGTAAATGAGTTACTTGATTAATCTGAATCTTTTAATAGTTTAGATTTAATCATTTACAAAATCATTCTATACGACAAATTCATGACAATTGAATATTTTAACTGAGTATTTTTAAAACCTCGATTATAATACGTGTGAGGTGTTTTTAAATGTTATTAGATGAAGCTAGATCATTTATTCAAACTATGTATACCGAACTTAATTATGATTCAAGTAAAATAGCAGAGAGATTAAATGAAATTGAGAATGAAATCAGACGTACAGGAAGTTATACACATACTTATGAAGAGCTATCTTATGGAGCAAAGCTAGCATGGAGAAATTCTAACCGTTGCATTGGGAGACTATTCTGGGACTCATTAAATGTAGAGGATGCACGAGATATAGATAATGAAGAAAACTTTTTAGAAGCAATTTATCGTCATATCGATATCGCAACTAATGGTGGCAAAATCAAACCACTTATTACAATTTTCTCACCTCAAAATGCGCCCAAAATCTATAATAACCAATTAATTCGATATGCAGGTTACGATAACGCGGGAGATCCATCTGAAAAAGAAATCACACGTTTAGCTCAACATTTAGGTTGGAAAGGCGAAGGCACGAATTTCGATATTCTACCACTCATTTATCAAATATCGAATGGAAGCATTAAGTGGCATGAATTCCCAAATCACATCATTAAAGAGGTCCCAATTTGGCATGACCAATATCCAAAATTAGCAGAATTAGGTCTAAAATGGTATGCTGTCCCAATTATTTCAAATATGGACTTAAAAATTGGTGGGATTACCTATCGAACTGCACCTTTTAATGGATGGTACATGGTTACTGAAATAGGCGTACGTAATTTCACAGATAGTTATCGATATAATTTATTAGAAAAAGTTGCAGAAGCCTTTGATTTTGGTACACTTAAAAATAATTCATTTAATAGGGATCGAGCACTCGTAGAATTAAATTATGCAGTTTATCATTCTTATAAATCTGAAGGCGTTTCAATCGTCGATCATCTCACCGCTTCAAAACAATTCGAAATGTTTGAGCGAAATGAACAAAAAAATGATAGACATGTCACTGGCAAATGGTCTTGGTTAGCACCACCATTGTCACCAACTTTAACATCAAATTATCATCATGGTTATGATAATACTATGCGTTCAACAAATTTCTTTTACAAAAAAGATGAACCTATGAAGTGCCCTTTTCATTAAGTTTTTAGAGGTGTCATCATGCGATTATATTACCTAGGTCCAAAGGGAACTTTTTCTTATTTAGCTTCACAAAAATTTATATCTGAAAATGAAATAGAATATTCAGCAAAAACTAATCTTCACGAGGTCATTAAAGCAGTGTCTAGTAACGATCAATCTGTAGGCATTGTACCTATAGAAAATTCAATTGAAGGTACTATTAATATCGTTGCTGATTCATTAGCCCAACAACAAATTTATGCACATGGAGAAATTCACTTAGACATCAATTTTGCATTGTACGGTAATGGAACAGACAGTTTGAAGGACATAAAGAAGGTTTACTCGATTGCGCCAGCTATCAGCCAAACAACCAATTATATTCATCAGCATCACTTTTTATATGATTATACTGACAGCACGATTCAAAGTTTGGATAAGATTGATAAAGGTATAGGGGCGATTGCGCCGCTGGGTAGCGGAGAGACATATGGATATCAACCCATAGACAAACATATTCAAGATTACCCACATAATGTCACTCGCTTTTTAATAGTTAAAAATCATACACATTTCGACAAAAATGCGAATACAACGATGTTTTTAATTACACCACAATATGATAAACCAGGTTTACTGGCAAGTGTGTTAAATACCTTCGCACTATTTAACATTAATTTATCGTGGATTGAATCAAGACCATTAAAAACGCAACTAGGTATGTACCGTTTCTTCGTTCAAGCAGATACACCTGTCACACATGATATTAATAAAGTTATTACAATTTTAGAAACTTTAGATTTTAAAGTAAAACTAATAGGTTCTTTTAATAAAAAACAATAAATTTATAAGTGTTGGGAGTGGAACAGAAATATAATTTAGCAAAATTATTTTCGTTGTCCCTCTCCCAACTTTCATTGATTGTAGAATTTCTTAAAAAGAAATTCTCTATGTTGGGGCCCCGCCGGCAAGGATGGCTAGGATTAAAAGAAGCTTGATATAAGCGCACTTTTAATTCAGACATCTACTGCCAATATGTTAAAGAAAGCTGAGACGATTAATTATGTCCCAGCTTCTTTATTTTCTTCCTTTTTGTTCATTCTTCAAAGATATGCGTGCGTTTTATTCTATATTGATTTTTTCTATTTGAAGAAATGGTTCTTCTTGGTTTAACGTAAGATCTTTAATATCTTCTAAATGTAACGTTTGAGAGGCGTCATCAAAATAATTACCAGCAATAAATACTTGGTGATGTTTAACATTATTGTAATTTCTGATATGAATTGCGTCTCTTTCCATTTTTCCGATAAATATATTTCCGATGACGTTAAAGTTCTCACCTGCTTGCGTTTCCATCACTTGTCCTGTGACAGGATCAGCCGCATTTTTTCCATCTTTAACACCAAGGAAGCGTATTCCTCCATTACACATTCTAAATTCATTATTTGTAATGAATGTATTTTTAGATTTTAAAGGTGTTAACGCAAATTCATTCAGTTGGTCAAATATGTTATTTCTAATATGAATATTATCGTAAAATCTGTCATATCTGCTCGCGTGTGAACCAATCGCTCGGTTCCATGCTTTCATTTTCGGGTTATCGGAGTCACCAAAATAACAATTCTCTATAACTACATTCTTAGTAATCGTTCCATCTGTTGTGCCAAATTTAGGAAATGCGCCTGGGACTTGAATGTCTAGTTGCACCGCTTCAGAAAATGAACGGTCACCATCAATATCAAGAAATCCTTCAAATGAACAATTCGTAATATGTAATCCATTTAAGCCACATGCGTCTAGGGCGTGGCCACCTACAATATTTTTAAATGTCACTCCATTTAGTTGAATATCCTCTGCGTGCCCTATACTCATAGCAGTATTATTATATGGATAATCTCCCCCATTCATATCGAAGGTACCACCTTTAATATAGATATGACTATTACCCGAATAACCATAGTATAAAATATATGATTTTCCATTTTTTAGTAATGCATCTTTACCTACGCGCAAAAGTACCGCTTCATCATCAAGTAATAACGTCGTAGAATCATAAATGACTAGCGCTTTTCTAATATGGTAAGTGCCTTTAGGTATAAATACGGTATGTTCCCCGTGCTTTGCATAGTTTAACGCCTTCTGAATTGCTTTAGTATCCTTGTATTTACTTTCTCCTTTGAGTCCAAAATCTGCAGCATTAATTAACATAACAGTTTCCTCCATTTTAATTGAAAATAAAGATTGTGCGGTTAAGGCGAACTCTATATACTAAAGTTAGATTTTATTAATGATATGTTATTTAATTTCAAAAATGAGTCAAACTGTCGATAAATTTTATCGCTCTTTGTCGAAATGCTCATCATTTTTTAATTACATATCAAAAAGTCTTAGTTATATATAAATATACCAATCTAATACTTTTTAAACACATTTGAGAGAGGATGTTTTTATGAGTAAAAATGCATTAATTATAGTGGATTATTCTGTGGATTTTATTGCTGATAATGGGAAACTTACATGCGGGAAGCCAGGTCAAGAAATAGAGAACTTTATCGTTGATCGCATTCATTCATACATTGATCATCAAGATGAGGTCATCTTTACAATGGACTTACATTATGAGAATGATCAATATCATCCTGAAACACAATTATTCCCTCCTCATAATATTTACGGTACGGAAGGTCGTAATTTATATGGAAAAGTAGGCAGTTTATATCAAACAATTAAAGATAATACACACGTGCATTATTTAGATAAAACAAGGTATGATTCTTTTTATGGCACTTCATTAGATAGCTTGCTAAGAGAAAGAAATATTAAAAATGTAGAAATTGTTGGTGTATGTACAGATATTTGTGTACTTCATACCGCTATTTCAGCATATAATTTAGGTTATCATATTACGATACCTAGTAAAGGTGTCGCGTCTTTTAATCAAGAAGGACATACTTGGGCACTTTCGCATTTCAAAAACTCACTAGGTGCTAAGGTAGAAGATTAAACTTAAATCATGCTAAAATATGATTAAATATAAAAGAATAAGGAGATATTGAAAATGACAAAAACTTATATATTCGGGCATAAAAATCCAGATACTGACGCAATTTCTTCAGCAATTATTATGGCTGATTTTGAACAACAAACAGGAAACACTGAAGCTAAAGCATATCGTTTAGGCGAAGTAAGTGCTGAAACACAATATGCATTAGATTACTTCAAAGTGGATGCGCCAGAATTATTATCTGAAGACTTAAATAATGAAGAAGTTATTTTAGTAGACCATAACGAATTCCAACAAAGTGCAGATTCAATCAACGATGCTACAGTAAAACACGTGATTGATCATCACCGAATTGCTAACTTCGAAACAGCAAGTCCTCTTTATTACAGAGCAGAACCTGTTGGTTGTACTGCAACAATTTTATATAAAATGTACAAAGAACGTGGCTTTGAAATTAAACCTCACATTGCTGGCTTAATGATTTCAGCAATCATTTCAGATAGTTTATTATTCAAATCACCTACATGTACTCAAGAAGATGTAAATGCTGCTCAAGCATTAAAAGATATTGCAAATGTCGATTTAGATAGCTACGGTCTTGATATGTTAAAAGCAGGTGCTTCTACTACTGATAAATCTGCTGAAACTTTATTAGACATGGACGCTAAATCATTTACTATGGGTGACTATGTGACTCGTATTGCACAAGTAAATACTGTAGATATCGATGAAGTATTAAACCGCAAAGATGAGTTAGAAAAAGTAATGTTAGAAGTGAGTGCAAATGAAAAATATGATTTATTTGTACTTGTAGTTACTGATATTATTAATAGCGATTCTAAAATTTTAGTTGTGGGTGCTGAGAAAGATAAAGTCGGTCAAGCATTTAATGCACAATTAGATGATGGTATGGCATTCTTATCAGGTGTAGTATCTCGTAAGAAACAAGTCGTACCTCAAATTACTGAAGTATTATCTTAATTCCATCTAAATCTTTAATATAGTGGCTAGGACTTTCCTAGTATGTATGCTCCTAAATGAATTTTAAGTAAATTTATTTAGGGGCACATTTTATATTCATACATAGTTCATCTATTAAAAATTAACTTTTTCTTCTCTTTTTTAACTAAAGAATTGCATTTAAAAATTAATATTTGGGGTATAAATTTATTAAGTGAATTAATGTTTTTAAGCGATAGATTTCTGTGTTGTATCCCCCCTCTTGCATATAAATAAAAAAGGAGGTCATTTTGATGAATAATATTGAACAAAAATTTTACCAAAGTAAACAATTCTTCAAAACCAATAAAACCAAGGAACTTAAATTTCGTAAACATCAATTGAAAATTTTACGCAAAAGTATTAAAAACCATGAAAATGAATTACTTGAAGCACTCGAAAAGGATTTAGGTAAAAATAATGTAGAGGCATATGCTACAGAAATTGGCGTACTTTTAAAAAGCATTAAAATTGCTCGTAAAGAATTAAAAAATTGGACTAAAACAAAGCAAGTGGACACACCACTATATTTATTCCCGACTAAAAGTTATATCAAAAATGAACCTTATGGCACAGTCTTAATCATAGGACCTTTCAATTATCCTGTTCAATTAGTTTTTGAACCTTTGATTGGCGCTATAGCTGCAGGAAATACTGCAATTGTAAAACCATCAGAACATACACCTAACGTAGCAACAGTTATCAGAAATGTAATTGAAGATTCTTTTGACTCTAATTATATTTCTGTTGTCGAGGGCGGGATTAATGAAACTCAGACTTTAATCCATCTACCTTTTGATTATATGTTCTTTACGGGTAGTGAAAAAGTTGGCAAAGTTGTTTATGAAGCTGCAGCTAAAAATTTAGTACCTGTAACTTTAGAATTAGGTGGCAAATCACCAGTGATTGTTGATGACACTGCTAATATTAAAGTTGCTAGTGAGCGAATAAGTTTTGGTAAGTTTACAAATGCAGGTCAAACTTGTGTTGCTCCAGATTATATACTGGTTGATCGCAAAGTTAAAAATGACCTTATTGATGCATTAAAACAAACTATCACTGAATTTTATGGAAAAAATATAAAAGAAAGTCCTGATTTTGGAAGAATTGTTAATGAAAAACATTATAATCGTCTAAATGAGTTACTAGAAATTCATAAAAATAACATAGTATTTGGAGGGAAAAGTTCCAAAGAAGATTTATACATTGAACCTACAATACTTGAAAATATCAATGTTCAAGATAAAGTGATGCAAGAAGAAATTTTTGGCCCTATACTTCCTATTCTTACTTATGACAGCTTTGATGAAGCAATTGAAATTATTCAAAGCAAGCCTAAACCTTTAAGTTTATATTTATTTAGCGAAGATGAAAATGCGTCTCATCGTGTATTAGATGAACTATCATTTGGTGGTGGCGCAATTAATGATACGCTCATGCATGTCGCTAACCCTAATTTACCATTTGGTGGTGTTGGTGCCTCAGGTATTGGACAATATCACGGTAAATATTCATTTGACACATTTAGTCATATGAAATCATATACTTTTAAGTCAACTCGATTAGAATCAAGCGTCTACTTCCCTCCTTATAAAGGTAAATTTAAATATATCAAAGCCTTCTTTAAAAATTAAAAATCATTTGAATTAAGCTCCACATGTACATGGTCGATTCATTACATGTGGAGCATTTTATTAGAAGAGCACACATACTCCCTCAGGCGCACTTTCGTGATCATCTATGAAAGTGAGTTTCCCTGTAACATCATCTCGTTCAAATACTGTGACTTTGGAATCCCCTTCTTGATGTGCACAAACGATATATTTATCATCTGGAGCAATATTAAAATCCCTTGGGAACACATCTCTAGTTGTTTGTATATCAACGATTTTCAATGATTTACCATTATCTACAAGTTCATAAATAGCTATACTATCATGACCGCGATTACTTACATATAGATGCTTTTGATCGTGAGACAATCTAACAGCAGCTAATTTTGTTTCCTCTTTAAAATCTTGCGGAATTGTTAGATGGCGTTCTATTTCTTTAAATTCACCATCATGATATTCTGTTACACTAACATAATTCGATAATTCATGAACCACGTAAGCATATTTACCATTATCATTGAAAGTAATGTGTCGTGTACCATCCGCTTCTTGAAATTGTGAAACTGCATATTCTTTAAAGCCATTTTCTCCATATGTATAAGTGACAATTCTATCTGTACCTAAATCCGCCGCCACAACATATTTATTATCTGGTGTTTCACTTAAAAAATGAACATGTGAATCGTCTTGTCGCTCATGTGGTCCTGTAGGATAATCATGTTCTAATTCTTCAATCAGTGTTTCGATTTCTCCAGTATTTTTATTTAATTTATATAATCGAGCGATGCCAGCACCATATACTGCTTCAAATAAATAATTACCATCTTTAGAAACCTGAATATAGCAACCTGTTCCATTCTTAGATGCTAAGCATTTATTAATTAATTCTAATTCACCGTTATTTTTAATTTTGAAACTTGCAATGCCACAATCTTCTCCCTCTTTTGTTATTGCATATAAGAAATTTTCATTTCTAGTAAGATAGGTTGAAGCTTCAATTTCATATCCTGTTTCAACGTTTTTAATAGTCCCCTCTAATTCATTTAATTCAAAACGGTAAATACCTTTACCATTTTTCTTTGTATAAGAACCGATGTATCCAATAGTCATATTAATCCCTCCATTAGATTGATGTTGTTTTAATTTTAACTTTAACTATGATTAATTTACAATTAAAACTTGTTCACTGGTAATAACTCTAGATAAAAAATTCAAGTATTGATATTCTTGATTATGTTATTTAAAACAAATCATTTATTTACTCTTATAAAGAAAGTTGAGTGAACCTTTATGGTTTTTCTAGCAATAGCTATTTTTGTTATAACTTTGCTCTTTGTTATTTGGCAGCCGAAAGGTTTAGATATAGGCATTACTGCTGTTATCGGTGCCATTATAGCTATAGTAACTGGTGTTGTATCATTTTCCGATGTTATTAAGGTTACCGACATAGTTTGGAATGCTACATTAACATTTGTAGCGATTATATTGATATCTTTAATTTTAGATCGAATTGGATTCTTTGAATGGGCTGCTTTACATATGATTACTGCTTCTAAAGGTCACGGTTTTAGAATGTTTATATTGATCATGACTTTAGGCGCTATAGTTGCAGCTTTATTTGCAAATGATGGTGCTGCACTTATACTCACACCCATTGTATTAGCCATGGTGAGAAGTCTAGGTTTTGATAAAAAGACTATATTTCCATTCATCATAGCTAGTGGTTTTATCGCAGATACTACTTCTCTCCCACTTATTGTGAGTAATTTAGTGAATATTGTTTCTGCTGATTATTTTAATATCACATTTATTCAATACGCTTTAAAGATGATGATTCCTAATATTTTTTCATTTTTGGCTAGCGTTCTTGTACTTTGGCTTTATTTTAGACGTTCACTTCCAAGATCTGTAGATATTAATCATTTAAAAACACCTCAATCAGTCATCAAAGATAAAAAACTTTTTAACATCTCATGGATTGTGCTCATTGTTTTATTATTTGGTTATTTAGTGAGTGAGTTTATTAAAGTACCTGTAGCGTTTATTGCATTAGCTGTTGCCTTTATTTTCTTACTTCTAGCAAGTCGTTCAGAAGCCGTTCGTACTAAAGAAGTTTTAAAAGGCGCACCTTGGAATATTGTGGTATTTTCAATAGGAATGTATCTCGTAGTTTATGGATTGAAAAATGTAGGTATCACTTTAGTATTAGGAAATATTTTACATTCCTTTTCAGTTCACGGACTATTGAGTAGCGTTATAAGTATGGGATTTATAGCAGCGTTCCTTTCATCGATTATGAATAATTTGCCAACTGTTTTAATTGATGCAATCGCTATTTCACAATCAAATTCTACCGGTTTAATTAAAGAAGGTATGATTTATGCAAATGTTATTGGCTCTGATTTAGGTCCTAAGATTACACCTATTGGATCTTTAGCGACACTATTATGGCTCCATGTGTTAACTCAAAAAGGTATAAAAATTTCTTGGGGAACCTATTTTAAAACAGGAATTATTGTTACCCTCCCTGTACTATTTATAACGTTGTTAGGACTATATTTTACTCTAATTATTTTTTAAAATTTAACATTCACCTCTTGCTGACTATAAAACTCAAAAATATAGTCAGCAATTTTGTATTGCAAAACAGAACAAATGTTCGTATAATAATTTATATCGGATGAGGTGATTGAAAATGACGTATATAAATAAAGAAACAGATTATCGAAACATTCCACGTGAAATGTTAGATAAGAATATACCAGCTGGTCGAGGCATGGTTAAGTGGGCACCCTTTGCTACATTACCTGAGCAGTTTGAAACAATTCATCAATATATGCTCGACCAAAATAAGATAGATAGACCTGTGCTTTCAGATGATCAACTGGCTCAATTAAATATACGCTTACATGAGGCTTTACAAAAATCCCAACCTGTTAATATCAAATTTTATAAAGAAGGCTATATTGATTTTGTTCAGCTTAATATACATCGCATAGATTCGTTGAATTTTGAAATTGAAGGTATAAAACCTAATACTACATACCATCAAAAGGTTTCAATCTTAGATATTATTGATATTACCTTCGCATAAAAAAAGTTGGCAATAGCTTAACTTTGAGCCGTTGCCAACCATTATTTAAAAATCAGCTAGTATACACTTAACTAATTAATTATTGTTTTCGATATCTGAAACAATTTCTTTTGTTTTTCTTTCAATATCTTCGAAATCTTTTTTGAAAATATAAGCAAAGGCAACAACACCTACGCCTACAACAACTGTAGTAATAGCTAATAAGCTAAATACAAATTTAAATAAACCTTTAATAAAGTTCCACATTACTTTTCACCTCTAAAATTAATATGCATATCTACAATACAATATGATAGCATACTTATCTTCTTCGATAAATAAATACCCGTTTCAAAAATGATTATTCTCAATATAAGTAAGAATTATGGTAATATGACAAATAAAGATTAATTTAATTATTTTAAATCTAAGTAAAAATAGCATAAATAATAAAGTATCATGCGTATTAACTTAGCCACCATGATTTAACTGAATCAGCAATTGCTCTACAACGATCTGTAAACATAGAAATCACTCCCATAAATATTAAAAATTCCCCAACTAAAATACAATTCGATTGTATTATTTCAACTAATGTAATGCAATTAACATTAAGTTAATTTCCTATTACATTAAAGTAAACATTTGAAAAGAGAGGATGTTCTGAATGCAAAACGTACAATCTGATATTATGACTCATCGTGGTTCCCACTACGATTTAGGAGTTGAAACAGCAAAATGGTTACAAACGACTCCCCTTTTAAAAAATCGTGAAAAGGAATGGAGAAAAAGAAATCCTCGCTTTGATATAGATGTAAAAGAAACATATCATATCTTTCAAACATATGCTCCGAAAATATGGGATGAGCTCATTGGTATGCAAGACGTGCTTAACCTTCCAACTAAACAGATCATCCTAAATTTTGGTCATTACCGCTTTACAGATTTAAAAGACAGTGGTTGTACAGTTTTTAAGGGGACAGACTATTTAATACGTAATTATGATTATCACCCAGCAACATATGATGGAAGATATTTACTTTTCCAACCAAATGATAGTGGTTTGGCTCAAATAGGTCCTACTTCGAGAGTGACAGGCAGAATGGATGGGATGAATGAATGTGGACTAGTAATGGCTTATAATTTTATGCATCGTAAAAAGCCGGCCAACGGTTTTGTTTGTTATATGATAGGCAGACTTATTCTTGAAAATTGTAAAGATGTTCATGAAGCTATTCGACTTTTAAAAGAAATTCCTCATAGAAGTTCATTTAGCTACATTTTAATGGATAAGAATTTAAACTATGCGATAGTTGAAGTGACACCACGTTCAATTAATGTGAGATATGACCCAATATGTACAAATCATTTCGAATTATTAACCCATGAAAATCGCAATTACACGAAAGAGTCTAAAGAGAGATTAGAGCGAGTTATCAAACATACGAATCACACTATTACTAAAGAAGATGCTTTCAAATTATTTAACGATCCACAATATGAGATTTACAGTAAACTCTTTAGAAGTTGGTCTGGCACCATTCATACATCTATTTATGAACCAAATACATTAACTGCTTGGATGGCACTCGGTGAGAATAACCATGCTACTGAAATAAACTTTTCAAAATGGTTAAATGGCGAAGAATTAAAATTTGATCATTTCAGAGGAGAAATTGACACTTCCTTGACTTTCGCAACTTATTAAAGTTTTATTTCGGACTAATGCGTGATGAATAAATATGAAAATAGCCCTTAAAATGAACTTTTAAATACATTCATTTTAAGGGCTATGATACTTAGAAAATGATACTGTCCGACTAAAATTAATCAACAGTTATATCACCATCAACAGTATAAAACTCTAAAATATTATTACTTTTACCTACTTTGCCTTCTTTAAAGTACTTATTGTTAACAACTTTTTTACCTCGACCAGGATGTAATTTGAGTAATGTGTCGTTAGGTTTTTCTCCAAAGTTATATTTAATATTCCCTTGTTTCGTAGAGGCTTTAATATCATTTGAAGATTTCATATTCTTCATAAGAATATCACCTCTATTCAATAAGAATATAGAATCTTTCAATTGGCTATGATTAACTAATATTTTGCCTAAATTCATTTTTATATTACCTTTTTGAACAGTAGAATCATTAATATTGGCTTTTCTACCAGAGCTCCCAAAATTTAAATTATTCAAATTTGAATTATCCATTGAAAATAGACGGTGATTGATAACAGTTGTATTATTTACCTTCAAATTTTTTAAATGTATATCACCGATAAGCGAATCTACATTCAAGTTTTTCAGTTTTTTATCTGGAACTTCTAAAGTAAGTTTTTTCTTATTTCGATGAAAAGGATTAAAATTTAAACCATAGCCTCTGTTAGTCGCTCGCTTTTCTGTTACTTTTAGTGTATTTCTTTTTTTGGAGACGAAAATATCATTATCTCCTTTATAGTCGATTTTAAATTTTTTACCTTCTATAACATTTATTTCTGAACCTATCGTATTTACAGATACATTACTAAAATTGTTACTAAACGTTTTGTAGTAATTTTGCTTTTCATAAGTAGCTTTATCAAAAGCAAACCATGTTATCGTTCCACCAATAAAAAACACAATAAATATAATTAAACCGCTAATGAAAAGCTTCTTCATTCTCTAACGCTTCCTTTAACTGTTTTTATGTACCATAGTAAATATCTTAAAATCAGTTTATGTACTATATGCATAATTTTAAAGGTTAAAACAATAAAAATAATTCCTAAACCGGCCAATGAAATCGAAAATAATATATTACTTATTGAGTTATGAAAACCATTAAGTAATGAATAAACGATTAATATTATAGGAGAAAATAAAAGACAAATTGATAAAAACAATAAAATCAAAAGAAGTAATGCGATAATCACGACAGGTATCAATATAATAAATATCGATAAGATTCCCAAACTTAAAGATGCAAAGATTGCCTTAGCTATATTTTGAATCGTAGGTTTAGAACTAGCGTAACTAATAGCACTTTTTGCCTTAATTTCTTTAGCTATGTCATAAGGGTCCTTTAATTTTTTTACAATTTGCTCTTCATTATTGCCCTTGAGTTCCTCTTCATAAAAAAGATTTTCATACTCGTACATCTTATTATCCTTTTCATTTCTAGGAAGCTCATCCAAGGCTAATTCTAATTCATTTAAAAAAGTAATCTTATCCATATATTGTCACTCTTCCTGAATTTGAATTAAAGAATATGCAATAGCGTACATTCCTCAACTAAACTTATTTACTGAAGAATTCTATTCTTTTTACTACTTCATCTTTATAAAGTATGCTTAACTTCATTTTATGCTCACGATCTATATATGTAATTGATTTATAATGCTTACCAGCAATATTTCTTTTATAGCTGTCTCCGAGTTCGTCTATTACTTCATCAATCGAATCGCCAATTTTAATGCCAAAATTTGTTTTAACATTTTTATCTTTGACTAGAACAATACCTTTTATAGTATGGTTTTTATTTTTTACTTTAACTGTTAAATCTTTATGATTTTCATCATTATAAAATTTAAATCTATCTAATTTAACCTTCTTATTTAATACATATCCTTTTTCTTTAAAATGTTCATTCAAACTAATGTTGTTAATAGTATAATTGGATAAATCTACGGTCTTAATACTTTTATAGTACATAATTCCGAATAGTAAAATGATTGCTCCAATCAAAAAAAGGGTTGAAATCACCCATCGATTTTGTATTCGCACTTGAGTCACCACTTTCACTCTTGTTCTAACTAATATAGCATAAGGAATTTTGAGTTTCATCTAACAACTTAGTCACATTGTGAATCACGTTCGAATTAAGTTAATTAATATCTTTAAAGTTTAAAAATTGTTATAATATTCTAAATTATCAAAGGAGGTTACTTATATGACAAGTTTACAAACATATTTTAATAGAAGTCAGTCGCTAGAACAGTACATTGAACAAATGAAAGACAACAAAGAGAATTTATTGTCAATTTACAAATCCTTTAGCCCCCCTACAGATGATGATCGTATAAAGCAATTACAACAAACAAATTATTCCAAGGTATTAGTCATCACTGAAGACTGGTGTGGAGATGCAATGATGAATCTCCCAATATTAAAACAAATCAGTGAAATATTAAACCTTGAAGTTAAAGTTTTTCATAGAGATGATGACACAAATCTCATTGACCAATACCTAACTAACGGCAAATCAAGATCTATACCTATATTTGTATTTATGAATGATTCATATGAACAAATCACTGTATGGGGTCCAAGAGCTAAAGAAGTTCAAACATTCGTCACTGAGCTTAGAAATGATAAATTGCCAAGTAAAGACCACCCTGATTATGATGACAAAGTAAAAGAAACGCATCTATTAATTTCCAATAGATTTAAAACTGATTCTTCATTTTGGAAAGCAGTATATAACTCAATCATTACTAAACTTTTGTATAAATAGAAATACTGAGGCATGTGCCTCAGTATTATCTGATTAAATATCTCTTTTAGCAGCATATAGAATGTCAGCAATAAATAATACAACGATTGAAGCAATTGAAATAAACCATTGCCAATGTGAGAATTTAATGTCTTCTGTCATTTTCTCAGTTAAGTAAGTGAATGGGATATACTTAAATGATTTTTGGATATCGTCACCAATGTGCGGGATTAAACCTATGAAAGGTTGTACGAATGGGACGATAAGTAATAAGAAAATCCCTAAAGTAAAGATTACTGCTGGCTTTTCAATAATTAACGTTAGTAATAATAAGAATAGTCCAAAGAATAGGAAGAATATAAGGTAAAACCAAATATTATTTAAGAATTTATCTCCATCAACGTTTGAACCTTTAGTAAATGCTTGAATAATAATGATTACAAGATAATGAAGTAACGTAAATAAGAGAGAAATTAACACTATTGAAATTGTCTTAGCAATAATGTATCCAATTCTACTACTTACCTTACTCATGTATAACTGAATCGTACCTTGAGAGTAGTCTCTAGTGATAGTTTTGATGATAAATAATAATCCAGCGAATAAGAATAACCAGTTTGCTAATATGAATACCATATTATTATCTACTTGGTGAGTCTTAGCGAATGCAGCTTGCATACTTGCTTGGAAGACAGTCATTCCTATAACTAGTATCAATGCAAGGTATGTTAAAGGACTTTTCAAAATACTAATTAAATCATATTTGACTAGTTGTAAAATTCTCATTATTTATCACCTCTCTGATTAATATTAAAGTAAGTATCACGTAAAGAGCTTTTGCGTGTTTCAATATATTTTGGATAAACCTCTTTTTGAGATAATGATTTAAGTAGTGGTTTATAATCTTTTTGAGCTTTAATCATTATTTCACCAGCATCTTTTTGTGACTGTTGTACTTTATAATGTTCAGTTAGATATTCTAATGTTTTGTTGAAGTCTTCATTTTCGACAGTGATAATTGTAGTGTCTTCAGGGCCACCATCTTTCATGTTCACATCTTGAACAAAATGACCATCTCTTAGGAATATCGCTCTATCACAAATTAACTCAATATCTTCTAACTTATGACTAGAAATTAAAATTTTCATTTCTAATTGTTTTACTAAAGATTGAATTGTTTTTAATACATCGATTGAACCATCAGGATCCATGCCGTTAGTAGGTTCATCTAATATTAAATATCTTGGTTTATTCATAAGAGATACAGCTATTGCTAATTTTTGTTTCATACCCATTGAATATTTTTTTACTTTTTTCTTAATATAAGGTCTCATACCAAAAGCATCGATAATATGATCTGAGTACTCTTTATCGAAATCTTTTCCTAATACTTGAGCAAAAAGTTTCAAATTATATAAGCCAGACTTATTATCATAAAGTTTAGGATGTTCAATTAAGAAACCTACATTTTCGTCTTTAGATAAATCTACTTTACCTTGATAATTGATGATATTACCATTCATAATTTTCATCAAAGTTGTCTTACCTACACCATTTTTACCTATAAGACCAACAATTTGACTGTTTGCAAAATCAAAGTTGACATCATCTATGACTGTATTTTGTCCATATTTTTTAGTAATACGTTCTAATTTCATAATAGACCTCCCTCTAGTGATTAGTTTTTAATTTTTTTTATTTGAATCACGTAATTAATAATTAAACAGATGATGCTTATCATCAATAATCCATAATTTAAAAAGTATGAATAAATAGTAGGGATATGACTATCATTTCGAGTAATATAATTAATCAAAATGAATATAGCAGAAAGAATAATCGGTAATACAATCATAATTCCGAATACATATCCTATATAAGGTACGTCCTTATTCTTTTGTTCTGTACTTTTTCTAAAAGCGATTGGAATAGAAAAGAAATTCGCTATTATAAATGAATATGTTGTTGAAAAAGATATCGAATCCGTTTTAATCGTATTCGTTTCATATCCATATAGACTAATGATTAAAGCACCAATCAAAGTTAATACTATGCAACTGATGTAGTTGGCATTGAGTAAATCCTTTTTTGAAACTGGCAAACTACCAAAGAACAAGTAAGACTGTGAACCACCTAACCTGCGATTAATCCTAAATAGATGTCCAGCATCGACTAAACAAATAATCGTTAAAATGACACCCATCGGACCAGATACAACAGAGAAGACTAGATGATGTTTATCAATTAAATGATAAAAAGGAAAGAATAGTAATAATAATCCATAAATTAAAAGTGTCCATCGTCGAAGTTTAATGTTTCTTATTAGAAGTTGTTTCATAAACTTTTCTCTCTTTGTTGATAATATTTAAAGTCTTTTTTCTTTTTATTTTTCTCTAAGTAAATCATTAATTCTTCGATTGTAGGATTTTTAATTTCTATTCTATTTCCAAATAACTCTTTAAACGTTTGATAGTGTTCAGTAAGGCCTATGTAGCCAGTTTTTCTTATTTCTTTATATATTAATAGTTCCTCCAACTCTTGATCTAGGTCTTCATTGGAACCACTAATCACTTTATATTTTTCAAACAATTTATCTCTAGACTCATTGAAAATAATCTCTCCATCTCGTAGATAAACAATATAATCTGCTATTTTCTCTAAATCTGAAATAATATGTGTAGATAAAAACACTGTTTTATCTTCATCAATCAATTCTTGTTGTATAATCTCAAGTAATTCATTCCTTACAAGAGGATCTAAACCAGATGTAGGTTCATCTAGAATGAATAGTTCTGCATGATGGCTAAATGCAACTGCTAATGATAACTTCATTTTCATTCCAGTTGAGAATGTTTTTATTTTCTTATTGTAAGGAAGTTGGAAAAACTGAAGATAATTAATAAATAATTTATGATCCCAATCTTTATAAAATGGTGCGACTATATTTTCTAACTTTTTAGCTGTCCATTTATCATTAAAATACGTCTCTGAATAAACAAAACCTATTTTATTTTTAATTTCAACAGGATCTGTCTTCATATTTTTTTCAAATACAGAAATTTGACCATTTTTAGATTGAATTAAATCCATAATTAAGCGAATAACTGTTGTTTTACCAGCGCCATTCCCACCTATAAAACCTGTTACAAAGCCCTTAGGAACTTCAAAGGAGATATCTTTTAACTGAAATTCGCTCGTTTGATAACTTACTTTTTTAAGCTCAATCGCGTTCATCAGTCTTCCTCCTCATAAATTAAAGTTAATATTTCTATCAATTCTTCTAAGGGCATCCCAATTGTTTTCGCCTCTTTAGACATTGTTTTCGCTAAATTCTCAATGACAAAGAATTGTTTCTCCTTAAGAATTGAATTATCTTGCTCCTTAACAAAGGTTCCTTTGCCTCTTATAGTAGTCACAAATCCATCCTTTTCTAGATCTTCGTAAGCTCGTTTAGTAGTAATTAAACTCACTTGCAAATCTTTAGCTAACTCACGCATTGATGGGAGGTGTTCGCCAGGAGCAACATAACCTTTTAAAATATTTTCTTTAATTTGTTGCTTAATTTGTTCATAAATGGGTTGTTCACTGTTGTTTTTCAAAATTAATTTCATTGATGTCCCCCTTTTCTTTCTGTATATACATAATATATACAATATATACAGATTTGTAAAGTGTATATATCAAATTACTTACAAATAAGTGCTTTCTAATGAAAAATTGAGTATAAAGTATATACACAAAAAGGCTTAAGCGAAGTAAACACTTCACTTAAGCCCATTCATTTCAATCAATTATTTCTTTCGACGCTCATTACTTCTATTTAGAAAAGCACAAATCATAAACATGATTGCTGCAAGTAGAAGTTTAACCCCTTGCGATTCGTGTCCTGTTGCTTGTAAATAGTAACCTACTACAAAAAGCACAACCGCTAAACCTACTAATATTTTAGTTAAGTGCTTCATCATTTCACCTCAATACAATAAAAATTATATCAAATAAAAGTTTATCAATGAAGTTATCTAGAAGAATTTATTGCTTTAGGGTTTAATGTACCAATATAAAACAAGCCTTATATCATCGCTTTATAATTAGGATTAATAAAATATTGTTTGCTGTATATTTAGTGCAATGTTATAATTTAATTGTATCCACGAATTATACTACACAACCCCAGGTCTGGTACCAGCAGACTTGGGGTTTTTTTGTGTTCGGTCATCTCTTGTCTTTCCATTTAATTTCTAACCATATTCGAAAGACAACAAGTACGCCACCTGTAATCAATGTTATTAAACCGTCTTGCCACCACGTCATTATACTACACCTCCCAAATTGATTAGTGTCATATAAGATGATGACCTAACAATATTCTAACATAAAAACAGAACGTATGTTCGATTATGATTAGAAATTTTTCTTTTTTCATTCTTTGTAAACAATACTTTATCTTTAACCAAATTAAAGATAATATATATATAAACACTTTATTAAAGAGAGGTTAGAAAATGACGAGCCCTTTAGCCGAAAATCTAAACAACGATTTAAAACAGTCAAGCCTAGAAGTATATGAGATGTTGTCTAACTTAGGAAAAGAAATGTTCTATCCTAAAGGCATCTTATCTCAATCTGCCGAAGCTAAAAGTACGAAATACAATGCAACAATCGGGATGGCAACTAATAATAACGGTAAAATGTATGCTGATTCATTAAATCATATGTTTAATGATTTAACTCCTGATGAAATTTTTCCATATGCACCACCTCAAGGTATCGAAGCATTGCGCGACTTATGGCAAGAGAAGATACTTAAAGAGAATCATGATTTGACTAAGGATGTTATCAGTCGCCCAATTGTAACTAATGCATTAACTCATGGCTTATCATTAGTTGCTGATTTATTTGTAAATCCAGATGATACGATTCTTTTACCTACTCATAATTGGGGTAACTATAAACTCGTATTTAATACTCGACATAATGCAAACATTCAAACATACCCTATTTTCGATGATGAGGGTCATTTTACAACAGATTCACTTGTTGAAACCTTACAAAACTACAATAAAGATAAGGTAGTTATGCTCTTAAATTATCCAAATAATCCAACAGGTTATACACCTAACGTTGAAGAAGTTAAAACAATCGTTAGTGCGATTCAAGACCTTGCTAATAAAGGTACAAAGGTCATTGCAGTTGTTGATGATGCATACTATGGTTTATTTTATGAAGATGTATACACGCAATCTATTTTCACTGCTTTAACTCAAGTGAATTCTAAAAATATTCTGCCTGTTCGTCTCGATGGTGCAACAAAAGAATTCTTTGCTTGGGGCTTCCGCGTTGGTTTCATGACTTTTGGTACTGAAAATGAAACTACAAAAAATGTTCTCGAAGCAAAAGTGAAAGGTCTAATTAGAAGTAATATTTCAAGTGGCCCACTACCTTCTCAAAGTGCAATTAAGCACGTGTTACAGCATCATGATCAATTTGATAAAGAAATCGACGAAAATATACAAACACTTAAAGAACGTTATGAAATTACAAAAGAAGTTGTATATAGTGAACAGTATGCAGACTATTGGAAAGCATATGATTTCAACTCTGGATACTTCATGGCGTTAAAAGTTAATCACGTAAATCCTGAAACCTTACGTAAACATTTAATTGATCACTACTCAATAGGTATTATTGCATTAAATGACACAGATATTCGTATTGCATTTAGCTGCGTTGAAAAAGAAGATATTCCACATGTATTTGAATCTATTGCCAAAGCAATTGATGATTTGAGATAAATGAAAGAAGAGTTACTCTCATTAAAGCGATTGAGAGTAACTCTTCTTTGTTTTTATATAGTATCTTTTTTCTTACGTGACTTACGAATTAATATCAAGCCGATTAACAATATACTAGATATTAATGTTCGATTTGTTTCGTTAGTCTCTCCCGTATCAGGTAAAGTTTTATTTGTTTTAGGTTTTGATTTTGTTTTTGATTTTTCTTTTCCTTTTTCAGAGATATGTGCTTTCGTTTTTACTTTTGAGGTGTTAGTTTTATTTTTTTCTTTATTTATTAATTTTTGAGGCATTTTAATATTAATTACCTTACTTCTATCACTATTACCTCTATATTCAACTGTAGATATTACACTACCTGCTTCAACCGTCTCACTACTTATTGTTACTTTACCTGTAATGGAATCAAGAGAAATACCATTTATGTTTTTATTTATAGACCAAAGGGCTTCTTTTTTATTTACAGTAATTTGAATCGCTTTTCCTTTTTTATCTATAATTTGAATTTCAACTTTTGTTGCTCCATCATTTGGTTTTACTGTAACCGTTGCTTCTTTTTCATTTGCACTCACAATTGGTGGCTCAGGTGTGGCTTCTTTTCGTGGCATTGTTACTTTGCTTGATTCACTAGCGTCGCTATTACCTTTTGTTTCACTCGCTGTTACTTCACTTTCTTGTTGTACCGCAGTGTAACTGATTGTGACTTCACCTGTGTTTGGATTGATGGAGATGCCTGGGACTTCTGTATCTAGGATCCAACTTGTCCCCTCTTTTGTAACAATAATTGCGCTTGCTTGCCCATCCTTATTTGTGTAATGAATTTCTAACTTTGTTGAGTCATCATTTGGAAGGATACTCACATTCGCTTGCGCTTCGTTAGCATTGACCGTTGGCGCTTCTGGCGTTGACTCTTTACGAGGCATTGTTACTTTACTTACTTCACTTTCGTCACTATTAGCTTTGGTTTCACTCGCTGTTATTTCACTTTCTGGTTGGACTGCTGAATAACTGATAGTTACTTCACCAGTGTTTGTGTCTAAAGTGATGCCTGATTCTTGTTTGTCTAATGTCCAAGTAGAACCCTCTTTAGTTGCAGTAATTGTGCTTGCTTGTCCATCTTTATTTGTGTAATGAATTTCTAATTTGTTAGATTCATCTACAGGGACGATACTCACGCTTGCTTGCATTTCATTTGCACTAACAGTTGGCAGTTCAGGTGTTGACTCTTTGCGTGGCATAACTGTTTTACTTTCTCCACTTTCATCACTATTACCTTTATTTTCTGTTGCAATAATATCACTTTCTGGTTGTGTTGCTTGATAACTTATTTCCACTTTCCCTGAATTTGGTTCGATTGTGATGCCTGGGACCACTTTATTTAAAGACCATTGTTGATTAATTTTACTTGCTGTAATAGTACTAATTTGATCTTCTAAATCTAAGTATTTAATAACTACTTTTGTAGATTCGTCGTTAGGAATTACACTCACACTTGCTCGATCTTCATCAGTAACGATTGTTGGAGATGTTGGTGTTTGCTCTTTGCGTGGCATATTTACTTTGCTTGTTTGACTCGCATCGCTATTGCCATTGGTTTCACTTGCAGTTATTTCACTTTCTGGTTGAACTGCTGTATAGCTAATTGTAACTTCACCAGTGTTAGTGTTTAAAGTAATGCCTGGGACTTCTGTATCTAGAATCCAATTTTGTTCTTCTTTTGTTGCGATAACTGTAGTTGTTTGGCCTTCTTTATTTGTAAAACTAATTTCTAACTTTGTGGACTCACCGTTTGGAAGAATACTTACATTTGCTTGTACTTCATTTGCATTTACAGTTGGCGCATCCGGCGTTGATTCCTTTCGTGGCATTGTTACTTTATTTAATCCACTTGAGTCACTATTGCCTTTGGTTTCGCTCGCAGTTACTTCACTTTCCGCCTGAACTGCTGTATGGCTAATAATTACTTCTCCTGTGGTTGTGTCTAAAGTAATTCCTGGAACTTCTTTATCTATGCTCCAAATTGCTCCCTCTTTAGTTGTGATCGCTGTTTCCAGCTTGCCATCTTTATTTATGAATTGAACGATTACTTTTGTAGATTCATTGTTTGGAAGGATACTTACATTTGCTAAACTTACATCAGCTTTAACAGTAGGTGCTGATGGCGTTGACTCTTTGCGTGGCATCACTACTCTACCTACTTCACTTGCGTCACTATTTCCTTTTGTTTGACTTGCATTTACTTCGCTTTCAGGTTGAACTGCTGTATAGCTAATTGTAACTTCACCAGTAGTTGGCTCTATAGTTATCCCCGGAACTTCTTTATCTAGATTCCAAATCTCCCCTTCTTTGATAGCAGTAATTTTACTTGATTGCCCTTCTTTATTTGTAAAATTAATTTCTAACTTTGTGGACTCATCGTTTGGAAGGATACTTACATTAGTTTCTACATCATCAGTACTAACAGTAGGCGCCTCTGGCGTTGACTCTTTCCGTGGCATCTTTACTTTGCTTAGTTCACTTGCGTCACTATTTCCTTTGATTTCACTTGCAGTTACTTCGCTTTCGGGTTGGACTGCTGTGTAACTGATTGTGAGTTCTCCAGTATTTTCATTGATAGTAATTCCCTCTTCTTGTTTATCAAGCCTCCATGCTGTTCCTTCTTTATTAGCGTTAATCGAAATGATTTGGCCATCTGTATTTGTATAATTAACGATCACTTTTGTAGATTCATCATTTGGCTCCACATTTACATTTGCTTGTTCTACATTAGCGCTAACAGTTGGCGGTTCAGGTGTAGCTTCCTTTCTTGGCATAACTGTTTTACTTTCTCCACTTTCATCACTATTACCTTTTGTTTCTGTTGCGATAATGTCACTTTCTGGTTGTGTTGCTTGATAACTTATTTCCACTTTTCCTGTATTTGGTTCAATAGTGATGCCTTGAACCTGTTTATTTAGAGACCATTGATGATTGATTTTACTTGCTGTAACTGAATTAATTTGATCTTCTAAATCTAAATATTTAATAACCATTTTTGTAGATTCATCGCTCGGTGTAACAATCACACTTGCTTGTTCTTCATTAGCACTGATTGTTGGTGCTGGCGGCGTCGATTCTTTACGTGGCATTTTTACTTTGATTTCCTCACTCGCATCGCTATTGCCTTTCTTTTCACTTGCAGTTATTTCACTTTCCGGTTGAACTGCTAAATAACTGATAGTTACTTGTCCTGAATTTGAATTTATAGAAATTCCTGATACATCTTTATCCAAACTCCAAGTTGTTCCCTCTTTAGTTGCAGTAACTGTGCTTGCTTGGCCACCATTATTAATATATTGAACTACTACTTTTGTGGATTCATCGTTCGGTACGATATTCACATTCGCTTGTGCTTCATTGGCATTTACAATTGGTGGAACTGGTGTCTGCTCTTTACGTGGCATATTCACTTTGCTCTCTGGACTCACGTCACTATTGCCTTTTGTTTCACTTGCTGTTACTTCACTTTCAGGGTGTACTGCTGAATAACTGATTGTAACGTCGCCTGAGTTTGCGTCAATAGTAATTCCAGTTTCTTGTTTATTTAGTGACCATGTTGAACCTGTTTTAGTCGCGATGATTTCGCCAGCTTGATTTTCTTTATTCTTATATTTAATGACAATTTTTGTGGATTCTCCAACAGGTGTCACTGTCACGGTCGCATTGGTTTGATTAGCTTTGATTGTCGGTGCCCCTGGTGTCGTCTCTTTTCGTGGCATTGTTATTTCGCTTAGTTCACTATCAGCGCTGTTTCCTGTCGTTTCTGTAGCAGATACTTGACTCTCAGGTTGAACTGCTGAATAACTGATTGTAACGTCGCCAGTATTTTCATTAATTGTAATACCTGGGACTTGTTTATCTAATGACCATGTAGTATTTGACTTGGTAGCTAAGAGCGTATCATTTTCATTATTTGTATTATGATATGAAATTTTCACTTTATCTGCTTCTAGTGCAGGGCTTATAGTTACGTTAGCCTCTTGATTATTGGCATTCACAATAGGTTTACTAGGTGGAACCATCTTAAGTTCACCTTTTAAAACAACTAATTCATTAGTAACGGTATTAATCGTTGCTTGAGATGCTCTATTATCTAAAGCAACATTATTGTTTTCTTCATTCACAATATTTTGTGCTTCTGCAATTTTTTCTTTAAGCGCATTCCATGATTGATTTGTATAATTAGATTCTTTTAAATCACGAATATGAGCTTCAACTTCTGTCAATTTAGATTCTAAGTCAGTTTTATTCATTTTCAACGTGACTGTTTGAGTATTAACAGAATTGTTTCCTGTTTTTTGACTACCGTCACCACGGAAAGGCGCATTGGTCTTATATGATATTTGTCCATTTAAATCAACCAGTTTTGGTCGCATTGCCTCGAACTCTACTGTATACGAAATATCTTTCGTATTTCCACCATGTATATTACTTATATTCAGAGTTAGAGTATTGGTATTCGCATTATAATTACTATTAGCGCCAGTCGCTGAAATAAATTTTGAGTTTGAAGGAAGTACAACTTTATAAGTTGTCTCTTTTGATTGAGTGTGACCTTTATTTTCAACAGTTAAGGATACTGTTGCGCGTGCTACATTAGAAGTAGGAGTAGAAGCCACGGCATCATAGTTCACTTGGTTAATTCTTGACACTACATATGCACCGGTGTTGGCTGTTACACGGCTTACCGCACCCCCATAATAATTATTGGGATTATTACCAAATCCATCGTCACTATTTGAATCATGAGTAGTTATAAAGTTATTAGTCGAAATAGGTATGAATGTAATACGTACTTGATTCATATCATCCGGAATATTAACCATAGCCTTAAGCCAACCAGTAGGGAAATTTTGCATCGCATCAAGACGTTTATCAAATAGTGTTTGCGTTCCCTCTACATTTGATATCTTTAATTTAGCTCCAGCTACTCCATCTGAAAAAGCAGGGCTCGTTGATATAAAGTTAATGACTAATTCTGACCTTGGTGTAACATCTATATCTTGATAAATACCCGCTACTCGGGGGTCTACATCCGAACGATTCCATCCATTAGTCGTACGTGCTAAAACGACACCATAAGGATCTGTGTTATCACTCATAAAATTTGCATAGTCTTTAGCGGCTGGAGTAAAAAGTATAGGATATTCTGGATTAGCATCCTTTGATAAACTATGCCAATGATCTACTCCTCTGACGATTGTTAACTTATTCGACCTCGTAGGTAAGTTTCCTCCTGATACTTGTCGAAAGTCTCCATTTTTAATCGAAGCATCCGTTTCATTTTTACTTAATGGATCTGAGGAAGCTACTGTATTTGTTGCTGTATCTACTGCTCTAAAATATGAACCATGCGGTAAATGTTTAGGTTGACTATTTGTACTGATTCTAGTACGTGGAGGTGTGTGGATAGTTTCTTTGTTTTGAGTTCTTTGGTTATCATTATTAGTTAAACCATTTGAATCCATTGTAGTTTTATTTCGTAATTTACCTGCACTATTTAAGAATTTATAATAAAATCGATTCACTTCTTGTTGCGTCATATTACTATTAAGTACACGTTCAGCTTCATTCACATCCGCTTCAAAAGCTTTAATAGATTCTTCTGTTTTGGGACTTAAATCAATTGCTTTATATTGTGCAACAAGTTGGTTTAACTTACTCTTGTCTACAGAATTTTGCGTAGTAACTGGTTCAGGGTTCTTTTGTTCATTATTGACATTATTTACTTTTGTAATAGGTGTCGATTCTTTTGTTAAATCATTAGTTTGATTTAAGTTAGACTGTGTTTGAATTTGAACGTTAGTTTCTTTACTGTCACTAACATCAGCTTTGGCAAAATGGGTGTTTGCCATCATAAAAAATGCAGCTACAGCTACACTTGCTGCTCCAAAACCTTGATATTTTCTAATAGAAAAACGAGTGATTGTGTTATCTAAGTTGTATATTCTATTGTTTTTCTTCATGTTGTTGTCTCCTTATGTCTCTAGTTGTATAATAGAAAATTTTCTATCCAGTTATAGCCTATTCTAAAAATTAAATAAAATATCTTATAATTTCTAAAACTTTAAGTTAAAATATAACACTTAGCACGATTTTTTACAATTAAAAAATTGATAGTTTTGATGATTTTTTTGACGAAAATTAAAAGAGTACAAACAATAATGTCTGTACTCCAA
>NZ_PPRT01000005.1 GCF_002902725.1 Staphylococcus caprae
AAAATGTCCATATTAAAAATAACAATACAGTAGATAAAGTAATGAAATTAAACTTATCTATCACATAAATATCAATAATACTGTTAAGCGATATCGCTAATAATATGGAGCTAAACTTAAGTTGATTGAATTGATGCCGATAAAGGTCAAAGCCAACAATAAGCAAGACGACGGCTATATTAACTAATATATATATAATCATGTTGAACTCCTATCCACAATTCTTCATTTCAACATTATATCAATTAACATAAACTTAATCATTACAAAACACTCAATAAGTCTTAACTTAATTATTTTAAACGCCTTTTTTATTACTCCACAATAATGTATGTAATTGTGGAAGTACATATACATGATTCATATCACTACTTTCCATGACACGGTCAACTAATTTTTCATATCTCTCTAGTAGTTTGTAAGTATGATGCTCGACGTCATCCTCTAAATAAGGATTACCCACTTGGAGATAAAATGGAATGGATGGGTAACGATGGTGAATCATTTTCGCAAATTCATAATCTTCCTCATTAAATATGACAACTTTTAGATTGAGAGTATGGTGTACACATTGTTCTATTACTGAATCTAAAATATCTAAATTAGGTTTCATTGTGGAACTTGGTGGTTTAGGACTGATCGTTAAATCATTAATTTGTGTCATCCACGGTTGGAATTTACTGCCTTGCGTTTCTAGAGCTGTATAAATATTCTTTTCCTCGAATAAGTCGACTAAATCTTGAATACCTTTAATCAAGGCAGGATTTCCACCTGAAATCGTGACATGGTTAAAATTATCTCCACCAACTTCGCGTAATTCTTCATATATTTCTTCGGCAGAGAGAAGGCGTATATCTTCTTTAGCGCTTCCATCCCAAGTGAAAGCAGAATCGCACCAACTACAGCGGTAATCACAACCTGCTGTACGCACAAACATGGTTTTACGTCCGATCACACGACCTTCTCCTTGTATTGTAGGGCCGAATACTTCTAAAACAGGTATTTTAGCCATGATTTACTTCGCTTCCTTTGGTTGGTAGACAACATAACTTGTAGGAGTTTCGCGTAAATATACTTGTACACATTGAGGTTGGTTATCACGATCGCTTAAATAATCTTGTACCATATTGTAAATCGTTTGTGCGACGATTTCTGTAGAAGGACTTTTTCCTTTAAAAGGTGTTAAGTCATTCAGCAAGTAATGGTCAAATTGATCATGTATTAACTTTTTCAAATCACTAAAATTCACTAAAAAACCATTATGATCCAACGTATCTCCTGCAATTGTTATATTAACGAAATACGTATGGCCATGCGTTCTCATGCATTTACCAGCATCTTCACTTGGAATGTAATGTGCTGCAGAAAAGTTGAAATCTTTATTTAATTCAAATTGATAGGGATGTGTGACACTTGGATAAATTTGTTGCATCATGCTATTCAGCTCCTTTACTTTCGAGGTAATGATGTAAACCACGGGCTCTTAATTTACAAGCAGGACACTCGCCACAACCATCACCGATGATACCGTTGTAGCATGTCAGCGTATTGTAACGAATATAGTCTAATACACCTAATTCGTCACTTAATTCCCAAGTCTGGGCTTTATCCAACCACATCAGTGGTGTATGGATGACAAAATCTTTATCCATCGAGAGGCTAAGCGTAACATTCATAGATTTAATGAAGCTATCTCTACAATCTGGATATCCTGAGAAGTCAGTTTCACAAACACCAGTAATGATGTGTTTTGCGTTGATTTGATAGGCTAATGCACCTGCAAAGGATAAGAATAATAAATTACGTGCTGGGACAAATGTATTGGGGATACCGTCTTCATTTTCTTCAATGTCTAAATCATGTTGTGTAAGTGCATTGGGTGTGAGTTGAGATAATAATGACATGTCTAAGATGTGATGTTTTAAACCTTGCTCGTTGGCAATTTTTTTCGCTACTTCAATTTCGGTATCATGTCTTTGACCATAATTAAATGTAACGAGTTCAACTTCTTTAAAATGTTTCTTAGCATAAAACAAACATGTCGTACTATCTTGGCCGCCACTAAATACGACAATTGCTTTATCTTTGTTTAAGTCACTTTCAGTCATTAGTATAGCTCCTTATCGTTATTAATTTTGTGCATAAAAAAAGTCTATCTCTATAAAAAAGATAGACGTGAAGATGTAAGGACACATATCATTTTAATGTTATAACTAAAAGTATATGTATACTCGCATTCATAGTAGTAGAATACTTGTCTAGTTTTTTATAGAGGGTTTCTGCTAGGAACCTCTTTTTATTTATTTTTGTACGCAAAATAGAATAAACGATATACTATATAAAATCAAGTCACGTTCTGTGATAATAGAGTGACAAAAGTAAAAATGATTAAAATTTAACTACGGAGCACATTTATGATAGTAATGATAGATAACCATGATTCATTTACATATAATTTAATAGATTATCTTACAGTCCAAACAACTGATGACGTTCAGGTCATATCCGTTGATCAAGTCACGATTCCAATGCTTAAACAATTAGACCCTCAGGCAATTGTTATTTCTCCTGGGCCTGGTCGTCCAAGTGATTATCCTATACTTTCAACTATACTCACGGAATATTATCGAGATGTGCCTATATTAGGTGTATGTTTGGGTTTTCAAGTCATCGTTGAACACTTTGGCGGGCAAATTATACATAATGATAAACCAGTTCACGGTCATACCACAACGTTGCATCATTCAAATGAAGGAATCTTTAAGGACCTTCCTTTGTACTTTAATGTAATGCGATACCATTCGCTTATGGCCGACCCATTACAAATACCTCATTCACTAAAGGTTACTGCTTATAATAATGAAGGAATTGTTATGGCCGTACAGCACCGCGATTTTCATGTTTATGGTGTTCAATATCATCCAGAATCTATATTAAGTGAGTATGGACACGAACAGCTTAAGTTATTTTTAAATGAGGCAGGCGTTCAATATGCATATTGAATTCAATTATCGATATTACGAAGATGAGAATCAATCTAAAGATTATCATTTAATTATGGAAGAATGTTTAGACTCTGCAATTGCTTATCACCTTGATGAAGTGGGAGAGGTTGTTAATTTTGCGGAAAATGAACAACAAAAAGGGCGTTATGTGGCATTATATATGACGTACGAAGCGGCACCTTATTTTAATGATAAAATGAGCGTCAATATAATAGAAGAAAATCAAATATTGGCAGTAGCTTATTCATTTAAAGATATTCGGCATAAAAAAGAAAATGCTAGTGCAAGTCACAACAGAAAATTAAATTCCACAAAACAAAAGCATCATTTTAAATTTCATGAAAGTGATGATGTTATGATGAGAAAAATTAAATTAATACAACAAGCAATTGTAGAAGGGCACACCTATCAAGTGAATTATACGACACGTTTGTATTCGGCCATTCATTTTCCTATAACAGCATTATATGACAAACTAACAGCACATCAGAATGGACACTACACAGCTTTATTAGATACACCAGAGATACAAGTGGCTTCGATTTCACCAGAGTTATTCTTCCAAAAAGGAGATTTCAAAGAGCATGACAATGTCATCTTAAGTAAACCGATGAAAGGCACGATGCCAAGAGGTCGGTCAATCGAGGAAGATGAACAGTTATACTACGCTTTGAAGCATTCAGCAAAGGATAGAGCCGAAAATGTCATGATAGTGGATTTACTTCGAAATGATATTACTCGAATTTCGCAAAGTGGCACGATAAACGTTGATCAACCATTTATGATTGAATGTTATGATACCGTATTTCAAATGACGAGTATGGTGAGCGGTCAATTAAAGCCACAGACAAATTTAGTCGATATCATGCGCGCACTATTTCCATGTGGTTCTATCACTGGTGCGCCTAAATTAAGTACCATGAAGTATATTCAACAGTTGGAAACATCGCCTCGATCAATTTATTGTGGCACGATTGGTGTGTTGTTGCCAGATGGCCGTATGATATTTAATATTCCTATACGTACAATTGAATATAGAAATCAAGAGGCGATTTATGGGGTGGGCGCTGGTATTACCATTGATTCTATCCCTGAAAATGAAGTGCAAGAATTTCACGATAAAACTAAGATTTTGGAGAATTTATAAGATGCAATTATTTGAAACAATGAGACTTGAAAATGGTGATATTCCAAGATTAGATTATCATTTTAAAAGAATTCAAAAGTCTAGTGCAGATTTAAAATTTAATTTAAATACTCAAAAATGGCATGAATTAATACAATTGATAAGAGAAACATATCCAAAAGGCGAATATCGGTTAAAAGTAACTTTGGAGCGCGATGGACACTTAGATTATATTATTGCACCTTTACCGGAAAAGACACTATTCACTGCTCGTTTAGTTCAAAGAACACATCACGTTAATCAGAAATATTTAGTGAATAAAACTTCAGAACGTCATTATTTAGAACATAATCATGAAACAGATTTAATTCTATTATATGATGAAACAGGAAAAATATTAGAATTCGATATTGGCAATATTATGATAGGTGAGGGGAATGACTTATACACTCCAACTTATCATCAGGACTTTTTACTTGGATGTATGAGACAATCTCTTCTTGATCAAGGTAGAATGATAGAGAAAGATATTTATGTTGATGATTTAAAAAAGAAGATTCAAGCAAATCAAATTAATCTCTACTTAATTAATAGTTTACGAGAGGTTGCCGATGTCAAAATTTATATATAAAATTAGAATGAAAGATAATTTTAATAATTAAAAAGAGGTAGCCTATGGCATTATTATGGTTCGTTATATTGGTAGTGCTGGTAAGTCTAAATAAATATATTATACAAAAGTTGATGGCGAAACAGAGACACCTAAGTGCAAGAATGACTGCCACTATAACTTGCCTTTGTGCGTGTGTATTGGTTTATCTTTTAATAAAATCACTGATGCCACATGTCATTGATTTAATGAATGTGTTTTATCATCACTAATATGTATGAGGTGGAAATATGAAAGTATACAGTCAAGGCGATCAAGCCATTGTTGTATCTATAGAAAAAGATGTATCTCAAAAACTTACAGAAGATTTAATAGCGCTTAGATCATACTTAATTGATAAAGCATATCCATTTATTACTGAAATTGTACCTACTGAGTCTGATTTAATGATTTGTTATGATGCGAGAGATATGATTAAACATCACAATATACAATCACCATTTCTATATATGAAGGCTTTAATTGATTCTGTGCAATTAGAAATTAAACACAACGATGAAGCCCAACAACCATTAGAAGTGCCTATTGTTTATGGAGATGAGTTTGGACCTGATTTACCTGAATTATTGAAATACCTTAAACTTAAATTATCCGATTTTATCCAGTTACATACTGGCGAACAATATTTTGTTTCAATGATGGGATATTCTCCTGGATTTCCTTATTTAACAGGAATGCATAAAAAATTACACGTGAATCACACAAGTAAACAGAAAAAGTTTATTCCTGCTGGTTCTGTGATAATTGAAGGGAAAAAATGTGGCATCGTTACAACTGATACATACAACGATTGGTTAGTGATTGGTTATACGCCACTTCAGTTATTCTTTCCTGACCGTGAAGACTTCACATTATTAAAATTAGGAGATAATGTAAAGTTCGTTGCGAAAGAGAAAAATGAAATAGAGCTAGGAGATTTTAAATATGTCGATCATAATAGAAAATAGTGGTCTATTCAGTAGCTTTCAAGATTTTGGGAGAAATGGTTATGAGCATGATGGTGTAATCCCAGGTGGTGCGCTCGACGATTTAGCACATGAGATTGCAAATCGACTTGTAGCAAATGATAAGAATGAAGCTACACTTGAGATGACGCATAAAATGGCTGAAATTCGTTTCACTGAACCTGCACTTATTGCTTTGACAGGTGGAAACTTTAAAGCCGAAACACAAAACATCACAATCTATCCTAATAAATTATATCTTATAGAAGAAGGCGAAATACTCAAATTTAGAGAAACAAGTCGTACTTCACGAGTTTATTTAGCTGTTGGTGGGGGTTTCAAGTTAGATAACTGGCTCAATTCTACGTCGACTGATTTTAATGTGAAAATTGGTGGTTTCAAAGGAAGAAAGCTTGAAAAAGGCGATGAGATTGAACTTAAACGAGCATATTCAAAGCGACATAAAAAGTTATTTGAAAATTTAGGTGAAACACGTACGACTGATTGGGGAATAGATGGATATGCATTATCCTTCAATTATATGTCAGATGTCTTCCATATTATTAAGAATAAAGGCACAGAAGACTTTAAAAAAGATGTAATTAATCGTTTTACTCTATCCGAATATAAAGTGTCGAGTAAGACCAATCGTGTAGGGATGTTGTTAGACGGCCAAAAAATTAAAGCTTATTACGACGATATGCCAGCGCATCAGTCTGTAAAAAAGGGAACAGTGCAAGTTAAAAGAGATGGTACGCCCATTGTGTTATTGAATGATCACTATACATTGGGCAGTTACCCACAAATTGGAACCATCGCAAGCTATCATTTAACGAAGTTAGCTCAAAAGCCACAAGGTTCAAAATTGAAATTCCAATTTATAGATATTGAAACCGCAGAAAAGAATTTAGTTAAATACAGTAATTGGTTAAATCAACTATTTCATGGGATAGAATATCGCATGCAGTTGGAAATGATGAAATAAAGCGCGCATGGTTTAAAAAAATTTATTGATCACTAATAATATGCTAGTCCTAAAGTATGATGAAATGATAAACATTAATCATTATAATTAGATATTGTTTTTATAAAGAAACTAAGCAAGTTGTTTAAGGGTATAGACTCCCTTGAACTTTAAAATTACACTTTTATATCATGTTTTTGCTTGATATTTGTGTGACATTACTATATATTTATAAATTGAACTATGTATTATTATTACAATTTGGTTACAAACTTCATTATTTCTTAATAATAAGTTAACAACCTTAAAGTATAAGTGAGTTCACTCGTGTAGTGTTACTCGCTTGCATTGTTGTGTTAAAAGGTTAAATAACCTAATGAACGATGATGATCACAAATAAAACTGAGCCAATGGAACATAAAATTTTGTAAAACAACCAATAAAAATTGAATTGTCCGAAAGCGACAATATATCATTTTGATAATTAAATAATCATCTCAAAGTGACGTATCAAGTTTTGTAATTAATTTTTATCTAAAAACTTTGAAACTTTTTATTTAATTACATGACATTGGGATAAATGTTCAAAATGATTTATTACTATTAACGGAGGAAACAAACATGAGTTTACCCAAAAAGAAAATTAGTCTTTTTGCGTTTTTCTTATTAACGGTATTCACCATTACCTTAAAGACGTATTTTTCATATTATGTTGATTTTTCTTTAGGTGTTAAGGGGCTAGTACAAAACTTAATATTACTTATGAATCCTTACAGTTTAATCGCACTTACATTGAGTGTGCTATTATTCTTCAAAGGTAAGAAAGCTTTCTGGTTCATTTTTATTGGAGGATTTCTATTAACATTTTTACTTTATGCGAATGTCGTGTACTTCCGATTCTTCTCAGATTTTTTAACTTTTAGTACACTGAACCAAGCTGGTAACGTTGAGTCAATGGGTGGCGCTGTAGGTGCTTCGTTTAAATGGTATGACTTTGTTTATTTCATTGACACAATTATCTACCTTATTATTTTAATTTTTAAACGTAATTGGTTAGATACTAGAGCATTTAGTAAGAAATTTGTTCCAGTTGTTATGGCTGCATCAGTAGCTTTATTCTTCTTAAATTTAGCATTTGCTGAAACAGATAGACCAGAATTATTAACAAGAACGTTTGACCATAAATATCTTGTTAAATATTTAGGACCATACAACTTCACTGTTTATGACGGTGTAAAAACAATCGAAAATAATCAACAAAAAGCGCTTGCATCAGAAGATGATCTAACAAAAGTACTTAACTACACGAAACAAAAGCGTACTGAGCCAAATAAAGAATATTATGGTGTAACGAAAAAGAAAAATATCATTAAAATTCACTTAGAAAGTTTCCAAACTTTCCTAATCAATAAAAAGGTAAATGGTAAAGAAGTCACACCATTCTTGAATAAATTATCAAGTGGTAAGAAAGACTTTACTTATTTCCCTAACTTCTTCCATCAAACTGGACAAGGTAAAACATCAGATGCCGAGTTTACAATGGATAATAGTATGTATGGATTACCACAAGGTTCTGCATACTCACTAAAAGGCGATAACACTTACCAATCGTTACCAGCCATTTTAGACCAAAAGCAAGGTTACACATCTAATGTTATGCACGGTGACTATAAAACATTCTGGAACCGTGATCAGGTCTATAAACACTTTGGTATTGATAAATTCTACGATGCAACATATTACGATATGTCTGACGATAATATTGTTAACCTTGGTCTTAAAGATAAACCATTCTTTAAAGCATCAGCGGATTATCAATCTAAGATGAAACAACCGTTCTACTCACATATGATTACATTAACAAATCACTATCCATTTACATTGGATGAGAAAGATGCTTCAATCGATAAACCTAATACAGGTGATGCAACAGTAGACGGTTATATTCAAACGGCACATTACTTAGACCAAGCATTAGAAGAGTACATTACTGATCTTAAGAAAAAAGGTCTTTATGACAAGTCAGTAATTATGATTTATGGTGACCACTACGGTATCTCTGAAAATCATAACAACGCAATGGAAAAACTATTAGGTGAAAAAATCACTCCAGCTAAATTCACAGACTTGAACCGTACTGGTTTCTGGTTGAAAATACCTGGTAAACCAGGTGGCGTGAATAAAGAATATGCTGGTCAAATGGATGTAATGCCGACAGTACTACATTTATTAGGTATTGATAGTAAGAATTACTTAATGTTTGGTACAGACATGTTCTCAAAACAACATAATGATGTTGTTCCATTTAGAAATGGAGATTTCATTACCAAAGATTATAAATACGTAAATGGTAAGATTTACTCTAATAAAGACAATGAATTACTCACTAAGAAACCTAAGGACTTCGACAAGAATAAGAAACAGGTTGAAAAAGATCTTGAAATGAGTGACAGTGTTCTTAACGGTGACTTGTTCAGATTCTATAAAAACCCTGACTTCAAGAAAGTAAACCCATCTAAGTATGAATACAAAGCAGGTCCTAAAGGTAACGAGAAAAAATAATAATCTAACATCAATCTGGATTGAGTCGCTTAACTAAGTTTACTCAATCCAGATTTTTCCTTTCTACACAAAAGAGGACTATCAGATCCTTCGCTATTCGCGAAACATGTTATCTGATAGTCCTCTTTTTTTAATATAAGCGATTTGCAATCTAGCAAGAATGAATCATAACCACTTAACCAAGTGCAACATCAAGAATCATCATAATCGTAAATCCAAACATGAGGCTCATTGTAGCTAAATCTGTATTATTACCAGATTGAGAATCTGGAATAAGTTCTTCAACGACAACGAAAATCATTGCACCTGCAGCAAAGGCTAATGCATAAGGTAAAACAGGATTGACCACTAAAATAGCCGTAGCACCAATTGTTGCAAAGATAGGTTCAACAATTGCCGAAGCTTGTCCGTAATTAAACGATTTCCAGCGAGATGCACCCGCAGCTCTAATTGGCATAGAGAGTGCTGCACCTTCTGGAATATTTTGGATACCGATACCGATGGCAAGTCCAATGGCACCTAGAAATGTAGCTTGACCATTTCCTGATGCAACGCCACCAAAGGCGACCCCAATAGATAATCCTTCAGGAATGTTATGAAGCGTGATTGCTAAAACAAGCAATGCATTTTTACTGAGAGAGGTTTTAACACCTTCTCGTTGTTGGTTTTTATCCTGAGCATTTTGATGAATATGAGGAATCACATAATCTAATACTCGTATAAATATACCTCCAAGTACAAAGCCAATAGCGGCTGGAAGCCATGGTAATGAACTTCCTTTACTTGATTCGATTGCTGGTTGTAATAATGACCAAAAACTTGCTGCAATCATAATTCCGGCTGCAAAACCCTGCATAGAATTTAAAACTTTGTCATTTACTTTCTTAAACACAAACACAGCTGCAGCTCCAAGTGCAGTAAGTAACCATGTGATGATACCAGCTATGAGTGCTTGAATGTAAGGAGGCAAGTTTTCGAAGATTTGTGCCATAAGTAGGTCTCCTTGTATCATTTAAGCTTAAAAAGGTGTATAATATATAGAACTGAATTAAGCTTAACAAAATTATTTTAAAAATTCGATAGTTGACAAAATTCGATATTTGAAAAGGAAGATAAGCATGGAAGCATACAAAATTGAACATTTAAAAAAATCCTATGCAGACAAAGTGATATTCGATAATTTGAACTTATCCATTTCTGAACACGAGAGAATTGGACTTGTTGGCATCAATGGAACAGGTAAGAGTACATTGCTCAAAGTCATTGGTGGATTAGATGAAGATTTTACTGCGGATATTACACATCCCAACCATTATCGAATTCGTTATTCTTCTCAGAAGCAAGATTTAGATGGGGGAATGACTGTGTTTGAAGCGGTATTAAGTTCAGATACGCCAACTTTACGAGTGATTAAAGACTATGAGAAAGCTGTGAATGCTTACGCAATCGACCAAAGTGAAGCACAATTCAATGCGATGATGAAAGCTCAAGAAGCCATGGACCAAAGCGAGGCGTGGGATTATAATGCTGAAATTAAAACGATATTATCTAAATTAGGTATTAATGATACGACTAAATATGTTCGGGAACTATCAGGTGGACAACAAAAGCGAGTAGTTCTTGCCAAGACATTGATTGAACAGCCTGATTTATTATTACTAGATGAACCGACTAACCATTTAGATTTTGAATCGATTAACTGGCTAATTAATTATGTGAAACAATACCCACATACAGTTTTATTTGTAACTCACGATCGTTACTTTTTAAATGAAGTATCGACAAGAATTATTGAATTGGATAGAGGTAAGTTAACAGCATACCCAGGTAACTACGAGGATTACATAGCAATGCGTGCTGAAAATGAAGTGATTGAACAAAAACAACAAGAAAAACAAAAATCACTATATAAGAAAGAACTAGCATGGATGCGCGCAGGCGTTAAAGCTAGAACTACAAAGCAACAAGCACGTATCAACCGATTCAATAATCTTGAAAGTGAAGTGAAAGGTCAGCATACTCAAGATAAAGGTGAATTGAATCTCGCGTATTCTAGATTAGGTAAACAAGTTTATGAATTAGAGCATGTGACGAAATCGATTAATGATAAAGTGCTATTTAAAGACATTACGGAAATTATACAGAGTGGACAACGTATAGGTGTTGTAGGGCCAAACGGCGCAGGTAAAACGACACTACTTAATATCTTAAGCAACGAAGATCACGACTTTGAAGGTGTATTAAAGATAGGTCAAACAGTAAAAGTTGCCTATTTTAAACAAACGGAAGAAACACTGGATCGTGATATACGAATGATTGATTATCTTCGTGAAGAAAGTGAAGTGGCTAAGGAGAAAGATGGCACTTCAATTTCAATCACACAACTATTAGAGCGCTTTTTATTCCCAAGTTCAACACACGGTAAGAAAATTTATAAACTTTCAGGTGGCGAACAAAAAAGGCTCTATTTATTAAGATTGTTAGTCCATAAACCTAATGTACTTTTATTAGATGAGCCTACAAATGACCTAGATACTGAAACGTTAACAATATTAGAAGATTATATTGACGATTTCGGTGGTTCAGTTATTACTGTAAGTCACGACCGTTATTTCTTGAATAAAGTTGCACAAGAATATTGGTATATTCATGACGGTTACATGGAAAAGATTATAGGCACATTTGAAGATTATGAAAAGTATAAAAAAGAACAAGAACGTCAGGCTGCATTAGCTAAACAATCAGCACAACAGTCAAAGCAAAAAACACAAGTAAGAAAGAAAACAGGGCTTTCTTATAAAGAGAAATTAGAATACGAAACATTAATGACACGTATTGATGAAACGGAAACAAGATTAGAAGAAATTGATGAAGAAATGGTGGCAGCAAGTGCTGACTATGCAAAGATTAAAGAATTAAATGAAGAAAAAGAACAGCTTGAACAAACATATGAAACAGACATCACAAGATGGAGTGAACTTGAAGAAATAAAAGAACAATAAGGGGACTGTAATCATGCAAGAAACTTTATCGCATTATTTTGGTTACGAAACATTTAGGCCAGGACAAAAGGAGATTATAACCAAAATATTAGACCATCGTAATACACTCGGAGTACTTCCAACCGGTGGCGGTAAATCAATATGTTATCAAGTACCTGGACTCATGCTTGGTGGTACAACTATAGTCATTAGTCCACTTATTTCATTAATGAAAGACCAAGTTGATCAGCTTAAAGCAATGGGGATTGAAGCTGCATACTTGAATAGTAGTCTAACTCAGAAGCAACAAAAAGATATTGAAGATAAACTTAAGCAGGGTGACATTCAATTTTTATATGTTGCACCAGAGCGATTTGAGAACACATTCTTCTTAAATTTACTTAGAAAGATTGATATTCATCTTATTGCTTTTGATGAAGCACACTGTATTTCAAAATGGGGACATGATTTTAGACCAAGTTATCAAAGTGTGATTCATAAAGTATTCACTTTACCTCAAGATTTCACGATAGTAGCCTTAACAGCTACTGCTACTGCTGAAGTTCAACAGGATATTATGGAAAAGTTAAATATCGGCAAGTATGATGAAATTAAGACAAGTACGAAACGCCGTAATTTAATTTTCAAAGTGAATCCAACCTACCAACGCCAAAAATTTGTTGTCGACTATGTCACTAGCCATGATGGACAAGCTGGGATTATTTATTGTTCTACACGTAAACAGGTAGAGGAACTTAATGAAGCATTAGAAAATGAAAAAGTTAAAAGTACAATTTATCACGCAGGTTTAACGAATAAAGAGCGTGAGGCTGCACAAAATGATTTCTTATACGATCGTGTGGATGTTGTTGTAGCAACGAATGCGTTTGGTATGGGTATTGATAAATCTAATGTGAGATACGTGATTCATTATAATATGCCTGGAGATATTGAATCATATTATCAAGAAGCGGGACGTGCTGGTCGTGATGGATTGAAGAGTGAATGTATCCTTCTTTTTAGTGAACGTGATAAGGGATTACATGAATATTTTATTACAGTTTCTCAAGCAGATGATGATTATAAAGATAAAATGGGCGAAAAACTCACAAAGATGCTTCAATATACGAAAACTAAGAAATGCTTAGAAGCTACGATTGTCCATTATTTTGAACCAAATGAAAAGTTAGAAGAATGCGAACAATGTAGTAATTGCGTGCAAGAAAATAAAACATATAACATGACACGTGAAGCTAAAATGATTATTAGTTGTATTGCAAGAATGAAACAACAAGAAAGCTACAGTGTGATTATTCAAGTTTTAAGAGGCGAAATCACAGATTACATTAAATACAATGATTACAATCAACTCACAACACATGGCTTAATGAAGGATTATACAACTTCAGAATTAGCACATCTGATAGATGAATTACGATTTAAAGGTTATCTTAACGAAAATGATGAAATACTCATTTGCGATAACTCTGTGAAAAAGCTACTTAACGATAGTACAAAAGTTTATACCACACCATTTAAACAAAAGAGTAAAGAAAAAGTATACATCAATACTGTTGAAGGCGTAGACCGAGCACTCTATGGTGAACTTGTAGCAGTGCGTAAACAGTTAAGTGATAAATTAGGCATTGCACCGGTCAGTATCTTCTCAGACTATACACTTGAAGAGTTTGCGAAACGTAAACCCGAATCTAAACAGGAAATGATTTCCATCGATGGTGTAGGAAGTTATAAATTAAAACATTACTGCCCTAAATTTTTAGAAAAAATCCAAACCTATAAAACAAGTATTTAAAATGACGATAAAGTAAAATAAATGAACGTTTTATCAACTTAACAACGGCTAGATCTAATATATTTTAGATTCAGTCGTTGTTTTTTATTAGAGCGACTTTTAGAAATAGAAATGAACCATCTAATTTTTCGCTAAAATTTGGGACTTTCCATTTGTGTTTTTATACTATTTTCAATATGTGTAGAAGATTTAGAATCTTTAATAATATAATTCACGTTAAAATGTTATTTTTTAATTAAAAGTGATTTAATAGGGAATATAGTTTAAAATTGTCTACTTTTTGTAGGACGAATGAAGGTGAAATTGTGATTGAATTTAAGAATGTTACGAAACGATATGGAAATAATATTGCAGTAGATAATGTGAGTTTTAACATAAAAGAAGGGGAATTTTTTGTATTAATTGGACCATCAGGTTGCGGAAAAACAACCACACTCAAAATGATTAATCGCCTAATCCCATTAAGTGAAGGGTACATCTATTTTAAAGAGAAACCAATCAGCGATTATCCAGTTTATGAAATGCGTTGGGATATTGGCTATGTACTCCAACAAATTGCATTATTCCCACATATGACTATTAAAGAGAATATTGCTCAAGTTCCTCAGATGAAAAAATGGAAAGATAAGGATATTGATCAACGCGTCGATGAATTATTAAGTATGGTTAATTTAGAACCTGAGAAATTCAAAAATAGAAAGCCAGACGAATTATCAGGCGGTCAACGTCAACGTGTAGGTGTTGTGCGTGCATTAGCAGCTGACCCACCTGTAATTATTATGGATGAGCCTTTTAGTGCACTAGACCCTATTAGTAGAGAGAAACTACAGGATGATTTAATTGACTTACAAACAAAAATTAAAAAGACGATTGTTTTCGTGACACATGATATTCAAGAAGCAATGAAGTTGGGAGATAGAATTTGTTTGTTGAATAATGGTCATGTTGAACAGATTGATACCCCACAAGGTTTTAAAGATCATCCGCAGAGTGAGTTTGTTAAACAATTTATGGGAAGTCACCTTGAACAACAGAATGGCGATTCACTTGCACAAATTCAAATTAAAGATTTAAATGTTCACCGTCCGCTTAATGAAATGTCTGCTACTTCCAACTACCCTGAAGTAAATGAAAGTCAGAATATCGAAAGTATTTATCATTTATTAGCACAAAATGATGGTGTGATTATTTTAAATAGTAACAATCAAGCGCAGTACTTATTAAAACGTGAAGACATTTTCAATTATTTATCGGAAAGAAAGGAGCGTATCACACATGCATGAATTTCTAAGCACGTTAAGTGATAGAAAAGGACAACTCCTTTCTACGATTATTGAACATATTCAAATATCTTTTATCGCATTACTTATTGCAACAATTATTGCGGTACCTCTAGGAATACTTTTAACAAAAACTAAAAAACTATCAGAAATCGTGATGAATATTGCTGCGGTGCTCCAAACTATACCTTCATTAGCATTATTAGGATTGATGATTCCTATATTTGGAATCGGACGTGTACCTGCAATCATCGCGTTAGTCGTTTATGCATTATTACCAATATTGCGGAATACATATACTGGTATTAAAGAGGTTGATCCGTCATTAGTCGAAGCGGCTAAAGGTATTGGTATGAAACCATTCAGAAGACTGACTAAGGTAGAATTACCTATAGCGATGCCGGTCATCATGGCAGGTATTCGCACTGCAATGGTATTAATTATTGGTACTGCTACGTTAGCAGCTTTAATTGGTGCTGGTGGTTTAGGGGACCTCATTCTATTAGGTATTGATCGTAATGATAGTTCGCTTATTTTAATTGGTGCGATTCCAGCAGCTTTATTAGCTATCATTTTCGATTTAATTCTTAGATATATGGAGAAGCTTTCTTACAAAAAACTATTAATCACACTAGGTGCGATTGTGTTAGTGATTCTATTAGCAATTGTGATTTCATTATTCGCGCAAAAGGGTGACAAAATTACCCTCGCAGGTAAACTCGGTTCAGAACCTTCAGTGATTACTAACATGTACAAAATTCTAATAGAAGAGGAAACAGATGATACTGTGGATGTTAAAGATGGAATGGGGAAAACATCGTTCCTATTCAATGCATTGAAATCTGATGATATCGATGGTTATCTCGAGTTTACTGGAACAGTTCTTGGAGAATTGACAAAAGAAGATTTAAAATCTAAAAAAGAGCCAGCCGTTTATAATCAAGCGAAAACAAGCTTAGAGAAAAAGTATAAGATGACAATGTTAAAACCAATGAAGTATAACAACACATATGCGTTAGCAGTGAAGCGTGACTTTGCTAAGAAAAATAATATTAAAACAATTGGCGATTTACAAAAAGTTGAAGATAAGCTTAAACCAGGGTTCACTCTAGAGTTTAATGATAGACCAGATGGCTTTAAAGCAGTGAAAAAAGCCTATGATCTCAACATTTCAAATGTGAAAACAATGGAACCTAAATTACGTTATACTGCTGTTGAAAAAGGCGATATTAACTTAATCGACGCTTATTCAACAGATGCTGAATTAAAACAATATGACATGGTTGTATTGAAAGATGATAAACATGTATTCCCACCATATCAAGGTGCACCAATGTTTAAAGAGAAATTCCTTAAAGAGCATCCAGAAATTAAGAAACCGCTCAATCAATTAGCTGGTAAAATTACGGATGAACAAATGCAAGAAATGAATTATAAAGTAACTGTTAAAAAAGAAGACCCTTATAAAGTGGCAAAAGCTTACTTGAAAAAAGAAGGGCTTGTTAAATAATCAAGTTGAAATTCCTGGCATTGAATTGTCAGGAATTTTATTTATAAATAGGTTGAATGTCATTGATTTTAAATTACTTCATTGTATATAATGGGTATTAAGTTTTTTAAAATTTCAGTCAATTCAAGGGGAGAATTCGATTATGAAGAAACAATTAGAGCAACTATCAGCTTATGAACCTGGACTTTCTCCAGAAGCATTGAAAAACAAATACGGCATTGAAAGGGAGCTATTTAAATTAGCGTCTAATGAAAATTTATACGGTCCTACGCCTAAAGTGAAAGAAGCAATTAAACAGCACCTAGACGAATTATATTATTATCCTGAGTCAGGCTCACCAGGTCTTAGAAAGGCATTGAGTGAGCATTTAAATGTTGATGAATCACGTATTCTTTTTGGAGCAGGTTTAGATGAAGTGATATTAATGATTTCAAGAGCAGTGTTAACTCCAGGTGATAAAATCGTGACAAGTGAAGCTACGTTCGGTCAATACTATCATAACGCTATTGTTGAATCCGCAGATGTAGTACAAGTCCCGCTTAAAGATGGTGGATTTGATTTAGAGGGAATTTTACAAAGCATTGATGAACATACTGCGTTAATTTGGCTATGTAATCCTAACAATCCTACTGGTACATATTTCAACCATGAAACCTTATTCCATTTCCTAGAACGTGTTCCGAGTCATAT
The DNA here is from genome assembly GCF_002902725.1 of Staphylococcus caprae. Taxonomy (GTDB): domain Bacteria; phylum Bacillota; class Bacilli; order Staphylococcales; family Staphylococcaceae; genus Staphylococcus; species Staphylococcus caprae. The sequence continues at coordinate 17,546 of NZ_PPRT01000005.1, forward strand.
CCCAGTGTTAATTGACGAGGCTTACGTCGAATTTGTAACTGCTAAAGACTTTCCTGATACATTAAAGTTGCAGGAAACATTTGATAATGCGTTTTTATTGCGCACATTTTCTAAAGCATATGGGCTTGCAGGCTTAAGAGTAGGGTACGTGGTAGCTTCTTCAGACGCTATTGAAAAGTGGAACATCATTAGACCACCATTCAATGTGACTAGACTTTCAGAGTACGCAGCTATTGCTGCTTTAGAAGACCAAGCGTATTTGAATGAAATTACTCAAAAATATGCCGAAGAACGCGAGAAATTCTATGCAATCCCTCAAAGTGAACACTTTTTACCAAGTCAAACTAATTTTATCTTTGTGAAAACGACGAATAGTAAGGCGCTATATGATGAATTGTTAGAAGTAGGATGTATTACACGTCCATTTCCTACTGGAGTAAGAATTACTATCGGTTTCCCTGAACAAAATCAAAAAATGATAGAAGTACTTCAAAACTTTAATTATTAGAAGAATTAAACTTTACTATTTATTTTAAAACGAAGTAGTATAGTCAAATTAGAGGCATTTTCTGAATTTGTTATTTCTGTGCTTAGCTTTAATTTTTGCTATACTAATATCTAAATTGAATTTTTATTATCAATAGGGAGTGCAAATGGAATGACGCGAGAAAAAATTGCGATAGATATGGATGAAGTCTTAGCTGATACACTAGGTGAAATCATTGATGCAGTAAATGAACGAGCTAATCTAGGGATTACTATCGAGGCTCTAAAAGGTAAAAAATTAAAACACATGATGCCTGAACATGAAGGATTGGTAACTGAAGTATTAAGAGAACCGGGCTTCTTTAGACGTTTAAAAGTGATGCCACATGCTCAAGAAGTAGTTAAGAAATTAAACGAGCATTATGATATTTATATTGCTACAGCAGCAATGGACGTCCCAACATCATTTCATGACAAATATGAATGGCTTTTAGAATTTTTCCCATTTTTAAATCCTCAACATTTTGTATTTTGTGGTAGAAAAAATATTGTCAATGCCGATTATCTCATCGACGATAACCCTAGACAACTTGAAATCTTTGAAGGTAAACCCGTTATGTTTACAGCATCTCATAATATTAATGATGATAGATTTGATCGAGTAAGCGGTTGGAGAGACGTAGAGAATTATTTCCTAGGAAATTAAGTAGGGACATTCAATGTGATATACGACACCCTTATAGAGCTTGGAATATCGTTCCAAAAATAATAGCAGTAAGATGATTTCAATTAGAATCGTCTTACTGCTAATTTTTATATTTAAAACTTAGTTGAGTATGACTTCACGTGCGTAGAGCGCCGTCGTGTCACTTTTTTAATTGGTAGGGTCTGGGAAAGTAAGAAGTTGAATCGCTTTAGGTAAAACTTCAATCTCGATAGGCGTTTCTAAGCTGATTTCACCATCAATATCGACTTTCATATTAGGCTCAGTAGAGAGCGTGAAATGTCGACCTGGAATATGCCCAATACCTTCAGTAATCTCATTCCAATTCATACTATCTCTTTTCTTGAAAATATCATTCAAAATACTAAAGCTTTGCTCATCAAATATGAACGCATTTGCTTCACCATCTTGAGGAGATAAATCGGTTAAAGGTATACGTCCGCCTCCAATATTAGGACCATTAGCTATGAGAAGCATAGAAGTATGTCCTTTTTCTTCTCGACCATCGACATTGAGCGTAAAGTCAAATTTACTAGGGTTCATCAATGTCTTAACTGTAGACCCTATATAACTTAACTTTCCAAAAACATCTTTAGAACCTTCTTGGACATTTTCAGCATTTTGAACAATTAATCCTAAGCCCACAAAGTTTAGCACATATGTATCATTTACTTTCAATACATCATAAGATCCAACCTGTGCCGATAGCAATTGTGAACTTGCATTTTTAAAATTAGAATCTAAATTCAATGTCTTAGTAAAATCATTAAATGTGCCTCCAGGAATAATGCCGATAGGGAGGCTTAAATCATGTCGCATGACACCATTGACTAATTCATTGACTGTGCCATCTCCACCTAAGATAAATAAAATGTCGATATCTGTACCATATTCATGGTTTTTAATGGATTCACAATATTTAATAATGTCTCCTTCGTTTTCACTTAATTGTATTGATAAGTGTATACACATTGAACTTAGAGATTTCGTTACTTCGCCAAGTCCTTCATATATATCTTTCAAACCACTATGTTCGTGGTAAAACAGGACGCCATGGTTATATTTATTTTCCATTATGCATGCCTACTTTCGTAAAATTCTCTTAATCTATTAATTACCCTTTTTAGTAAAATAATAGCAAATGATTAGAAGTTATACCCATTATAAAATAAAAAAACTGCAAGTCGAAAATAATCGAATCGCAGTCATGATAAATTGATTAACGAATACCTTTCATCGCTTTAATGATTTTAGGACTAAAGGCAAGAATGATGAAGGTAATCATAGCTGTAGTAATACCTAAGAATATGAAATAATTTGTTTGACCTAGTGGATCAATTAATTTTACTAACGTACCATTAAATGCTTGAGCAGATGCATTTGTTAATAGCCATAAACTCATCATTTGTGCATTGAATGCTTTCGGTGCTAATTTAACTGCCGCACTGTTACCAGTAGGAGATAAGCACAATTCACCAACGACACAAATAATATATGAAAGGATAACCCAGTTGACTGAGAAATGTGCGCTGCCATAAATGCTACCGATAATACCCATCATGATATAAGATGCACCTGCCATTAAAGCACCTATAACAAATTTGATAGGTAGACTAGGTTGGCGTCTTCCTAATTTTTGCCATACCGCTGACACTACTGGTGCAAATAATAGGATAAATAATGGGTTAATAGATTGGAATATGGCTTCGCCGAAATTCGTTTTCCAACCAAATAGATTTAATTTCATGTCGGAATGTTCAATTCCGTATATATTGAGAACGTTAGAACCTTGTTCTTGAATCGCCCAGAAAAGCATTCCTAAAATAAATAAAGGGATAAATGCTTTAACACGAGAACGTTCTGTATCTGTGACTTCTTTACTACGGATCATTGTAGTGAAATAAACAATTGGAAGTGCGATACCTAATATAAGGACTGTGTTACTTACTAAATCGAATGATAATGTATGTGTAATATAGGAAACAATCACTACAATAGCAATGATTGCTACGATAGCTCCAACAATTAAACTATATTTTTTCTTTTCGTCAGGTGAAAGTGGGTTAGTTGGCTTCATACCAACTTTACCAAGATTTTTACGATTAAATAAAACGTACCATACTAAACCAAGCGCCATACCAATTGCTGCGATTAAGAATCCACCGTGGAAATTTTTAACATTAATGAAGTGTTGTAAAATAATTGGTGAAATCAGTGCACCGAAGTTGACTGACATATAGAAAATAACGAAACCAGCATCCATACGTACATCATTTTCAGGATATAAACGACCCACAATATTTGAAATATTTGGTTTCATCAAACCTGAACCAATAATAATAAAGAACATTGATGCGAATAATCCAAACATTGCGAACGGTAAACTTAGACAAATATGCCCAAGGATAATTAATACTGCACCTATTAAAGTTGCACCACGTGTTCCTGTAATTCTATCTGCTATCCATCCTCCTGGAATAGAAGACATGTATATTAATGCACCGTATACGGACATAATTGACATTGCCGTAGTTTTGTCGATACCAAGTCCGTGATCTTGAATCGCAAAATACATATAAAAAATAAGCATTGCTCTCATACCGTAGTAGCTGAATCGCTCCCAAAACTCTACGAAAAAGAGTACGCCTAAACCTCGAGGATGCCCGAAGAATCCATGTTGAGGTATTTCTTGAACTGCTTGTTCATGGGAATTATTTGTTGACATAATATCATCCCATCCTTTCTTCCCCTAATAACCATATTAAATTGTTTAAAAATGATTGTACTATTGTGGATAATAATTTTCAATAATTTTCAAAAAATAAAAATAATATGAATATTCAGTCTATTTATGAATTTCATTACATTTATATGACAATTTGTGTCTTTATTTATATCAAATAAGAAAATAATTTTTATAACAAAAACCTCCATTGAATAAACACTTTCAATGGAGGGCGATATATTTAACGATTATCAATTTTTTCTGGGTACATATCATGATTCATTAAGCGATGTTCTGCCATTTTTTCATATTTTGAATTCGGGCGACCATAGTTTGTATAAGGATCAATTGAAATGCCACCTCTAGGAGTGAATTTACCCCAAACCTCAATATAGTGTGGATCCATTAATTCAATTAAATCATTCATAATAATATTCATACAATCCTCATGGAAATCGCCGTGATTTCTAAAGCTGAATAAATATAGCTTTAATGATTTAGACTCCACCATTTTGATATTAGGAATATATGAAATATAAATTGTTGCAAAATCTGGTTGGCCTGTAATAGGGCATAACGATGTAAACTCTGGGCAATTAAATTTAACGAAATAGTCACGCCCCTGATGCTTATTATCGAATGTTTCTAAAACATCTGGTCTGTAATCAAAATCATACGTATTGTTTTGATTTCCTAGTAATGTAATATCTTGTAATTCATCTTTTTGACGTCCTTGTTCCATTATATTGGCTCCTTTAACTTTCTTTTATACTAGATTCTCTTCGTGCCTTTTCAAACATATAGTAACTTGCACCGATAATCACAACATAACCTACAGTCGCAAACATATCAGGTGTTTCTCCGAATAAGATAAAGCCGAATAATGCTGTGAAAATGATTGAAGCATACGTAAAGATTGAAATATCTTTTGCAGGAGCAAAACCATATGCTAGTGTGATACCAATTTGTCCAACGGCTGCTGACAATCCTGCACCTAGTAGATATAAGATTTGCACTGTTGTCATAGGTTCAAATGTAAAAATTGAGAAAGGTATCAATACGACCACCGAGAATAAAGAGAAATAAAATACAATTGTATATGGTTTCTCACGAGTGCTTAGTGCACGAACGCATGTATAAGCTGATGCGGCAAAGATACCTGAGAATAATCCTGCTATTGAAGGGATAACAGAAGAAGAAAATTCTGGTTTTACAATTAATAACATACCTAATATGGCTATAATCATAGCTGATATTTGATATTTACGTACCTTTTCATGTAGGAAAATTAGACTTAAAAGAATCGTCCAAAATGGATTTAATTTCATAAGTGTATCGGCATCACTTAGAACCATATGGTCAATAGCATATATATTTAGTAATACACCTATTAGACCTAAAGTTGAGCGAGATATGAGTAGAGGTTGACTGCTCAACTTCCCAAACATTGGTTGTTTATATTTAAAAATAAAAAATAATGGTATAAACATAGCTACAAAATTTCTAGCGAGTGATTTCTGAAATACAGGTAAATCTCCTGCAAGCCTGAAAAAGACTGACATAAAGCTAAATCCCACTGCAGAAATTAAAATAGCAATAATACCTTTTACTTTTGGATTCAATATTATCGCCTCAATACTATAAGATTAACGTAACTATATTAGCATAAATAAAATGGCTATGCATAAGTCCTTGCAAAATAAAAAATAGAGTTATATAATCTAAATACGAACACACGTTCTATTTTAGAGGCGTTATATCTTATAAGAATTTAATTGTGATTAATGAAAACATAAAGGTATAAAATACTTGTTGTTGTAGGTTGTATGAAACTTCTGTGCGAGATTTTGACCTCAAGTGCATCGTAGAGGGGCATGATTATTTTTGATTAAAAAGCAAGTAAATACCCTTGAAAAAATTTTTTATTTCAGAATAATGAGCTCTAATAACGTAGTGGTGCACTTTCTGAAAGATTAACTATTTTTCGTCAATAAACTTTAACTTTCATAAATTTGAGCACTTATGTATAATGAAACACAGAATATAGTATTAAATTTCAAAATCAAACACTACATATTGTGTTTACGAATTAAAAGTTAATATGTGAAATACAATCATTTTAATGCAAATTCACACTAAAGAATATGATAAATTATTGCTATTTTAGTAATCAGTTACAAAAAAGATAATTTGTCATATCGTGATGATTTAAGTTTTGACTACTATATATAGGGGTTATTTACTTATAGAGATACTAAAAGCATTAAAAAGGGAGTAGAACTGAAATAAATTAGTAAAATTAATTTCGTTGTTCCACATCCAACTTGCATTGTTTGCAAATTTCTTTATTAAGAAATTTTCTATGTTGGGACCCTGACGGCATGGATGACTAGGATTGAGAGCAACTTGATATAAGCAACTTTCATTTCAGACATCGACTGCTCATATATTAAATGAGGCTAAGTTAATCAATGATGTCCCAGTCGCATTTATAGATATGCTTTTCGATACAGTAAATTTAAGTATCAAAACTTTTAAATACAAAATTATATCGATGTACACCTCTATTTTAGTGGTGATTTTATTTTTTGAGCTAGTGAGTACTCGATATAACCATGACAGCTAAAGATTGAGGAAAGAAGGTGATCCAATGAAAGTAGTATATTTCTCATTTTCAGGCAATGTCAGACGCTTTATTCAAAGAGCAGGAATTGATGACACGATGGAAATTACTCAAGATAATTGTACAGAATCAGTAAGTGAACCTTATATCTTAGTTACTGGCACTATTGGATTTGGAGAAGTGCCACAACCCGTTCAATCTTTTTTAGAGGTAAATCACGCTCAATTACAAGCGGTAGCTGCAAGTGGAAATCGCAATTGGGGACAAAATTTTGCGAAAGCAGGCCGCACAATCTCAGAGGAATATAATGTTCCGTTATTGATGAAATTTGAAGTACAAGGCACGAATAACGATGTAATTGAATTTAAGGATAAGGTGGGTAATTTCAATGAAAACCATGGACGAGAAGAAATACAATCATATTGAATTAAATAATGAAGTAACTAAGCGAAAAGATAATGGTTTTTTCGACTTAGAGAAAGATCAAGAAGCTTTAAAAGTTTATCTTGAAGAAATCCATGATAAGACTATATATTTCGATGACGAAATCGAACGTTTACATTATCTTGTAGATAATAATTTCTATTTTAATGTGTTTGAAAAATATACTGAAGAAAGTTTAAGAGAAATTACTGAGTTTGCTAAATCAATCCATTTCCAATTTGCTAGTTATATGTCTGCAAGTAAGTTTTATAAAGACTATGCTCTAAAAACAAATGATAAAAGTCAATTTTTAGAAGATTATAACCAACACGTAGCAATTGTTGCCCTCTATTTGGCAAACGGTGACACTAAACAAGCTAAACAATTTATTTCTTCTATGGTTGAACAACGTTATCAACCAGCAACACCAACTTTCTTAAACGCAGGACGTGCGCGTCGTGGAGAACTTGTTTCATGTTTCTTATTAGAAGTAGATGACAGTTTAAACTCTATTAACTTTATTGATTCAACAGCTAAGCAATTGAGTAAAATTGGTGGCGGTGTTGCGATCAACTTATCTAAACTACGTGCACGTGGCGAAGCTATTAAAGGGATCAAAGGCGTTGCTAAAGGTGTATTACCAGTGGCAAAAGCACTTGAAGGTGGATTTAGTTATGCGGATCAATTAGGTCAACGTCCGGGTGCTGGCGCTGTATATTTAAATATTTTCCATTATGATGTGGAAGAGTTTTTAGATACTAAAAAGGTAAATGCTGACGAAGATTTACGTTTATCTACAATTTCAACTGGTCTTATCGTTCCATCTAAATTCTTTGATTTGGCTAAAGAAGGCAAAGATTTCTATATGTTTGCACCACATACGGTTAAACAAGAATATGGTGTAACTTTAGATGATATCGATTTAGAGAAATATTATGATGATATGGTTGCTAATCCAAATATCGAGAAGAAGAAAAAAGATGCTCGTGAAATGTTAAATACAATTGCCCAAACGCAATTGCAATCTGGATATCCATATCTTATGTTTAAAGACAATGCTAATAAAGTACATGCGAACTCTAATATTGGCCAAATCAAAATGAGTAATTTATGTACTGAAATTTTCCAACTACAAGAAACATCTGTTATTAATGATTACGGTACTGAAGACGAAATTAAGCGTGATATTTCTTGTAATCTTGGTTCTTTAAATATTGTTAACGTGATGGAATCAGGTAAATTCAGAGATTCAGTCCATACTGGAATGGATGCTTTAACTGTAGTGAGTGATGAAGCTAATATTCAGAATGCACCAGGTGTTAAAAAAGCAAACAGCGAATTACATTCAGTTGGTTTAGGTGTAATGAATCTTCATGGCTATCTTGCTAAAAATAAAATCGGTTATGAATCTGAGGAAGCAAAAGATTTTGCTAACATTTTCTTCATGATGATGAACTACTATTCTATTGAACGTTCAATGGAAATTGCTAAAGAACGTGGAGAAAGATATCAAGATTTTGAGTCTTCAGATTATGCTAATGGTAAATATTTTGAATTTTATACTTCACAAGAATTTGAACCTCAATTTGAAAAAGTTCGTCAATTATTTGAAGGTCTAGATATTCCAACATCAGATGATTGGAAAGCATTACAGAAAGAAGTTGAACAATATGGACTATATCATGCGTATAGATTAGCGATTGCGCCTACACAAAGTATTTCATATGTTCAAAATGCAACAAGTTCTGTAATGCCAATTGTAGATCAGATTGAACGTCGTACTTATGGCAATGCTGAAACGTTTTATCCTATGCCTTTCTTGTCACCTGAAACAATGTGGTATTACAAATCAGCATTTAATACTGACCAAATGAAATTAATTGATTTAGTTTCAACAATTCAAACTCACGTAGACCAAGGTATTTCAACTATTTTATATGTTAATTCAGAAATATCTACACGTGAACTTTCAAGATTATATGTTTATGCACATTACAAAGGATTAAAATCACTTTATTACACAAGAAATAAACTATTAAGTGTAGAAGAGTGTACAAGTTGTGCAATTTAATTAGATAACTCAAACAAATCAACCACTAGAGAATATTTCAATCACTTAGAAATGATGACATTCATCCATTTCTATGATTGAAATGCTCTATATTATACATAAACAGACAGGAGGATTTTCATGAAGGCAGTCAACTGGAATACCCAAGAAGATATGACGAATATGTTTTGGCGTCAAAATATCTCACAAATGTGGGTAGAAACAGAGTTTAAAGTTTCAAAAGATATTGCAAGTTGGAAGACACTATCAGATTCTGAAAGAGAAACATTTAAAAAAGCATTAGCAGGGTTAACTGGTCTAGATACACATCAAGCAGATGATGGTATGCCTTTGATTATGTTACACACGACTGATTTAAGAAAAAAAGCTGTGTATTCATTTATGGCTATGATGGAACAAATTCATGCTAAGAGTTACTCTCATATTTTTACGACATTACTTCCATCTAGTGAAACAAACTATTTACTAGATACATGGGTTATTGAAGAACCTCATTTAAAATATAAATCAGATAAAATTATCGATAATTATCATAAACTCTGGGGAAAAGAAGCTTCAATCTTTGACCAATATATAGCGAGAGTTTCAAGTGTATTCTTAGAAACATTCTTATTCTATTCTGGTTTCTATTATCCTCTTTATCTTGCTGGACAAGGTAAAATGACAACTTCTGGTGAAATTATTCGTAAAATTTTATTAGATGAATCAATTCATGGCGTATTCACTGGCTTAGATGCGCAAAGTTTACGTAATGAACTTTCAGAAAGTGAAAAGCAAAAAGCTGATCAAGAAATGTATAAATTATTAAATGAACTTTATGATAATGAAGTTTCATATACGCATTTACTATATGATGATATTGGTTTAACTGAAGATGTTCTAAACTATGTACGTTATAACGGTAATAAAGCATTATCTAACTTAGGATTTGAACCATATTTTGAAGAACGTGAATTTAATCCTATTATTGAAAATGCATTGGATACATCTACTAAGAACCATGACTTCTTCTCAGTTAAAGGTGATGGCTATACGTTAGCGTTAAACGTAGAGGCTTTACAAGATGAAGACTTTATCTTCGATAAATAAGATGACATATATTAAGGAGATTCCTATTAAAATGAGTAGGAATCTCCTTTTTTGCGTGTAAAAAGTCATAAATGATAAATAATGTTAATTATTACGAACTATCGTATAGAAATATTTATAAAGAAAATTTCAAAAAATGTGAAAAGCTATTGAAAAACGATAACATAATCTATAATATTAATGGTAATGATAATCATTATCATTATCATTTAAGTCGGTTATTAACTTCGCATCATACATATTTAGCAAGGAGAATGACTAATGAAATTTATATTTAAAGGTTATACCTTATTTATTTTATTAGTGATTTTAACTATTGTCTCTTTATTTATAGGAGTGAGTCAGCTCTCTCTCTTAGATATTTTCCATTTAGATGATGAACAAATGAACATTTTGCTTTCAAGCCGTATTCCTAGAACGGTGAGTATCCTCCTTTCAGGAAGTTCACTTGCATTAGCAGGATTAATTATGCAACAGATGATGCAAAATAAATTTGTAAGCCCTACCACTGCAGGTACTATGGAATGGGCGAAATTAGGTATTTTAATTTCACTACTGTTCTTTCCAAATGGACATATTTTAATCAAATTATTATTCGCTGTTGCTTTAAGTATTATTGGGACTTTTATATTTGTTCGATTAATTAATCTTATACGTGTAAAAGAGGTCATTTTTGTTCCACTCTTAGGGATTATGATTGGTGGTATTATATCCAGCTTTACCACATTTATAGCGTTAAGAACAAATGCGTTACAAAGCATTGGCAATTGGTTAACTGGAAATTTTGCCATTATAACGAGTGGTCGTTATGAGGTATTGTATCTCACTATACCTTTACTTATTCTAGCGTTTGTTTTTGCAAATCATTTTACAATTGCAGGTATGGGAAAAGACTTTAGTCATAATTTAGGTGTAAGTTATGAAAAAATCATTAATATCGCATTATTTATTACTGCAACGCTAACAGCTTTAGTCGTTGTTACAGTAGGAACGCTACCATTTTTAGGATTAATTGTACCGAATATTATCTCTATTTACAGAGGTGATCATTTGAAAAATGCATTACCGCACACACTCATGCTCGGTGCGATTTTTGTATTAATTGCTGATATTATTGGCAGAATCATTGTTTATCCTTATGAGATTAATATTGGGTTAACGATAGGTGTATTTGGCACAATTATTTTCCTAATCTTGCTGATGAAAGGTAGGAAAAATTATGCAAATGAGCTCTAACAAAAAAATAAGTATACTAGTCGTTATAGCAATTTGTATGGCCATTTTTTATTTATTTGTAGGTTTAGACTTTAATATATTTGAATATCAATTCCAAAGTCGTTTTAAAAAATTCATTCTTATCCTATTAGTAGGTGCAGCAATAGGAACCTCAGTAGTTATTTTTCAATCTATTACTACAAACAGATTATTAACTCCTTCCATTATGGGACTTGATTCAGTTTATTTATTTGTCAAAGTATTACCCATTTTTATATTAGGTGAGCAAGCTGCCGTAGTCACAAACATTTATCTTAATTTTTTAATTACCTTGATTGCTATGGTGTTATTTTCATTACTACTATTTCAAGTCATATTTAAACTAGGTCACTTTTCAGTCTATTTTATCCTATTAGTCGGCGTGATATTAGGAACATTCTTCCGTAGTATTACAAGTTTCCTCCAACTTATAATGAATCCAGAATCTTTCTTAGCGGTTCAAAGTGTCATGTTTGCTAGCTTTGAAGCATCAAATTCTAATTTAGTAAGTGTCTCAGGCATATTGTTAGTTATCTTAATTGTTGTAACAATTATACTTCGACCTTATTTAGATGTACTTCTATTAGGGCGAGCGCAAGCAATTAATTTAGGTGTATCTTATGAAAACATGACGCGGTTGTTACTTATTTTGGTTGCCTTACTTGTCTCTATATCCACTGCATTAATAGGCCCTGTAACGTTTCTTGGTTTATTAACAGTCAACTTAGCACATGAATTCATGAAGACCTATGAACATAAATATATTTTACCTACGACAATACTTTTTAGTTGGATCAGTTTATTTATGGCGCAATGGGTAGTTGAAAACCTATTTGAAGCAACCACTGAATTCAGTTTAATAGTGGATTTAGTAGGTGGTAGTTACTTCATTTATTTACTTGTTAAAAGGAGAAGTGCAAATTGATTCAAATTCAAAATTTAGACAAAACGATTGAGAATAAACCTATTTTAAAGGATATTAGTGTTGATATTGAAAAAGGGAAACTGACTTCTTTAATAGGACCTAATGGTGCTGGCAAAAGTACATTATTATCTGCGATGAGTCGCTTATTTAACTGTGACAATGGCACAATTTCGATTGAAGACAAAGTAATATCAGATTATAAAACTGATGATTTAGCTAAAAAATTAAGTATTTTAAAACAATCCAATCATACTGAAATGAATATTACTGTTGAGCAATTAGTTAACTTTGGTCGTTTTCCATATTCGAAAGGACGAATGAAGAAAGAAGACCATGACAAAGTAGATTATGCCTTAGATTTATTACAACTAAAAGAAATTAGAAATCGTAATATCAAAACACTATCAGGAGGTCAGCGTCAGCGTGCATATATTGCTATGACGATTGCTCAAGATACTGATTATATATTATTGGATGAACCTCTAAATAATTTAGATATGAAGCACTCAGTACAAATTATGCAAACGTTACGAGAATTGTGTCGTAAATTAAATAAAACAATCATTATCGTATTACACGATATTAATTTTGCTTCTTGTTATTCAGACAATATTATTGCACTTAAACAGGGTGAAATTGTTAAAGCTGATGTTAAAGATAATGTTATTCAGTCTGACATATTGAAGAAATTATATGAAATGGATGTCCGTATAGAAGAAATAAGAGAGCAACGTATTTGTTTTTTTTATGATGAAGCTACTTTTGACTCAGTTTAATCTTAGTAATTTAGACTCATAGTTAAAGGGGTGATGCATGTACAGAGATAAAAAGAAGAGTTTAAATGTAACGCTGCACTTAGGTCAAATTTTATTAAGGAGTCGTACAAATGAAAAAAACTGTCTTATTTTTATTATTATCTTTAGTTTTAGTTTTATCGGCTTGTAGTAATGGTTCGAATAATAATGATTCAGATTCTAAGAATAAAAATAGTGATTCAAAAGAAACTATAACCATCAAGAATAACTTTGAAGCAAACGGTAAGGAACGTGACGGAAGTGATGCTAAAAAAATATCTAATACTGTCAAAGTTCCAAAGAATCCTAAAAATGCCGTAGTATTAGATTATGGTGCACTTGATGTGTTAAACGAATTAGGTGTGGCAGATAAAGTAAAAGGCTTGCCTAAAGGGGAAAATAATCAATCTTTACCTAAATTTTTAGATAAATTTAAAGATGATAAGTATATCAATACAGGGAATTTAAAAGAAGTAAACTTTGATAAGGTTGCATCAGCGAAACCAGAAGTTATCTTCATTTCAGGAAGAACAGCTAATCAGAAAAATTTAGACGAATTTAAAAAAGCTGCACCAGATGCCAAAGTAGTATATGTCGGTACAAGTGATGATAACTTAGTTAAGGATATGAAGAGAAATACAGAGAATTTAGGAAAAATCTATGATAAAGAAGATAAAGCCAAAAAAATTAATAAAGACCTAGATAAAAAAATCTCTGGAATGAAAGATAAAACTAAAGGCTTTAATAAGAAAGTAATGTACTTATTGGTAAATGAAGGTGAATTATCAACATATGGTCCAGGAGGACGTTTTGGTGGTTTAGTATTTAATACATTAGGATTTAAACCTGCTGATAAAAAGGTAAGCAATAGTCCGCATGGTCAAAACATTAATAATGAATATATTAACAAACAAAATCCAGATGTAATTTTAGCAATGGATCGTGGGTCAGTTGTAGGTGGTAAATCAACGACTAATCAAGTTCTAAAAAATAAAGTTATTAAAAATGTAACAGCAATTAAAAGTAATAATGTATATGAATTAGATCCTAAACTATGGTACTTCTCTTCTGGTTCTTCAACGACTACTATCAAACAAATTGATGAATTAAACAAAGTAATCGATAAAGCAGAAAAGTAATTTTATAAAAAAGCTCCTAAACTGATTTTTTAATGAAATCCAGTTTAGGAGCTTTAATATTATAATCAACGTCTTATCACGTTTTTCTATATTTCGAAATATAAATGGTAATGAAATTTACATCTGCTATTAAAATGTGCTTTGCAGTTGGGGCACATTTCAACCATCATATAATCATGTATACTCATTTCATGGTTACAAACGCCACACATAATCACTTTTTTATCAAACTCTTTTTCTGTCCATCTTTTTATAGCATGAGATTCATGCTCCTCATGACATTTGTAACACGGATAATATTTATTACAACATTTAAACTTAATAGCAATAACATCTAAAAAAGAATGATAGTGAGTACATCTGGTCTCTTTGTCTATAACTGATCCATATATTTTAGGCATAGATAGATGTACCTCCTTACAGAATTAGCTCTCAGGATGCTCTCCAATAATACGTACTTCAGTATTAAGTTCAACATCAAATTTTTCTTTTACTGTCTTTTGTACGTAATGAATTAAGTCTTCATAATCCGTAGCTGTACCATTATCTACATTGACCATAAATCCAGCATGTTTCTTAGAGACTTCTACGCCACCAATACGGTGACCTTGTAACTCAGAATCTTGAATAAGTTTTCCAGCGAAATGACCTGGAGGACGTTGGAATACACTTCCGCACGAAGGATATTCTAACGGTTGTTTTGATTCACGACGTTCAGTTAAATCATCCATTTTAGCTTGTATTTCATCTAATTTACCTGGTTCTAATGTGAAAGCAGCTTCAAGTACTACGAGGTGTTTCTTCTGAACAATACTATTTCGATAATCAAGTTCTAATTCTTCGGTAGTGAGTTTAATTAAGTCGCCTTCTTCGTTCACACAAAGTGCGTAATCAATACAATCTTTAACCTCTCCACCGTAGGCACCAGCATTCATAAATACTGCGCCACCAATTGAACCTGGAATTCCACACGCAAATTCTAGACCAGTTAATACATAATCACGTGCCACTCTTGAAACATCAATAATTGCAGCGCCACTACCAGCTATAATTGCATCGTCTGAAACATCAATATGATCTAAAGAAAGTAAACTTAGAACGATGCCCCGAATACCACCTTCGCGTATAATAATATTTGAACCGTTTCCTAAGTATGTAACAGGAATATTATTGTTATAAGCATATTTAACAATCGATTGTACTTCTTCGTTTTTAGTGGGTGATAAATAGAAATCCGCTTCTCCACCTGTTTCAGTATAGGTATAACGTTTAAGTGGTTCGTCCACTTTAATAATGTCTTCGGGAATAATTGACTTTAAATCACGTAAGATGTCATTTTTATTCAACGTCTTGAACATCCTTTCTCAACTTCTTAATATAAGTACTATTATATCAACTTTAAAAGTTATTTGCGAAATTTGAATATATTATTTTAACATTATATAGACACATAGGGATGATGTATCTTATGTTTTATATATCAACTTAAATTAACTTAATTGCTTATGTATCTTTTCAAATAAGTTTTGTTTTTGATTTTCATACATACGAATCGTCTGGACATGTTTCAATATATCTTGCTTTTTCTTTGAAAATAATTGTGAAATTTCATTATCTTGAGATAATACTTTATCAACATTTTGATATTGTTCAAACAAAGGAGTATTTAACTGTATGATATGTAATCTTACTTCTTGTTTAAGTTCGCTAAAGTTATTAAAACGTGCCATCATCACTTTCTTTTTATAAGAGTGGTGTAATCGATAAAAACCAGCATAGTTTAATCGTTTCTCATCTAGCGCTGTAATATCATGTAAATTATCTACACCGACAAGCACGTCTAGTATAGGTTCTGTTTCATAATTAAAATGACGTGTACCACCGATATGTTGCGTGTATTTGACTGGTGAATCTAACAAGCCAAACAAAATATTTTTAACGCGAAGATATTCTTTCTCAAAAGATTTATGAGACTCATTTTTAACTAAAGGTTGGACATATGCGTACATAAATTACTCCTTAAAAATTAATCATTCTCAAAAATACAGTAAAGTCTGACATACTATAACACAATTCATTTTCATAATAAATACGTTTATGTATAATGTTTAATGATAAGGGGTGCAGATATGAAAAAATTACTATTTATCACTACAATTGTTATTTTTGCTATTACTTTGACTGCATGTGGAAGTAAATCAACTAAAGATTTAAAGGATTTTGAACATCAATATAAAGATGTTAAGCAAAAGCAAGAAAATGTTGAAGAAGTTATAGATAAGATACATTTAAAAGAGTTAGATAATTTGAGTAAAACAGATACGACCGATAAAAATAAAAAAGAATTTATTGCACTTCAAAAGGATATTAATAATTATCTCATTCCCGAATTTAAAAAATATAAGAAATCTACACAACAATTACCGGCAAAAACAAATGATGTTAAAAAACTCCGCGCAACTTATTTAGAAAGTGTGAAATCAAAAGAATCTTCAATCAAAGATTTAAAATCATTTGTCGATTTATGTAATCGTTCAATTAAAGACAATGAAGACATATTAGATTATACGAAACTTTTCGAGAAGAATAGATCGCAAGTAGAGTCCGACATCAATAAAGCTACAAATAAAAGTGATGCAGATCAATTAACGTCTAAGCTAGAGGCAAATAATAAACAATTAAAATCTACAGCTAAAAAATATCTCGATTCTTCTACAACTGATTCAGATTCAGCTAAGAAAGCAATCAATGATCACATTTCACCGTTGATTGACAAGCAAATTAAAGATATTAACCAAACAAATATATCTGATTCACATGTAGATAATGCGAGAAAAAATGCGATTGAAATGTATTATAGTTTACAAAATTATTATGATACGCGTGTAGACACAATTGAAGTAAGTGAAAAATTATCTAAAATTGATGTCGATAAACTTCCAAAAGAGGGTAAAGATATCTCTAACAAAGATAAAGACTTCAATCAACAATATAATGAGTTAAAAGAAAAAGTAAATTAGATGAGATTTATATTAAATAAAATAAAAATTGATGGTTAACATTACACAGCAGAGTGTGTATAATTGTACCCACTGAGATGATTTTTGGGATATGAATATCACGCATATGCTCATAAAATGTGATAAATATTTTTAGAGGTGAATAGAATGGCTATTAAGCTGAGTTCAATTGACCAATTTGAACAAGTCTTAGAAGAGAACAAATATGTTTTTATATTAAAACACAGTGAAACTTGTCCAATTTCTGCAAATGCGTATGATCAATTCAATAAGTTTTTATATGAAAGAGATATTGATGGTTACTATTTAATCGTACAACAAGAGCGTAAATTATCGGACTATATTGCTGAAAAAACAAACGTAAAACATGAATCACCACAAGCTTTCTACTTTGTAGATGGTGAAATGAAATGGAATGCAGATCATGATGATATTAACGTTTCTCAACTTGCACAAGCTGAGGAATAAATCAAATCATTATTTTTAAAGAAATAGAGCTTGTCATAGATATCGTTTGACGATAGTTTATGGCAAGCTTTTCGTATATTATGAAAATCCGACGTAAAATATGTATAATGTGATAATGAATAAGTGTTAGCGCACAGTTCGTTTTTATAAATTTAAAAATGAAATGTAAACGATAATGTTAATGATTATTTGAACTTAACATATTGTTTATCATTCATCATCGAATAGAGAATATTTTATATTATTTAAGTTGTAAATCATTTTCCAAAAAGAGAAAAGATATAAGGTGGTTAAGACAATGAAAGTTTTAGTAGCCATGGATGAATTCAATGGAATTATTTCTAGTTATCAAGCGAATAGATATGTTGAAGAAGCGGTAGCAAGTCAAATTGAAGATGCAGATGTTGTTCAAGTTCCTTTATTTAATGGACGTCACGAGTTAATGGATTCTGTATTTCTTTGGCAATCTGGAAGTAAGTATCGCGTTAAAGCACATGACGCTGATATGAATGAAGTCGAAGCGATGTATGGACGTACTGATAGTGGAATGACCGTGATAGAAGGGAACCTATTCTTAAATGGGAATCAACCTATCGATAAACGTTCAAGTTATGGTTTAGGAGAAGTTTTAAAAGCAGCACTCGATAATGATGCGAAACACATCATCATCTCTTTAGGTGGCATTGGCAGCTTTGATGCTGGTGCAGGAATGTTACAAGCACTTGGTGCAAAATTTTATGATGATGAGGCCAATATTGTTGATGTAAGTGAGGGCGCTTATAAGATTAAATACATTAGAAGAATGGATTTATCTAATATTCATCCTCAACTTGCAGAGGCGCGATTACAATTAATGTCTGATTTTTCAAGTCGTTTATATGGTAAACAAAGTGAAATCATGCAAACGTACCAAGCACACGGATTAACTCAAAATGAATCTGCGGAAATTGATAATTTAGTATGGTATTTTAGTGAATTATTCAAAAGTGAACTTAAATTAGCTATTGGTCCTATTGAACGTGGTGGCGCGGGCGGTGGTATTGCTGCTGTCTTGAAAGGATTGTATCAAGCTGAAATTTTAACTAGTCATGAACTTGTTAATCAAATTACGCATTTAGAAGATTTAATTGAACAAGCTGATTTAATCATTTTTGGTGAAGGATTAAAAG
Source organism: Staphylococcus caprae (assembly GCF_002902725.1). Lineage (GTDB taxonomy): Bacteria > Bacillota > Bacilli > Staphylococcales > Staphylococcaceae > Staphylococcus > Staphylococcus caprae. The sequence continues at coordinate 36,456 of NZ_PPRT01000005.1, forward strand.
AAGATGATCAAATTCTTGAAACGACGACATTACGAATTGCAGATTTAACATCTAAATATCATAAACCTGCAATTGCAATTTGTGCGACAAGTGATAAGTTTGATTTATTTGAGTCACAAGGTGTGACAGCAATGTTTAATACATTTATAGATATGCCAGAAACGTATACAGATTTCAAAATGGGTATTCAAATTCGACACTATACTGTTCAAGCACTTAAATTACTCAAAACGAGTTTAAATCAAAAAAGTTAATCAATTCTAAAAAAGTCGGGCGAAACTCTAAATGTTTTCGCCCGACGTTTTACTATTTATACACTTTAATTACTTTCTTTTTTAGCAACCTCTTCGGCAATTCCCACTACAACTTGAACTGCTTTTTCCATTACATCAATAGAAGCATATTCAAACGGACCATGGAAGTTACCACACCCTGTGAAGATATTTGGAGTAGGTAATCCCATAAATGATAATTGTGAACCATCTGTACCACCACGTATAGGTTCTGTGTTAGGGGTGATATCTAATTTCGCAAATACACGTTTAGGAATATCGATGATGTGATGTAAAGGTTTAATCTTTTCAGCCATATTGTAATATTGATCGTGAACATCAACTTTAACAGGATAACCTTCATAGTGTGTATTAATATCGTCGCGAATTTCCATCAAACGTTTTTTACGTAAGTCAAATTCCTTTTTATCGTGGTCACGAATAATATATTGAAGTGTTGCTTTCTCAACATTTCCTTCAAATTTCATCAGATGATAGAAACCTTCATAACCTTCTGTGCGTTCAGGGACTTCCTTAGGTGGAAGTAGGCTATTAAATTGTTGGCCTAAACTAATTGCATTGACCATCGCATTTTTAGCTGAACCAGGATGCACATTCACACCGTGACATGTCACCGTCGCTTCTGCTGCGTTAAAACTTTCAAATTGAAGCTCGCCAAATTGACTTCCATCCATTGTATAAGCGAAATCAGCATTAAAGCGTTCAATATCAAACTTATGAGGGCCTCTGCCAATTTCTTCATCCGGTGTAAATCCTATACGAATGCGTCCGTGTTTAATTTCTGGGTGCTCTATTAAATATTTAATACCTTCCATAATTTCTACCACACCGGCTTTATCGTCAGCTCCAAGTAATGAAGTTCCGTCTGTAACCATGAGTGTATGTCCGATAAGGTGATTTAATTCTGGAAAGACGCTCGGGTTAAGCACACGGTTTGTTTTACCTAATTGAAGTGCTTGACCATCGTAGTTTTCAATGATTTGTGGGTTGACGCCAGTTGCATTAAAGTCTGGAGATGTGTCTACATGTGCTAAGAAACCGATTGTAGGTACGTCATAATCAACATTGCTTTCTAACGTCGCAAACAGGTAACCGTATTCGTCTATATCTGTAGATAATCCCAAAGTTTGAAGTTCACTTTCTAATAATCGTAATAAGTCCCATTGCTTTTCTGTAGAAGGTGTAGATTCTGAATTTGGATCAGATTGTGTGTCGATTTTTACATATCTTGTTAATCTGTCTATGATTTGTGCTTTCATTGTAATCATCCCCCTTAGAATTATACTCTGTTGTTCATATTATAAGATTTCTTATAAGTTTTACCTTTGATTTTACCATAATACTGTTTGATACGTGTGTAGATGTAGTAGATGATTTCTGAGACAAGAATACCAAAGGCGATGGCTCCGGAAATTAATGTGACTTCTAAGAAGGTGTTTACTGCGTTAGTATAATCGTTTGAAACTAAGTAACGTGTAGCTTCATATGCAGCGCCTCCTGGCACAAGTGGAATGATTCCTGGAACAATGAAGATAATGACAGGTCTTTTATAACGTCTGCTCATCGTATGGCTCATTAATCCTAATATTAGACTTCCTAGGAAAGAAGCGCCCACTTTCCCTAAGTCCATCCCAACAGTAAGTTGATAAATTGTCCAAGCGACTGCACCTACAAAACCGCAAGCGACAAGTAACTTTTTAGGGGCGTTAAATATAATTGAAAAAAGGACTGTGGAAATAAAGCTAATTGTAAAATGAAATAAGTAAAATAACATCGTTAACAGCCTTTCTTATAATAGTAATAATACAATTGCCACGCCGGCACCAATCGCAAAGGCAGTGAGTGCAGCTTCCACGCCACGTGACATTCCCGCAAGTAATTCCCCAGCTAATAGGTCACGGATTGCATTGGTAATCAAAATTCCTGGAACGAGGGGCATTACACTGGCAATCGTAATAATATCTTGATTCTGAGCAATTCCTAATTTAGTGAAAATGGCAGCAATACTAATGACAACTGCTGATGCTACAAATTCTGAGAAGAATTTAATTTGAATGTATTTTTGTACAAAACTAAATGTTAAAAATGCTGCACCTCCAGCAATACATGCAATCCAGAAATCGGAAGCGGTTCCTCCAAACATAAATAAGAAAAAGCCACAAGCTACAAATGATGCGATGATATTCATTAAAAATGAATATTGTAATGATGCCTTTCTTAGGTGAATTAATTCAGTTTTAGCTTCATCAATTGTAAGTTGATTGTTGGAGATTTTTCGTGACAAACTGTTTGTTAGTGCGATTTTTTCTAAATCTGTGGTACGTTCGCGAATACGTATAAGTCTTGTACTTGTTCTATCATTAAGTGAAAAAATAATCGCAGTAGACGTAACGAAACTATATGTATCATGTAAACCGTAACTATGTGCAATACGATTCATTGTATCTTCAACGCGGTATGTTTCTGCGCCCGCTTCAAGTAAAATTCTACCTGCAATCAAGACTACATCAATCACTTTATTTTCATCGATAATAGTGATTGAATCTGACATACACGTTCACCTCCAAGATCGTTTTATTTTTTTATGAACAATTGAAGTTTACAACTTGCGCCTGTAACTTTCAATAGACACCATGATTTTGATAAATGATTTCATATAAGTAAATGTGGTTTCTTATTTGAATAGGGATGACCGTAATCCGCTTAATAAATTTAAAAAAACTGCTATGCATAGATGGTATTTCAACACGTAGTTGAACATTCCTACATCTATGATAGCAGTATAATGACTTATAATTTAACTATAGGGTTAAACATGACTTTATTACGTCCTTCATTTTTAGCAACATGAACCATATCATCGGCATCTTTAAATACCTTACGTTGAGATTTGCGATCTTCTTGCGTTAAGTAACCAACACCAATTGAAACGGATAGTTTAATGACTTCTTTGTTTGGAAGATGGAATGATGATTTCTCCACTCCTGAACGAATGTTTTCTGCTAATTTAACACTTTGATCTAATGTATAATCACGAATTACAACAGAAAATTCTTCGCCACCGTTTCTGAAAATTTTAAACTGATTTGGAACATAATTTTTTAATAGCTGTGACATTTGTTTAAGTACAGCGTCGCCTGATTGGTGTGAATAGGTATCATTAACATCTTTGAATCCATCAATATCAATCAGTAATAAAGCTAAGCTTTGATTCTTCTCTTCAGCTTGACTTGAAACTTCATTTAAATGTCTATCAAATTCTTTAACATTGCCTAAACCTGTGAGGTAGTCGTATTTGTCTTCATTTTCATAACGGTTAACCAATGAAAAGAAATGCCATATATCAACAAATGTTATAGCGGAAGAGATTGTGATGATTAATGAAATTGGAATAAGTACAAGAATCTCGATTAAATCATAAATTGGGCTCACTAACGCTAAAATTAATAGAATAATGATACTTATTACATTTAAAATGAGTAAAGAGATGATGTCGTTTTGCTTTAAGAATGGTCCTACTGCGCTCACAATACCAGCTATGACGACTAAAGTGATGCCATAAATAATTGAATTGCCAAATATGAACACATCGACTAATGCTACAATAAATGCTGAGGCGAGTGTATAAATCATATTTGTATAGCGTCCTAAGAATAGTAATGGAACAAAAGTTAAGTGAACGAGATATTCGTTTTTAAATGGAATGGGATATGCAGCTAAAAGTAAAGAAACGAGTGTCATTAAAACTGTTACATATTCTTTAGAAAACACCATTCTTTTGTTCTCTGAATATTGTAATCTGTGAAATAAGTATATACCTGCAACCATGACAGATATGTTGTAAACGATTGCTTCAAACATTTCTTAACCGACTCCTTCGTTGACCATTAGCTATTGTAAGTGAAAACTTACAATTTGTCATCACTTAGCATCAGAAATTTCATACATAAAATGGTATTTAATGTTAAAATGGTCGCTTAAATGGTATGATAGAAAAAATGTATTTGAATTGAAATTCGAAAGTGTATGATAATTTTTTTATTATACCTTAAGTTATAATTGAAAACTTTATCGGGAAGGGCATTCCGATAGAAATGATACTAGGCTATAGGGGAGGGAGCGTTACTTACTCATTGTGGTAACGCTGATACGTCTAGAGGTAGTAACTAAAAAGAATTGTGTAGAAATGTCAACGCTATATCGTTGAAGAGATGGTGAGAGCTACACAATAAATATTTAGATATTGATTAACTTATTTGATGAAGGTGAACTGATGTATACTTTACTACTCATAGCATTTACCATGATAGTCAGTTTAATAATTACGCCCATTATCATTGTAGTATCGAAGAAATTGGATTTGGTAGATCGGCCTAATTTTAGAAAAGTACATACCAAACCGATCTCAGTGATGGGTGGAACAGTCATACTATTCTCCTTTTTAATAGGCATTTGGTTAGGCCATCCTATTGAAAGAGAGGTTAAACCGCTCATATTAGGTGCTATTATTATGTATCTTGTAGGGCTTATCGATGACATATATGATTTGAAACCGTACATTAAACTTGCAGGTCAAATTGTTGCGGCAGGCGTTGTAACATTTTATGGTATTACGATAGATTTTATCTCATTACCAATGGGACCTACAATTCATTTTGGTATTTTTAGCATACCGATTACTATTATTTGGATTGTGGCGATTACGAATGCGATTAATTTAATCGATGGATTAGATGGTTTGGCATCTGGTGTTTCAGCAATAGGTTTAATGACCATAGGATTTATTGCAATTTTACAAGCTAATATCTTTATCATCATGATATGTTGTGTGCTTCTAGGCTCACTACTAGGGTTTTTATTTTATAATTTCCACCCAGCCAAGATTTTCTTAGGCGACAGCGGCGCGCTCATGATTGGTTTTATTATTGGCTTCTTATCTTTACTTGGTTTTAAGAATATTACGTTTATTGCGTTATTCTTCCCTATTGTAATCCTCGCTGTACCATTCATCGATACGCTGTTTGCAATGATTCGTCGAATGAAAAAGGGTCAGCATATTATGCAAGCTGATAAATCACATTTACATCATAAGTTACTAGCACTTGGATATACACATAGACAAACAGTGTTACTTATATATTCCATTGCAATTATGTTTAGTCTTTCGAGTGTGATTCTTTACTTATCACAACCACTCGGTGCGCTCATGATGTTTATCTTGATTATTTTCACAATAGAATTGATTGTAGAGTTCACAGGCCTAATAGATGATAATTATCGTCCAGTTTTAAATTTAATCACTAGAAAAGGAGACCGTAAGCAACATCGATATGATGAGCAACAGCCTCCTAAATCATAAGAAACACTATCGCGTGTGAGGAAAGTTGAGTAGAACACCTCATTCGCAATAGTGTTTTTTTAGGTTAATACTTTATTTCATTATGTTGTAGCAATATCAAAAGGAAGAAGTTTAATATCTTCTTTTTCAATATCGTAATTACCTGCTGTGATTCGGTTTAAAAAGTGAATGAATGCTTCGTAATCTTCCTTTACGACATCAATTTGATAACTTACTTTATCGGTATAAAATTGATTTCTTAGTATATAAGGTGTTGAGGCAAGTTCATATTCAAATTTGCCAGTTTGATCATAACTAAGTGTTACGGTTACTGGAACCGCTTCTTTTAATTCCACTCTTCCGGCATCGTAAATCACATCTCTTACTGCACCGCTATAGGCACGAATGAGTCCGCCACCACCTAATTTAATCCCGCCAAAATAACGTGTGACGACTACACATACATCGTGAACATCAAGTTTCTTTAATATTTCAAGCATAGGTATACCTGCTGTACCACTGGGTTCGCCATCATCGTTAGCTTTCTGGATATTCATTTCGGGACCAACTGTATAGGCTGAACAATTGTGTGTGGCATCTTTATGTTTAGATTTAATTTCGTTAATAAATGATTTTGCTTCATCTTCAGAATGGACTGGTTTGATATACGCAATAAATCGAGATTTATTAATGACATTTTCAATCGAATGCGCTTCTTTAATTGTAATCAATGGGTTCGCCATTTGTCTTTGTCACCTGCAATTCCGTTCAATTTTCACTAATATTATTATACACATAACTTTCGTGTGTCTAAATCATTTAAATAAGATTTTCTTTTTCAAAAAAATATTGTATTATGACTATGAGTATAATTGAGGAGGACTAGTATGAAGATTGCAGTAATGGCCGATTCAACAGGTTATTTACCACAAGAAATCATTGATAAATATAATATACCGATTGCTCCGTTAAGTGTGACATTTGATGACGGACAAACATTTACAGAGAACGATGATTTCTCAATTGACGAATTTTATAAGAAAATGGCTTCATCTAAGACAATTCCAACTACTAGCCAACCAGCAATAGGTGAATGGTTAGAAAATTACGAGAAACTAAAAAACGAAGGATACACTGATGTTATTGTGATAAATTTATCTAGTGGTATTAGTGGCAGCTATCAATCTGCAACACAAGCAGGTGAGATGATTGAAGGTATCAACGTACATACTTTCGATTCAAGATTAGCGGCAATGATTGAAGGTAGCTTTGTGATTTACTCACTACAATTAGTAGAAAAAGGGTATACAGCTGAGGAAATTATTAAAGAATTACATGAAATCAGAGAACACATTGGTGCATATCTTATTGTTGATGATTTGAAAAACTTACAAAAAAGTGGCCGTATTACTGGTGCACAAGCATGGGTCGGCACTTTATTAAAAATGAAACCTGTGCTTCGCTTTGAAGAAGATGGTAAAATTCATCCACATGAAAAAGTGCGTACTAAAAAACGTGCCCTTAAATCGTTAGAAAATAACATCTTTGAATTAATAGAAGGTTTAGATGAAGTTACAGTATTCGTGATTAATGGCGATAAAACTGAAGAAGGAAAGGCATTCTTGCAACAACTTAAAAATGATCATCCTCATGTGAATGTTCAGTATTCTGAATTCGGTCCAGTAGTTGCTTCTCATTTAGGTTCTGGTGGTTTAGGTGTAGGTTACTTCCCTAGAAAAATTGAAATTAATTAATATTTTGAAATAAAGTCTGAGACATGAATAAAGATTAAGTTTTTACGACGTAAGTTTAGTGAAATCTTAATTTTTAAAGTTGTTTCAGGCTTTTTTTGTGAAAGAAGTGATATGAAATCAAACATTACGGTAAACTTATTTTTCCTACGGTGCAGTTAAATGGTGAGAAGATTGCTTACCATACAAAAGGGATTATCGATAAAGATGGTCATCATTATTGTATTCAGTGCAGTAATGAAGATCATGATTACTTTTCCACTTATTATTCTTCATATTTAAAAGATGAAGTAATCTACTGTAGACGGTGTCTTCAATTAGGAAGGATAGATAGTGTCACAGAATATCGAATTACAAAGAGTGTTCAGAACATCACGGATGGTGCGTATGAGATTCCCTTTGCATTGTCAGAACAACAACAATTTGCATCGAAATCAATTGTTAATGCAATCAAACATTCAAAGAATCTCTTATTATATGCGGTTACAGGCGCAGGTAAGACAGAAATGATGTTTGAAGGCATACGTTTAGCACGTCAGCTTGGTCATAATATAGCTATCCTTTCACCTAGAGTCGATGTGGTCATTGAAATTAGTCATCGAATCAAAGATGCTTTCAAAAATGAAGAGATTGATATTCTTCATCAGAAACGTTCTCAAGAATATAATGGTCATTTTGTGATCTCGACTGTTCATCAATTATTTAGGTTTAAACAACATTTCGATACTATTTTCATCGATGAGGTCGACGCCTTTCCTTTATCGATGGATCCCCAACTCACCATTGCTATTCAAACTGCTTCCAAATCTATTCATTCTCACATTTACATGACGGCCACGCCTCCACGTCATTTACTACAACAAATGTCTTCGAACCAAGTAATTAAACTTCCTGCCCGTTTCCATAGATATCCGCTTCCAGTACCTCAATTTAAATATTTCAAATTAAATCAATCACGTGTGCAACCGCAATTATTAAATATTTTTCAGAAACAAATGGATCAACAACGGTATACGTTAGTATTTTTTAATCATATTGAAACGATGCACCAGACCTATCTTAAATATCGAACATTGATACCTAATTTAATATGTGTTTCTAGTGAGGATGCGCACAGGTTTGAAAAGGTAGAAGCATTACGACGCGGAGAACATTTAATCGTATTTACTACGACTATACTAGAAAGAGGTTTTACTATGGCGAAGTTAGACGTCATAGTTATGAATGCTGAAACTTTTGAAAAGGCTGCATTAGTACAAATTGCTGGACGAGTTGGACGTAAAATAGAAGCACCTCAAGGCCTTGTTTTATTTCTTCATGAAGGGGTCAGTCTATCTATGATTTTGGCTAAAAGAGATATTGTAGCGATGAATCGTTTAGGAATAGAAAAAGGGTGGTTAGATGTCTAGGTGTTTACAATGTATGAATCCCATTAATGACGTGTTACATATTTATAATTTTTTTAAACCACCTCGACAACTTTGTGAGGAATGCGAAAAAAAGTGGGCAGCAATTAAATTACTCAATGATGATGAAGAGAGATGTGTCCGATGTCTTAACTTGAAGACGACTGATACACAGGTTTGTCTAGATTGTCAGTTTTTGGAAAATGATTTCCGCTTAATGGAACAATTATATTGTGACTATAAATATCAAGGAATAATGAAAGAAACAATACATCAATATAAATTTATGAGGGATTATGAACTTTCAAAAGTGTTGGCACAAAAATTAAAATTACCTCGAACAGACTATGATATGATCGTGCCTATTCCTTCTCCTTATGAGAGAGATGTAGAACGTACATTTAATCCAGTAGCAACTGTTCTTGATAATATGGGAGTTAAATATGTGAATATTTTAGGAACAAATCTACGCCCAAAACAATCTAAATTAGGTAAATTAGAACGAGCGAAAGCGATGAATCCTTTTTATATCAAAGATGAAAGGATGGATTTAAGCGATAAAGTAATTTTACTTATTGATGATATTTATACTACAGGGTTAACAATACATCATGCAGGGTGTAAATTATCAGCATTAAATGTCAGAAAATTCAAAGTGTTTGCGTTTGCACGATAGACTAAACGTGATAAAATATAGTTAAGGATTACCAATATTCGAGGTTAAAGGAGAGATGACTATGATTAGATTTGAAATTCATGGAGATAACCTCACTATCACAGATGCTATTCGCAACTATATTGAGGAAAAAATTGGTAAGTTGGAGCGTTATTTTAACAATGTGCCTAATGCAGTCGCACACGTTAAAGTTAAAACTTATTCTAACTCAGCTACTAAAATTGAAGTCACTATTCCATTAAAAGACGTTACATTAAGAGCTGAAGAAAGACACGATGATTTATACGCTGGCATTGATTTAATTACAAACAAATTAGAACGTCAAGTACGTAAATATAAAACACGTGTAAATCGTAAACATAGAGATCGTGGAGATCAAGAAGTCTTTGTAGCTGAAGTCCAGGAAGCTACACCCGAAGAAGTTAGTGGTGCCGAAGAACCTGATAATGACAACGATATTGAAATTATCCGTTCAAAACAATTTAGTTTAAAACCTATGGACTCTGAAGAGGCAGTATTACAAATGAACTTATTAGGACATGATTTCTTTATCTTTACGGATAGAGAAACAGATGGTACAAGTATTGTTTATCGTCGTAAAGATGGTAAATATGGATTGATTGAAACAACTGAATAATTATAATTTGAAATTGATATATAATTCTGTAGCTCGTCTGCAGTTAGTTTGATGAGAGAGGTTTCTATTTAATCGAATAGAAACCTCTCTTTTTTATATTTTATAGATAACTCATAACGATTCATTCCATTATTACGAGAATACAAACTTTAATTGCAATATTTCAATAAGTATAGAGGTATCGAATTAGCGAATTTCAAAAGGACATAAATATTTCACTTTTAAAGAAATAAAACACTTGACTTTTGACAGCTTTTAATAGATATTATTAATATAAATATTTTATATTCTTTTTTAAAAGTTTAAATATAATTTGAAAGGAGTGTCACTTATGTTAAAAGCTTTTTCCCTAGTTTCAACAGCATCTATCGCTTTAATGTCACTATCGCTTTTTTTATGCCCCTGATACCAATGCTAAAGGTTTATCTCATGAAAAATCAGAATTTTCAGCAAATGGACAAAAACCAACTAGCTCCCAATCGAGTACCCAAGCTAATGCTTTAAAAAAGGTTAATGAAAAGAATTTAACTAGTAATCCAGATGATCCATCTCTCCCTAAAGATTCAAAGGTAAATAGGTACATAATTGAAAATCATCTCCAACATTCAAAGATTGTGAAAGATCCACGAATGAATAACCTCCCTAAAAACCCATATAAATTTAAATCGTATATTGGTATTGTGATTCATGAAGTAGGTGAAGACCATCGTTCATTACAAGACTGGGTAGATCAAATGTATAGAACGTTCGATAGAGCATTTGTACATGCATTTGTAGATAATAATGAAATTCATATTACTGCACCTTCTGAATACTATGTATGGGGTGCGGGCGCAAAAGCTAATCCGTACTTTTATCAAATAGAACTTGTACGTCAGTATACATTTGAAGACTTTGCTAAATCTGTAAATAATCAAGCGTGGCTTGCTGCGTACATGTTAAAACAAAATGGTATTAAACCAACACTTGCAGATGACAATGAAGGCATAGGCTCTATCATTAGTCATAACGCAGTTTCTCAATATTGGGGTGGCACAGACCATGTTGACCCAATAGAGTATTATGCAAGATGGGGTTATGATATGCATCAATTATTCGAACTCGTAAAATATCACTACGACAATATCCCAGGATAAATTCAAAGAGAGAATTTCCAGAAGAATTTGAACACGTATTAAGAATACAAATTAAATCTAAATTTCATATGCTCCCTTCTGAAGTAGACATTGTATAAATGGAAACTTAGGAGGGGGTTATTTTATGTGAAATAGATGTTAAATAAATGATTGTGGTTAGCTCAAATCAACATTTATAAATATCGATTTGAATTATGAAACGCTTTATCAGTGTAGTCTCTTTTTTATGATTTAAATATAATTAATGGACACTAGAGATGACACTGTGCTATTGTGACTTGATGTTTTAAATAGAGGGAATTTCAATTTTTATTACTCAAATATCATGTTTTATAATATATTCGAAAATTATTTATTTATGACAAGAAAAAATTGTTTCAACCGTGTTAAAATAAACATGTTGTCAATTTAAATAAATTGAATTGAAAGTATAATTAGGAAGAGTTTTAATTTAACTTTCTAATAGTAATTGAGAGTTTCATTTTCAGAGGAAGAAAATTGTTAAAGTATAACTTTCAAGTTACCAATCGTATGAGTATATAAGTATAATTTTAATGGGATAAATGATAAGATAAATTGTTGTAAGCCAAACAGTTTTAGCTAAAGGAGCGACGCATGTAATGGGATTTTTATCGAAAATTGTTGACGGCAATAAAAAAGAAACGAAACGCTTAGGAAAATTAGCAGACAAAGTACTCGCATTAGAGGAAGATACTGCTTTATTAACTGATGAAGAAATTCGTGAAAAAACGAAAGCGTTCCAAAAAGAATTATCAGAAATTGAAGATGTTAAAAAACAAAATGATTATTTAGATAAGATTTTACCAGAAGCATATGCACTTGTGCGTGAAGGATCAAAACGTGTATTCAATATGATTCCGTATAAAGTACAGGTCATGGGTGGTATCGCGATTCATAAAGGCGATATTGCTGAAATGAGAACAGGGGAAGGTAAAACATTAACAGCTACAATGCCTACGTATTTAAATGCGTTAGCTGGACGTGGCGTTCATGTCATTACTGTCAATGAATATTTGGCAAGTTTTCAAAGTGAAGAAATGGCTGAACTATACAATTTCTTAGGTTTATCTGTAGGACTTAACTTAAATAGTAAATCTACTGAAGAGAAACGTGAAGCTTACGCTCAAGATATTACCTACAGTACAAATAACGAACTTGGTTTCGATTATTTAAGAGATAACATGGTGAACTATGCTGAAGAAAGAGTCATGCGTCCATTACATTTTGCAATCATTGATGAGGTTGACTCCATTTTAATCGACGAAGCAAGAACACCTCTGATTATTTCAGGAGAAGCTGAAAAGTCTACTTCTTTATACACGCAAGCGAATGTTTTCGCTAAAATGCTTAAAGCAGAAGATGATTATAATTTTGATGAAAAAACAAAAGCAGTTCATTTAACTGAACAAGGCGCTGACAAAGCTGAACGTATGTTCAAAGTAGACAATTTATACGACGTTCAAAATGTTGAAGTCATTAGCCATATTAATACGGCTTTACGTGCGCATGTAACGTTACAACGTGACGTCGATTACATGGTTGTTGATGGCGAAGTATTAATCGTTGACCAATTTACAGGTCGTACGATGCCGGGTCGTCGTTTCTCTGAAGGATTACACCAAGCTATCGAAGCTAAAGAAGGCGTAACTATTCAAAATGAATCTAAGACAATGGCATCTATTACGTTCCAAAACTATTTCAGAATGTATAACAAATTAGCAGGTATGACGGGTACAGCTAAAACGGAAGAAGAAGAGTTCCGTAATATCTACAATATGACAGTTACTCAAATTCCTACTAATAAACCTGTTCAACGTGTGGATAAATCAGACCTTATTTATATCAGTCAAAAAGGTAAATTTGATGCAGTTGTAGAAGATGTTGTCGATAAACACAAAAAAGGACAACCTGTTTTACTTGGTACAGTTGCAGTTGAAACGTCAGAATATATTTCTAATTTACTTAAAAAACGTGGTATCAGACATGATGTATTAAACGCGAAAAACCACGAACGTGAAGCGGAAATTGTTGCTAATGCAGGTCAAAAAGGCGCTGTTACAATTGCAACAAACATGGCAGGTCGTGGTACTGATATCAAACTTGGCGATGGCGTAGAAGAATTAGGCGGCCTTGCAGTTATAGGTACTGAGCGACACGAATCACGTCGTATCGATGACCAATTACGTGGTCGTTCTGGACGTCAAGGTGATAGAGGTGACAGTCGATTCTACCTCTCATTACAAGACGAATTAATGGTACGTTTCGGCTCTGAACGTCTTCAAAAAATGATGAATCGTTTAGGTATGGATGATTCTACGCCAATTGAATCTAGAATGGTTTCAAGAGCGGTTGAATCAGCTCAAAAACGTGTTGAAGGTAACAACTTCGATGCGCGTAAACGTATCCTTGAATATGACGAAGTCTTACGTAAACAACGTGAAATTATCTATAATGAACGTAACGAAATTATCGACAGTGAGAATAGTTCACAAGTTGTCGATGCTATGCTTCGTTCAACATTACAACGTGCGATTAATTATCATATTCACGAAGATGACGATAATCCGGATTATGCTCCATTCATTAACTATGTGAATGATGTCTTTTTACAAGAAGGCGAGCTAACGGATTCTGAACTCAAAGGTAAAGATTCTGAAGATATCTTTGAAGTGATTTGGGCTAAAATAGAAAAAGCCTATGCCAAACAGAAAGAAACTTTAGGCGATCAAATGAATGAATTTGAACGTATGATATTATTACGCTCAATCGATAGTCACTGGACTGACCATATCGATACGATGGATCAGTTGCGTCAAGGTATACACTTACGTTCATATGCACAACAAAACCCACTTCGTGATTATCAAAATGAAGGTCATGAATTATTTGATATGATGATGCAAAATATCGAAGAAGATACATGTAAATATATCTTGAAATCTGTTGTTCAATTCGAAGATGATATTGAACGTGAGAAAACGAAAGACTTAGGTGAAGCTAAGCACGTCACAGCAGAAGATGGTAAAGAAAAAGTAAAACCTCAACCTATTGTCAAAGGTGATCAAGTAGGACGTAATGATCCTTGTCCATGTGGCAGTGGTAAAAAATATAAAAATTGCCATGGTCAAGCATAATTGAAAAATAAGTTATATATAGTAGGGAGGCTGGGACATCATTTATTGTCTTAGCCTTCTTTAATATATGTAGTAGATGTCTAAATTGAAAGTGTGCCTATATCAAACTTCTTTCAACCTCTAGACATCCTTGATGGTGAGGCTCTTACACAGAGAATTTTTTAAGAAATTTTGCCAATAAGACAAGGTGGTGGGAGACAAGTAAATTTATTTTGCTTAATGATTCTTCTTTCACACTTCATTTATTATTGTTGTTTTTAAAATGTGATTGCATATATTAAAGTTGTTGCCTTAATTTTCAAAAATATGAATTTCATGTATGATGTAAATGATACGTGTATAAAACTGCTAAAGATTGTATTAATAGGAGAGAAAATCAATGGAATTATCAGAAATTAAACGTAATATTGATGAATATCAAAATAACCTTAACCAAATTAGGGGGTCTCTTTGACTTAGAAAATAAAGAGACAAATATTCAAGAATATGAAGAAATGATGGCAGATCCAGGATTCTGGGATGATCAAAATAAAGCACAAGATATTATCGATAAAAATAATGCATTGAAATCTATCGTCAATGGTTATCATGATTTAGCCAATGAAGTTGAAGATATGAGTGCGACAAGAGAATTGCTTCAAGAAGAATATGATGAAGATATGAAAGCAGAACTTGAAGAGGAAGTTATCCAATTTAAAGAGAAAATGGATCAATATGAGTTGCAATTATTACTTGATGGACCGCATGATGCGAATAATGCGATTCTTGAACTTCACCCTGGTGCTGGCGGTACAGAATCTCAAGATTGGGCGAGCATGTTATTAAGAATGTATCAGAGATATGGTGAACAAAAAGGCTTTAAAGTTGAAACAGTTGATTACCTTCCAGGAGATGAAGCTGGAGTAAAGAGTGTGACACTGTTAATTAAAGGTCACAATGCATATGGCTATTTGAAAGCTGAAAAGGGTGTTCATCGATTAGTAAGAATTTCTCCATTCGATTCTTCAGGTAGACGTCATACATCTTTTGCATCTTGTGATGTAATTCCTGATTTTGATAATGATGAAATCGAAATAGAAATTAATCCGGATGATATTACAGTAGATACATTTAGAGCTTCGGGTGCAGGCGGTCAACATATTAATAAAACAGAGTCTGCGATTAGAATTACGCACCATCCAACTGGTATCGTCGTTAATAACCAAAATGAACGGTCCCAAATTAAGAACCGTGAAGCCGCAATGAAGATGTTGAAATCGAAGTTATATCAACTTAAGTTGGAAGAACAAGAACGTGAGATGGCTGAAATTCGTGGTGAACAAAAAGAAATAGGTTGGGGCAGTCAGATTCGATCATACGTGTTCCATCCATATTCAATGGTTAAAGATCACCGCACAAATGAAGAAACAGGTAAGGTTGATGCTGTAATGGATGGCGAAATCGAGCCATTTATTGAAGCATATTTAAGAAAAGAAATGGATAATCAAGATTCATAATTTAAATATCACCTCATTTATTAGTTATTTATTGCTAGTAAATGAGGTTTTTTCTTGTCAGGAACATGTTCGAGTGGATAGTTAGAGATATTTAATTTTAAATAATAATATGTAGTCTGCAACTTATAATGTTACTGGAGCGTTTTGTTTATTCTCAAAAGTAACCCTTTACTCCTTTATGATAGTAATAGTTAGCCACAATTATGTAGGTAACATGATGAAATTTACTTTTTAACTGTTATATTACATCGCTATAACAATACACTTTTCAAAAAGGCATTGTGCTATATTAAGACTTGTAAATTTAGAACAAACTAGCAAAGGAATGACAACTAGATGAAAAAATCGCTAACTGTAACTTTTAGTTCGATTGCAGCTTTTTTTGCAATCAACACTGCAGCTAACGCTCAAGAAACAGAGGCGTCTCAACAAGACGTAAATTCACCAGACGTTGTTTCAACGAATCAATCTAACTTAGGTACTTATATCGTAAAAGCAGGAGATTGCTTATATAATATTGCTTTAGACCACGGTATTACTTTAGATCAATTATATGCATTAAACCCAGGTATTCAACCACTTATTTTCCCTGGAGATAAAATCGTAGTTTCTGAAAATGCAGCAACTGCTCAATATCATGTGACTTCTACAGAAAGTAATGAAACACCAGTTTCTCAAGCATCTTTTGAATCTACAGCAACAGATGAATCAGGCGTAACATATGAAAATTATGAAACACCAATTAATGTTTCACAAACATCATATGATGGCTTAAAAGGTATCTCTAATGCAGGTAACCTCTATACTGATGGGCAATGTACTTACTATGCATTTAATCGTCGTGCTGAATTAGGTAAACCAATTGGTAGTTTATGGGGAAATGCTAGCAACTGGGCAGCATCTGCGAGCCAAGCTGGTTTCAATGTTAATAACACACCTGAAGTCGGTGCAATCTTCCAAAGTGGACCAGGACAAAATGGTGCAGGTGCATATGGTCACGTAGGTGTAGTTGAGTCAGTAAATCCTAACGGTACATTAACTGTTTCAGAAATGAACTGGAACGGTGGAGTCAACGTTAAATCATATAGAACAATCTATAATCCTGGTTCATACAGTTATATTCATTAAACTATCATTTGAAATTAAGAAGTGGGACAGAAATATAATTTAGTAAAATTAATTTCGGTCTCCTGCACCCAACTTGCATTGTTTGCAGTATTTCTTAAAAAAGAAGTTCACTATGTTGGGGCTCTGCCAACAAGGATGATTAGGATTGAAAGAAGCTTGATATCAGTGAACTTTCAATTCAGTCATCTACTATCAATATGTTAAAGGAAGCTGAGATCATTATCTTGGCTTCTTTTTTGTTGAAAATAAATCTATAAAATATGAATTTACTTTCAATAATGAGATTGATTGATATAATAACTATAAGTAAAATATCTGCTTTATTAATTAAATTTGTCAATAAGCGATAACTATAAAAATTAAACTAAGTTCGTGTATGAGGAGGTATCGTGATATGGGCGTACATCAATACTTTAAAAGACTTTCAGATTTAGAAAAATTAATAAGATTGCCAGGAAAATTTAAATACTTTGAGCATAATGTGGCAGCTCACTCCTTCAAAGTAACTAAAATTGCACAGTATTTAGCAACGGTTGAAGAATATCATGGCAATGAAATCAACTGGAAAAGTCTGTATGAAAAAGCGCTGAATCACGATTTTGCAGAAGTTTTTACAGGAGACATCAAGACGCCCGTTAAATATGCAAGTAGAGAACTGAAGAAATTGTTCTCTCAAGTCGAGGAAGAAATGGTTGATACTTTTATCAAAGAAGAAATTCCTGAACAATATCAAAACGTTTACCGAGAACGACTTCAAGAAGGTAAAGATGACTCCTTAGAAGGACAAATACTTTCAGTAGCAGATAAGATTGATTTATTATATGAAACATTTGGAGAAATTCAAAAACGTAATCCAGAGCCTTTATTTTTCGAAATTTATGAAATGAGTTTAGAAACAATCATTCAATTTGACCACCTACATTCAGTTAAAGACTTTATAGATAATGTTATTCCTGAGATGTTAACTGAAAACTTTATTCCTAGAACTGAATTGCGTGAAACTACTATGACAATTTTAAATAGAAGAAATGGGTGACGATAATGATTTGGTATGCATGTGCCGCCTTTTTTCCTTGTATTTTAGTCGTGCTATTTAGCGTTGTAACGAGAAGTAAATGGATTGGCACACTATTAACACTTATATTAATAGGAACATCTATCTATAAAGGATTTTTCCATAATGAATGGATTATTTTTATAGATGTCGTAAGTCTATTGGCAGGCTATTTGATTATAGATAAATTAAAGTTTCATAAGAACCAAGAAGATTCTCGTTAGGATAATATGAATCGTAAAATAACTAAACATATCTTTTGAAGGTTTAAGAAGAATGTTTTATAGTATATTTACACATTAAAGACTTAAATTGAATAACTTTTTTAAACAAGCATAGTGCATCGCTATGTTTGTTTTTATTTTGAAAATAATCAATGATAAGCGAACAAATGTTTGCTTTAGAAGATATAAATTTGTTAAAATAGAACATAAATAAAACGTGAAAATTCAGTTCATAAACATGCATGTTAAACTAAATATAAGCGATAAATAAATAGGAGGCGTATGTCAGAATGGTCGAACACGTTCCATTTAAGTTGAATTCTGAATTCGAACCACAAGGGGATCAACCACAAGCAATACAAAAGATTGTTGATGGAGTAAATGAGGGGAAACGCCATCAAACGTTATTAGGGGCTACAGGAACTGGTAAAACATTCACCATGAGCAACGTGATCAAAGAGGTTGGTAAACCTACATTAATCATTGCACATAACAAAACATTAGCTGGACAACTTTACAGTGAGTTTAAAGAGTTCTTCCCTGAAAATAGAGTAGAATATTTCGTCAGTTATTATGATTATTATCAACCAGAAGCATATGTACCATCAACTGACACTTTCATCGAAAAAGACGCCTCAATTAACGATGAAATTGACCAATTACGTCACTCCGCTACAAGTGCGTTATTTGAGCGTGATGACGTCATTATTATTGCCAGCGTAAGTTGTATTTACGGCTTAGGTAATCCAGAAGAATATAAAGACTTAGTCGTAAGTGTGCGCGTAGGAATGGAAATGGACCGTAGTGAACTTTTAAGAAAGTTAGTCGATGTCCAATATACACGAAATGATATTGATTTCCAACGTGGTACGTTTAGAGTGCGAGGAGATGTTGTTGAAATATTCCCTGCATCTAGAGAAGAAATGTGTATTCGTGTTGAATTCTTCGGTGATGAAGTTGACCGAATTAGAGAAGTTAATTACTTAACAGGAGAAGTCATTCGCGAACGTGAACATTTTGCAATTTTCCCAGCTTCTCACTTCGTAACTCGAGAAGAAAAAATGAAAGTAGCAATTGAACGTATTGAAAAAGAATTAGAAGAACGATTAAAAGAATTACGTGATGAAAATAAATTATTGGAAGCTCAAAGACTTGAACAACGTACAAATTATGACTTAGAAATGATGAGAGAAATGGGCTTCTGTTCAGGAATCGAGAACTATTCAGTTCACCTTACATTAAGACCTTTAGGTTCTACACCATACACGTTACTTGATTATTTCGGAGACGATTGGCTTGTAATGATTGATGAATCACACGTTACGTTACCGCAGATTCGTGGTATGTATAACGGTGACAGAGCACGTAAACAAGTACTTGTAGATCATGGTTTCCGTTTACCAAGCGCGCTAGATAACCGCCCACTTAAATTTGAAGAGTTTGAAGATAAAACAAAACAATTAGTGTATGTATCTGCAACACCAGGACCATATGAGTTAGAACATACTGATGAGATGGTAGAACAAATTATCCGTCCAACAGGATTACTTGATCCTAAAGTGGATGTTCGACCAACTGAAAATCAAATTGATGACCTATTAAGTGAAATTCAAGAACGTGTAGAGCGAAACGAACGCGTCTTAGTTACAACATTAACTAAAAAGATGAGTGAAGATTTAACCACATACATGAAAGAAGCGGGAATTAAAGTGAATTACCTTCACTCTGAGATTAAAACATTGGAAAGAATTGAGATTATTCGTGACTTGCGAATGGGCACATATGATGCAATTGTAGGTATTAACTTGCTAAGAGAGGGTATTGATATACCTGAGGTTTCATTAGTAGTTATTCTTGATGCAGATAAAGAAGGATTTTTACGTTCAAATCGTTCACTTATCCAAACGATTGGTCGTGCTGCCCGTAATGATAAAGGTGAAGTTATTATGTATGCCGATAAAATCACTGATTCCATGCAATATGCAATTGATGAAACCCAAAGACGTCGGGATATACAAATGGCACATAATGAAAAATATGGTATCACGCCACGAACAATTAACAAAAAAATACATGATGTCATTAGTGCTACAGTGGAAAGTGATGAAACGAACGAACAGAAACAAACTGAACTACCTAAGAAAATGACTAAAAAAGAAAGACAAAAAACAATCGAAAATATAGAAAAAGAAATGAAAAAAGCAGCTAAAGATTTAGACTTTGAAAAAGCAACAGAATTAAGAGATATGTTATTTGAATTAAAAGCAGAAGGGTGACGTTTAAATGAAAGGACCGTCTATAGTAGTTAAAGGAGCTCGTGCACACAACTTAAAAGGGGTAGACATTGAATTACCTAAGAATAAACTTATTGTCATGACCGGGCTTTCAGGGTCTGGTAAATCTTCCTTAGCGTTCGACACCATTTATGCTGAAGGACAAAGACGCTATGTGGAATCGTTAAGTGCATATGCTCGTCAATTTTTAGGTCAAATGGATAAACCAGATGTAGATACAATTGAAGGTTTATCGCCTGCGATATCTATCGATCAAAAGACTACTAGTAAAAATCCTCGTTCAACTGTAGCTACAGTTACGGAGATTTATGACTATATTCGTCTACTATATGCTCGAGTTGGGAAGCCTTATTGTCCTTATCATGACATAGAAATTGAGTCACAAACGGTTCAACAAATGGTGGACAGAATTTTAGAGCTTGAAGAACGCACTAAAATACAATTACTTGCCCCAGTTGTGTCCCATAGAAAAGGAACGCATGAAAAATTAATTGAAGATATAGGCAAGAAAGGATATGTACGTCTTCGAGTGGATGGAGAAATCGTTGATGTAAATGAAGTTCCAGAGTTAGATAAGAATAAAAATCATACGATAGAAGTCGTTGTAGACCGTTTAGTAGTTAAAGATGGTATAGAAACGCGTTTAGCTGATTCAATTGAAACAGCTTTAGAATTAGCTGAAGGAAATTTAACAGTTGATGTTATCGATGGAGAAGAACTCAAGTTCTCTGAGAACCATGCATGTCCTTTATGTGGATTTTCAATTGGTGAATTAGAACCTAGAATGTTCAGTTTCAATAGTCCATTCGGCGCTTGTCCTACTTGTGATGGCATAGGTCAAAAGCTAACAGTAGACCTAGACTTAGTTGTGCCAGATAAAAATAAAACTTTAAATGAAGGTGCCATTGAACCGTGGGAACCTACAAGCTCAGATTTCTATCCAACACTTTTAAAACGTGTGTGCGAAGTGTATCGAATTAACATGGATAAACCTTATAAGAAACTGACAGATAGACAAAAAGATATTTTAATGAACGGTTCTGGTGATAAGGAGATAGAGTTCACTTTCAAACAACGAAATGGCGGAACACGTAAACGTACAATGGTGTTTGAAGGTGTTGTTCCTAACGTTAATCGTCGTTATCATGAATCACCTTCAGAATATACACGTGAAATGATGAGTAAATATATGACAGAATTACCATGTGAAACATGTCATGGTAAACGTTTAAGCAAGGAAGCTTTATCAGTATATGTAGGCGGATTAAATATTGGCGAAGTTGTAGAATACTCAATTAAAAATGCTTTGAAATATTATGAAAACATTGAGTTGAGCGAACAAGATAGAGCGATTGCAAATCAAATTTTAAAAGAAATTATTTCAAGATTATCTTTCTTAAATAATGTAGGTTTAGAATATCTGACGCTAAATCGTTCGTCAGGTACTTTATCAGGTGGTGAAGCACAGCGAATTCGTCTTGCAACGCAAATAGGTTCAAGATTGACAGGTGTCTTGTATGTCTTAGATGAACCTTCCATTGGTTTGCATCAAAGAGATAATGATCGCTTAATTAATACTTTAAAAGAAATGCGTGATTTAGGTAATACACTCATCGTTGTAGAACATGATGATGATACGATGAGAGCTGCAGATTATTTAGTTGATGTTGGCCCTGGCGCTGGTAATCATGGTGGAGAAATCGTATCAAGTGGTACACCATCTAAAGTAATGAAGGATAAAAAATCTTTAACAGGTCAATATTTAAGTGGTAAAAAACGTATCGATGTACCTGAACATAGAAGAGAAATAACAGATAAGAAAATTAGTATTCAAGGCGCACGTAGCAACAACCTTAAAGATGTTAATATTGATTTTCCGCTTTCAGTTATGACAGTAGTTACTGGCGTATCAGGATCAGGTAAAAGTTCACTAGTAAATGAAATTTTATATAAATCTCTTGCTCAAAAAATTAATAAATCCAAAGTTAAACCTGGAGATTATGACAAAATTGATGGTATCGATCATTTAGATAAAATTATTGATATCGATCAATCTCCAATCGGTAGAACGCCTCGTTCGAATCCTGCAACTTATACTGGTGTATTTGATGACATTCGCGATGTTTTTGCGCAAACAAATGAAGCGAAAATACGTGGATATCAAAAAGGAAGATTTAGTTTTAACGTAAAAGGTGGCCGTTGTGAAGCTTGTAAAGGTGACGGCATCATTAAAATAGAAATGCATTTCTTACCTGACGTATACGTTCCATGTGAAGTTTGTGATGGTAAACGTTATAATCGTGAAACTTTAGAAGTCACTTACAAAGGTAAAAATATTGCAGATGTTTTAGAAATGACGGTGGAAGAAGCAACACACTTTTTCGAAAATATACCTAAAATTAAGAGAAAACTACAAACACTAGTAGATGTAGGACTTGGCTATATAACTTTAGGACAACAAGCAACAACACTTTCAGGTGGTGAAGCACAACGTGTGAAACTTGCATCTGAATTGCATAAACGTTCAACAGGTCGTTCAATTTATATTCTTGATGAACCTACGACAGGTTTACACGTGGATGATATCAGTCGCTTGTTGAAAGTGTTAAATCGTTTAGTGGAAAATGGAGATACCGTCGTAATTATTGAACATAACCTTGATGTTATTAAGACGGCAGATCATATCATTGACCTTGGACCTGAAGGCGGTGATGGCGGTGGTACCATTGTTGCTACCGGTACACCTGAAGAAATAGCACAAGACGAAGATTCTTATACTGGAAAGTACTTGAAACCAGTATTAGAAAGAGATAGTGTTGAATAGTTTAGTTCATATTATAAACTTGAAATAGAATGACTAAAGAGAGACTAGAATGCAATGAAATGTTCCTTACAAAGTAGCTAGTTTAACAACTCAAACTTTGAAGGGGCACGAACCACAGATGCGTTTTAGTCTCTCTTAGTTTTTATATGATGATCAATATCGATTTAAGTCAGAGACGCTTTGACACTTTTATGAGTCATTCATTGCAATTCCTCCAGTGCTTCATTTTCAAAAAGCAAAAGAATTTGTGACTTAAAATGTTCAAGTTAATAGTCATTTAAGAATGTTTTATATTTTGAAGCATCATTTTAATATAGATTGTGAGTTTATTTTTGATATGATAATAGAATAGAGAATAGAAATGAAGGGATATTGAAAATTGAGGTGAACCCATGTTAACAACAGAAAGATTGGTTAATACGCTTAATTTAGAAGTAATTGCCGGTGAACAAGGTTTAGATAGACCAATAAAGAATACAGACATTTCACGTCCAGGTTTAGAAATGGCAGGTTATTTCTCTCATTATGCTTCTGATAGAATTCAATTATTAGGAACTACAGAGCTATCATTTTATAACTTACTTCCTGATGAAGAAAAAGAAGGAAGAATGAGAAAATTGTGCCGACCAGAAACGCCCGCAATTATTGTTACGCGTGGATTAACTCCCCCTGAAGAATTAGTGAATGCTGCTAAAGAATTACATACACCGATTATCATAGCGAAAGATGCCACAACAAGTTTAATGAGTCGATTAACTACATTTTTAGAACATGAATTGGCTAAAACAACATCTCTCCATGGTGTGCTTGTAGATGTTTATGGCGTTGGTGTACTCATTACAGGTGATTCTGGTATAGGGAAAAGTGAAACAGCATTAGAGTTAGTGAAACGTGGTCATAGACTAGTTGCTGATGATAATGTGGAAATCAAAGAAATTACTAAAGATGAATTAATAGGAAAGCCACCTAAGTTAATCGAACATTTACTAGAGATTCGTGGTCTCGGCATAATCAATGTTATGACACTTTTCGGCGCAGGGTCTATTCTCACTGAAAAGCAAATCCGCTTAAATATTAACTTAGAAAATTGGAATAAAGATAAATTATATGATCGCGTAGGGCTAAACGAAGAAACCCTAAAGATTCTAGATACTGAAATTACTAAAAAGACAATCCCTGTTAGACCAGGTCGTAACGTCGCAGTCATCATTGAAGTTGCTGCAATGAATTATCGTCTTAATATCATGGGGATTAATACAGCAGAAGAATTTAGCGAACGACTAAATGAAGAGATTGTTCGCAATAGTCATAAAAGTGAGGAGTAATATGAAATGGGTTTAACGCTAGGTTATATCGATCCAGTTGCCTTTAACATTGGACCTATCCATGTTCGTTGGTATGGCATCATTATTGCTTGTGGCATTTTATTAGGTTATTTTATTGCGCAAGCCGCACTTAAGAATGTAGGGTTACATAAAGATACTTTAATAGATATCATATTTTATAGTGCCATTTTTGGTTTTATAGTAGCTAGATTGTATTTTGTTATTTTCCAATGGCCGTATTACATGGAAAATCCAGGAGAGATACCTAAAATATGGCATGGGGGTATCGCCATCCATGGTGGTTTAATAGGTGGTTTTATCACAGGTATCATTGTATGTAGAACCAAAAATCTTCACCCTTTCCAAATTGGAGATATAGTCGCTCCAAGTATTATCTTGGCTCAAGGTATTGGCAGATGGGGGAACTTTATGAACCATGAAGCGCATGGTGGACCTATTTCAAAAGCATTCCTCGAACACCTACATTTGCCTGATTTTATTATTAGAAACATGTACATCGATGGTCAGTATTATCATCCTACATTTTTATATGAGTCTCTTTGGGATGTGCTTGGGTTCATTATTTTAATCACATTAAGAAAGCATTTGAAATTAGGGGAAACATTTTTCGGCTATCTTATTTGGTATTCTATTGGACGATTCTTTGTCGAGGGTTTGAGAACAGACAGTTTAATGCTTACAAGTCATATTCGAGTAGCACAACTTGTTTCAGTGATTCTTATCGTAATAAGTATTATTTTAATCATTTATAGAAGAATTAAGTATCAACCTTCAACATTTAAAAATGCTGGACCATTAACGTGGCCAGGCAAAAAGGTATAGTGGTTATATTGAGACGATTAAATAAAGAAAAATATCACAACGTTAATCCCTTATGGAAAATATATCAAATAGTGAAGTTTCCTAAAGTATTCAAACAGACGGTGATTATTGAAGTGTCGCGGTTTATACCAAGTATGAATTTAAAAAGTCATATATACCGTAAATTTCTAAAAATGACTGTGGGTCAAAACACAGCCTTTGCTTATAAAGTCATACCTGACTTGTTTTATCCAGAGTTAATTTCTGTTGGCAATAACAGTGTTATTGGTTATAATACAACAATATTAACGCATGAGGTGCTCGTCGACGAGTGGAGATATGGCAAAGTTCACATTGGCGACCACACTTTAATTGGCGCAAATGTGACGATATTGCCGGGTGTTAAAATAGGGAACCATGTAAAGATTGGAGCTGGTACCGTAATTACTAAAGATGTACCAGATGACAGTTTTGTATATGGTAATCCTATGCAAATTAAAGTTTATAAAGGAGGTGACAATTAATGGCACATGCAGACAATAAAATTATTCCAATGATTTTTGATGAAGCATTTTATCGTAAAATGGCTACGCAAAAGTGGCAACAACAAGACTATAAAAAAGCAGCGGACTATTATGAGAAAGTGCTTGAATTGTCACCTGAAGATTACGATATACAACTACATTATGCTCAATGTTTAACGAAATTAAACCTTGGGAGAAAGGCTGAGCACCTATTTTACGAGAATATTGTTAATGACTTTCATGTAGCAGATAGTTTTTATGAGCTCAGTCAATTAAATATAGAACTTAATGAACCAAACAAGGCGTTCTTGTTTGGTATTAATTATGTACTTTTAACAAATGACCAAGAATTTAGGGAAGTTCTTGAAAAAACATTCGAAGTGACGTATACAAGTGAGCACAAAATTGAATTAGAAGCTCAATTATTTACGACGCAACTATTATTCCAGTTTTTATTCTCTCAAGGAAGATTAACTGACGCACGTGCATATATTTTAAGCCAAGATGAACATATTCAATCTCATCGCGTCATTCGTAATTTACTTGCAATGTGTTACTTATATTTAAGTGAGTATGAAACAGCCAAAGAGATGTTTGAAGAATTACTGAGTGAAGATAACTCAGATGTTCATGCACTATGTCACTACACACTATTACTTTATAATACGAACGAAATGGATAAATATAAGAGATATCTTAAAATATTGAATAAAGTAGTTCCGATGAATGACGATGAAAGTTTTAAACTGGGTATTGTCCTAAGTTATTTAAAACAATATCAAGCATCTCAAAACTTACTTTATCCTCTATATAAAAAAGGTAAATTTTTATCCATTCAAATGTATAATGCATTGAGCTTTAACTTTTATTACCTAGGTAATAAAGATGAAAGTGTAGAATTTTGGAATAAACTATTACAAATTTCTAAAGTCGACGTAGGATATGCGCCGTGGGTGCTTGAAGAAAGTAAATCTGTTTTCAATCAACGAATACTCCCATTACTATTAGATGATGACAGTCATTATAGACTATATGGAATCTTTTTATTAAATCAACTCAATGGTAAAGAAATATTAATGACGGAAGAGATTTGGTCAATTCTTGAATCAATGAATGATTATGAAAAGCTATACCTTACTTATCTCGTGCAAGGATTGACGCTCAATAAATTAGATTTTATTCATAGAGGGATGTTAAAACTTTATAACCTAGAGAATTTGAAATATGATACAACATTATTTATTGAATGGATTAATCAAGCTGAGGCGATTATCTCTGAAAAGGTTGATTTAGCTGATGTAGATAGATACCTTGCCGCATTTGTTTATATGTTCTATCGACATACGAACAATGCATTGACCAAAAAAGAAATAATTGATTATTTTGACGTGACACGCTATAAATTAGATAAAACGATTGAGTTTTTAATGAGCATTTAAATTTATGAAATAAATGGTATGGTATATAATGCGCATAATGATTAATAACTAGGAGGCATTTTAAAATGACTGAAGTAGATTTTGACGTAGCGATTATTGGTGCGGGGCCTGCCGGTATGACAGCAGCAGTGTATGCATCTCGTGCAAATTTAAAAACAGTTATGATTGAACGTGGTATGCCAGGTGGACAAATGGCTAATACTGAAGAAGTGGAAAACTTCCCAGGTTTTGAAATGATTACGGGTCCAGACTTATCTACTAAAATGTTTGAACACGCGAAAAAATTTGGAGCAGAATATCAATATGGAGATATTAAATCTATAGAAGATAAAGGTGATTATAAAGTTATCAACTTAGGTAACAAAGAAATCACAGCTCATGCAGTAGTTATTTCAACTGGAGCAGAATATAAAAAAATCGGTGTTCCTGGTGAACAAGAACTTGGTGGACGAGGCGTAAGTTACTGTGCTGTTTGTGATGGTGCCTTCTTTAAAAACAAACGCTTATTTGTTATCGGTGGCGGTGACTCAGCAGTCGAAGAAGGAACATTCTTAACTAAATTTGCTGATAAAGTCACAATTGTTCATAGAAGAGATGAGTTACGTGCGCAAAATATCTTACAAGAACGTGCTTTCAAAAATGAAAAAGTTGACTTTATTTGGAGCCATACGTTAAAAACAATCAATGAAAAAGATGGAAAAGTAGGATCAGTTACTTTAGAATCTACGAAAGACGGTTCTGAACAAACATACGATGCTGATGGCGTGTTTATTTATATCGGTATGAAACCATTAACAGCACCGTTTACTAATTTAGGAATTACTAACGACAATGGTTATATTGTGACTAAAGCTGATATGAGTACAAGCGTGCCTGGTATTTTTGCTGCTGGGGACGTTCGTGATAAAGGCTTACGTCAGATTGTAACTGCAACAGGAGACGGTAGTATTGCTGCGCAAAGTGCGGCTGACTATATCACAGAGCTCAAAGATAAACTTGAAGCGTAATTTTTTAAAATCTAACAAGAAGCTAGAACATTGATGATGATTTCAATTCGTGATCAATTGTTCTAGCTTTTTTAAATATGAAAGTACATTCCTTTGGATATACGAGTGTGATAAGATTATTTTAATAGAATCAACGATAGACTGAAGAATTGAATTGGCGGTGACTTTTAAAATGAAAAACAACGAAAATGAAATAGGCAAAAGTGAATTATTAGTTGTTACAGGAATGTCTGGCGCGGGTAAATCATTAGTGATTCAAAGTCTCGAAGATATGGGATTCTTCTGTGTAGACAACTTGCCACCGGTTTTGTTACCAAAATTTGTAGAATTGATGGAGCAGGGTAATCCCTCTTTACAAAAAGTGGCGATTGCCATTGATTTGAGAGGGAAAGAACTTTTCAAATCATTAATTAAAGAGATAGACATTATCAAAAGTCGTAATGATGTCATCTTGGATGTCATGTTTTTAGAAGCGAAAACGGAAAAACTCATTTCGCGTTATAAAGAATCTAGAAGAGCACATCCATTAAATGAACAAGGGCAACGCTCACTTATAGAAGCTATCAATGAAGAGCGTAAACATCTTTCTGAAATTAGAAGTATTGCGAATTATGTCATTGATACGACGCAATTAAAACCGAAAGAATTAAAGGAACGCATTAGTAAATTTTATCTGGATGATCATTTCGAAACATTTAGTATTAATGTAACAAGTTTTGGTTTTAAACATGGTATACAAATGGATGCTGATTTAGTCTTTGATGTGAGATTTTTACCTAATCCATATTATGTTAAAGAATTACGTCCACTGACGGGGCTTGATGAACCGGTGTATAACTATGTCATGAAGTGGAAAGAAACAGAAATCTTCTTTGATAAGTTGACTGACCTTTTAAAATTTATGATTCCAGGATATAAAAAAGAAGGGAAGTCACAGCTTGTTATTGCAATTGGTTGCACAGGTGGTCAACATCGTTCAGTTGCGCTAGCGAAACGTCTAGGCGAATATCTTGATGAGATTTTTGATTACAATGTTTATGTGCATCATAGAGATGCGCATATCGAAAGTGGAGATAAAATATGAAACAAATAAAAGTAGTACTTATAGGTGGAGGAACAGGTTTATCCGTTTTAGCTAGAGGGTTAAGAGAATTCCCCATAGATATTACTGCTATTGTAACTGTTGCTGATAACGGAGGTAGCACTGGGAAAATTAGAGATGTGATGGATATTCCTGCACCAGGTGATATTCGAAATGTCATTGCAGCTTTAAGTGATTCAGAGTCCATCCTTACTCAACTTTTCCAGTACCGTTTTGGAGAAAATCAAGTCGACGGGCATTCTTTAGGTAATTTAGTTATTGCCGGAATGACAAGTATTACGAATGATTTCGGGCATGCGATTAAAGAATTAAGTAAAGTTTTAAATATTAAAGGGCAAGTTATTCCATCTACAAACACAAGTGTTCAACTTAATGCAGTGATGGAAGATGGAGAAATTGTATGTGGTGAAACGAATATCCCAAATACGCATAAAAAAATTGACCGCGTATTCCTAGAACCTGGAGATGTCGAGCCGATGGAAGAAGCGGTAAATGCACTTGAACACGCTGATTTAATTGTGCTCGGTCCCGGTTCATTGTATACGAGTGTGATATCGAATCTATGTGTGAAGGGGATATCTGAAGCATTACTACGTTCCGAAGCACCTAAACTGTACGTTTCAAATGTGATGACACAACCAGGCGAGACAGATAATTATGATGTGAAAGAACATATTGATGCCCTTTGTCAGCAGGTTGGTCAAGATTTTGTAGACTTTGTCATTTGTAGTAATGAAAAATATAGCCAAGCTACCTTACGTCGTTATGAAGAACAAAATTCTAAACCAGTTAAAGTTAATAAAGAAGAGTTGAAAAAGAACGGAATAAGAGTTTTAACGGCTTCAAATTTAATTGAAGTTTCAGATACACATCTCGTACGCCATAATACTAAAGTTCTATCAAAAATGATATATGAATTGGCATTAGACTTAACTAGTACAATTCAATTTAATCCGAATCGTAAACGTTAATAGTATTGGCAATAGAAACGTTTATGATATGATAACTTACGTGTGTTTAATAATTAAAATTCATAATCTCTATGTCGACCATACATAGATTAAAATAGAGTTGATTTAGGAAGGAATGAGTGTTCTATGAGCTTTGCATCCGACATGAAAAATGAATTAACACGCATTGAAGTAGATGAAGCAAATGCTAAAGCAGAGCTCAGTGCATTAATTCGTATGAATGGCGCACTTAGTTTATCGAATCAGCAATTTGTAATCAATGTACAGACTGAGAATGCGACGACCGCTCGTCGTATTTACTCTCTTATCAAACGAATTTTCAATGTAGAAGTTGAAATATTAGTTAGAAAAAAGATGAAATTAAAGAAAAATAATATTTATATTTGTCGCACTAAAATGTTAGCAAAAGAAATTTTAAATGATTTAGGCATTCTCAAAGAGGGCGTCTTCACTCATGAAATCGACCCTAATATGATTAAAGATGATGAAATGCGTCGTAGTTACTTAAGAGGGGCATTTCTTGCAGGTGGATCAGTGAATAATCCAGAGACGTCATCTTATCACCTTGAAATATTTTCTCAATATGAGAATCATTCTGAAGGCTTAACTAAATTAATGAATAGCTATGAATTAAATGCGAAACATTTAGAGCGGAAAAAAGGAAGTATTGCTTATTTAAAAGAAGCGGAAAAAATCTCAGATTTTCTAAGTTTAATCGGTGGTTATCAAGCATTGCTTAAATTTGAAGATGTGAGAATCGTACGTGATATGAGAAATTCGGTGAATAGATTGGTAAACTGTGAGACAGCTAATCTTAATAAAACAGTTAGTGCTGCGATGAAACAAGTTGAAAGTATTCAGCTAATAGATGAAGAAATAGGCTTAGATAATTTGCCAGATCGATTGAGAGAAGTAGCTAAATTACGTGTAGAACATCAAGAAATATCTTTAAAAGAATTAGGAGAAATGATTTCAACAGGACCTATCTCTAAATCTGGAATGAATCATCGACTGAGAAAGTTAAATGAGCTAGCAGACAAAATTCGTAATGGTGAACAAATTGAATTATAAAGAAAGGTATCTTTGAACGAGGTTCAAAAATACCTGCTTTGTTATGTCTTTGATGTTTATAGGTACCCCCTCGAGAGGAATTGAACCTCTATTATAAGAACCGGAATCTCATGTGTTATCCATTACACTACGAGGGGTAAATGAGGGTAGAATCATTTTTCTGTACTAAAGAAGTTGATAACAGTACAATTAAAACGATAATTCTAGTTTACAAATCTTAGAGTTAAGCGTCAAACTGAAATTTCAAAACTTAAAGTTGAATATTTTGACCATTTTTGACTTTTAAGGTAAAATAATTTATAACAGTTATTACAAGGAGGAAAAATAGATGAATTTAATTCCTACAGTTATAGAAACAACAAATCGCGGTGAACGCGCATATGATATTTATTCACGTTTATTAAAAGACCGTATTATCATGTTAGGTTCTCAAATTGATGATAATGTAGCAAATTCAATTGTATCTCAATTATTATTCTTACAAGCACAAGACTCTGAAAAAGATATCTACCTATATATTAACTCACCAGGTGGTAGTGTAACTGCTGGTTTTGCCATTTATGATACTATCCAACATATTAAACCAGATGTTCAAACTATTTGTATCGGTATGGCTGCGTCAATGGGTTCATTTTTACTAGCAGCTGGCGCTAAAGGTAAACGTTTTGCTTTACCAAATGCTGAAGTAATGATTCACCAACCATTAGGTGGAGCACAAGGTCAAGCAACTGAAATTGAAATTGCTGCCAACCATATCTTAAAAACTCGTGAAAAATTAAATCGTATTTTAGCAGAACGTACAGGTCAATCAATTGAAAAAATTCAACAAGATACTGATCGTGACAATTTCTTAACAGCAGAAGAAGCTAAATCATATGGTTTAATTGATGAAGTCATGGAACCAGAAGGTAAATAGTAAATAAAATTCGAGGCTAGGGCATTTCTAATGTCCTAGTTTTTTTATGAAAAAAGGGGCGATACAGAATTCTAGAAGTTAAGAATTCATATCATCGCCCCTGCAAACTCTTCTGACAGTCTTTATATTTCAATTTATAGTGTTATGAAACATAAAGAGGCGCGTCATCGCCTCTTCATATGCCAATAGTGACAATATCATAGACTGTCTCTATTTTAGTTTTTCTTCCCTTTGAACATTAAGCGTACAACAACAATTAATAACACTACTCCAATAATTATAAATAGCAAAGAAAGTAGTATCATTGCTATTGTATGTTCAAACGCAAAAATCCCATTTAAAATTAATAAAATACTAGCAATAATTAACAAAATATAAGTTAATTGATTGTCTTTCATTGTATAAACCTTCTTCGTACGTAGTTATTTCTTATGCTTTAACTAAATCATCTAAAGCATTTTTCAAGTTGTTAAATTTAAATTCAAAACCAAGTGCATGTAATTTATTCGGTAGAACCTTTTGAGTATCGAGAACAACTGTAGACATTTCACCTAGAACTAAGCGCATTGCTAATTTAGGCGCCCATGTTTCATGAGGTTTGTGCATTGCGCGTGCTAAAGTATAGCCAAATAAATTTTGTCTTTCAGGTATAGGCGCTGTCATATTAAATGGACCATGTGCATCTTTATTACCTATTGTGAATAAAATTCCTCTAATTAAATCATCAATGTGAATCCATGAATACCATTGTTGTCCTGAACCTAATTTACCACCTACATAGAAACGGTAAGGTAATTCCATTGTTTGCAATGCACCGCCATCATCAGAAAGAATAAGTCCGAATCTTCCTAAGACTACGCGAGTTCCGAAGTCTTTGAATTTATTCGCAAAGCGTTCCCATTGATAAACAACATCTGATAAGAAATCAAAAGGTAACGTTTTATATAATTCAGTATAACTATAAAATAAATCTGGTGGATAATATCCTATCGCACTAGCATTAAATAACACTTCAGGCTTTTGAGTACGATCTTTAAATAATTCATATAAAGCTTGGGTTGATTGGATGCGACTTACCATCATGATTTGTTTATGTGATTTTGTCCATCTTTTATTGAGAGTGGCACCTGCTAAGTTTATGACAATATCGATATCTGGAACTTTCTCTTGCCAACCCTCTTTTGACCAATTGACATATGAAATCTTAGCGTCGTTCGAAGTTTTATCTTGTCTTGTTAAGATCGTAATATGTGCATCGGTTTGCTTGATTTCATTTACTAAGTGGGAACCTACCATTCCTGTTCCACCTGTAATTAAATAGTGTTTCATTATTTCACCTCATTTTGAAAAATTAAAGCGCTAACCTTATTGATAGTCATTATTGATATTCAAATTTTATACATTTTTTAGCCAATAAGATGTCAAATACTTTTTTTAATTTGCATTTAAAATTAAAAGATATCAGTTATAATGAACTTGTACCTTCGATAATTAATTAAACATCTCTTAATTAGTATGAGTATACCCCATAATATACTAACGAAGGTAAATTTTGACTCCCTTTAGTAGTGGATCCATGCGAGCAACGTATGGATCCTTTTTATTTGTATTTTAAGGTATAATTATTGCTTTATACAAAAATTATTTTGATGAATATAAAATCTACAATCATTGTTTAATTTGTATTATTAATGGTTAAAAACAAATTACATTATTTAATTACTTAACCAATCATCCATTTTACAAAAAGTATGATAAATATAATAAAAGATGTAATGATAAATCCGGCAACATGATTCGTTTTTTCTTCCTCATAATTATCATTCTCAATCATCATATATTTTAAACTTTTTTTAGACTTACTTTTTAAAAATTCATCATCATTAAATTCATACATAAACATCACGTACCATTCGTATTAAGTTTAGATTAAGTTACTAAAAAAATAATGTTCACCTATGTGTATGATGTTATCATATACAGGATAGATATTTGTAAACGTACAACTTTTAAGTAATGATAATTTATTGCAATTATTACATAGTTAGTTCATTATAATAAGTTGAATTCTGTAGTTTCGTCATAATAAGTAATTGTAATGCGTTGAGGACATCCTTAATTAAATGTAATGAACAAGATTGAAATGCACATTTAACAACATAGATATTTTTATTATAAATTAATTCCTAATAATTGAAAGAGAGGTAAGTAGAGAATGAGTGGCATGGCAAAAATAATTAGCACAATTATAGTATTATTATTACTAATTGGCTTAGCATTTGGAATATTCTCTTTTATAGATAGTTCAAAAAAAGCGAATGAACGACTTAATAGTGAAAAAACAGAACAACATGATAAGTCTAAAGAGGATAAAAAAGATAAAGATAAAGACAAAGACAAGAAAAAAGATAAAAAGTCTGATGAGAATAGCATGAACACGACACAACAAACGCAACAAACTCAGCAAACGCAACAGACTCAACAAACACCGCCGCCGACTAAGCAAGCACCAACCCAACAAAGAAATACGCAAGAAACACAACAAACAAAACAACAGAAAAAACAACCACGTTCAACGCAAGAAACTAAAACTGATGAAAAATCATCACAACAACCTAAAACACAAGAAAAAGAGGAACCAAAAGAAGATAATGCTTCTAAAGAACAACCAAGTTCAGAAGAGAAACCATCTTCTCAACAACCTCGTTCACAACAAAATAGCTCTCAGCAAAAGCAATCTAATAATAGTAATCAATCTGCGCAAAGAAATACAAGTCAGTCACAACAGTCAAGCGGTCAAAGAAATTCTAGTCAGTCACAACAATCAAGCAGTCAAAACTCAAATAGTAATCAATCACATAGTTCAAACGAAGATTAATAGTTTAAGCCAATGTCCACTTTTAGGGCATTGGCTTTTTAAGTACATATTAAAATAACCAGTAGATTAACATCGATAAGAGAAATGAAATAAACATAATTGAAAAGCAGCCTATAGAACATCCACAACCCGTATGTGTGCAACCATAAGAATATGTTTTATTGATGGTCTTACCATTTTCATATTGATGATGTTTATATGTAGACTGATGATTTTTAAAATAATCATCATCTTTATAACGTGAATCATCTGGTTCGATGACTTCTATTTTATCCCCGGAATGTTTGTTGTTTGTCATTAATATCCCTTCTTTATAAAAAGCTTCATAACAATTTAATTATAAATGAAATGATTATGTAATCAAAACGAATGATTATTCACAAAACACCGTGGGTAAAATTATCTCGTAAAGGTAATAACACAAAAATGTGAACTTTTTGGCGTCGTGAGATAGCAAAATCTAGATGTAAACGTTTTATTGTTAACTTTAATAAATATTAATAAAATTTTGAGTTAATTTGCTTGCAATTTATTATACGCAATAGTACTATTGCATGTGTAAAGAGGTTAATTTTTGTCCCAGGTGGGACTTAAAAAGTCAACCAACGGTTGTGAGCGACCCCTTAGATACCTTTTTATAAAGATATAAGGAGGAAGGTAGTATTGAAAGACTTAATGAAAGTTCAACAAAAGCTCATACCTGATCTTGTAGATAAGATGTATCGACGTTTTTCAATTTTAACTACTATCTCACAAAATCAACCAGTTGGAAGACGAAGTTTAAGTGAGCACATGGATATGACTGAAAGGGTCTTACGATCTGAAACAGACATGTTAAAGAAACAAGAATTAATCAGAGTCAAATCAACTGGCATGGAAATCACTAATGAAGGAACCGAAGTATTATCTCAATTAAATGATTACTTCAATGTATATAGTGATGACAATAAAATGGCTCGAGCAATCAGAGATAAATTTCACATCAAAGATGTTCACGTCATTCCAGGGGATTCAGATTCTAATCAAACAGTTAAAAGAGAAATGGGAAGACAAGCTGGTCAGTTAGTTGAAAGCATTCTTTACGAAGATGCCATTGTTTCAGTAACTGGTGGATCTACAATGGCTTATGTAAGTGAATCCATTCATTTACTTCCATTCAATGTATTCTTCGTGCCGGCGAGAGGTGGACTTGGTGAAAACATGGTCTACCAAGCAAATACCATTTCATCAAGCATGGCTCAACAAGCTGGTGGTTATTATACAACGTTATATGTACCAGATAATGTGAGTGAAACGACATATAACACATTAATGTTAGAACCATCAGTTATTCACACGCTCGATAAAATAAAACAAGCAAATGTTACCATACATGGCATTGGTGATGCGCTGAAGATGGCGCATCGACGTCAATCACCTGAAGAAGTGATTGATAAACTTCAACATCATCAAGCCGTTGGAGAAGCTTTTGGATATTATTTTGATGCTCAAGGGAAGGTAGTTCATAAAGTGAAAACAATCGGACTACAATTAGAAGACCTTGAGAGTAAAGATTTTATCTTTGCTGTAGCAGGTGGGCAATCTAAAGGAGAAGCGATTAAAGCTTATCTTTCTATTGCACCTGACAACACTGTACTCATTACAGATGAAGCTGCAGCGAAAGTAATTTTACAATAGTAATAAAAAGTTTAATACTTTTTAAATATCATTTTTAAAGGAGGCCATTATAATGGCAATTAAAGTAGCAATTAATGGTTTTGGTAGAATTGGTCGTTTAGCATTCAGAAGAATCCAAGATGTAGAAGGTCTTGAAGTAGTAGCAGTTAACGACTTAACAGACGATGAAATGTTAGCTCATTTATTAAAATATGACACTATGCAAGGACGCTTCACTGGAGAAGTTGAAGTTATCGAAGGCGGATTCCGCGTAAACGGTAAAGAAATTAAATCATTCGACGAACCAGATGCAAACAAATTACCTTGGGGTGACCTTGACATCGATGTAGTATTAGAATGTACTGGTTTCTACACTGATAAAGATAAAGCACAAGCACATATCGATGCAGGTGCTAAAAAAGTATTAATCTCAGCTCCAGCTACTGGTGATTTAAAAACAATCGTATTCAATACTAACCATGACGAATTAGATGGTTCAGAAACAGTTGTATCAGGTGCTTCTTGTACAACTAACTCATTAGCTCCTGTTGCTAAAGTATTAAATGATGAATTCGGTTTAGTTGAAGGTTTAATGACAACTATCCACGCTTACACAGGTGACCAAAATACTCAAGACGCACCTCACAGAAAAGGTGACAAACGTCGTGCTCGTGCAGCAGCAGAAAACATTATCCCTAACTCAACAGGTGCTGCTAAAGCAATCGGTAAAGTAATTCCTGAAATCGACGGTAAATTAGACGGTGGTGCACAACGTGTTCCAGTTGCTACAGGTTCATTAACAGAATTAACTGTAGTATTAGAAAAACAAGATGTAACTGCTGATCAAGTTAACGAAGCAATGAAACAAGCTTCTGACGAATCATTCGGTTACACTGAAGATGAAATCGTATCTTCTGACGTTGTAGGTATCACTTATGGTTCATTATTCGATGCAACTCAAACTCGTGTAATGACTGTTGGTGACCGTCAATTAGTTAAAGTAGCAGCTTGGTACGATAATGAAATGTCTTACACTTCTCAATTAGTTCGTACATTAGCTCACTTAGCTGAACTTTCTAAATAATTGAACCATAGTGTATAAGCACGTTATTCAAGTTATTTAAAGTACACATGCGAAGAGATTGAACTCTTCCAAATCTTCATAATTTGATTAGTGCTCTGTACTGTTTAATTAGATATAAAAGCTTATGAGTAAGCGGGGAGCACAGACGCTTCTCCGCTTATTTTTATATAAAGTTTTCCTATTAAAAGGAGGAAATTAATAATGGCTAAAAAAATCGTTTCAGATTTAGATTTAAAAGGTAAAGTAGTTCTCGAACGTGCAGACTTTAACGTTCCTTTAAAAGATGGAAAAATCACAAACGATAACCGTATTGTTCAAGCATTACCAACTATTAAATACATCATCGAACAAGGTGGTAAATTAGTATTATTCTCTCATTTAGGTAAAGTGAAAGAAGAAAGCGATAAAGCAGGTTTATCTTTAAAACCTGTAGCAGACGATTTATCTGAGAAATTAGGTAAAGAAGTTACTTTCGTTCCTGAAACTCGTGGTGAAAAACTAGAAACTGCTATTAAAAACCTAAATGAAGGTGATGTATTATTAGTTGAAAATACACGTTTCGAAGATATCGATGGTAAAAAAGAATCTAAAAATGACCCTGAATTAGGTAAATATTGGGCTTCATTAGGCGATGTATTTGTTAACGATGCTTTCGGTACAGCTCACCGTGAACATGCTTCAAATGTAGGGATTTCTACACACTTAGAAACAGCAGCTGGTTACTTAATGGAAAAAGAAATTAAATTTATCGGTGGCGTAGTTAACGACCCACATAAACCAGTTGTAGCAATCCTTGGTGGAGCTAAAGTATCAGATAAAATCAATGTAATTAAAAACTTAGTGAATATCGCTGACAAAATTTTAATTGGTGGCGGTATGGCTTACACATTTATGAAAGCACAAGGAAAAGAAATCGGTCTTTCATTATTAGAAGAAGATAAAATTGATTTTGCAAAAGATCTATTAGAAAACAATGGCGACCAAATCGTTTTACCAGTAGATTGTAAAGTTGCTAAAGAATTCTCTAATGATGCTAAAATCACTGAAGTATCCATTGATGATATCCCTGCAGACCAAGAAGCAATGGATATTGGACCTAAAACGGTTGAATTATTCAATAAAGAATTACAAGGCGCTCATACAGTAGTATGGAATGGACCAATGGGTGTATTCGAATTCAGTAACTTTGCCCAAGGTACTATCGGCGTTTGTGAATCTATTGCTAACTTAAAAGACGCTACGACTATTATCGGTGGTGGTGACTCTGCAGCAGCTGCAATTTCACTTGGATTTGAAGATGATTTCACACATATCTCAACTGGTGGCGGCGCGTCATTAGAATATCTTGAAGGTAAAGAATTACCTGGAATTAAAGCAATTAATAATAAATAATTATTAATCGACGCTTAGTTAAGGCGTAAGTTTCTAAATGAAATGATTTGGGAAAATGAACAAGTGAAAGCCACAGCAAGCTTTCATGTTTAAACCTTAAGTTATTCAAGTATTGATCGATATAAACTTTTAAATTTAACACTAAATTATTAAGGAGTGTAACGAATGAGAACACCAATTATAGCCGGAAACTGGAAAATGAATAAAACAGTTCAAGAAGCTAAAGATTTCGTAAACGAATTACCAACATTACCTGATCCTAAAGAAGTAGAATCAGTAATCTGTGCGCCTACAATTCAATTAGACGCATTAGTAACTGCTGTTAAAGACGGCAAAGCACAAGGGTTAAAAATCGGTGCTCAAAATGCTTACTTTGAAGATAGCGGTGCATATACTGGTGAAACTTCACCTGTCGCATTAGCTGATTTAGGTGTTAAATATGTAGTGATTGGTCACTCTGAACGTCGTGACTATTTCCACGAAACAGACGAAGAAGTAAATAAAAAAGCTCATGCTATTTTCAATCATAGTATGACACCAATTATTTGTGTTGGTGAATCAGACGAAGAACGTGAAGCTGGCAAAGCTAATGAAGTTGTTGGCAACCAAGTTAAGAAAGCTGTAGAAGGTTTATCAGAAGAGCAACTTAAAGAAGTTGTCATCGCATATGAACCAATCTGGGCAATCGGTACAGGTAAATCATCAACTTCAGAAGACGCTAATGAAATGTGCGCACACGTTCGTAAAACATTAGCTGACTTATCTAGCCAAGACGTTGCAGAAGCAACTCGTATTCAATATGGTGGTAGTGTGAAACCAAACAATATTAAAGAATACATGGCTCAATCAGATATCGATGGTGCATTAGTAGGTGGCGCATCATTAAAAGTTGAAGATTTCGTACAATTGTTAGAAGGTGCAAAATAATTATGGCTAAGAAACCAACTGCCTTAATCATCCTAGATGGTTTTGCAAATCGTGAAAGTGAACATGGCAACGCTGTTAAATTAGCAAACAAACCTAATTTTGATCGCTATTATGAGAAATACCCAACGACTCAAATTGAAGCAAGTGGTTTAGATGTAGGTCTTCCAGAAGGACAAATGGGTAACTCTGAAGTTGGTCACATGAACATCGGTGCTGGACGAATCGTATATCAAAGTTTAACTCGTATTAACAAATCAATCGAAGATGGAGAATTCTTTGAAAATGATGTGTTAAACAACGCAATTAAACATGTAAAAGATAACAACTCAGCACTTCACGTGTTTGGTTTACTATCAGATGGTGGTGTTCACAGTCACTATAAACACTTATTTGCAATCTTAGAATTAGCTAAAAAACAAGGTGTAG
Source organism: Staphylococcus caprae (assembly GCF_002902725.1). Taxonomy (GTDB): domain Bacteria; phylum Bacillota; class Bacilli; order Staphylococcales; family Staphylococcaceae; genus Staphylococcus; species Staphylococcus caprae. The sequence goes on from NZ_PPRT01000005.1 coordinate 77,408, forward strand.
ATAAAGTTTACGTGCACGCTTTCTTAGATGGTCGTGACGTTGATCAAAAATCTGCCCTCAAATATATTGAAGAAACTGAAGCTAAATTCAAAGAATTAGGCGTTGGCCAATTCGCTTCAGTGTCTGGACGTTATTATGCAATGGATCGTGATAAACGTTGGGACCGTGAACAGAAAGCTTACAATGCTATCCGTAACTTTGAAGGCCCAACATACGCTTCAGCTAAAGAAGGTGTAGAAGCGAATTACAGTAATGACGTTACTGATGAATTCGTTGAACCATTCATTATTGATAATCAAAATAATGGCGTTAATGACGGCGATGCTGTTGTATTCTACAACTTCCGTCCTGATAGAGCTGCTCAACTTTCAGAAATTTTCACTAATAAAGCATTTGATGGTTTCGAAGTTGAACAAGTTAAAGATTTATTCTATGCAACGTTCACTAAATACAATGACGATGTAGATGCTGAAGTTGTATTTGAAAAAGTTGACTTAAACAATACAATTGGTGAAGTCGCACAAAACAATAATTTAAAACAATTACGTATTGCTGAAACTGAAAAGTATCCTCACGTGACTTACTTTATGAGTGGGGGTCGTAACGAGGAATTTGAAGGAGAACGTCGTCGTCTTATCGACTCTCCAAAAGTTGCTACGTATGATTTAAAACCAGAAATGAGTGCATATGAAGTTAAAGATGCACTTTTAGAAGAGTTAGACAAAGGTGATTTAGATTTAATCTTATTAAACTTTGCTAACCCTGACATGGTAGGTCATAGTGGTATGCTTGAACCTACAATTAAAGCAATTGAAGCTGTAGACGAATGTCTTGGCGAAGTTGTAGATAAGATTTTAGAAATGGATGGTTATGCTATTATCACTGCTGACCATGGTAACTCAGATCAAGTGTTAACAGATGATGATCAACCTATGACTACGCATACAACTAATCCAGTTCCAGTTATTGTTACTAAAGAAGGCGTAACTTTACGTGAAACAGGTCGATTAGGAGATTTAGCTCCTACATTATTAGACTTGTTAAATGTAGAACAACCTTCTGATATGACTGGTGAATCATTGATTAATCATTAATTTTGATTATAAAAACACTCAAATTTTGGGAGGAATAAACGTACTCCCGAAATTTGAATATTACTTAGTAGAATTATTTTATTAAAATTATAAATAGGGCTATAATAGCTTTATAATATATTTAAAGGAGATATTAACATGCCAATTATTACAGATGTTTACGCTCGCGAAGTCTTAGATTCACGTGGTAATCCAACAGTTGAAGTTGAAGTTTTAACTGAAAGTGGTGCATTCGGTCGCGCATTAGTACCATCAGGTGCTTCTACAGGTGAACACGAAGCAGTTGAATTACGTGATGGAGATAAATCACGTTATTTAGGTAAAGGTGTGACTAAAGCTGTAGAAAACGTAAATGAAATTATCGCACCAGAAATCGTTGAAGGTGAATTTTCAGTATTAGATCAAGTATCTATCGATAAAATGATGATTCAATTAGACGGTACAAGTAACAAAGGTAAATTAGGTGCTAACGCTATCTTAGGTGTTTCTATTGCCGTAGCTCGTGCAGCAGCTGACTTATTAGGTCAACCTTTATATAAATATTTAGGTGGATTCAATGGTAAACAATTACCAGTACCAATGATGAACATTGTTAACGGTGGTTCTCACTCTGATGCACCAATCGCTTTCCAAGAGTTCATGATTTTACCAGTTGGTGCTGAATCATTTAAAGAATCATTACGTTGGGGTGCTGAAATCTTCCACAACTTGAAATCTATCCTTAGTGAACGTGGTTTAGAAACTGCAGTAGGTGACGAAGGTGGTTTCGCTCCTAAATTTGAAGGTACTGAAGATGCTGTTGAAACAATCATCAAAGCTATCGAAAAAGCTGGTTACAAACCAGGTGAAGATGTATTCTTAGGATTTGACTGTGCTTCTTCTGAATTCTACGAAAATGGTGTATATGATTACACTAAATTCGAAGGTGAACACGGTGCTAAACGTAGCGCAGCAGAACAAGTTGACTACTTAGAAGAATTAATTGGTAAATATCCTATCATCACTATTGAAGATGGTATGGACGAAAACGATTGGGAAGGTTGGAAACAATTAACTGATCGTATTGGCGATAAAGTTCAATTAGTAGGTGACGATTTATTCGTAACTAACACTGAAATTTTATCTAGAGGTATCGAACAAGGAATTGGTAACTCTATCTTAATTAAAGTGAACCAAATCGGTACTTTAACTGAAACATTTGATGCAATTGAAATGGCTCAAAAAGCTGGTTACACAGCAGTTGTTTCACACCGTTCAGGTGAAACTGAAGATACTACAATTGCTGACATTGCAGTTGCTACAAACGCTGGTCAAATTAAAACTGGTTCATTATCAAGAACTGATCGTATTGCTAAATACAATCAATTATTACGTATTGAAGATGAATTATACGAAACAGCTAAATTTGATGGAATTAAATCATTCTACAATTTAGACAAATAATATCTCTATAGCTAAATAAAAGAGTTCACGCTTATATCTTTAGGTTTCACGCCCTAAAGTAAATCTATTCCCGTTACAGAGTTGAGGCTGTAACGGGTTTTTTATGTAGAGAAACACAGTGGATTGGTGAAAAATTGATGTGTTTGATTTAACATCAAACCTTTTGAGTGAGGGACATCTCATTTAATTTACTTCGCTAAACTGATATAATTAATGAAAGTAATTCGTAAAAAGGAGTACCGTTATGGCAGATATCACAGAGTCAAGCGCTAGAGAAATAAGAGCCGGACGTTTAATCGCGATCAGTTCCTTTATATTTTGTATCTTACTTATTATTCATCATTTTGTAGTATTAGATGAAACCACGGCGAAATCATTGTTATCTTTAGCAGGACAGAAAACGTCAGACACTGCTGTGCATAATATTTTAAATAGTGATAGATATACTGGTGTCATGTACATTCTTGCTTACTTAGCAGGTGTTGTTGCACTATGGAATCGTCATCCCTATTTATGGTGGTTTATGTTTGCAGTTTATGTATCTAATGCTTTATTCACGTTAGTGAATTTATACATGTTTGTACAAGCAATTTTAGATGTGAAGAACGTGATCGCAATTTTACCAATCTTAATCGTTGTGATTGGCTCAATTGTTTTAGCAATTTATATGTTAGTCGTGTCAATCGCTCGTAAAAGCACTTTTAATAGATAGAAGTTTGATAATACGAATAGAGATGTGTTATAATTCGTCTCGTATATAATGAACGGAGGACAATTTTTATGCATACATTAATCATCGTTTTATTAATTATAGATTGTATTGCATTAGTGACTGTTGTATTACTCCAAGAAGGTAAAAGTAATGGACTTTCAGGTGCTATTAGTGGTGGCGCAGAACAGTTATTTGGTAAACAAAAGCAACGTGGCGTCGATTTATTCTTGCATAGATTAACAATTTTTTTAGCAATTATTTTCTTCGTACTTATGTTCTGTATCAGTTATTTAGGTATGTAGATAATAAGTTATTGAATGAAGTAAATGAATCTAATCAAGTCTGATGTATAATGTGATAAAGGAACACTATCCAACATTCCCATTTGACATCAGCCTGAGTCCGACGATATGCTTGTCGGGCTTTTTTATTTTATAATAGATGATAGCAATGTTTTTAACACCTGTAATTAAGGGAATAGTCCAATTATGCATTTATCAAAGATTCAATTTATTTTTGAAAATGAAATCAATAACCTTAAATGATTTAAAGTTTAAATAGAGCTATCTAGTTCTCAATGAAAAGGGAGAGGAATTCAAACCATGCAAATTAAACTACCGAGACCATTCTTTTTCGAAGAAGGAAAACGAGCTGTATTATTACTACATGGTTTCACTGGAAATTCAGCTGATGTGAGACAATTAGGTCGTTACCTTCAGAAAAAGGGTTATACATCATATGCACCTCAATATGAAGGGCATTCAGCACCACCAGAGGAAATTTTAAAATCTAGCCCTTACGTATGGTTTAAGGATGTTTTAGATGGTTATGATTATCTAGTCGATCAAGGCTATGAGGAAATTGCTGTAGCCGGATTGTCACTAGGTGGGGTCTTCGCATTGAAGTTAAGCTTAAATCGCGATGTGAAGGGTATTGTAACAATGTGTGCACCAATGGATGGTAAGACTGAAGGAACAATATATGAAGGTTTTCTAGAATATGCCCGTAATTTTAAAAAGTATGAAGGCAAGGATCAGGAAACCATTGATAGAGAAATGGAGGATTTCCATCCTACAGAAACGCTTAAAGAGCTCAGTGACACATTGAAACGTGGCAAAGAACAAGTAGATGAGGTTATTGAACCTATTCTAGTTATACAAGCAGAGCAAGATAAAATGATTGATCCTCAATCAGCAAATTATATATACGAACATGTTGATTCTGATGAGAAAGACATCAAGTGGTATCATGAATCTGGTCATGTGATTACAATTGATAAAGAGAAAGAACAGGTCTTTGAAGATGTTTATCAATTTTTAGAATCATTAGATTGGACAGAATAAAAAGATGAAGAAGTAAGAAAGGAGGGGCATAATGAATTTAAAGCAATCCATTGAAGAAATAATTAAACAACCTGACTATGAACCAATGTCAGTGTCAGATTTTCAAGATGCGTTAGGTTTAAATAGTGCCGACTCATTTAGAGATTTAATTAAGGTGCTCGTTGAACTAGAACAAACTGGTTTAATTGAACGTACGAAGACAGATAGATATCAACGAAAAGAAACAAGTAAGTCCAATTCAAAACTAATTAAAGGAACGTTAAGTCAGAACAAGAAAGGCTTTGCATTCCTTCGACCAGAAGATGATGAGATGGAAGATATATTCATCCCACCAACTAAAATTAATAGAGCCTTAGATGGAGATACGGTCATCGTAGAAATTCAAAAATCTCGAGGCGAACACAAAGGTAAAGTTGAAGGCGAAGTTAAATCTATTGAGAAACATTCGGTGACACAAGTAGTAGGCACTTATAGTGAAGCGAAACACTTTGGCTTCGTCATACCTGATGACAAGCGTATCATGCAAGATATCTTTATTCCTAAAGGACAAAGTCTCGGTGCTGTAGATGGTCATAAGGTATTAGTTCAAATTACGAAATATGCTGATGGTACAGACAATCCTGAAGGTCATATTTCAGCAATTTTAGGTCATAAAAATGATCCCGGCGTCGATATTTTATCTATCATCTATCAACATGGCATTGAAATCGAATTTCCAGACAATGTGCTTAAAGAAGCCGAAGACGTGCCTGAAGAAATTGAACCGTCAGAAATTGAAGGTCGTCGTGATTTAAGAGATGATTTAACCATCACGATTGACGGTGCAGATGCGAAAGACTTAGACGATGCGATTGCCGTTAAAAAGCTGAAAAATGGTAATACTGAATTAACCGTAAGTATTGCAGATGTAAGTTACTATGTGAAGGAAGATTCTGCATTAGACCAAGAAGCATATGATAGAGCGACGAGTGTTTATTTAGTTGACCGAGTCATTCCAATGATTCCACACCGTTTAAGTAATGGTATTTGTTCATTGAATCCTGAAGTCGACCGATTAACATTGAGTTGTCGTATGGAAATTAATGCACGTGGAGAAGTCGTTAAACACGAAATCTTTGATAGTGTCATTCATTCTAATTATCGAATGACGTACGATGCAGTCAATAAAATCATTACTGACCAAGATCCACAAGTACGTGCGCAATATAAAGAATTAACGCCAATGCTTGATTTAGCACAAGATTTATCCAATCGTTTAATCAGCATGCGTCGACGTCGTGGTGAAATTGACTTCGATATCAACGAAGCTAAAGTACTCGTAAATGAAGAAGGTATTCCTACAGACGTTCAAATGCGTGAACGTGGCGAAGGTGAACGTTTAATTGAGTCATTCATGTTAGCAGCTAATGAAACGGTGGCAGAGCATTTTAATAAAATGGAAGTTCCATTTATTTATCGTGTTCATGAGCAACCTAAATCCGAAAGATTAAGACAATTCTTCGACTTTATTACGAATTTCGGTATTATGATTAAAGGTACAGGCGAAGACATTCATCCTACAACGTTACAGAACATTCAAGAAGAAGTTGAAGGACGACCAGAACAAATGGTGATTTCAACTATGATGTTACGTTCAATGCAACAAGCACATTATGATGATGTCAATCTTGGACACTTTGGTCTATCAGCAGAGTATTATACGCATTTCACATCTCCAATTCGTCGTTATCCTGACTTAACCGTACATCGATTAATTCGTAAGTATTTAATTGAGAATTCTATGGATAAAAAGGAACTCAGACATTGGGAAGATACATTGCCTGAGCTTGCTGAACACACATCTCAACGTGAGCGCCGTGCAATTGAGGCTGAACGTGATACAGATGAGTTGAAGAAAGCTGAATATATGATTCAACACATTGGTGATGAATTCGAAGGTATCATTAGTTCAGTAGCGAACTTCGGTATGTTTGTAGAGTTACCTAATACCATTGAAGGTATGGTTCATATTGCTAATATGACTGACGATTACTATCATTTCGACGAACGTCAAATGGCTTTAATAGGTGAACGTCAAGCGAAAGTATTCCGTATTGGTGATGAAGTGAAAGTTAAAGTCACACACGTTGATGTAGACGAACGGATGATTGATTTTCAAATTGTGGGTATGCCTTTACCTAAAAATGATAAATCCCAACGTCCAGCACGTGGTAAAACAATTCAAGCTAAGACGCGTGGTAAGTCATTAGACAAAGCTAAGGATGACAACAATAATAAAGGCAATAAGAAGAAACGCAAACAACGTAAGGGTAAAAATGCCCGTAAAAAAGATAAACAAGGTAAAACGAATCATAAACCATTCTATAAAGATAAAAGCGTGAAAAAGAAATCACGTCGTAAGAAAAAATAGTCAGCAAAGATGAGGTGAGAATGAATGGCTAAGAAAAAATCAAAATCACCAGGTACGTTAGCGGAGAATCGTAAAGCAAGACATGATTATAATATTGAAGATACGATTGAAGCGGGTATTGCTTTACGAGGTACTGAAATTAAGTCTATTCGACGTGGCAGTGCGAACTTGAAAGATAGTTATGCTCAAGTAAAACGTGGTGAAATGTATTTAAATAACATGCATATTGCACCGTATGAAGAAGGCAATCGATTTAACCATGATCCATTACGTTCTCGTAAATTGTTACTTCATAAAAGAGAAATCCTCAAATTAGGGGAACGTACACGAGAAATTGGTTACTCACTTATTCCTTTAAAATTATATTTAAAGCATGGCCAATGTAAAGTCTTATTAGGTGTTGCACGTGGTAAGAAATTACATGATAAACGTCAAGCCCTTAAGGAAAAAGCAATGAAACGTGACATTGATCGAGCGGTCAAAGACCGTTATTAAGCACGTTTGTTGCTTAATCGAGTGCCATTTGGTATGATTATTAATGTTGTATTTTAAAAGGTGACATAGTCTATCACACCAAATGGCTTGTTTATAACAGTCATTATTTAATTATTATAATTTTATTGCGGGGGCGTTTTTGGATTCGACAGGGGTCCCTCGAGCACACTAAGCGTGTCGGAGGGTTGTCTCCGACATCAACACATTTCAGTAAATATAACTGACAAATCAAACAATAATTTCGCAGTAGCTGCGTAATAGCACACTGCATCGCCTAACAGCATCTCCTACGTGCTGTTAACGCGATTCAACCCTAGTAGGATATGCTAAACACTGCCGTTTGAAGTCTGTTTAGATGAATACCAATCAAACTAGCATAATACTGGTTGTCTGTTGCTTACTATTATGCGAATTTAATCAATAGACTACACACGTAGAAAGGTGTGTATCAGGACCTCTGGACGCGGGTTCGAATCCCGCCGTCTCCATATTGAAACCCACAACCTTTGCGGTTGTGGGTTTTTTAGTGTTTAGGGTGCGCAGAAAGTGCACAATATTAGCGCATATGAAAATGAACAGAGTAACGCTGTTACAATTGTAAAGCTTAGAGATTTGGAAATACTAGCTAAAGCAATTATTGATTGCTCAATTTGTGTAAAAGACTTTATCAATTTAGGACAAAATACACTTAATCGTATGAGTTGAAATCCTAATTATTCTTACACACATCATTATTTAAAAGATATTCATTGTTGTCGCCAACAAGCAAGTCAGTTTAAAGGGATTACAAAAAATTGGAGCGAAGTCATGTATTTTAATCATGATAAATACAGATAATCATTGATCTAATAGGATAAATCAACATCGAAACAAGAGGGTTTCGCTAATGAATATATAAAGACATTAAATGTTACTCAGAGTACTATAAAGGGAGGATATAACCCTAATAGTGCCCACGTAACTGACAGTAGGTTACTCTGTTTAGGTAGACGCTTATATTAAAAGTCGTAAAGATAACCTCATAGACGACATTATTCTTTCTGCTAAAAAGTTATTGTATCTATTAACACAATCAGCTATAGGTGATGAAACAGAAACAAAAAAGGTTGTAAAGAAGAGTTTATTTGAAAAGAAATCTGATACTGGAAGAATGAACTTTGTATATAAAGAACATGTAGAATAATATTGGTAGATTTGAGGAATAGTAAAATGGTAATATCAGTGGTTGCCCTGATTTTTGGTATAATAATAAGAAAACAGTGTTCAACACTGGCATACTCTCATTTAGTATGTATGTTTTATTATGTACAGAGGACTTGTTAATCTTAAGTATTGAGGATCTGACTGCACCGTTTACTTTTAAATTATCCGCACATGTCACTGGGTGTCTTTATGTTCGCTTTTATGTTCTATCTATTTCTTTTTAAATAAGTTGTGTATTATATAATTAATTATGTTTAAAAGGGGGAAAAAATGGTCAACATTGCATGGGTTGTACCCTCATTGGGTGTTTTTAATAATCCTCAAGGAGATTTAGTTATTGAAAAACCTCTATCTTTTATTGACTTAGAAGCTTTACCAAACAACTTTTCTTTTAGTGTATCTTTTGGGATAATTAATTTAGAGGACGATGGTCAATATAAATTGAATTTTCAAATTATAGATCCAGCGCAAAAAGTAATTTTTGACATCAATGTAGAGATTGATCACCAAAAATTAATTAAAGATAACCCAGATAAAGAATTTAATAATGTGTTTGAATCGAATGCAAATTTCAATAATTTTAAATTTCAAAAAGAAGGGCTTTATACTATCAAATTGTCTATAGATAACTCCGAAGCTCAATCTAATTTTAATGTTAATTTGGTGTCGTAATTATGGTGAATAAAAAGGTTAGTAGACCAGAACAGTTTAATTTGCAAAACAAGGAAGAAAGAACAACTATTGATTCAAAACAATTAAAAAGGGCAAGTGGTAGTTACGAATTTAGTCCGAATTCAACTTCTACTTATGAAGAGGTGGCCATTATGAGTGAATTTGTGGATAGAAAAGAATTTGAACAATTCGAAAAAAGAATAGATGACAAATTTAAAACTTTAGATTCCAAAATTGATGATTTGCCAAATAGATTTAATGATAAATTACAAATTGCCTTAAACTCTCAACTGGAAACTTTTAGAAAAGAACGTAAAGAAGATAAAAAATCTATTATCACATGGACTCTTTCAGGTACTGGAGTAATAATTGCTCTTGTAAGTCTTATAGTAAAATTATTTTTTTGAGTAACTGTACCTTTGTTGGTACGGTTATTTTTGTTTCTATGTCAAATAGGACAGGGGATAAATTTTTAGAGGGTCTGAGACATAAAAATCTTAGACCCTTTTAAGTGTTCTATATAACGGATTTTTAATCAAGGCAGTGTCAAAAAAGTGTCAATAAAATAATTTTTTGACGTGTGGTTGACCTTGTTTTTTATGCGTCAAATAGTTATTTTGATTACTAATGATTATTATAAACGTGAAACTTTATATTTTTGAGATTCAAGTCTATATTACTTTTTATTTTTTTGTTGATTTGCCCAATCTATTTGGTCTTGTATCCAACGTTCATGTGCTTTTTGTTCTCTTGGTGTTCTATAGATACCGTTATGATCGTAATCATATCTTTGTTCATTATCAGTAGGTTGTTGATCTATAGATGTATGATGTTGTTCTTCAGGTGTTGTACAACCTCCAATAGTACACTGCGTGCCATCTGGTTTAGTATATCCAATCATATCGTTATTACCTGGAGCTTGATACCATGTATCACCATCCGCATCCACCATACCGTTTACACTTTGGCCACTTTTAATTCTTTGAGACATTTCATCTTTGCTTAAAGGTCTATTATTATTTTCATTTATTTGCTGTTCTTGTGAATTCGAAGATTCTTGGTTTTTATTACTCTCTTTTTCATTTTGATTATTTTTACGTTCACTTTTTTGTTTCTTATCATTATTGTTAGAGTTTTTCTTATGAGTTTTTTTACTTTCACTCTTGTGCTTGCTTTCATCTTTCTTTTCTTTTTCATGGCCACATGCACCTAAAACGAGTAAGCTACTAAGTATTAAAACTAAAATATTTTTCTTCTTGCTTGCCATAGTATTCCTTCTTTCGTTGATATAATTTTCATGAAAATTATTATAAAGAACCGCATCTATCGAAATATTAAATTTTAAAATTAAAATATTTATAGTTTAATCGATAAATTTGTTATAAAATATTATAAAATAACAACTTTAGAGGTGCAACATGAAAGATATATTAATAAATATTGGAGTATCATTATTTTTAGTAGCATTTATATTGCTAATAACGGCTCTTATTTACGCGAAAAGAAAGAAAAAAATCAAAAAAATAATAATTGCAGCTACAACTTGTTTCATAATCAGCATATTATTAATAGGACCTAATGGAGAACAAAAGCAAAACCATAGTGAAAAAGATAAAGTTACTCAAACACAAAGTAGTAAGAAGAACGATGTAAAAAGTAGTAAAAAATCAGAGAGCAATAATAAAAATACAGAAGAAAAGAAAAAAGACAATAATAGTAATCATAGAGAAGTAGTGACCCTTATTAAAGTTGTAGATGGTGATACTGTTAAATTTAATTATAAAGGTAAGAAAACTACTTTCAGGTTATTACTAATAGATACTCCTGAAACAAAAGATCCAAGAAAACCGGTAGAAAAATATGGTCCTGAAGCAAGTGAATTTACAACAAACAAGTTAACCAGTGCTAAAAAGATAGAAGTTGAATTCGATAAAGGTCCGCATACTGATAAATATGGAAGAAGTTTAGCATATATTTATGCGGATGGTGAAATGTTAAACAATGCTTTGGTTAGAAATGGGTTAGCTAGAGTAAAGTATGTTTTTCCTCCTAATGACACGTATGAAAGTAAATTGAAAGAGAGTGAATCATTGGCTAAAGCTGAGAAGTTAAATATATGGAGTGAAGATTCTGAAGAGGATAATAAAGATCAAAACAATAATCAGTCCGATAATCACTCAAATAATAACAATAATGATTCAAACAACAACAATAATAATTTACCCGTACAATTTTCTAACTGTAAAGCACTTAGGGCAGTATATCCTGCGGGTGTGCCAATAGGTCATCCAGCATACAGCGCAAGGTTAGATGGAAATCATAATGGAGTTGCATGTGAAATCAGATAATTTTCATTTAGATAATATTCTTAAAATTATTATAGGCTAATCAAACTTCATAAAAGCAAATTTAAAGTCATGGAGGCTATGAATAGCTAACCATGACTTTTGTATTTTAATATCCATTTCGGTTATTTGTGTTGGCCTGGCCTTGATTGTTATTCCCGTTTGATCCGTTATTTGAGTATTGTTGGGTATTGCTTTGTTGCGGATTTTTATTTGCAGCTCCTTGAGGATATTGAACATTATTTTGTGCTTTCCCGTTTGTTTGATTTTGTTGTTGATTTGCTGTGTTAGCTTGATTATTATTGGCTGCGTTTTGATTAGCGTTGTTGTTATTGTATTGAGATTGTTTAGTAGTGTTGTTCGCTTGAGATGCATTATTGTTAGTAGGATGACTTTGCTTGTTGTTTTGTTGCTTAGATTTAGATTTGTCGTCTTTATTTTTTGAATCTTTATCTTTATTTTTCTTTGCTAATTTACTATCTTTAATTTTATCTTTTGCGTTATTTATTTTTTTATCGCCTTTAGAGTCTTTTTTATTATCTTTTTTTGAATCGGACTTCTTACTACTATCAGTTTCTTTTTTGTCAGAACTATCAGTATGACTGCATGCTCCTAATATTAAAAAACTCGATAATAAGATGGTAAATAATTTCTTCATAAAAAGTTCGCTCCTATATTTTAAATATTGGTGTTAATAAATTAACTTTACCCAAAATCTACACGATTAATTTTAAATTTATGTAAAATTTCTATTTTCAAAATTTGAATATTTATAAAGGCATGAAAAAGCCCCTCTTATCAAGAGGGGAAAGGTAAACAATTATTTGTTACCGCCGAATAAACCTTTGAAGAATTCGATTGCTTTTTTGATTAAGTTGATGATGAACATTTGACTCACCTCCTATGTATTTATTAACTGTAGTATATTCTCATTGGATATATTTTAGTTGATTATTTCAAAAGTCGTAAAAAATTGTTCATAGATGTAAAATTTAACTTAAAATTTAATAATTTGGAATTCATTTCTGTTAAAATTGCAAAACAATAACAAATTTATTCAATATATATTATAAGAATAGTAGGGATTAATTTGTAAAAAATACCCTTCATTGAAGAAGGGTATTGCTAC
>NZ_PPRT01000049.1 GCF_002902725.1 Staphylococcus caprae
CGTTGTTTTAATAAGAAGTTGTTCCATTTAATTTGATTAATGTTTCATTTTTTTGTATATATATGATGTAATTTTTAACTTTGCAACAGAACCAAAAAGGATATATCAACATTACTTCATCAATGATTTCGAAACATATAAAAGAATTTGAAAAATACAAAGCAACAGAAAAATAGAAAAGAATACATAATTCAACTTATCGGAAGTCATCTGTAACTCAATTATTAGAAATGATATAATACAAAGGTCGTCGTTCACTTCTGTGCTGTATTTAGCATGGAAGGAGGTGACATCATGTTCAGTACACTATTTGTAACTATTATAGCTCCTATCATAGTAGGAGTTATACTCACGTTATTTTCTCATTGGCTGAATAATCGTGAAAAGTAATTTAGCGGCGACATATAGCTAATACACCAAAAGAGCCCGATAACTATTCGCAGTAGTTATCGGGCTCGGTGTTTATCATGTTAGTACACTATTTGTTAATCAAATTATAACACTGGTTAATAGAGGAATGCAAAAAGCTTGTTAAAGCAAGGAAAAAATAACTATCTTTACAAAATTAAATCTGTAAATTAGATATACAATTTTGATATAAAATTAGGTGCAAAGGGGAGTTTTTAGTGAATAATATTAAAGGCAATAGATACATATATCATTATCATGTTTTTGAAAATGTAGTAGAGAACTCTGATAACTATGATTTAAGTAAAATAATGGAAGTATTACCGGTCGTAGCATTTGGTAAGTTTAAGAGAAAAAATGAAATGAATTTTGGAAAAATTACTGAAAACCATCAACTTTTTAAAAAACAAAAATTCTATAAAGAGATATTAAGGTTCTGTTGCAAAGTTAAAAATTACATCATATATATACAAAAAAATGAAACATTAATCAAATTAAATGGAACAACTTCTTATTAAAACAAC
>NZ_PPRT01000050.1 GCF_002902725.1 Staphylococcus caprae
ACATTAATTATATTAATTTTAACCAAATTAAATAGCCACAAATATAGTTTTATGGTAATCTGTAAATGTTACACTCTGTGAGTGTTTAACATTACTTCTTGTTGTCGCCTTGCAGACTTTAATTTTCGTCATTATTAAAGTATCTGCATAGGCGATTTTTTGTTTTTAAAAGACTTATGATGCTTATTAGTATAAAATATAGGTGAAATAAGAATATATGAGGAGGATTTTATGAAAAAAGTTGTAATTTTATTATTGAGTAGTTTTTTAATATTAACAGCATGCGGTAATAAAGACACTTCTTCAACTAAGGACGACAAAAAATCTGAATCAACACCTAAAAAAGAAAAAAGTCATAATACTAAAAAATCAGATAAAACAAAGACAGATACAAAAAAACAAAATAGCAACGATACAGTTAAAAATGAAAGCCAAAGTGCAAACAAAAAGAATAATCCTAAATCACAAGATGCTAAAAGAAATTCAGAACGTGTAGATGGTAAAGATGTAAATAAAAACAAAGATAATATCAACCCATCTGACAATGGTAATAAATAACTAAGTAATCTTCCAAGCTAATCTCAAAATATTCTAGATACTCAAAGTATCATTCAAACGAAAGTTATCGATATGAAATGTTACAACAATATTCACAAGTCATTCATTATTATGAGAAGCAATATTTCAATCATCACAAAAAGGATGTGCGGCTGCCAAAGTTAGATTTAAAGTCCAACTTTAACGCGTGCACATCCTCTTTAATTTATAATATCTCATCCAATTGTCTTACTATGATGGGTGTATATAAATAGCGGTACCCTTTTTTAGTAGGGTGAGCATCATCTGCCATCATTTCTTTATCACTTTTAGCTAATTTATTAATTTCCTCATTATTAAATATATCTATAATATGTATATCCCATTTTGTTCTAAGACGATGAAGCTGATTTACTAAATCTCGATAGTTTTCGTCGTTTTCTCTAATACAAGTATAAAAAATAATTGGGCAACGCCATTTCATTTGAACATACTTAATTATATATTCTATCGCGCCAATCGTCGTGTTAATATCGAAATCCTCTTGCTCAAACGATGAACTCATCTGACCTATTTCATACTCAAATCTCCCATCATTCGTCGATAACTGACAAACTACTGCATCAATTTTTGTATTCACAAAGTTTAATTTCTTCAGTCTATTCACGTAACTATCAGACTTGTCCCCTGCAAGCGTAGTCCCTGATTTAGCTTCCTTAATCCCCTTTACTTCATATTCAGTTGTTAAATATTCGACAAATGATATCCCCTTCGAAGCTGCACCATATGTAATTGAAGATCCTAAGAAAATAATCTTTTTACTATTAAGATTATCGTCATCCTTTTTCAAGTCGATTTTAGGATTATAGTAATCTTTATTACCATTGATAATATTGAAAATGTTCTTCAAAGACTTCATCAAAGTTGTCATTTCACTCAATATCATTTTCCCTTTTTTCATGCTTGTCTCCTTATATTTATATGTATGTAGAATTAAAGCATCGTATATATTCTTGAATGTTATTGTAACATGGTTATCATTTTCCAAATAAAAAAGCCCTCCGAAGAGGACTTTGAAAATTGTTATTACATTTTAACAACGTTTGAAGCTTGTTCGCCACGTTCGCCTTCAACGATGTCGAATTCAACGCTTTGACCTTCTTCTAATGATTTATAACCGTCTTCAACGATTGCTGAGAAATGTACGAATACGTCTCCGCCATCTTCTCTTTCGATGAATCCAAAACCTTTTTCTGCATTAAACCATTTAACTGTACCGTTATTCATATAGAATACCTCCGCGTGCTTTTGCACTAAATATTTGTAACAAATCCATTAATCAAAAGAGAATATTCTATAAAAATATTTCAACAATCAACTTCACGTGCTTTATTACTTAACCTCCACTATACGCTTATTTTGAGAAAAGTAAAGCCTTTTTAGTTAATTCTTCAAATTATTTATATTCTTGAAGTTTCTAAAGATAACAATTTATTATCAAACGTATATGAATGTTAATCCAAATGTAAATCATTCTAACGATTCTAATCACTTGCCTAATTATGGTAGTGACACACCTAAACCTGGTGAACATGTAGCGGGTTCTCCTGGCTATGATCCTAAAAAAGACCGTGACAAAGACGGTATATCAGGAGAAAAATAATTAGACCTACAGTTAGGAATTCACAATTATTAAAATATTTATTTTTTTGACACAAAGGAATCATATATTGTAATTAACGCATTTAATGACAAATCCTCCAATTCGTACTATAAGATAAACACATACTCAATTAATTGGAGGTGTTTCACATGTTCATCTTTGATTTATTAAAAAAAGGTATAGAATTCTTTAAAGACGTATTCAAATAAGACTGTTCTAGAGTAGTAGCAATACCCTTCTTCAATGAAGGGTATTTTTTACAAATTAATCCCT
>NZ_PPRT01000051.1 GCF_002902725.1 Staphylococcus caprae
TACAGTTCTATACAAAGTCAGAATCTTTAACGTTGTTTTAATAAGAAGTTGTTCCATTTAATTTGATTAATGTTTCATTTTTTTGTATATATATATGATGTAATTTTTAACTTTGCAACAGAACCCTCTTTGTTCTATTAAACATCACTGTATCTCAAATTGATATCATCAATACGCGAAACGTCTCACACTATATCACTGTCGTTTCAAATGGTTTATATCAATTTACATTTTACTTATTAGGATTAGTGTTGATATTAATTATTATCGGTTTAATGATTCGTTTATTGAAAGACCAACTCACGAATCATATTAAATCTATTTATCATACGATGGTTTTACGATATTATCTTAAACAAGATATCGACACAACATCCTCAAAAGATTGGCAACAAACCGGCGAAACTAAAACCAACTCTGTCGAACGCTATTTTAATAAAGTCGTTGGGAGGTCACTTGTTGATGTTCGTCAAAATGAATTCCGTGTAGCGATTAAAATTCCTCGCAAGCAGCAGGCACATGAAATATTAAAAACGATTGAACCTCAGATTTATGAAGAAATCACCCATTTACACCCCAGTTATTACTTCTCAACAACTCAACGTCATCATCGTTATCAATGGTTTATCGGTCATAAACGTTGAGTTAACAACGCGCTGTGGTTCACGTAGTGATAAACACAAGCGCGTTGTTAACTCCATGCCATGGGGTTACTACGACCCCCATGGCATCATTAATCAATAATCACAGAAAGGATGTCCATGATGACGAAAGATAAACGTTCGAATAAGTGGGCTTTCTTAATATATGAAGATAGCACACCATCTAATTATCAAGATATTTTGGAACAGGTGCACATTCCTTATATTTTAAGTCCGTGGCATAATCAAGATATTGATCGATCGACAGGAGAAATTAAGAAGTCACATAAACACGGTGCTTTATTCTTTGATTCTTTAAAAAGTTATTCTCAAGTCTCTGAATTACTTCAGCAAAACTTAAATACGCCGAGTCACATTGAAATTATTATGTCTCCTAAAGGGATGTTCGACTATTTTATTCATGCATCTAATCCAGATAAAACCCCTTATGATATCAACGATATTGAAAGTGGTTGTGGGTTTGATCTAAATCAATTTTTACTTGAGCAAGGACAATCTGAAATTTTTAATGACATTATTGATATGATTGAAAGCCAAGACTTTACAGAATTTCAAAGCCTAGTAATATATGCGCGACAACATCATCCATCGTATTTAAATCTGATTATCCAACGAACTTACTTTTTTGCGGAATATTTAGATTCACGACGTCATAATTCTGATCGAGTTCAAGAATAATGATATTGTGAATTGTGTTTAGGGTGGATTATGAGTTTATTGGGGTTTTAAGCTGTATTTTAAAGCTTTTAAAACAAATTTTGATAAATGATACCTATTTTTATTATACACATATTAAAAGTTAAATATGGGCCGAATGAATACAATAGTATTTTATCAATTAGAATTATTATAAGGTTATTTGAACTATTGGTTGAAAACATTATATTTAGACATATTTTGACGTCGCATATAAAGTGCATGAGTTTCTTCAAGTTCAGCTTTAATGGATTGCATTAAATATCCTTGCATTGTTTCGACGGTTTCATTTTTTTGTAGCAGCATTGCTTTAAAACGTTTCAACACACTTACAATTTCAAATTCAACATCTTCTAAACGATAATAGGTATAATGTGCATTATTAAATGATTTCTTCCCTTTGAGTAATACACTTTTAATAATTCGGATTTCTCTAATTTCAAATTTACTTAAATAATCTTGAAGTTGTTGTGGCAATTCTTCGAGTACTTGGAACTTAAGCGCATCATTATTAAATTCGGTTTGTTGATGATTTGTATGATCCGAATGATTATGACTTGTTGAATTGTTATATATATCATTCATATCATACGTATCATTATTATCAGTTTCTATATTATCAGTATTATTTAAGTCAGTATCATTAGACTGTGAATTTGGAAGTTCTTGACCACTTAGATTCACAGTTCTAGAACTTCCAAATTCATTGTTCTGGAACTGTGAATTTGGAAGTTCCTTGGTACGACTGACTTCCATATCATAATTGGGTTTTAATAAATATAATCTATTGGGTTTATTAAGGCCAACACGTTCTTGAGTTAGTAAATTAAAATTTACTAACTCTTTTTTCAATTTTATGATTTTTTGCTCTGCATAACCTAAGTACTCGCACAAATGTT
This sequence comes from Staphylococcus caprae, assembly GCF_002902725.1. GTDB lineage: Bacteria > Bacillota > Bacilli > Staphylococcales > Staphylococcaceae > Staphylococcus > Staphylococcus caprae. The sequence goes on from NZ_PPRT01000051.1 coordinate 2,258, forward strand.
TATTACTGAAAATAAAGTAAATGTTATTATTTTTATCTACCCATTCATTTTGGATGGATAATTCAAAACGATCTTTTAATAATGCATACATAATTTTGGCTTCTGCGGACATTTTCTTAAAATATGTATCTTCAAATAAATATTTAGGCAGTTGATAAAATCTTTCAGTTTTTACTTGTGATAAATTGTATTTCTCAAAATTGGGCATAATAAAAACCTCATTTCCACTTTTTTGGATTGAGGTAATAAAACAATTTTTACGTAAGTTATATGTTTTGTGCTTGCACTTAGATGATTAGATATATATAATACAAGTATCAAAAAATTATATAAACAGACGAATGCGAATCGTTTTATTACCGAGAGTCGATGCTACGCCAATAGCATCGGCTCTTTTAATATTCATAAAGTAATATTAACACTTTTAAGATCGTATATAAAGCGTTTTAAGTGTAGTTAAAAGCACATTACAACTTCAAAATGATAAAATTTATTAATTTAGTACCTAATTAGGCGTTGAAAATCTTCGATAGGCGGCTAATTAGGTACTTAGGTAGTAAAATTAGATAGCAAAAGATGAAATAATATTTGTTAGGTGGTAAAATTTAGGTACTAAATTAGGTGCCTAAGGATGGATGTTATGAAAACTATTAAAATGGTTGCTGATGAATTGAATGTAACTAAACAAACTATTGTTAATAATGCTAAAAGATTAAATATATCTTTTGAAAAAGAAAATGGAATTAATTATATTAATGATAATGATTGTTTGAAAATTATAGAAAAGATTACTAAGAAAGAAAGTACAACGCAAAATAAAGAATCAATAAAAAAAGAAAGATTTGATGAAAATACTGCAGAGGTTGAAAAGTATATATATAATAATTCAAATAGTTTTGAGACATTAAAAACAAAAGCAAATGAATTAGAAAAGCAAATAGAAATCTTTGAAACTAGAGCTAAAAATGATGAAAAATATATTGAGAATTTAACTAAACAACTAGATCAACAAAATAGCAATGTTAATACATTAAATAAACTGTTGGAGAATCAACAAATATTAGCTTTAGAAAGTAATAAAAAGATTCAAAAACTAGAAAATCAATTAGAAGAAGAAAGACAGCTTAATTACTCTTTTGATACAGCGACTAATGATAGACAAAGCATTAATCCGCAAGAAGCAACTTTTACTGAAGAACCTCAAAATATCAACCAACAACAAAAGAAAAGCCAACCAATAGAAGCAGAAGTAAATCATAAGGATATAACTGAAGAGAAAAAGGGTGACAGTGAAAACGAAGACGTATTAGCGAAAGATGATAAACCATCTGAAGAAATAGAGAGTGGGCCTGAGGATAGGAAAGAAGAAACACCTAAAAAGGGGTTTTGGAGTCGTTTGTTTGGTAGCTAAAATAATTAATTAGGCACTAAAAGGTTCTGTTGCAAAGTAAAAAATATAGCTAACCACTAATATATCATGTCAGTGTTCGTTTAACTTGCTAGCATGATGTTAATTTCGTGGCATGGAGAAAATCCGTAGATCTGAAGAGACCTACGGTTCTTTTTATATAATCCGTAAATACATTCAATGCCTTTTAAAGTACTCTTTGCCGTATTGATACTTTGATATCTTGTCTTTCTTACTTTAATATGACGGTGATCTTGCTCAATGAGGTTATTCAGATATTTCGATGTACAATGACAGTCGGGATTCAGTTTAAACGTTTTAATGACTTTAGCCATGGCTACCTTCG
>NZ_PPRT01000052.1 GCF_002902725.1 Staphylococcus caprae
AGTCTATTCGATCTGACAAGGCGCAAAAATTTTTTCTTTGAGGCATACGCCAGTCGAAAAATTTTTTAGCTTATACCCTTGTCATCTCTCATGACGACTTGTTGTTGTGGCTTTGCAACACAGAAAAAAATAAATAAATAATAAAAAAGGAGTTGTACGTAATGGGAACAAGAACAGCAATTTTTCAAGAGCAATCAAACGGCACATACGAAGGAATATATGTAGGTCATGATGGATATATAGACGGTATAGGAAATGTACTATATAACGCTTATCCTAGTTATGATGATTTCACCCCCGTTATTCAAAATAGAACACCCATATTATTTTTAGGTTTAACATTAGAAGAAACATCAAAGGATAAAAGTAGGGTGGAAACTAAAACGGTTAATGGCTTTGAATGGCACATTTATACAGAATTTAGAGATTTTCAAGAAACTGAGTATTATTTAGCTTATCGAAAAGAAGATATTAGAAATTTTGATTATTTAACGTACGATATAAATAATCAATTACAAGGTTATCAAGATGAAGAAGGACGTTTGATTCCATTCAGAGGCTCAGATAATAATGGTTACCTTTACGTCCAAGATTTAGATGGTATTTGGTATGTTTCTGAATTAGATGAAAGTAGTAATAAATCAAAGAATGGCATAGCGATGAGTGAATTTAAAAAACTATCTGAAATTATTGAACGTAAAAACAGTTATATCAATATAAGCTATATATTGTGAACTACTCAACACTTAGCTAAACCTATCGGTTTTAACGCTTGAAGTGTGAGCTTCTCGGAAACAAAGCATACTTGATAACGTATTTCTTGGCTATCAGCGGTGTCTTTTACTACCCGAGCTATCACCGTAGTCCCTACGGTTCATTGCCATTTCTATGCTTGGTTTTTTCACACTGATTATATCATATATAAAAATAATAGGCATTCATCTACGACCTCTATAGGTCGTAGATGAATGCCTTGTTACGTTAAACAAATTTAAGTACTTGGTCAACGATTTTAGCAATTGTATTAGCAATGCCAAAGCCCATGTCTACCCAATCTTGTTTGACATGTAAACCTGAATTTACTGCATTATGTAATGACTCAACAATACCTGACATAAATGCACACTCCTTTATACAAATTAAAATGATGTAACCATATAAATTTATACCATTTCTAGAATGATTTGTAAACCTAATTTACACTATTTTAATATATCACATCATTAACAATGACAAAAAATACCGGACTCTATATTAAATAGAATCTGGTATTTTTGATTTGTCCATCCATTTTTTTAATATAAAAAGATGTTATTAATATCATGCTCTTGGAGATTATATATAAATTTAGTATTCAATATTTGGTATTTTATTTACATGTTTTTGATAACGTTTAAGTACACTATAACCAATAGTACAAATAGCTATTACTACAAATTATTTTTTCAAATTTGTCATTCCTTTACTCTATTTGTTTTCATAATAATTTAATTCTAAATCTTTAGATGTTTGTTTTCGAATAGTTCTCATTAAGCCAATATCATTAACTAATGATTGGCCATAAGATGGTATCATTTTTTTGATTTTTGGTGTCCATTTTGATTCATATTCTGAGAAGTTTTTTAAAGTACTTCTAAAGCTGCAGAAACCGAAGTTGAAGACCCAGGTGATTCTCCTAGTAAAGCAATCATTGAGTGATCTTTAGAATTAACTACTTCCGTTCCAAATTGAATATAACCTTTTCCATGTTCAGGTGTATCTTTGATGACTTGTACACGTTTACCAGCAGTATATAACTGCCAATCTTCATCACGTGCTTATGGATAAAACGTACGTAAATGATTCATACATCCTTCTTTAGTCATTAATATTTAATCAAACGAATATTTAATTAAAGGTAAATTTTTTACTGCAGCAGATAAAAGTGTTGAAATATTATATGGTTTAATCGATTTAAATAAATCTAAATTCGAACCATTTTTTAAGAATTTAGGGCCTACACTAGCAAATGGGCCAAATAATAGGGTACGTTCACCATCAATATAACGTGTATCCAAGTGAGGTACAGTCATAGGTGGTGTACCTTTAGGCTCTTTACCATATACCTTAGCGTCATGCTTAGCTATGATATCAGGATTAGTACAAATTAAGAATGGTTCTGTTGCAAAGTAAAATTAGTATACAATTCTATACAAATCTAAAAGTGTAAATGTTACTTTAACAATAATCCATTTGTTGAATTTGATTGTTTTTGCATTTCTTTGTATTTATATTACAGTATTTTTCACTTTGCAACAGAACCCTATTTATAGAATTAAATGTGATAATGATTTGGTTTAATAAATCTTGCTTCGATGCAAATGAGAGCTTCTCATAGCGTCCCAAAACAGATGATAATAATCTATTATGAGTTTTTAATAATAAGAAAAGAAAAAAGAGCGTAAATACACGCTCTTTTTTCTATATTCCTTTTTTCATTAACGTTCATTTTTAGCGAAAGTAGAAATTTAATCTTGAACACTTCTACCTGACCATTTTTTTACTAATAGTAAAAGGCTTGTAAAAATTATTACTACGCTTACAACATAAATAGATATTGTTAAAAGAAAAGGAACTGAATTATTTATAAACATAGAAGTATATCTAGTTGAATACGTAATTGGAATATAATACCAAGATTTGTCACCAAGTACTTCTACACCAAAATATATATTAAATATTGTAATTACAACTCCTGAGACCATTGAAAAGATACTTTTAGTAAATAAGCTAATTGTAAATATTAAAAGTATTGTAATTATATTCATAAAAGAGCTGCTAATTATATAAAATAAAGTTAATTTTAAATTTTGAGACATTAAAATAAAGTTAATGGTTGAGATTAATAGACAAAATAAATAGTTACTAAAAATATATGTGAGTGTTGCGTAAACCCATAAGTTTCTTTTGGGTTTACCCAGTATATGATTAAAATGGCCAATGCTTTCTTCAAAATGTATTACTTGATATACAGTAATAGCGATTATTAAAGAAGATAAAGCATTAAAGCTAGAAGTATACTGAGAAATCGAAGTATAATTCCAGTTGTTTTTTAGATAAAGATTAATAAAAATAATATAAAAAATTGTCAAAAGGGTGGGGGTATAGGTTAGTATTTCCGTACGGAATTTTAAATTAATTACTTTCAGTTCATTTTTCATTTATATTCCAACTTTTCTTGTTATTTGACATAAAGAAAATAGAAAAATAGATTATGCTAACTATTATAGTTAATGCTAACGAATTTAAATCATTGAAATATGAGCTATTTTTACTCATAAGAGTACCATTTGGATTTAATGATAAAGTGATTAGTGGTATTCTTCCAATATATGACCAAGGAGTAATCCAGAAGAACTTACTCATAGTAATAAATATAATACTGATTAAAGTCAATGCAATATTTAAAAAAATAGAAAGAAATACACCAAAGCATTTTACTAAAATAAAATTAATAGGTATTAACGGAAGACCTACAAAAAAAACTAAAAATAATGTGACTAGTATGAGAAATAAATTAATTGAATTCCCACCCACTAACATATTTCCAGTCAGTGCTACTAAGAACATTATTATAGTATGCAGTAATAAGGCGATACTCATAATTAATATTTTACTTCTAATCATCTTATTAATTGACCAGTTATTACTGACATAATAATTGAATAAGCCATTTCTTTTTTCGATACCAATCATTGAGCTACAAGCGATACAAATAATAATTGGCATAACAAAGTATGGCCATAGATTAAATAACAGAGATAGAAATGGAGATATATCATCCTTATTAGGACTACTTTGAGCAAATAAAGCAGTAAATAATGCAAACCCTAAAAAGAATAAAGGTGATAAAAATAATACATACATAGCTGTAGTATTTTTGAATTTTAAAACTTCAGCTTTTATTTCTTTCATATTATTTACCCCCTTTTGTTATATTAAAAAATACTTCTTCAAGATTTTCATCAGTTTTATTTTCCTCTTGATATTCTAACTTGCCATTATGGATAATACCTACATGATCAGCTAACTGTTGTATTTCTGAAAGAATATGACTAGAAATAATAACACTAGTATTTAAATTTGTTAAACTTTTTAGTAATTCTCTCAATTCTTGAATACCGTAGGGGTCTAGTCCATTAGAAGGTTCATCTAATACTAGTAGCTTTGGCTTCTTTATTAGCGCCATAGCTATACCTAATCGTTGTTTCATACCTAAAGAAAAGTTTTTCACCTTTTTTTGGGGATCAACATTTAAATTAACAAGCTCAAGTACTTTAGATATTTCATTAAAATCTATATTTTCATTCAATGCTACGACTTTTAAATTATCTTGTGCACTTAAATGATTATAAGTTGGAGGAGATTCTATTAAAGAACCAATATTAGTTAGCTCTTTTCTAGTTAGAGGAGATCCATCTAAATAGATATCGCCACTTGTTTGTGGCAGTATTCCACATATAATTTTCATCAAAGTAGATTTCCCGGCTCCATTAATTCCTAAAAGTCCATAAACTTCATTAGGATAAACTTTTAAATTAATGTCTTTTAAAATAGTTTCTTTTTTAAATTGTTTATTCAAGTTTCTTGTTTCTATTTTATAATAAGTCAAGAATTATTCCTCCTTTAAAAATTAATTTATTAAAGTTTAACATTGAAAAAGTATATATACCCTAACAATATTGTAAGAATTACTAATATGTAATTTTATATAGTTATAAAAGAATGTGGTATATTTATAGAAAATATAATTAGAGATAAGGGAGATATATATGTATCTTTTAATATTATTTTTAATGGTTCTAGTTATAATAACTATAATTTTATTTAAAAAGCATAGTAGACTTAATATTTATATTGTAGCTATAATACAACTTGTTTTGGGATTACTTTGTTTTTACTATATATTAGCAGTGTTTAACTTTAGTATTTATGCTATATCAACTATGTTTATTATATTGTCTTTATCGATTTTAATTTTTTTAACATTTTTAATTTTTAATAGTAAAAAACTTCTTGAAAAAGAAGGAAGTAAATTATCAAATTTTTTAAGCTTCGGTTTATCACTATTGTTATTGTGGATTATAGTTACTTCCCCTTTGTCTTTTTTTATAAATAAGTCTTTAGCAGCATATATATTTGTGATACATATTTTTATAGTGTCCTTATTTACATATTTTTTCAGTTTATTTATTAGTTGCTTCATTTTATCTCTATTTTATTCACGAAGAAAAATTGATATGAGTATAAGTTACATTATTGTGTTAGGATCTGGCTTAATAGAAGATAAAGTACCTCCTCTTTTGCAAAGTAGGATAGATATTGGGAAAAATTTTTGGGATTCTAAAAAAGATAAGCATACTAAATTTTTGTTAAGCGGTGGACAAGGTAAAGATGAAAGAATTTCAGAATCGCAAGCAATGAAAAAATATTTAATAGCACAGGGAGTAAATGAAAATCAAATAATATGCGAAAATAAATCACAAAGTACGTATGAAAATTTAAAATTTTCAAAAAATCTCATTTCAAAAAATGCTGCTGTTATAATATGCTCAAATAATTATCATATATTGAGAGCAGTCTTTATAGCTAAAAAACTTAAATACTCTCACTTTTATAGTTTAGGTAGTAAGACAAAAAATTATTTTTTTACTAATGCTTTTATTAGAGAACTTGTTGCAATACTAAAAATGGATTGGATATTTCATTTATGTATAGTTATATTACTCATATTTTGGATGATTTTCACATTGATTAAATTATAATAGACTTTAGGAAACTTAATTAAATTGCCTAAAGTCTATTAATTTAACTTTACTATTTGAAAAATCATTTTTATCATGTCTATGTGTTACGTTTAATACAATAGAAGATTGAGCTAAAGATTCAATAGATTTAACGGTTCTGTTGCAAAGTTAAAATAGTATACAGTTCTATACAAAGTCAGAATCTTTAACGTTGTTTTAATAAGAAGTTGTTCCATTTAATTTGATT